>WASQ01000044.1 GCA_009712185.1 Telmatospirillum sp. | reverse complement strand
CATTGGTATCTGCGCCAGTGGCCGGAGGCGCTGGCCCGCTATCAGCGCGTCATCGACCTGTTCGGGGCCCTGGCCGACGACAGTCCCGCCCTGGCGGCGGAGGCCGCCAAGGCCTGGGCCAACAAGGGGATCACACTGGCGCAGGCGGGCCGCGAGGACGAGGCCCAGGCCGCCTATGACGAGGTCGTCGCCCGCTTCGGCACCGCCCCCGATCCCGCGATCCGGGAGCAGGTCGCCCGCGCCCTGGTCAACAAGGGCTTCACCCTGGGCGAGGCCGGGCGGAGCGACGCGGCCATCGCCGCCTATGACGAGGTCGTCGCCCGTTTCGGCGATGCGCCGGAGCCGATGCTGCGTGAACAGATCGCCATCGCCCTGTTCAACAAGGGCGTGACCCTGGCCCAGACCGGCAGCCCGGACGCGGCCATTGCCGTCTATGAGGACGTTGCCACCCGCTTTGTCGAGGCCGCCGAGGCGACATTGCGCGAGGTGGCGTCGAAAGCGCTGGTCAACAAGGGCGTCGTTCTGGGGCAGATGGGACGAAATGACGAGGCCATTGCCGTCTATGACGCCATCGCCCTCCGGTGGGACAAGACGACGGAGCCGGTGCTGCTGGAGCAGGTCGCCATCGCCCTGACCAACAAGGGCAATGCCTATGCCCGGACCGACCGTGACGACGAGGCCGTGGCGGCCTATGACGCGGTGCTGGCCCGGTTCGGCGACTCCCCCGCCCCTCCGGTGCAGGAGCAGGTGGCGGCGGCCCTGATCAACAAAGGCAATGCCCTGGCCCGCCTGTCCCGGATCGGAGACGCCATTGCGGCCTGCGATCAGGTCCTGTCCCGCTTCGGCGACCGGACCGTCACGCCGGGCCTGCGCGAGCAGGTGGGACGGGCCCTGTTCACCAAGGCCTTTACCCTGGCCTCCGCCGGCCGCGAGGACGAGGCCGTCGCGGCCTATGACGCGATCGTCATCCGGTTCGGCGGCGCCACGGAGCCGACGCTCAGGGAACTGGTCGCCCGGGCGTTGCTCAACAAGGGCATCGCCCTGGCCTCCGCCCGCCATCCCGCCGAGGCCATCGCCACCTATGACGATCTCTTCGCCCGTTTTGCCGGCGCCACGGAGGCCCCGCTCGGCGAGCAGATGGCCAGGGCGCTGGTCAACAAGGGGCTCATCCTGGGGCAAACCGGCGATATCGATGAGGCCGTCGCCGCCTATGACGAGGCCGTGGCGCGGTTTGGAACCGGGACATCCCCCGGCTTCCGCGAGTCCGTGGCGGCGGCCCTGGTCAACAAAGGCAACGTCCTTTATCAGGCCCACCGCGCGGTCGAGGCCCTGGCCGCCTTTGACGAGGCGGTCACCCGGTTCGCCGATGCCTCCGAACCGGCGATCCGCCGGAAAATCGCCCGCACCCTCCTGACCCGGGCCCTCATTCTTGCGGATCAGAGCGACAGGGAGGGCGCGCTTCAGGCTTATGACGACCTGATCGCCCGTTTTTCCGCAGACCCCCAGCCGGGATGCCGGCTCGAGATCGCGCGGGCGCGGGTCAACAGGGGGACCCTTCTGGGACAGCGGGACAGGATCGCCGAGGCCATCGCCAGCTATGACGATCTGATCGCAAGCGAACAGAACAGTACCGACCCGGCGATCCGGGAACAGGTCGCCATGGCGCTGGGCAACCGTGCCTGGCAGCTTTACCTGCAAGGCGATCTTCCCGGGTTCATCGCGGGAACGGCCGAGGCCGTCGCCGCCGGGGCCGGGGCCATGGCGCCCCTCGCCAACCGGGCGTTCGCACTCTATCTCGACGGAGCGCCCCGCCCGGATGTTCTGGCTCTCTACGGCAAAGCCCGCGACGCCTGCCCCGATCCCGAAACCTGGGATGTGGTGGTCGATGACCTGCGCCACCACCGCGACCGCTATCCGCGCGGTCCGTCCGTCCCTTCCGATCTGATCACCGCCGTGGCGGCCCTGAAGACTCGGCCGGCCTAAAGACGCGATGGGCCTAAAGACGCGATGGGCCTGAGACGCGATGGGCCTGAAGACGCGATGGGCCTGGGCTCGCCGGCCGACCCGGGATCGCGGGTCATTCCACCTCGATCGCCACCGGCTGCGAGCGGAACCGGCCATCGGGCGTGGCCACCTCGAACCGGTGGGCGCCGGGAACCAGCGGCCAGTGAACCGACTCACGCGGGGAGGCGGTTCCGAACGGCGCCCCGTCGATCAGCCAGACGATCCGGTCGATGCCCGGCGACACCACCGCCCGCAGATTGAGAGCCATGGCGTCCGGCGGGGTTTCCGGATTGCGCACCATGCGCAATCCGTCACGGGGCGCCACCACGGCCATGCGCATCGCCGCCGCCGGCCGGGTCGCCGGTCCATCGGCGCTGTCGGCGGTCCCCGCCCCCGCCCCCGTTCCGGGAACCTGACCATCGTTCAGGACCGCGGAGCGGCCACGACGTCCGGACGGTACCCGGACCGGACGGTCCAGCGGACTGAGCTCGGCCGGCGGGGCGGGCAGGTTATGCGCCGCCCCCCAGGCCGCCACTTCCGGCGCCAGCGCCGCGAAGGTGCGTTCGCCGGTCACGGCCGCCGGAGTCCAGGGCGCGGCCAGCAGTCCGTTGCGCAGGTCGACGCGCAGGATCTGGAAGACGTCGTCCTCCTCGGGCACATGGCCGTCGGGGAACCATTCCACCATGGTCTCGGCACAGCGGTGCGCGGCCCTGAGACCCGTCTTGGCACACAGGTCCACCGGCCGGTAGCCGTCGGGCGGCGGGAAACCCCGGGCTCCGCCGGCATCCCCCCTTTGCCGGTGCAGATCGAGCAGCACCGTCTGGGCGAGCGCCGCCGAGGACTGGGCACCCGCCAGACTGCGCATGGAACTGCCGCGCGCCCGCCCGGTCCAGACGCCGACCAGATAGCGGGGCGTCCAGGCCACGGCCCAGGCATCGCGGTAGCCTTGCGAGGTGCCGGTTTTCACCGCGATGGGCAGGCCCTCCTCGTTGGCGCCCCGGCGCGGGAAGCTGGGCAGCCGCGCCGCCGGAGCGGAGAGGAACAGGGTGACGAGGCGCGCCGTCGCGGGCGACAGGATCTGCCGGGGCGGCGGCCGGGCGGCCTCCGTCCACCATGCCAGATCGGCGAGCCGGCCGTCGTCGGCCAGGGCGCCATAGGCGCGGACCAGCCGTTCCAGCGTCGTCGGCAGGGCCCCGACCGCCAGCACCAGACCAAACCGTTGGGCGGACTGACGGTTGTCGTGAAGACCAAGCTCCGACAAAAACAGATAGGCCTCGTCGAGGCCGGTCTGGCGCACCACCCACGCCGCCGGCACATTGCGGGAATTGGCCAGCGCCTGGCGGGGCAGCAGGGGGCCCAGATAGTCGTGATCGGCATTTTCGATGCCCCACACCGTGTCGGGCAGATCGGCCATCACGGTGTTGGCGGCGATCCGCCCGCGGTCCAGGGCCAGCGCATAGAGGAACGGCTTCAGCGCGCTGCCGGGCGACCGGCTGACCCCGGCGAAGTCGATGGCCCCGGCGGCCCGCGCGAAATAGTCGTCCGATCCGATCCAGGACAGCACCTCGCGGCTGGCGCGGTCCAGGACCACCACCGAGACCTGCTCGGCACCCCGGCGGCTCCATTCCTCCAGGGCCTCCACCGCGCGGGAGCGGACATGGCGCTGCATGTCGAGATCGAGCGTGGTGACGACCAATGGGTCGCCCGCATAGTCCCTCGCCGCCAGTTCGGCGCGGATCCGGAACAGGGCATGCAGAACCTCGGGCGGGCGGACCGCGCGGTCGGGCACGGTCACGGCGTCGATCTGCCGTTCGGCAAGCGCGAAGGCCTCGTCGTCGACCACCCCGTCGCGATGGAGCGCCGCCAGGATCCGGTGCCCGCGACGGATCGCCCGGGACCGCCCCTCCTCCGAAAAGGGGTTCATCCGGGCCGGCGACTGCGGAATGGCCGACAGAAAGGCGATCTCCGCCCAGCTCAGGTCCTCCACCGGCTTGTCGAGATACCAGCGCGCGGCGTGGGCGATGCCATGGCTGCCGTTGCCGAAGGGAACCAGTCGCAGATATTGGCACAACACCGCCTGACGGCCATGGCGGAGCGTCATCAGGGTGGCGGTCGCGGCCTCCAGCAGCTTGCGGGGCAGGGTCCGGGCACCGGGGTCCTGCATGCGCGCGACCTGCATGGCGATGGTGGAGGCGCCGGAACGCCGGCCTCCGCTCAACCGCTCCCAGAGGGCGCGGCCAATGGCGAAAGGATCGATGCCGGGGTGAGTCCGGAACCGCTGGTCCTCGATCGCCAGAACGGCGGCGGCCACCCGGGGCGGCACCCGCTCCACCGGCCAATAGCCGAAATCTCCGTCCCGGCCGGCGGACCCGAACTGCGCCAGATAAATTCCGTGGCGGTCCTGCAGCAACAGGCTGGGCGCGGGCGTGGCAAACCCGGAGCGCGCGGCCGCGGCCAGCGCCAGCCCGGCGAGGCCGGCCAGGGCCAGCCCGGCGAAGCAGGTAAGCGGGCGGGCCCGGGCGGCCCGCGC
>WASQ01000151.1 GCA_009712185.1 Telmatospirillum sp. | reverse complement strand
CCCCCAGGGCGGCGGCGGTCCGCCCCCCGCCCTCCGGTCCGGTGATCAGGATGGCCGGAAGCTCCGCCAGGGCCGGAGACCGCCGCACCGCCAGCAGGAAATCGATGCCGCCCCCCCGGATCGGAAGCTGGGCATCGACCAGCAGAACATCGGGCGGCTGGGCGGCAAGGACCGCCGGAGCCCGGATCGGGTCGCCAAGCACCACGATATCGTAAAAAATGCTGGCCGCCGCCGCGATCCGCCGGCAGCGGCGGCTGTTGGTACTGACGACGGCAATCCTGTGCTTGCCGGGCTGATGCATGGTCCCCGCCGATCACCGGAAAATGACACTGTCATGCTTTAAGCCAAATCGCCGGCGGACGGAACCGTTTTGGCAGCCGCCGTTCCGCCGGGACCATCCGGCTAGCGTTTCCGACCTTTCACCCAACCCCGGTGACGACCGGGGGAGAAAGCTGGCATAATCGGCGGCACCGGCCCAATTTATGGTTTCAAAGGAACCATTCGCCATGCAGACCCGCCTGATAGCCCCCGGTTTTCCCGTCTCCGCCCTGGGTCTTGGCTGCATGGGCATGTCGGAGTTTTATGGTGCCTCGGACGAGGCGACGTCCATCGCAACGCTTCGGCGGGCGGCCGACCTTGGTGTCACAGTGTTCGACACGGCCGATATGTATGGTTGTGGCGCCAATGAGGACCTCGTCGGCCGCGCCCTGAAAGGCAGGCCGGTGGCGATCGCGACCAAGTTCGGCAATATGCGCGGTCCGAACGGCGAATTTCTCGGCGTCAACGGCCGGCCGGACTATGTGCGCAAGGCCTGCGAGGCCAGCCTGCGCCGCCTGGGACGCGACGTCATCGACCTCTATTACCAGCACCGCGTCGACCCCGCCGTTCCGATCGAGGAGACGGTCGGCGCCATGGCCGATCTGGTGCGCGAGGGCAAGGTCCGCCATCTCGGCCTGTCCGAGGCGGCGGCGCCGACGATAAGGCGCGCCGCCGCGATCCATCCCATCGCGGCCCTGCAGACCGAATATTCCCTCTGGACCCGTGACGTCGAAGCGGACATCCTTCCCACCTGCCGCGCGCTGGGCATCCGCTTCGTCGCCTACAGTCCGCTCGGACGCGGCTTCCTGACCGGGCAGTTCCGTCGGGCCGCCGACATCCCCGCAGATGACTGGCGCCGCAACCATCCGCGGTTTTCCGCAGAGAATTTCGACGCCAATCTCCGGCTGACCGACCGGCTGACCGATCTGGCGCGGACCAAAGGCGCCACCCCGGCGCAAGTGGCCCTGGCCTGGGTCCTGGCGCAAGGGGACGACATCATTCCCATTCCGGGCACCCGGCACATCCCCCGCCTGGAGGAAAACCTCCGGGCCCTTGACATCACCCTGACGGAAGAGGAACGGCGTCGTCTTGACGCCGCCTTCCTACCCGGCACCACCGCGGGCGACCGATATCATCCGCAAGGCATGCAATCGATCAACCGCTGAGGATACGATCACTGTGACATCCCCCAAACCGCAGGCGGCCGACGGACTGCCGATGCCCCGGCGCGCCTTCGCGGTCGCCGCGATCGCGCTTGGCATCACCATGGCCGTCCTTGACGGCGCCATCGCCAATGTCGCCCTGCCCGTCATCGCCCGCCAGTTGCAGGTCGACAATGTGGCCTCGATCTGGGTCATCAATGCCTATCAGCTCACCATCGTGCTGTGCCTGCTGCCTTTCGCCGCCCTGGGGGACATCCTGGGGTATCGCCGGGTCTATATCGGCGGCTTAACAGTGTTCACCCTGGCGTCGCTGGCCTGCGCGCTGTCCTCCACCCTGCCGGCCCTGGTTGCCACCCGCGTCCTCCAGGGTCTGGGCGCCGCCGGCATGATGAGCGTGAACACGGCGCTGGTCCGCTTCATCTATCCCCGCCGACTGATCGGCCAGGGCGTCGGGATCAACGCCATGGTGGTCGCGGTGTCCGCCGTTCTCGGCCCCAGCATCGCCACCGCCATCCTGGCGGCCGGCTCCTGGCCCTGGCTGTTCGCCGTCAATCTGCCGGTCGGCGTCGCCGCCCTGGCCGTGTCACGGCATCTGCCGGTTACGGAAGGATCGGGGCGATCCTTCGACGTCATCGGCGCTCTTCTGAACGGCGTCACTTTCGGCCTTCTGATCACCGCCATCGACGGACTGGCCCATGGCGGCGCGGAAACCGTGGTCGTCCTTCAGGCCGCGATCGCGATCGGTGTCGGGATCGTCCTGGTCCGCCGCCAGGCCCGCCACCCGGCGCCGCTTCTTCCGGTCGACCTGTTGCTGCGCCCGATCTTCGCCCTGTCGATCGCCGCCAGCATCTGCGCCTTCTCCGCCCAGATGCTGGCCTTCGTGTCCCTGCCCTTCCATCTTCAGGGAGAGCTTCACCGGTCCCAGCTTGAGACCGGACTGCTGATGACGCCCTGGCCGCTGGCCGTGGCCGTGGTGGCGCCGATCGCCGGCCGGCTGTCCGACCGCTATCCCCCCAGCATCCTCGGCGCCATCGGCCTCGTGACCTTCGCGGGCGGCCTGACGCTGCTCGCCAGCCTGTCCGACGCCCCGGCCAATCTCGACATCGCCTGGCGAATGGCCGTCTGCGGGCTGGGATTCGCGTTGTTTCAGGCGCCCAACAACCGCACCATCATCTCGTCGGCCCCGGTCGCGCGGAGTGGCGGGGCCAGTGGCATGCTGGGCATGGCCCGGCTTCTGGGACAATCCACCGGCGCCGCCCTGGTGGCCCTCGCCCTGGGGCGGTTCCCTGCGATGGGAACCGCCGTCTCCCTTTGGACCGGCACCGGATTTGCCCTTGCGGCCGCGCTGTTCAGCGGCCTCCGGCCGCCCCGGACGGTCTGACGATCCCGGCCGGGATCACGGCCGTCCCATCCGGGCAAGCCGCCGCCATCCGACGATCAGCCCGCTGATGCTGACGGCAAGCCCGGCCGCGGACAGGATCCAGACCACCAGATCCCAGGCCGGGCGATGGCGGAGCAAAGGCCCGAAATCGAGACTGTGCGCCGCATGAAACAGCCAGCGATACTGGCGATCCGAGCGGTCCAGACGCCCCAGAAGCTCCCCCGTCCCGGGATCGATATGGACCCAGGTCCGGTTTTCGTCATCAAATTCGGCGCGCAGGACCGGCAACGGACGATGCCGGTGATGGGAATACCAATAGGCATCCTCCTCCGTCAGGCGGGCTCCCCGAACCAGACGGGCGTCGGGATACAGCGCCGCCGCGGCGCGAAACAGCACAGCATCGTCCCATACGGCAGGCATCCCGCTGACCCCGTCGATGACCGTCCGGTCCCCGGACCGATCGGACAGAAGGATCACCTCCCTGCCGCCGACGAAGATGAACCGGGCCTCGACCGCGCCGGCCCCGCCCGGACCCGCAGGAAGGGCGGCCGCAGAGGGCAGTACAGGACCGGCCGGATCCATTGCCGCATAACGGATCTGCTGATCCCGCGACAACCCGCCCCGGTCGAACCAGCCGTTGGGATTGACCGACAGCCAGCCGCTGGCCACCCAGGTCAGCAGGAACAGGCCGCCCCCCAATCCCGCCCAATGATGCCAGAGCATCCAGCCCCGGTAGGGACTGAACCCGGCCCGCGCTGATCGGAACCGATCCGCGCGGGCCTCACGCGCCGGACGGTTTTTTCCGCCACCCCCGGCGTCCTGCCGGCGATGGAGCGGGCCCAGCCGGAGCACGCCCATCGCCAGTCCGCTGGCCGCCGCGACGATTCCCGCGCCGGACAGCCACAGGACGGCCTGACGCCAGCTTTCCGGCAGGCTGCGCAGGGCGGACAGATAGATCCAGTGGGGGACCGCCCCCAGCCAGTTCCATCCCCTTTGCCAAAGGGTGGTGGACAGAACGACCTCCCCCGTGGCGGCGGACAGGTAAATCTCGGTTCCCGCCCGATCGTCCAGCGCCAGCCGGTATAGCGGCCGGTAGGCGTGATAGCGGCCCGAGACCGTCCACTGGTCCCACTCGAGGGCGGCCATCATGCGGGCATGGTCACCACCCGGCAGACGGCGGGCGATCTCCAACGCCTCCACCCCGCCCAGCGGACCGGGGGACGTCCCATCGACGGCGGAGATACGCTGGCGCCGGCCGGACCAGTCGACGACACGATAGACCGGTTGCCCGCGTTCCATTTCCAGGCGCAGATCCCGGGGAGGCAGAACCCATCCGGCGGCCGCAAGGGCGTCACGCGGAGACAGCCTGACCTGATCCCAGGCGATGGGATCCAGCCAGGACATTCTCTGCCGCTCCGGCAGATCGGGGAACGGCACATACATCATCACCAGACCCGACAGCAGCCACAGGACGAACAGCGGTGCCGTCAGGAGGCCGGTCCAGCGGTGGCAGAAACGGAGCCAGCGGCGGGCGTTCCTCGCAATCGCGACGATCGGCATGGCGTCAGAACCGGCAGCCGGTCGTCAGCATCACGCCGCGCGGCGCCCCCAGCAGCCATTGCGAGCCGCCATTGTAGGGTGCGGTGGCGTACAGCGTGTCGAACGCGTTGTCGATCCGGAGGTCGAAGCTGACCGCATGAGTCGCCTGCCAGCGCACCCCGCCGTCGACCACGGTGTAGGCCGGCAGCAAAAGAAGATTGGCGTTGTCGGCATAGCGATGGGCGACATAGCGGAGCCCCGCGCGGACCTGCCAGTCGGGCAGGAAATCCCAGGATGCGAACAGATTGGCGGCCCGCTCCGGAACGTTGGGCGGTACGTGGCCGTTCTGCGACACCGGCCGGCCGCCGACGATCTGGGAAAAATTGTCGAACGACGCGGACAGGATCGTGCCGTTGGCCACCACCCGCCATCCTTCGGGTAGCGACAGGGCGACGGACATCTCGACGCCGTGGGAGGACTGGCGGCCGATCTGGTCGGTCCGCGCCGGATTGACCGGATCGGCTGTCAGCAGATTGTTCTTCTCGATGTCGTAAGCCGCGAGGGTCCATTCGCCGCGGCGGTTCCAGAAGGACCGCTTCGCCCCGACCTCGACCTGACGGCCGGTCGCCAGGGTGAACAGGGACTGCGGCGCGGAGGTGGTGATCAGCGACCCCAAAGGATCGGCGCCGGTAGCGTATTGGGCATAAAGCGCCGTCTCGCGAACCGGATTGTAAACCAGACCGATGCGCCAGTTGTTGCTGGCAAAGGCCTTGTCGAAACCTGTCTGGGCGTTGAGGGAGCGCGACGACAGATCGGCCGCGTCGAAACGGCCGCCCAGAACCAGCGAGAGCTGATCCGTCAGGGCCAGCCGGTCCTCGGCGAACAGGGCGTACTGGCGGGTGTGGGTCAGAAGATTGGGCGTCGTTCCCGCAACATTGAGGAAAGACCCCGGAGCGAAATCGAAGGGATTGACGACACTGCTTCCGGCATAGGGGCTGTTGTTTGTGTTCTCGAAACGCACGCGGTCGACGCTGAATCCGGCCACGGTCTCGTTGGACAGACCGAAAGGACGGCTCTTCACCGTCACGTCGCCTGTATCGGCGATCTCGGATTCCCAGTGAAAGATCTCAAGATAGGTGGACCGGCGGACCTGACCGGTGGCGGGGAGAAAACTGTAGCCCTCGACCTCGCGCCAATGGCGGTCTGTGGTCATCAGGGACAGTTCGTTGCGCACCGTCACAGCATCGGCCGGACTCCATTCAGCCCGGATCCGCCCCCAGTTATCCACCCAGTGGATGGTGGCGTCGGACACGTTGAAATTCCTGGACCGCAACGCGTCCGGCATCTGGCCGGCGATCAGCGGGGTTCCGAAATAACCCGACGGATACTGGTTGCCATAGTCGTCGGAAAAGGTCAGCCGCAGGGTCGGCGTGACATCGACCCGGACCGAAGCCGAAAAGGCGGTATTCTCCGCCCCGCCCCGGTCCATCCAACCGTCGGTCGCGCCATGGCTGGCGTCGAACCGGTAGGACATCCGGTCGCTGATCGGTCCGGTGCTGTCGAACGCCTGTCTGGCGGTGCCGAAGGAGCCGCCGGAGAGCGACAGCGCGTTCTCAAAAGCGTCGGGATTGGGCTTGCGCGGGATCACATTGACCGTGCCGCCGATGGCGCCGACCCCGTTGATGACTGAGGACGGCCCGCCCAGAACGTCGATGCGATCCACCATCCAGGGATCGAATGGGAAGGTCATGGTCCCGGATCCGACGGCCAGTTGCATGCCGTCATAGAGCTGCATCACCGAATTGACCCCGGTGAAGCCGCGGTAACTGAGCCCCGCATTGCCATTGCCCGGGGTCGCCACGCCGGTGACGCCGGCGGCCCTGGTCTCCGCGTCCAGGATCGAGGCGTCTCCCCGGGCCCGGATGTCCTCCCCGCCGATGACTTGCAGGGTTGCCGGTGTCTCCATCGGCGTCAGATGGAGGCGGCTGCCGGATGACGACGGCAGATCGAGATACAACCCGGCAGAGCGGTCGGCGGACACCTCCACCGTCTCGACCCCGAGATCCCCCGTCCTGTCCGGATCGGAGACCGGGCCGGCGAAGGCCGGACCTCCGGGAACCGCGCACAGCACGGCAATAGCGGACCCTCCGACCAGGGGACGGAGGGACGGAACGGCCGATCGGCCGGACAGGAAAAAAATCATGAAACCTCTCGTGGCAACCACGTCACCACGAGCCGAAGATCCGACAAGGCCCGCCGGTTGGAGGCCTCCATCGGGTTCCCGTCGGAACACCCCGTCCGACGTGCCCGCGCGTGACCACGGTCGATGGCAAGGTTTCCTGGCTGGGCGGGTCATGGCCGGACGCCGCCTTCCCGGTTTCCCAGTGGCTGCGATGCAACAGGGCATCGTGGCGGCAGGCGCGCCGCCTCACAGTTGCGGGGACAGCCGCGAATCCGGACCATCCGTCCGTTCCGCGTTCCCTTTTAATCCCGTGGGGGAACCATCGGCGACCGTCATAAATTGTCCCCAAATTTTGTCAAGACGGAAACAATCGCCCCACGGAAACAGAGGCCTGTGTGCCTGAGATTACAACAGTGGCTCCGGCGTCCCTGCCGGAATCCTCTCCCGCGGGCCTGTGCTATTGACGATTGGGGCGGGACAACAGGGCACCGACCTCGGCCAGCGACGGGGCGGCGTCCGAGGCGCCGCGCCGGGTGGTGGCCAAAGCACCGCAGGCAGCGGCAAAACGGACCGCGGAGGGGAGGTCGTCCCCGCGCGACAGGGCGACAGCCAGACCACCGTTGAAACAGTCCCCGGCGGCGACGCTGTCGATGGTCGTAACCGGGAACGGCTCGACGTACCCGTCGCCGGCGGGGCCACGGAAATAGACGCCGTTGGCCCCCAGCTTGACCACCACGGACGCCAGCCCGCGCGACAGGAAGCGCTCCGCCGCCGCAGCCGCATCCTCCCGGGAATGGGGGAGGATGCCCACCAGCGCCATGGTCTCGGTTTCGTTCGGTGTCATGATGTCGACCGCCCGGAAAACGCTGTCGTCGAGCCCCCCCTTGGGCGCCGGCGCCGGATCCAGGATCACCACGGCGCCCCCCGTCCGGGCAATCCCCGCCGCCGCCAGCGTGGCCGCGATCGGGATTTCAAGTTGAAACAGCGCAACGGGCGTACGGCGCAGAAGGCCGGCAACGGCGTCGGCATCCTCCGGACGAACGGCCAGATTGGCGCCGCCCGCCACGGTGATGGTGTTCTGCCCGGCAAGATCGACATTGATCATGGCCACGCCCGTCGCCCTGTCCGGATCCGTGGCGAGGTGCGACAGATCGACACCGAAGGATGCCAGCCGGTCACGGGCTATGGCGCCGAAAGGATCCGCGCCGGTCCGGCCGGCCAGGACGACCGGGGCGCCCAGCCTGGCGATGGAGGCCGCCTGATTGGCTCCCTTGCCGCCAAGCCCGGTGGTCGTGCCCGGCGTATGGATCGTTTCCCCCGGTTTCGGCAGGTGGTCGACCGCGCAGACGATGTCGACGTTGACGCTTCCGAAAACCACCAGAGGACAGGACGTGGTCATGATCTCGTTCCTTCCGGCGCCCGGCCGACGGACCGGCGGTCGATCAGCAGGGGCTGTAGCAATGTGGTGGGAGGGATGGGCAGATCCTGCTCCAGATGTCCGATCAGGATATCCGCCGCGGTGCGACCGATCGCCGATGCCGGCTGGCGAACCGTCGACAGGGGCGGAGCCGTGTAGGCGGCAATCCCGATATCGTCATAACCCATGACCGACAGGGCCTCCGGGACATCGACGCCAAAATGGAAAGCGGCCGACAGGGCGCCGATGGCCAGCAGGTCATTGCAGCAGAACACTGCGTCCGGCCGCACGTCCGCCCGCAGAAGGCGGGCCATCGCCGCCTGACCGGCGCCGACATCGAGCGCGGCGTGGCACACCATCAGGGTATCGAGACCGAGGTCATGAAGCCCCTCCCGGAACCCGGCAAGACGCTCCCCTGCGCGGGGATGGTCTTCGGGCCCGCCGATACAGGCGATCCTCCGGAACCCACGCCCGGCAAGGAAGCGCGCGGCCAGCCGCCCGCCTTCGCGGGAGGCGGCGGCGACCACCCCGACCCCGTCATGCGCCGGCGCATCGAGAAGAAGGAGCGGCAGATCATCGGGCAGCGCCACAAGGCGGTCGAGCCCGTCCGGATTGCTGTTGCCGGTGATGACCAGCAGACCGTCGATACGCTTGGAGCGAAGCGCGTTCAGATAGCTGAGGAGCCGTTCGGTCCGGTCATCCGAATTGCACAGGATCAGGCTGTAACCGTGGGCATAGCAGCCGTCCTCCACGCCGCGCAGGACTTCTCCGAAAAAGGGATTGGCGCTGGACGGCACGATCATGCCAATGGTGTGCGTCCGCCGGATCTTCAGTGCCCGGGCGATCTCGCTGGGCGCGTAGCCCAGCCGTTCGATGGCATCCCTCACCTGACGCACGGTATCCGGGGCAACGTAGCGCGTACGGTTGATGACATGGGAAACGGTGCTGGTCGAAACGCCGGCCTCTCGCGCCACGTCGCGGATGGTCGCCATCTGGCCCCTCCCTGGTTTTCCGTCACAGGCCGCCCCGCCATTGTCGAACCGGCGGTGTTGTCGGCCTCATCCCGTGTTCACAATAGCGGCCCCAAAGCCGCCGACGCAACCAGGAAACCGTTTGCGCAACCGTTTTTCTGGCGGTTTTCGCCTATTGCGGGATTACCCGGTCAGCGGCAGGACGGAGGCAACGGAAGCACGACCGGCCCCTCAGCGCAGAGGTTGCTTTGTAACCCCCGGTTGATTAACCGGAGTGGAAACCGAGGGGCCGCGCCCCGGTCCGACGAAGGTCGCCGCCGTGCCGCCGGCTCCGCCGTTCACGGCCGGCGACACGGTGACGGTGGTTTCCTCGCCCATCAATGTTTCGCGGATCAGGATGGTGGCGATCCGCCCGCCCCGCTGCCAGGTCTGGACCGAGGTCGATCCCCGGATCGATGACACCTCCTGCCAGCCGAAGCCCGGCATATCGGACCGGTAGAGATCGTAGTTTTCACCCGGCGTCCCGCCGGTGCTGTAGACAAGCCGCCCCAGCCATCCCTCCCCGTTTCCCAACAACAGGGAATGATCGACATCCATGGTGGCCTTGGCCGGGATGGGAATATCCGAAAACTGGCCGAAGCTGGCGGCGGCCGGAACGCCCTCGGGCCGGTTCGAACTGGCCGACATGGGAGCGGTGCCGCATCCTGAAAGAAGCAGCGCCGCGGTCAGGGCCAAGGCGGAAACACTGGGTCTCATCTGGTCCTCTCCGGCAAAACCTGATCCGGCTCCGGGGCACAGGGGCGGCTTCCCACGATAAAGCAACCAAAGATTGCACGACCACCTGACGAATAATCGCGATATAAGTCAGCCCCTTAGCGACCCTCCGGGATCACCGGACGATCTTATACCCGAAATTCCGGGAAGGTCCCAACGGGTGTCGGCCGTTGGCGCGACGGGAGCATTTTCCCCACGGAGCGAAGAGCGGGGGCGGGACTCCGGACCGGGCCGGGCGCGCTCAGGGACAACCGGTCAAAACAGGGAACCACCACGTGCCAGATGATCGAGACGCAGACGGTGACGGTTGTCAGTCAGCCGGCGAACGCCACCCAATACGGCCGTCACGGCGCCGATCCCCGCCCCGCCCGACAGCAGGAACATGACCAGGATCTGATATTTCACGGCGTCCATAGGCGCGACGCCCCCCAGGATCTGGCCGGTCATCATTCCGGGCAGAGTCACCAGACCGGTCGCGGCCATGCCATTGATCACCGGCATCAGGGCCGATCTCAGACTGTCGCGGATCACCGGGCCCAGGGCCTCCATCCGCGTCGCCCCCAACATCAGACGCGCCTCGACGGCGGCGCGCCGCAGCACGACCCCGTTGGTCAGGGTGTGCAGGCCGAGGGAGACGCCGTTCATGGTATTGCCAAGCACCATTCCCAGAAGCGGGATCGCATAACGCGGATCGTACCAGGGATCAGGTCCCAGGGCGGTCGTCAGCGCGAAAACAGTCACCACCGTTGCCGCCATGCTGATCGCCGCGGTTCCGACCCCGTAGGACCACCATCCGCCCAGCGGGCGATCCTGCCGGGCGGTCGCCTCACGCCCCGCGAACAGGATCATCAGAATGGCGGCCAGCGCCGTCCACCAGGGGGAAACGTGAGAGAACAGCGCGGCCAGCACCAATCCCATCAGGGATAGCTGGACCACCATCCGGCTGGCGGCGATCAGAAGGCGGCGGTGGATGCCAAGGTCCAGGATCAGCGACAGAAAGGCGTTGATCAGGACGAGACAGGCGCCCCAGGCCAGATCGAGCGGCGTGAGGGCGATATAGCCGGTCATGCGTTTTCCTCCGCCTCGTCCGTCACCTGCCCCGCCGACACAATGACGGACCGCCGCGATACCCGTCCGGCCTGGGCCGGATCGTGCGTGACCCACAACACGGCAAGACCGGCGGCCACGCGTTCGGCAATCAGATCCTCAACCGCCAGGACCGAATTCACGTCGAGGGCGGCGGTCGGCTCGTCCAGCAGCAGAACCTTCGGCTCCGCGGCCAGGGCGCGGACCAGGGCCAGCCTTGTCCGCTCCCCGGTCGAGGGCCGCGTGACCGGCCAGTCGCCGGCCTCGGCGGGCAGTCCCAACCGTGCCGCCAGCGGCGCGGCCTTCGCCCAATCGGAAAAATGAGATCCGATCCTGTCGGCCCACCAGCCCGGCTCGGCCGGCAAATAGCCGACGAGCCGCCGCCATTGCGGGCCGGCAAGGCTATCCCGGGACTGCCCCGCCAGGACGACGTCGCCCTCGTTCGGATCCAGATCCGCGATTGCCCGAAGAAACAGCGACTTCCCCGCGCCGGACGGACCGCGCACGGCAACGCATTCGCCTGGGGATAGCGTCAGGGAGGCACAGACCAGCCCCGGTCGACGCAACTGTGAGATGGTCAACATATCCAGGATATTATACCGATCAACGAAGCCGCCAAAAGCCCGGACGTTCCGGATTCCGGATTTGGCGGCGCCAGCCGGCGCCCAACGCCGCCCCGGGCCGTCACCCCTGGGATCCCAAGGCCAGTTGGACAATGCGGATCACCACAAGCCCGCCGGCCACCACCAGATAGCCTCGCAACACGATCATCCAGAGGCGTGCGGCCAGCGACAGACGGGCCGGGGGCAGGTCCGACAGCGGCGGCATCTGCCAGTTGTTCCGCAGCCCCGCGGTCACAGGCGCGGACATCACGGGCGCCTCTCCGGCCGTCCTTTTCTGCCAGACCACAAAGCCAAGCGCGACCCGCGCCGCGACAATGCCGCCGCCGGCCAGGATGGCGAGGATCGTCTCCTCCCCCATGTCCGGCCAAAGAACCGACGCGGTCAGGATCATGGACAACAGGACTAGAACGGCGATGACCGCTCCGGTGAAGGCATTGAGACGCGGACTGTTCACCCAGGGCCCCAGGACGGCCTTGTCATTGCAGAGCAGCAGCAGGAACACGGTGGCGCTGGGCAGCAGGACACCGGCCAGGGTCTGCACCGCGTTGGTCAGCAGGCCGAGCGGCGTGCCCGGGGTCAGGACCAGGGCGGCCGCCAGGGCGATCAGACCCGCATAGACGGCGTAAAAGCCCTTTGCCTCGGACGGCTTCCGGTGCAGGGAATGCTTCAGCGACAGCACATCGCCGATGGCATAGGCGGTTGACAGCGACACGGCGGCGGCACCGATGATGCTGGCGTCGATCAGGGCCAGCGCGAACAGAACGCCGGCACCGCGTCCCACATAGGCGCCGATGGCCGAGGCCACAGCCCCGGCGTCGACAAAATTGCCGAATTCCGGCCGGCCGGAAAAGGTCGCGGCGGAAAAGGACATCATGGCGACGGCGCCGATGACCACCAGGACGATACCGATCCACAGATCGGCCCGCTCATAACGCATGAAGCGGGGCGTGATGCGCTTGTCGATCACATAGCTCTGCTGGAAGAACAATTGCCAGGGCGCGATGGTGGTTCCGACGATGGCGATGATCAACAGCATCACGTCGGACAGCTTCGCCTCCTTCGGAAGCGACGGGACCACGAAGTCGTGCGCGATCTGCCCCACGGGCGGATGCGCCATGAGGAACACCGGCACCAGAAGCAGACTGCCGACGCAAAGGATCAGCGAAAAGCGTTCGAACCGGCGGAAATCACCGGTTCCCGCCGCCGCCATGACCAGAACGGCCGCCGCGACCACGCCCAATTCCCGCGACACCCCGAGATAGTCGAGGGCGAGACTGATGCCGATGAACTCCGTGACGATGGTGAGGCCGTTCAGCAGAAACAGATCGATGACCGAAAAAGCCCCCCAGAACCTGCCGAACCGCTCCAGGATCAGCCGCGCATGGCCGACGCGGGCCACCGCCCCCAGCCGCAACACCATTTCCTGGTTGACGTAAAGCACCGGCACCAGCAACAGCAGCGTCCACAACAGAGTGGTGCCGTAGTTCTGGCCGGCCTGGGTATAGGTTCCGAAGGCGCCGGCGTCATTGTCGCCGACCATGACGATCAGCCCCGGGCCGATGATCGCCATCAGGGTCTTGAAACGCGCCCGCCAGCTTTCACGAGGGCCGTCGTCGCCCTGGAGAATGGTGCCCAGCGCCCCCCGGATATGCCCCACATGGGCGTCGTCCAGGGTGGCCCCCATGGGAGGAACGGTGTCGAGTTCGATTTGGCTCATGGCCTCGGTCCTTTGCCTCTTCTGCCGGCGGCAGAGTTGTCAACGGGTGCCCGCCTGCCCAGAGCTCGGGCAGTGGGCGTCGCGAACGCCGTCCTCTGCCGGAATTCCGGCGGAGAGCGAACGATATCCGGGTCCGATGGACGGTGCGGCCGTCCAGCCGGCTATGGCCGGATCAGGTTCAAAGGGAAATGACGGGGTCGACCGGAGAACCCGGGCGCCGGCCGGGCAAGAAGCCCGTCGGGATCCGGATCACGGGACCATCGCATGGTACGCCGCACGGGCACCAGACGGCCGGCGGCAAAGACGGCAGCTCCAACGGCTGCGCGATCGGACAAACGGACGGCAGGCAGGATCGCCATGGTCGCCTCCTCCAAACGGGTTGACGATGTCACCCCAGGAGACGCCTTGACCGATCGATCCGGCTACCGCGTGGCGGAACGCCCTCTCAGATCAGCCCCTTGACGGTCCTGGGCAAATAGCGCTGGAAGTCCCCGGTAGCAGGATGATCCCGTACTGGGAGGCTCCGCGGACGCATTGCTGGGTCGCGGGGTCATCAAATACTCTGAGTTGTTGCACTGGTGCGGCGAACAACAGGCAAAGCCATTGCGGGCCACAAAGACCAGATAAGCCCCATGGCCGGGATGGTCAAGGGTTAAAATCGCCGGATCAGTAACTTTGGATTGCCCCGCCGTTCCCGCGCCGCGCGGTCGCGCATGGCTGTCAGCCGGCGGGTAGAACGATGGTGAAGGCAGCCCCGCCGTCCGGACTGTTGGCGGCTTCGATCCGGCCGCCGTGATCGCGGATGATACTCCAGCTCACCCACAGTCCAAGCCCGGTGCCGCTGCCGATTCCCTTGGTGGTGAAAAAGGGTTCGAACACTTTGGACAGATTGTCGGCGGAAATTCCCGGACCGTTGTCGCGCACCACGATCACCACCTGCAATCCGACCTTGCGGCCGGACAGCGTGACGACCGGATGGGGAACCGTCCGCATGGCATCGATCGCGTTCTGGATCAGATTGACGAAGACCTGATGCAGCGGTCCTTCAATACCCTCGACGATCAGCTCCTGCGGCAGATTGTCCTCCAGATTGACAAGCTGCTTACCGGACCGCTTGACCCACTGCACGGCATTGCGGGCCACTTCGGCGATATTGACCTTGGTATTCTCGGTCGGATCGACGAAGGACAGGCGACGGAGATTTTTGACGATGTCCGTGATGCGGAGCGCACCCTCCAACGTCCCCTCGATCAGCGGCCCGAAATCCTCCATCAAGGCGTCGATCTTGAGACTGCGGCGCAGCTCCTCGCGCTCCGGCAAGGCGGTTTCATCGTGGATGGCGGCCAGATACCGGGTCAGCTTGGCCCGGTACCGGGACAGGATATGAACGTTGCTGTAGACGAAACTCACCGGATTGTTGAGCTCGTGGGCCACTCCGGCCACCAGGCGGCCGATCGATGCCATTTTCTCCGCCTGCACGAGCTGCAACTGGGCCCGTTTCAGATCGAGATGGGCGACATGCAGCGCCTCGTAAGCGCGACGCAGTTCGCCGACCGGCCGGCCGACGATGACCATCCCCGGCAGGCGCCTTTCACGCTCCAGCCGGGGGGAGCCGTTCATTGCGACCAGATCGGTAAATCCGCCCGTCCTGCTTTTCAGACGGGCCTCGTGCTCGGCGACGACACATCCGGGACGGAACACCAGGGCATCCTCATCGGACAGCAGAATGGTCAGCGGCTGCCCCGTCAGCTCGCTTTCCGAGAATCCTGTCAGCGACACCAGGGCCGGATTGACCTGGACGATGCGCCCCTTTTGATCGCAGACCACCAGAATGTCGGACATCGACGCGATGACGCTGCCGATGAACTGCTGCGCATGTTCGAGCTGAGCGTTGCGCTGCTCCAGATCGACTTCATAGCGGATAAGGTCGGAATAGACCTCGTCCATCTTCCGGATCACATCGATCCAGGCCGCCTCCTGGGACGCATCGTGGTCGCCGCCCTCGGGCTCCGCCCCTCCGTCCGGGGAGAACGGCGGCTGATCATCCACCATCGGCCGCGCTCATCCGTTCGAGGCCGTAGCGTTGGAGCTTTGCCCGGAGACCGACGCGCGACAGCCCCAACTCGTCGGCGACCCGGCTGATGTTCCAACCATGCCGGGCCAGGGCCTCACGAATGATCTCCTCTTCCAGGGACTCGACCTTCTCCTTCAGAGTGGCTCCCGCCACCCTGACGCCCCCGCCGGCTGCCCGGCCTTCGTCTCCGCTTGCCCGGATCGCCGGCGATAGAAGGGCGGCGCCGATGGTGGGGAGGTCCGTCAGGGCCACCAGACGCTGAACCTCGTTTTGCAACTCGCGCACATTGCCGGGCCAGTCATAGTCCTTGAGGCTTTTCATCGCCTCCGCGGAAAAGCCCATCACGGTCTTGCCGAATGTGCGTCCGACGTCGGCCAGAAGCACCTCGGCCAGCAGAGGAACGTCCATCGGCCGTTCGCGCAACGGCGGCAGATGAAGACGGAACACCGCAAGACGATAATAGAGATCACGACGGAAACGGCCGGCCAGAACATCGGCCTCCAGATCCCGGTTCGTCGCGGAAATGACCCGGACATTGACCTTGCGTGTCAGGCGCGCCCCCAACGGCCGGATTTCCCCTTCCTGGAGGGCGCGCAGCAGCTTGACCTGGAAAGCCGGAGACGTCTCCCCGATCTCGTCCAGGAAAATGGTGCCGCCGTCCGCCTGCTCGAACAGACCGATCCGGTCCTCGTAGGCGCCGGTGAAAGCGCCCTTCTTGGCTCCGAACAGTTCTGATTCCAGAAGCTGATCGGGAAGCGCCGCGCAGTTCTCGACGACGAAGGGCTTATCGGCCCGCGAAGAACTGTAATGAAGGGCGCGCGCCAGCAATTCCTTGCCGGTTCCCGACTCTCCGGTGATCAGAACCGAAATATCGTAGGGCGCGATCCGTCCCGCGGTCCGGATCGCCTCCACCATCGGACTATCGGCGGCATGCACGATTCGATCGAAATCGAACCGGCTGCGCAACAGGTCGCGTTTCGCATTGAGCTGCCGCTGCAACGTTTCCGCGGCCACGCGGATCTCCAGGCTGGCGCTCTGATTTTCCCGTTGCAGGCGGAAGGCCTGCACCGCCTCCCGGATCGCGCGGATCAGTTCGTCCGGATCCCAGGGCTTGGTGATGTAGCGATAGATCCCGGCCTCATTGAGGCCGGCGATGATATCCTCGGAGTCGGTGTAGCCGGAAATGATCATCCGCACCGGATCCGGCCAGCGATTGCGTACGGACTTCAGGAATTCGACGCCGGTACACCCCGGCATTTTCTGATCGCAGAGGATGACATGCACCATCTCGACTTCCAGAAGCCCTTCCGCCTCCGCCGCCGAGGACGCGGTCAGAACCTCGAACTCCTCCGCGAGAACCCGGCGCAGGGCCTCCTGCGACCGGACCTCGTCGTCAACCACCAGAACAATCGGAACTTCGGTCATGACACTGTCACCGGATATCCGGGCCCGTCAGGCCCGGCCACCCCGGAACCGTTACCATGACGAACCGGCACAATCGCATCAGCAGATCCTCGGAAGCTGCTCGCCGGCAAGCCAGTCGACCACCCGGTTGCCGCCAAAGGCGGTCCGCATCTGAACAAAGTGATGGGGATCCTCAACCACCTCCCCGATGATGGCGCTGTCCATGCCCAGGGGATGGGCCCGCATCACCGCCAGAAGGCGTTCTTTCTCCGCGCCGGGAACAATGGCGATCAGCTTTCCCTCGTTGGCGACATAAAGCGGATCGAGCCCCAGCAGTTCGCAGGCGCCGCGCACCTCCTCGCGGACCGGAATGGCCGTTTCCTCCAGATGCATCCCGACAGCCGACTGTTCCGCCAGTTCATTGAGGGTGGAGGCCAGCCCGCCCCGGGTCGGATCGCGCAGGCAATGAATATCGGGAACCGCCGCCACCATCTCGGCCACCAGGGTGTGAAGGGCGGCCGAATCCGACCTCAGGCTGGTCGAAAACCCCAGATTTTCCCTGAGACTCATCACTGCGACACCGTGGTCCCCCATGGTGCCGCTGATCAGGATGGCGTCGCCGGGTCGGGCACGGTCACCCGAAATGGTCACACCCTCGGGCACCTGTCCGATACCGGTGGTCGATATGAACAGACCGTCGCCCTTCCCTTTCTCGACGACCTTGGTGTCGCCGGTGACGATGGGAACGCCGGCCACCCGGCTGGCCTCAGCCATCGACAGGACCACGCGCCGAAGATCCGCCAGGGGCAACCCCTCCTCCAGGATGAAGGAGGCCGACAGCGCGATCGGCCGGGCGCCTCCCATGGCGACGTCGTTGATGGTGCCATGCACCGCGAGAGAACCGATGTCCCCGCCCGGAAAGAACATCGGAGAAATCACATATCCGTCGGTGGTCATCACCAGCCGGCCGGCCGGAACGCTGAGACAGGCCTGATCATTGCGCTGGCGCAACAGATCATTGTCGAAACTCGCGATGAACAGGTCCTCGACAAGCTGCGCCATCGCGCGTCCACCGCCGCCGTGGGAAAGATCGACACGGCCGTTCGTGAAATCGAGGGCCGGGCCTTTACGTTCGCGTGTCATGGATAATCCTGAAAAGAGATCGTCAAACTGCGGAAGAACTGTCGAAAGCGCCCAGGTCCCCGCCGGCTTCCGCCACGACAGAAGCACCGCCGGGATGTCAAGGGTTACGTCAAAGGCCCCGCATCGCGGAACCGGCCATAAGTCCAATGCGCGGCGCAGGCCCCCTCCGACGACACCATGCAGGACCCCATCGGATTTTCCGGGGTGCAGACGCTGCCGAACAGACGGCAATCCGCCGGCCTTTTGACGCCCCGCAGGATATCGCCGCATTCGCAGGCCCGGACGTCGGGGACCGACCGGGTTTCGATCTCGAACAGGCGCTCGGCATCCCAGTCGGCGAACTCAGGCCTGATCGCCAGGGCGCTGTCGGGCAGAGCCCCCAGACCGCGCCATTCGAAGGAAGGACGCCGTTCAAACACCTCCGCCATGACCTCCTGCGCCTTGCGGTTTCCGTCGCGCGTCACCGCGCGGCTGAACTCGTTCTCGACCTCGGCACGGCCATCGTTCAGTTGACGGACCAGCATCAGAATCGCCTGAAGCACGTCCAGAGGTTCGAATCCGGCGATCACCACCGGTTTACGGTAGGTCTCGGCAAAATGTTCGTAAGGGCGGCTGCCGATCACGGTCGACACATGCGCCGGCCCGATGAAGCCGTCCAGCGCAACGGTTCCGGCCTCCCGCACGTCCGGGCTGTCCAGAATGGCACCGATCGCCGCGGGGGTGAGAACATGGTTGCAGAAGACGGAGAAGTTCGAAAGCCCCATCGCCCGGGCCTGGCGCAGGACCAGCGCGGTCGGCGGAGTCGTAGTTTCAAAACCGATGGCGAAGAACACGACCTGACGGTCGGGGTTTTCCCGTGCGACGACCAGGCTGTCGGCGGCGGAATAGACCATCCGGACATCCGCCCCTTGCGCCTTCACCTTCATCAGGCTGTTGCGTCCGGATCCGGGAACGCGCAGCAGATCACCATAGGTGCAGAGAATAACGCCCGGACGCTTCGCGATCTCGATGGCGTTGTCGACACGCCCGATCGGCAGGACACACACCGGACAGCCGGGCCCATGGATCATGCGCACCTGTTCCGGCAGCAGATCCTCGATGCCGTAGCGGGAGATCGCATGGGTATGGCCGCCGCAGAATTCCATCAGGGCATAGCCGCGGTCACGCCTCGCCTCCGTTCCGATCGCCCCGGCGATCTGGCGGGCCACCGCGCCGTCGCGGAACTCGTCGATATATTTCATTGGGCCGCCACAGCCTCCGCCATCTCGGCGAACACCGCCAGGGTCTTTTCGGCCTCGACAGGATCCATCTTCGACAAGGCGAAGCCGACATGGACGATGACATAGTCGCCGGGGACCACATCCTCGACCAGGGCGATCGAGATCTCCTTGGTCACGCCGCCCAGTTCGACAAGCGCCAGATCATCGGACAGAACCTCCTTGACCAGGGCGGGCAGGGCAAGACACATGCGGAAACTCCTTTCCGTCGGGGCGGCCACGCCTCGGCCGCCCGTTCATCACCAAACGAATTATGCCCGGTCCATGCGTGCGCGAAGGGCGGCCAGCTTGCTCTCCAGCCGTGCGACACGCCCCGCCAGCAGCGACTGGCGCCGGTCCCCGATCCACCGATACCAGTCCTCCAGCCCCTCGCCTGAGGTCGCCGAGACCTTCAGAACGCCGATCCCCGGATTGACGCGGCGCGCGTAGGCGACGCACTGCTCGACATCAAACGACAGATAGGGCAGCAGATCGATCTTGTTCAGGATCATCACTTCGGCGGCGGCGAACATGTCGGGATATTTGACCGGCTTGTCCTCTCCCTCGGTGACGGACAGGATGACCACCTTGGCCGCCTCCCCCAGATCGAAAGCGGCCGGGCACACCAGATTGCCGACGTTTTCGATAAACAGCAGGGAATCCTCCGCCGGCTCCAGTTTTTCCGTCGCGTGGCCGACCATATGGGCATCCAGATGACAGCCCTTTCCGGTATTGACCTGCAGCGCCTTCGCGCCGGTGGCGCGGATCCGGTCGGCATCGTTGCTGGTCTGCTGGTCGCCCTCGATGACGGCGATGGAGTGCCGGTCCTTGAGGTCGGCAATGGTCCGGCAGAGCAGCGTCGTCTTTCCCGAACCGGGGCTCGAAACCAGATTCAGCGCCAGGATCCCGTTTTCCTCGAACATGGCGCGGTTTTCAGCGGCATAGCCGTTGTTGTAGCCCAGAATGTCCTGCTCGATCTTGACCATGCGGGCCTGGCTGAGGCCCGGAACATGGGATCCGGCCGGCCCCTGGCCGTAGTGAATGTCGCCCCGCGCCGCATGCTCATGGTGGTGATCGTGGTCATGATCGTGCGGATGCCCGTGGTCGTGGTCGTGGTCGTGCCCATGGTCATGGTCATGGTCATGGTCATGGTCATGGTCATGGTCATGAGGATGGGAATGGGAATGACCGTGGTGCGAATGACCATGATCGTGACCATGAGCCTCGCCGATGGTCTCGCTGCCGCAACCGCAAACCCCGCACATCACTCCACCTCCAGATCCTTGATCCGCATCTCATCGCCGCCGGAAAGCTGAAGTTTGCCGCCGCCACAGTCGGGACAAACGGCAAAACGATGGGGAAGCGGAACCTCTTTTCCACAATCGACACAAAAAGCCCGCCCGGGCAGCGGGATGATTTCCAGCTCCGCGCCGTCCGCCACGGTCTCGTCCCGGATGGCCTCGAAACAGAAGCGGAGGGATTCGGGATCGACCGCCGACAGTTCGCCAATCTCCAGCCGGACTTTGACGACCCGGGTGAATCCCTGCGCGGCCGCCTGCTGTTCCAACACCCGCAGGATGCCTTCGGTCAACGACATTTCATGCATAGCAATCTCACGGACGGACAGGCAACCTGCGGCTCCACGGCATTTCGGGCGGCACGGCGGCCGCCCGGCACCGGTTCCGGACAAAACCTTCACAAGGCACGATTCCCAGTCCCGTTCACACGCCTTTCACTTCCAAAACCGTTCCGCCCCGCCGTCCTGCCATCGCGCTCCCGCCAGGGGGCGATGTCCGCCTGACGTCATAATCGCACAGACCGAAGGTAATGTCCCTGAGCAAGTGATGAATCGCGGGCGGTCCCGGCGGCATGCCCCGGGCTCACAGGGGCGAAATCCGGACGGCAACGCAGGGGTCCAGCGCCGACACCAGAAGACGGATCCGGGCGAGAGGATCCGCGCCGGACGGGGCACCGGTCAGACCGGACACCAGCGGCCCCTGCGGATGAAAGTTCCACTCGGTCGGAGCGACGATATCGAGATGCGTCACCACCCCGTCCCGGATCCCGACCCGGTGGATCAGGCGCCCCCGCACGGCCTCGACCACTCCGATCCCGAGGCCGCCATCCTTTCGCCCGCCCTCGACCGGAGGAAGACCGGCAAGGTCCGGCAATGCGCCCAGCAGGGCGAGACCGTCGGCCATTTCCCGCGTGGAGGCGACAAGATGGGCCATCAGGCCGGCGCCGTGATCGCGGCACACCGCGTGCACCGCCCCGTCCTCCCACCGGCGCGCCAGCGGCCCGGTCAGAGGATGGTCCCCGTCCCAGTCCGGCCGTTCGGGGAAAAGACCGTCGTCCTGCTCGAAGCGGTCCATCAGACGGTCAGACGGCAGATCGGGCATCGGCTTCACGGCAAAGGCGCCGAACCCCTCCAGTTCCCGGGACCGGATGTAATCGGCCAGGCAGCCCGCCAGACCGGGATCGCCGGGCGGGGGCGTCATGGCTCCCGGATCCGCCGGAAGAATGTCGCCGAACGCCTCCACCGCCTCCGCCAGACGCGGGCCGAGGACGGACATGTCCGGACAAAGGCGACCGCCGCCGGGGCGGGTCCAGTCGCCATCGGGAAACAGAACAGAGGGAAGATCGGCGAGCGCCCGGCGGATCCGGCGCAAAGGTGCGATCGCCGGCGGCTGGCCGGTCATCCCGGTCCAGTCCAGACAGGCGCGCGTCGCATGATCAATCAGCATTTCCCCGGTCATCAGGGCGTCCCGGGCCATCTGCTGAACCGGATCCACGGCGATGCAAAGAGCCTGTTCGACCGCCCCGAGCGAGGCCACCCCCTGGGCAATGCGGCAAACGGAAAACAATTGTGAGACCAGTCGCGGAAGATCGGCCGCCGGCCGCCCCGCCAGCACGGCCGACGCCCGCAGGGGGCGATCATTGGTGATCGAGACGCGCGAAAACCGCCCCTGCTCGACCGCGAAACGGACGTGAAGGCTTCCCTCGGCCGGACTGGACGTCATCGCGCCCCGTCCCGTCGCCCCCCACGCGGCAGATCCCCTTCCGAAAGGCTGTCGTCACCGGCGTCGGCCAGGGCTTCGGCGAAATAGGCGAGAGATTCGCGCGCCTGTTCGACGGGAACCCGCTCCACAGCGAACGCGCCCGACTGGATGATCAGATAATCGCCGGGCGTCACCGCCTCTTCCATCAGCATCAGGCTGACCTCGCGGCGGACGCCGAAACACTCCACTGTCGCGCGGTCTCCCTCGACGGAAATCACCTGCGACGGAACGGCAACACACATGGCGACGCTCTCCCTCGGATCAACAGCCCCTCACTGGCGCCGCTCCAGCGCGGGCACGCCAATGGTCGCCAGTTCCGCGCTCACGAGGTCCAGGACCTCGTCGAGACGCCGGGCGACGTCCGGCGACAGCTCCATCCCCATCTCCAGCGAGACAGGCTGAACACCGATCAGGACAACGTGGCGCGGGGCCTGGCCGGAAAAACGCAGTGCCGCCAGAACATCGGACAGGCCGACCTGATGCGGCGACAGCTTGGTCTTGAAAAAGGCGGGCACGTCATCGCCTTCCAGCCGGACGACCGTGGCCGGAGGCTTGCCCACCCGGACCGCGTCGATCACGATCAGATGATCGGCATTCTCCAGATCGGGAAGCAGTTCCATGCCCGTGGTACCGCCATCGACTACCGCGACGGCATCAGGCAGGATGAACCGCCGTTGCAGCGCCTCGACGGCGTGAACTCCGATTCCCTCGTCGGTCATCAGCATATTGCCGATGCCCAGCACCACCACCCGCATGCTCGCCTCTTTCATTGTGCAAAGACCCGCGACCCCCGGAAAACCGAGGATCGCGGGCGGACTTCTGTTGCCCCTGACATTCCGCGCCGCTCCGATGACCCGGAGCCGGCGGAACGCTCAAGGCCGGTCGCGGGGATGGTCATCCGCCGCAACCGGCCTTTCGCTCCCCCTAAAGGGCTTTCACCTGAACGACCGTCTTCTGCTCCTTGTCCGTCAGATGGACCGCGCAGGCAAGGCAGGGATCGAACGAGTGAACCGTGCGCAGGACCTCCAGCGGCCGTTCCGGATCGGCCACCGGCGTCTTCAGCAGGGACGCCTCATAAGGCCCCTGCTCGTCGGCTTCATTGCGGGGCGCCGCCAGCCAGGTGGTCGGCACCACCGCCTGGTAATTGGCGATCTTGCCGTCCTTGATCACCGACCAGTGCGACAGAAGACCGCGCGGCGCCTCATGCAGGCCGACGCCCATGATCTCACCCTTCGGGAACACCGGCTTATTGAAGGTCTTGGTGTCGCCCTTGGCGATATTCTCCATCAGGGCCTGCCAGCTCGCCTGCAGGTTTTCATGGACAACGCCGCACCGCACCGCCCGGGCCGCGTGGCGACCGATGGTCGAATGCAGCGCGCTCATCGGCAGTTTGGACCCGGCCAGCTTGCCGGCAATGTCCATCACCCGGTTCAGGTGACTGACGGTCGGCTGGTGGCCGGCGGCAACACCGCACAGGACATTGGCGAGGGGGCCGACCTGCGCCGGCTTGCCATAGAAGGTCGGCGATTTGACCCACGAATACTTTCCGTTGTCCTGGAAGTCCGTGTAATCAGGCGTGGTTTCGCCCTTCCACGGGTGCAGCGGACCGTTTCCGCCAGAGTATTTATACCAGGAATGCTTTACCGACTCCGCAACGCCATCGCGGAAATAGCTGTCGGAATAGGACGTGATCGGCTTGAAGGTCGACAGGTCCCCGCCCTTGATGAAGCCGCCCGGCATCATGAAGCGCGTGCATTTGGTGTCAAGCGGCATGTCCGGGACCGACAGATAATCGGTGATGCCCGCGCCAAGCTGCGTCCAGTCGGCATAGAAGGCGCCGACCGCGGCCACGTCGACCTGATAACAGTTGCGGATGAACGACCCCAGCTTGTCGATCATTTCCTTGATCAGCAGCAGACGTTCCACCGTCAGCACAGACTGGCTGTCGGTCGCGATCGGATTGGCAACACCGCCGACCGCCAGATTCTGGATATGCGGCGTCTTGGATCCCAGGGTGGCCACGATCTTGTTGGCGTAGCGCTGAATTTCCAGGGCCTGAAGGTAATGCGCGACCGCCATCAGGTTGACTTCCGGCGGCAGCTTCATCGCCGGATGACCCCAATAGCCGTTGGTGAACACGCCAAGCTGTCCGGACCCGACGAAGGTTTTGAGGCGGTTCTGCACGTCGGTCATCACATGGCGGCTGTTGCCTTCCCACTCGGACAGGCTTTCGGCCAACTGGGCCGCCTTCACCGGATCGGCCTTCAGGGCCGACACCACATCGACCCAGTCGAGAGCCGACAGATGATAGAAGTGAACGATGTGATCATGGATGGAATGGGCGCACATGATCATGTTGCGGATGAACTGGGCGTTCAGCGGCACCTCGAGGTTCAGCGCGTTCTCGACCGACCGCACCGAAGCCATTGCATGGACGGTGGTGCAGACGCCGCAGATGCGCTGGACGATGGTCCAGGCGTCGCGCGGATCGCGTCCCTGCACGATCTGTTCGATACCCCGCCACATCTGGCCCGAAGACCAGGCCCTGGACACTTTCCCATTGTCCACCTCGACATCGACGCGCAGGTGGCCTTCGATACGGGTGATGGGGTCGATGGTGATTCTCGTCGCCACGGCAACTCTCCTTGATTACTTGTTGGTCGTCGCGGCCACGCGGGGGGCGCGCCGAACGCTGTTGGAATCCTTGGCCGGATGATGGCTGGACAGGACGGGGAACAATCTGACGCAAACGATGTAGCCCAGGATCTCAAGGGCGACGAACCCGACGGTGATCATGATCTCGCCGATCGACGGGAAGTAATGCCAGCCCGGGCGGCCATAGGCGATCAGGACCAGATCCAGGCGATAGAACGCGCCGGCGAGAAGCATCGACACCGCCGCGACAAACAGGATCTGCGGATTGACACGGTTGCGCTGCGAGGCGAGCAGGATCACCGGCAGGACGAACAGCACATTCTCCATGATGAAGAAGAATGAGTATTTGCCCGACGTCAGCACCAGGCCCAGTTTGCCGGCATAGGCCAGGTTGACCCAGCGGACCGCCAGATAGAACACAAGCAGGCCGACGATCAGCTTCGAGATCTTGCCCAGCATATGCGCCTCGCTGGGACGGTGATAAGCCTCCGTCACCAGGCTGCCTTCAAAGATCACGATCGCATAGCCCATGCAGATGGCTGAACTCAGGGCCAGAACCGGCAGCAGATTGGTCTGCCACAACGGATGAACGAGATAGCCGGCGGGGATCAGCAGGGACCCCAGCGAGGACTGATGCATGGTCGGCAGCAGACAGCCCACGGCGATCGGAATGAAGGCGATCTTGGTCAGGAACTTGCGGATGGCCGGAGTGCCCCACCGTTCGGCGATCACCGGAGCGAACTCGATCCAGAGCACGCAGCAATAGGCGCCGATACAGCAGGCGACTTCCAGCATGATCGACGTCGTATTGGCCCACCAGGGCAGAAACAGATGCCAGGCGTTCCAGTACCGGCCGATGTCGAACATGATCGAGATACCGCCCAGGCTGTAGCCGAAGGCGCTGGCCAGAAGGGCGGGCCGGACCAGAGGATGGAACTCGCCCTTGTTGAAGATATAGACCAGGATGGCCATGGAATAGCCGCCGCAGGCGAAAGCCGTGCTGATGAACACGTCATACGCGATCCACAGGCCGAATCCGTAGCCGTTCGAAAGATTGGTCACCGCCCCCAGACCGAATACCAGCCGGTAGAGCAGCAGAGCCGCCATGATCAGGGTGAGAATGGCGGTGATCACCGTTGTCCTGGTGATGAAGGGACCGCCGAGAGGAGCTGCCTTGGACATGGTTATTCCTCCTCACCATGATTCTTGGTGTTCTTGCGGGCCATGAAAAGAAGCCCGGCGAACAGGGCCATCGGGGCGACAAAGCCACCGTAGATCCCTTCCTGGATGGTTTCCGCCTCGGAGGCGTAGGACCGCTCGCGCAGCGCGGGATAGCCCATTTTCTCGAAGGGCACGCCCGACAGCAGCAGCATCTGGGTACCGCCGACCTCGGTGGTGCCGTAGGTATGCTTGACATAGGCCGCGTTCGGACGTTCGTGCACGTCAGTCGAATCGACCGTCTTGCGCATGTAGTCGGTCGGCACTCCCGGTGCCGTCGACGTCCGCCGGTCTGCTTCCGCCTTCAAGGCCGTCATCGGGCCGAACAGCGTCGCGCCGGTCGGGCAGACCTCGGCGCAGGCCGGGATCTTGCCCTCCGCCTGCCGGTGTTTGCACATCTCGCATTTCAGAAGCTTCGGAAAGGCCTTGTCGAATTCGAACTGCGGCACGCCGAAGGGGCAGGCCACGACGCAATAGCGGCAGCCGATGCAATCGGCCGGCTCATGGCTCACGATCCCGGTCTCGGGATCCTTGGTCATGGCGCTGACCGGGCAAACGGACACGCAGGACGGGTCGACGCAATGCAGGCAGGATCGCTTCATGAAGGCGAAGCCGTCCTTCTCCTGGTCCTTATGCTTGGCGGTTCCGTCCGTGTAGAGCTTGATGACGGTGATAGTCTTGCCCGAGATATCGACCGCGGTATCCCAGATCTTCTCGTCCGTGGTGAATTCGGGCGCCAGACCGTTGGCGTCGCGACAGGCGGCGACGCAGGCCTTGCAGCCGACACACAGGGTTGAATCGTAAAGCAGTCCCACCGCCTTCGGCGGCATCTGCAGATTTTCGCGGGCCGCGGCAGGTTCAGTCACGGCCGCGGCACAAGCCGCGGCGGCGCCGCCTGCGGCCGCTCCACGCAAAAAGTTTCGTCTCGAAACGGCCATCGGATCACTCCTGTCCGTGCGAGGGATCGTTCGGGCGGTTCTTGCCAAGATTGGACGCCACCTTGATGCCGGCGCCGACGGCGAGCCCGCCGATCACCGCCACGGTGGCGGCGGATCCAAGGGTCACGCCCTGTCCCTGCTCCTCGATGATGCGCGGATAGGATTCCGGCGGCGTGATATAGAGCGGATCGGCCAGCGAGTGGATCGGCTTGTTGAAGCCGATACCCTTCTCGGTACAGCCGATGCAGGGATGCCCGACGCCCACCGGCCAGCTACCGCCTCCGATGTCGTTGAACAGAACCGCCGGACAGTTGGCGAAGGTCTCCGGTCCCTTGCACCCCAGCTTGTAAAGGCAATAGCCCTTGCGGTGGCCCTCGTCGCCGAATTCCTGGGCGAACCGGCCGGCATCGAAATGGGGACGACGCTCGCAGTTCTCGTGAATGGTGCGGCTGAAGGCGAATTTCGGCCGCCCCTTGTCATCGAGATCCGGCAGTTTCCCGAAGGTCAGGTAATGAACGACGGTGGACAGGAAATTGTAGGGGATGGGCGGACAGCCGGGGATATTGACGATCGGCTTGTCGGTGATCAGTTCGGCGACGCCGACCGCGCCGGTGGGATTGGGGGCCGAGGAGGGCACGCCGCCCCAGGCGGCGCAGGATCCCAGGGCGATCACGGCGGCGGCGTCGGCCACGGTTTCCTTCAGAAGGGCCAGCGACGTTTCGCCACCGACCTTGCAGTAGATCCCGTTGTCCTTGGTCGAGACGGCCCCCTCGATGACCAGGAGGTACTTGCCCTTGTTCGCGGCCATCGCCGCCTTGCGGGCTGCCTCGGCCTGGTGGCCGGCGCCGGCGAACAGGGTCTCATGATAGTCGAGCGAGATGATATCGAGGATCAGCTTGTCGAGCGCCGGATGTTCGCTGCGCAACATCGATTCGGTGCAGCCTGTGCATTCCAGGAAATGCATCCAGATCACCGGCGGGCGCTTTCCCGAGGCGATGGCGCCGGCCATGGCCGCGTCCGCCCCTTTGGGCAGGCCCATCGTGGCCGCCATGGCTGCGCAGAACTGGAGGAGGCTGCGGCGTGACAGCCCCAATCTCGCCTCGGCCGCATTCAAGATGTCATCGTTCATATTTCCCAACCTCTTTCAACTCGCGCGAAGGACGGTTCGCCGCGCCGGCCCCCTCAGGCCTTCAGCGACAGTTTTTTTTAAGATCCATCCGGGTCCGGTTACCAATCCCGGCCAGGAGCCGGTCCGGGTATAGAGGATGCGTCGACGCCTTATCTGTTCTGGCATCGCGGCGACGTGCGTGGTTGTCATAAAAACCTGACACCGCCCCCCCTGGGATGGACCTTATGGCCTCATTACGAAAGTAAATGAGGCAAAACCCGGGCCAGTTTCGTCCGCAGTCTGATAACCATTTTTTCTCAATGGGTTATTTCGCTCCCCGAAATAATTCCTGACAGCATCTAGGCCGAAAGTCGTAAGGAGCGTTGCCACCACATGGAAAGACAGTTTCCACGTTCGTGGAAACCCACACACCACCCATCCCGTCTGACCGGCAGGACAAATTATCTTTTGATAGTGTGAGTTTGAAGACCCAGGTAGGGCCGCCAGAACCGATGGTCTGAACGGTTTTTTGTCTGACAAGCAGCCTGCCAGAGTGGACAGACTCTTACCAGCCGGACAAAAGTCACAGGTCTATTGGGCTGCGCAACGAAGACAGAGATTGAACGACCGGACGATATGCCGGACAGGCAGGGGCATCGCCTCCCCCTCATCGACCGGTGTTCCGACCAGCGCCTCTTCCAGGGGACCCGGGCGGCATGACGAATCCCGGGGCGAGCAGTTCCATGTTCCGGGCGCGACGATCTGATAGCGACGGATCCGTCCACCCTCGACCGCCAGCCAATGACCGAGACTGCCCCGCGCCGCCTCGACAAGGCCGCACCCCTCGGCCCGTTCCGGCACCGGCGCGGGAAGACAATAGGGCTCCGACGCGGCAAAGGAGCGGACCCACCGCTCCATCGCGGAGACCAGGATCGCAAGTTCCAACAAACGGGCGACAACGCGGCCGGCGACGGTGGCGCGCCCGCCCTGCGCGGCCGCCATGGACCGGATCAGGGGGTGACCGGCGATCATCTGACGGGCGAAAGCGCCGACCTCCATGCTGTCTCCGGACAGACGCACCGCCTTGCACCAGCTATACCCCCCCGGTTTGTCGGCGTCTGGCAGCGTCGTGCCGTCCCGCGGGTGCAGATTGGGCCCGCTCATCCAGGTGTGGCTCAGGTCTTCGCGCAGATCGGCAAGATCGAGGGCGTTGCCCGCCCCCATTCGCCAGATCCCGGCGGGGAACAACGGATCCTCCACGCCACCAAAGGCGCCGACGCTGAGGAAGCGGTCCGGTCCACGCCCCAGCGACGCCAGACCAAGGTCCTGCGCGATCTCCAGGAACAGGGGCAGATCGGCGCCATCGGCTCCATGGGCATCGGCCCATCGCGTCAGATCGGCGACCGACGACAGACCGGCCACGGCTTCCAGCGTATCGCCATAAAGGGCGGTCTCCAGGAAACGGCGGAAATCGGCGAGAACCGCCAGAAGCCGCATCCGCTCGCCCAGATCGATGGATTTGGTGGTACCGCCCGGCTGGATGGCAAGATTGTGCGGCCACCGCCCGGCGAGGATTCCCATGGCATGCAGGAAAGCCACCCGCGCCTTTTCCATCTCGCGGGCGGCAACGCCGGTCTGCGCCTGGAACCGCCGAACCGCCAGCGCATACCAGGGACGACAGGAATAGGCGGGATCGGCGAAATCCGGCATGAAGGACAGATAGAAATGGGTCAGGTGATCGGCCGCGGTTTCGCAGGCCAGGATCAGATTGGCCGCGATCATGCCGTTGGCCGGGGGTCGGGTGCCGATGGCCATGCCCAGAGCCTTGGCCGCGGCCATCGATTGCGACACGGAACAACTGCCGCACAGCCGCGCGGCGATGACCAGGGCATCCTGCGCCGGCCGTCCCTCCAGGATCTGTTCGATGCCGCGGTAAAGCGGTGTCGCCGCCTCCGCGGCAACGACCCGCCCGCCCTCGCAGGTCAGCCGCAGTTCCAGGTCCCCTTCGACCCGGCTGAACGGCCCTAAAGACAATTCCGTCACGGCGGGCCTCACGGTGTCGTCAGCGGGGGCACCACCACATGGTCCTCGCAGGCATTCTTGCGAACCCGGTCCGGGGTCGCGGACTTCGACAACATCGACAGGGCGACATACCAGGCCTTGGGCATGTCGACCGGAAGGCCGACGGGGATCCCGGCCACCTTCGGCGTTTCAAGGAAGGCGCCGGCAGGATCCTGGAACCGCGGCGATGTGCAGTTGATGCAGGCATAGCCGGCATTGGGACAGGACCATCCGCCGTTCCAGAGCCGCAGATTGCAGTCGCCGGGCGCCTGGGTGCCTTTGCAGCCCAGATTTTCGAGAAGACAGCCGAGGTGGGACGGTTGGGCGGCGCTGGCCTTGAATTCGTAGTATTCGTTGCGGACGCAGCCGTGATGCACCAGATGGTCCGCCCAGAAACGCGGACGTCCGAAGCTGTCGAGATCCCCCTCCTGGAAGACATCGTGGGCGAGGCCCATCAAGGTCTCGACGATCCAGCCGGGATGGGGCGGACATCCCGACACATTGATCACCGGCAGCCCCGCCGACGATCGCCAGTCCACGCCCAGAAGGCCGCCCGGCTCCTCGTCGCGATAGTGCAATCCCATGGCTTTGGTCGGCACCAGCGGGGACAGCGCCATGCCGCCATAGGCGGCGCAGGTCCCGACGGCGACCACATAACGGGCGACCTGTGCCAGTTCCCGGACCCAACAGGCCATCGACCGGCCGCTTCCGGCCAGGATCTGAAAACTTCCGCCGTCGCCGCCGGTCAGGACCGCACCCTCGACGCACAGGACGTCGAATGGCTGATCCCCGCTGGCGCAGCGCTCCAGAAGTCGCAAAGCCTGCCCGCCATCCGACGCGGAGAACGAGGGATGCCATAAAAGGCGGATATTGGCGCGGTCCAGCGTTTCCGTCAGCCCGCCCGTGCCGGCGCCCAGCGCCGACAAAGTGCAGCCGCCGCAACCGCCCGCCTGGATCCAGAGAACGCTGAGTGATGGCTTCATGTGACCAACCATGGCGCAACTGTAGAGCGGTCGCGCCGGAGAGGGAAGCGGTTTGCACCCTTTTTGAGGGCGACCGGAAGGAACGTCCCTCCCGGTCGCCTCCCGTCGTTACTCCGCCGCCTCTTCGATGATGCGGAAGTTTTCGCAGATGAAGAGGTAGGCCAGACAGCCCATGCACACCAGTCCGATGCTGATCGCCAGTTCGCCGAAGGCCGGCCAGTAGACCGATCCGGTCGAGGAGATCATGCCGGTCACCACGACGTCATAGCGGTTCAGCACCACGCCGGCACTGACCAGGACGCCGAACGCGACGACCCAGGCGCGGACATGGGCCAGACGCGAGAAGCTGATCGCGATCGGCACCATCACCCCCAGACCCATTTCAAGCAGGAAGAAGACGCTTTCGAAGCTTCCGTCGAACAGCATCCCCAGCCGGTCGCGGACCGCAAGGTCCCCGATTTTGAGCAGAAGATAAAGGATCAGCGCGCCACCGGAGACCCGGATCAGGCGGGTCAGAACCTCCATCGGCACCTTGTGACCGAAGGCCAGCCCGCCCAGCGCCGTTTCCACGGCGATCATCGCCGGCCCCACGAAGAAGGATGACAGCAGGAAGAACAGGAAGATCAGCGGCGACCACCACAGGGGATGCAGCTTGTCCGGCATCAGCAGATAAAGCCCGCCCAGCGAGGACTGATGCATCGTCGGGATCATGATGCCGATGATCAGCAGAGGCGGAAGGATCTTGCGGAAGAAGGCGTGATAGCGGGTGCCCACGCGCTCCGTCACGATCTCGCCGAATTCCAGAAGCTGGACCAGGGTATAGGCGGACACGCAGATATAGACTTCGAACAGGACCGAACTGTGTCCCAGGGAAACCACGGGACGCCAGAAATTGAACCACTGCCCGATATCCAGGAACAACCCCGCCATCACCAGCAGATAGCCGATCAGAGAGGTCAGCATCGCGCTCCGGGCGATCGGACGGAACGTCTCGATCCTCAGCACATAGACCAGCAGCGCGGTTCCGTAGCCGCCTCCCGCCAGGGCGACGCCGCACATCACGTCAAAAACGATCCAGAGCCCCCAGGGCCATTTGTCATTGAGGTTGGTAACGGTGCCAAGTCCTGTCACCAGACGATAGGCGATCAGGGCAATGGCGACCAGCGACAGGAGGATCAGCAGCCCGCGCGCCGGCGTCATCCGGAAGGTCCAGGACCGCCGGCCGGCCGGACCGGCGCAGTTGTCGATGCTTGTCATGGCCTGTCTCCTGTTCCGGTCCCGTCCCCCTCGCCCGTTCCTGCGGCGGCCCTTGCGTCCACATCCCGCTTCGACACGGTCTTTTTCCGCTTGTTGAACACATAGAGTCCGGCAAGAACCAGTCCCCAGGCCCCGCCGACGACCGGTGTCAGATGCGTGTATTTTTCCGTATAGGATGGCAACGGCTTTTCGGTCATACCGGTCTTGAAGCCGATTTTGCTGAAATCGACGTCCGAAATATAAATCCAGCTCGTTCCTCCGGCCTCTTTCTCCCCGTAAATATGCTTCACATAGGTGTCGTCACCGGAAATCGTTGTATGGGCTTGTTCCAGCAACGCCCCCCGGTCGCCAAATGTCATCGCCCCGGTTGGACAGACCGACACGCAGGCCGGCCTTTGCCCCTCCGCGATCCGGGATGCGCACATCATGCATTTGGTCACCAGCGGAAGGCTGCGCCCCCATTCATATTTCGGGATGTCAAAGGGGCAGGCCACCATGCAATAGCGGCAGCCGACACAAAGATTGGGATAATAGACAACCGGGCCATCCTCCGTTTTTTGCAGCGCCCGGGCGAAACAGGCCGAGGCGCAGGCCGGCTGCTCGCAGTGAAGGCACTGTTGCTTGACGAAGCGCCAGGCCGGCGTGCCGCCGTCTCTGTCGACGGTGACTTTGCGTACCACCGTCCAGTTTTCGTCGGCGAGAAGCGCCGACGGACCCGCGCTGGGCGCCCGGTCATCGATCCAGGACCGGGCATTGTACATTTTGCAGGCGACGGTGCAGCTTCCGCATCCGACGCATTTGGTCAGATCGACCAGAACTCCCTTGGACATATTGCCCCCTAATCCCGGCGGTTTCCGGTCGCCACATGCATGCTGCGGTCGGTGTAGCCCGTGTGCAGCAGATGATGGGCCAGCTCGCTGTTGGGCCGGCCGAGATAGCTCTCATAGACGGCCTTGATTTCACCGTTCTCGTGGCTGAGACGGATGGTTGCGCGCTCGTCGACCGAATAGATCGCGCCGGATCGCGCCTGTCGGATCGTGTCCGACGGCGGAACTGCCGATCGGGGCTGTCCGCCGCCGGCGATACAGCCGCCGGGACAGGCCATGACCTCAATGAAATGCCAGGGCTTCGCGCCCGACCGTACCCGGTCAAGAATCTGCCGGGCATTGCCCAGCCCTGACACGATCGCGACACGGACGTCTCCGACGCCGGGAATGGCGACCGACGCTTCCTTGAGGCCTTTCAGGCCCCGGACGGGCTGCCATTCCAGCAACGCATCGGGCGGACGCCGGTTCGTCGCCAGGAAATAGGCGGTCCGGACCGCCGCCTCCATGACACCGCCGGTGTTTCCGAAAATCGCCCCGGCGCCCGTATATTCGCTGAGCAGCCCGTCACAGGATTCCGGTGGCAATGCCGTCAGATCGATCCCGGCCGCCTTGATCATGCGGGCCAGTTCCCGCGTGGTCAGCACGATGTCGATATCGCGGATCTCCGGCCTGCCGAGTTGGCGGCCCGCGCCGTTCATCTCGGGCCGCGCCGCCTCGCTCTTCTTGGCGGTGCAAGGCATGATCGCGACCGAAACGATCTTCGCCGGATCGATGCCTTTGCGGTCGGCGTAATGGGTCTTGATCATCGCCCCCATCATGGTCATCGGCGATTTGGCCGAGGACAGATGGGGGATCATGTCCGGATAGAACATCTCGCAGAACCTGACCCATCCCGGGCAGCAGGAGGTGAACTGGGGAAGCGTCTCCCGTCCCTTCCCGGCAATGCGCCCGACCAGTTCCGTGGCCTCTTCCATGATGGTGAGGTCGGCGGAAAAATTGGTGTCGAACACCGCGTCGACCCCCAGTTTCCGAAGCGCCGCGATTTGCTGCCCCTCGACATTGGTCCCGACCGGAAGACCAAAATCCTCCCCCAGTGCGACACGCGTGGACGGGGCCATCTGAACCACGACATGAAGGGTTTTGTCGGCGATAGCCCGCAACAGGCGGGTGCTGTCGTCACGCTCGGTAATCGCGGCCGATGGGCACCAGAGCGAGCACTGGCCACAATCGACGCAAGGGATGGTATCGATCAGTGGAAGCCGATAATGCCCCATGACCGACTGGACATGGTCGCAAGCCTCCGCGCACTGGCCGCACAGAATGCATTTCCGGTCGTCCCGGACGATCGACAGATTGGCCGGGTCGATCGGTACGCGCCCCCGCACCTGGACGGGAAAATTTCCCTTGGCGTTGTATTGTTCGGGAACCCAGCCATTCCCGCCCGCCGGCTGTCCTTCGCACGCGCTCGTCGCGACGACGGCACCGGCGGCGCCACCGGTTTTTCCCGCAAGCCGGAAAAACGATCTGCGGGACAGCGGTCCGCCGCGTCCCTTGTTCCTGTTCTCCAATCCGGATCCTCCTCTTCCTGCCCTTGTTCCGGGCCGCTCGTCCCTTCCGTCAGGACGTATGACATTTTTTTAAAAAGTATGATTGCTCACGTCAAGGGACCGCTCCGGCCCGCCACAACAAGAAAAGGCTTGCACACCCAGCATCTGTTGCGATGCACAATTCATTTTTCAATCAATTGGTTAGAGAAGATTCACGGAAAAATGCGCGGGAACTCGCCGGCTTGCCGCCTATGCCGCGGACTCAGGCCAGGTCTCAATCGCCCGGCCCGGCCAAACCGATAATTATTTTTCAAGCCACCCCGGCAATCACCCCGCCCGGTCGGCCGGGGGGGGCACGGCGCCGTCGAGAAAACACTTGCCGCGCGGTCAATGTTCACGTTATGTTCTTTTTGCGGTCAGGAGGATGTCATCATGCTCTACACTCATCCCAGAACTCTCGGCGGTCATCTTGCCAACGGATTGTGCGCGGTTGTGATAGGCTGCGTGTTTGCCTTTGTCGGCCTCAACGCGGCCAGCGGCTGCGGCCAGTCCGGCGGTGCCTGCATCGGCGTTCATGATTTGATCTCACCGTCCGGCAATGCGCCGATTGTTCTGGCGGATCGCCGCTGACCGGTGGCCCGCCGCCCCCGATGAAAGATATTCCCCATGCTGTCCTCGTCCGATTTCTCGTTCCTGTCCCGACGCGTCGATGACGCCATCGACCGGGCTTTGAAGGCGGAACGTCTGGTCGGGGTGGTCGTTCTGATCGCCCGTGATGGCACCACGGTTCATCGCCGTGCCGCCGGCTTCGCGGACCGCGAGACCGGCCGGCCGATGCGCGACGACGCCATCTTCCGTCTCGCATCGCTGACGAAGACGATTGTCGCCACCGCGGCGATGATCCTGGTGGAACAGGGACGTCTTTCCCTCGACGATACCGTAACGCGCTGGCTGCCGGACTTCCGGCCCGCCAGTCCGGACGGCGGCGACGCAACCATCACCCTGCGCCAGTTGCTGACCCATACGTCAGGATTGACCTACGGGCTGTTTCAGGGCCCGGACGGACAATACCGCAAGGCCGGCGTATCGGATGGGCTGGCCGGCCCCAGCCTGTCCATGGCGGAAGAACTGCGAAGGCTGGCTTCCGTGCCCTTATGCTGGCACCCGGGGACGGCGTGGAACTATTCCCTCGCGATGGATGTTGTTGGCGCCGTCCTGGCGGCGGCCTGCGGTCAGCCCCTGCCCGATCTGGTCCGGCGCCTGGTGACCGGTCCCCTGGGCATGGCCGACACCTCATTCGGCGTGACCGATGAGGCCCGTCTCGTGGTCCCCTATGTTCCACAACCGGGCGCTTCGCCCTTTCCGGCCAAACGGATGGACGACCCGGATCAGTTCATCGACGAAAACGGCTTTGTCACCGAATTCTCCCCCTCCCGCGCGTTCGACCCGGTGGCTTTCCCATCGGGTGGAGCCGGAATGCAGGGAACCGCCTCCGATTTTCTGCGGCTTCTCGAAACCCTGCGCCAGGGAGGGTCCCCCCTTCTTTCGGCCGAAAGCGTCCGCGCGATGATGTCCAATCAGATCGGCGATCTGCGCATCAATGTCGAACCGACCCCCTCCTGGGGATTCGGCTTCGGGGGCGCCGTCCTGCTGGATCAGGCGATGGCGGGCGATCCCAGGCCGGCGGGAACCTGGAAATGGGGCGGCGTCTACGGCCATCACTGGTATATCGACCCGGTGAACCGCCTGTCCGTCCTGTCCCTCAGCAATGTCGCGATGGAGGGAATGACCGGCCGCTTCCCAGCGGAACTGATGTCCGCGATTTACGGCGCCTGAACCGGGCGGGCGCCGCCTCCGGCGGCCGGGATCAGGACGCGGCAACGAAACTGTTGTGTCCGGGGCGGCAAAACTCTAATTAGTCGCCATGCCCAAGATCGCAAAACTTCCCTGGCAAATCCGGCTCCTCACGCTGCTTGTCGCGGCCGTGATGTCGATGTCCGTCCTCGTCCTCTACATCTTCGGCGAAAAATTCATGGCCGCGGTCGAGGCCCTGGGCAGACCCCGCCCCGCCCCCGCGCAATTCCTGAACCCTGAACCGGGGGTGGTCCCGGTTCAGATTATCGACGCGTCGAAAAAGAAGCCGCACTCAGGACCGGTCGATAAATAATACCAACCGGCGCTGAGGATTTCTCATAGCCGGTCGGCTGGCCCACAGTCGGGCCCGCGAGTGGATAGCGAGCGAAGCCAAGGCTTTCGGGGAAACTGAGCTCAGAGCCGCCTGAGGGCTGTGCTGATCGGTTCCGATCAGCACAGGCTGCTACCCGGATGGACGCCCCGGCACTCTCACGCCAGGAAGGCCGAAATCAGGGCCGCGACCTCCGCCGCATGGGTGATCGCCAGCCCATGCGTCCCCCCGGATACGATCTTCAGTTCCGCCTTCGGTAACAATTCGGCCATCCGTCGTCCCACCGCCACCGGACTGACGGGATCGGCATCGCCCCAGATCAGCAATGTCGGCACCGCAATGTCGGGAATCCGTGCGGTCAGATCCTCACCGACCGCCCCGACCCAGGACGCGGCGGCGGGAAATGCCCGGCGATAGTCCGCGTACCATTCCGCGCCCCCGTGATCGGACAGGGGAATGCCGGCCGACGCAGCGGTCAGAACCAGTCGGCGGATCCTGCCGGGAACCGTCAACGCCACCTTGACGGCGACCAGTCCGCCCATCGACTGGGCGATCAGATCGCAGGACTCCTCCGGCCCCAGGTCATCGATCCGTTCCAGGACGAGATCCACCAGGTCCTCGATCCCCCTCACCCGGTCGTCATGCGGCTGATTGCCGAGGCCCGGCCAGGAAAACAGATGGCGGGGCCGGCCCGGCAGAATGAGATCGGACGCGGGCTGCCAGAAATCGGCTCCGCCACTGGCTCCGGGCAGAAACATCATCCGCGGCATCGTTCTTCCTTTCATCCAGTCCCCGGGGAGACAAACCTTAAGAAAGCCGGTCCCCGGACGCAACAGGCGTTCCGATCGCCCTACCGCGGAGGAAACGCCCCCGTCGGATGGCTCCCGGAGCGATCGCCCCCGGCCGTCAGAAGGGGGCACAGCGCCGCTGCCAGCGCCCGGGAGGCCTCCCCGTCCAGGTTCCGGTCATCCAGCCGGCCGACCGCCTGGATCGAAAGGCTGTTGGTCAGGGCCACCGCCTCGGCGCGCGCCAGATCGTCCGGCGACAGGGATCGCTCGACAACGCCCAGGCGTTCCAGAGCCAGGGCGCGCAGAATGCCGGGAAGCACGCCGTCCGTCACGGGCGGGGTCGTCAGCCGTCCCTCCAGCAGGACAACGATATTGGCGGCCGCGGCCTCCGCCACCCGGCCGGCGGTATTGAGCAGAATCGCCTCGTCGGCGCCCGCCTCGACCGCCTCCGCGCGGGCCAGGACATTATCCAGCATATTGAGCGACTTGATCCGCGCCAAAGGGGAAAACTCGTTGCGCCGGGTCCGGCGGACGGTCACGACCCGGACCGGCGACAGCGGTGCCGCGAGCTGTCCGGACCGCGTGGTCACCCCGGCCACCAGGGTCGGACGCGGATCGGGGGGCACCGCCAGTCCCCTTGCGCCGCCACCCCGGCTCAAGGTCAGCCGCACCGATCCGAACTCCGTCCGGTTGGCCTCCAGCACCTGACGGACGGCCGTCGCCCCGGCGGCTCTGTCAAAGGGAATCCCGAGAACTGCGGCCCCCTCCGCCAGCCGCTCGCAATGGCGCGGCCAATGGCAGGCCGCCCCATGGTCGACCAGAATGGTTTCAAAGACACCATCGCCCAGCGTGAATCCGCGATCCGTCACCGGTATGGAGGCCTCCTCCGTCAGGGTCCCGTTCAGCCAAACCAGCATGTCTCGTCCTCCGTCGACAGGGCGCTGAGGGCCGGCCTCGCCTTGGTCACCATCTCCGCATGCTCCGCCTCGGGGTCCGAATCGGCCACGATGGCGCCGCCGGCCTGTGTAATCAGACGCCCACCCGCCGACACCACCGTCCGGATCACGATATTGCTGTCCATGGCGCCGTCGAATCCGATCCAGCCGACCGTCCCGCAATAGGGACCGCGCGGCGCCACCTCCAGTTCATCGATGATCTCCAGCGCCCGCACCTTCGGCGCCCCGGTCACGGAACCGCCGGGAAAGGCGCCGCGCAGCAGATCGACCGGCCCCAGGCCGCGCCTCAGGCGGGCCTCCACCACCGACACCAGATGATGAACACTGGCATAGGTCTCAACCCCGGCAAAGGTCGGGACCCGCACGCTGCCGATCTCGGCGGAACGGCCGATATCGTTACGCATCAGGTCGGTGATCATCAGATTTTCCGCCCGGTCCTTGCGGCTGGCGGCCAGCGCCACCGCCAGAGCATGGTCGGCCTCGGCCGTGGCCGCCCTGCGACAGGTGCCTTTGATCGGACGCGTCTCGATCGCCCCTTGCGCGGACAGGGACAGAAAGCGCTCCGGCGAGGCGCCGATGACCGTCATGGCGTCCCCCAGGCGCAGGAAGGCCGCGAACGGTGCAGGATTGGCATCGCGCAGGAGACGGTAGGCGGCAAAGTCCGAGAACCCCTCCGGCCGGTCGGCCAGAAACCGTTGGGTCATATTGACCTGGAAGACATCTCCTGCGCGGATGTAGTCCAGGATGCGCCGGACCTTGCCGCGATAGGCGTCCCGGGACAATTCCGACCTCCAGCGAAGTGGCGGACAGGATGGCGGCACCATCGGGCTGCCGCCGGCCCGCCCGATCCGTTCCGCCATCCCGGCGGCGCGGCCCTCCGCTTCGGGCCGGGCGGCGATGACCCAGGCCCGCCGGTCTTCAAGATCAAAGGCAGCGACCACGTCATAGAATCCCAGCGCCATGTCCGGCTGACCGGCGGGCAGCCGATGTCGGACCTGCGCCCGCTCCAGATAACGACCGGCCTCATAGCCGATCAGTCCGACGGCACCGCCGGCGAAAGGAACCGGAACAGGAGCGCGCGGATGGGGCCAGCGGGCCAGTTCCCGGGCCAGCACCGCGAACGGATCCGCGCCGGCGGGGCGTCCATCGAGCAGGACCTTGTCGCCGGTGGAGACCAGGGTCTGGAACGGATCGGCCGCGATAAAGGCGTAGCGGCCGCGGTCGGGGTGAAAGGCCGCGCTGTCGAGCAACATCGCCCAGGGCTGGTCCGCCCAGGGGGAAAACGCCGCGACGGGGTCCATGAAGGGAATAGAAAGAACGTCCATGCCGGCGGCATCATGGTCGCACCCGGCGTCCCGACGCAACCCTTTCCGGGTCCGGCGATTGTCATTGAAGGATCGGCGCGGATGAACGATTAAATCCGCGTTCATGCGCGGATTATGGCAATTTCAGCAACCTCCCGGTTCTCAGAATTCCCCCCGTTGTCCCGGTGGGACCGCCCCCCTGTCCGCCGTCACCGGCATGCCAGCGACAGCAGAAGAAGGATCAGAAGACAAAGCGACAACACCTGCCAGACCAGCAGGGGATCGCGCTGATACAGGGAACGCCGGCGGGCGGGGCCGACATCGGCCGCCCTTGGCCCGCTGTCCAGGATCTGAAGCATCTCGATGGCATCGGCGAATCGCTGCCGGCGGTCGACCGCCAGCGCGCGGGCCAGACAACGGTCGCCCCACGCCGGCAGATCGGGACGATCGCGGGCCAGACTGCGGGGCGCCTCGAAGCGGGGCGTGGTGAAGGCCTCGCCGCCCCCCATCGGAAAGTGACCGGTGAAAGCGCGATAGAGCGTGACGCCAAGGGCGAAGACATCCGATGCCTCGCTGCCCGGATCGCCGGCCAGCAATTCCGGGGCCATATAACCCGGCGTCCCCGGAGCCGCCTCGTCCGTCTCCTCCCCGCTCATCAGGCCCGGGACCAGCACCGCCCCGAAATCGATGAGACGGACACCCCCATCGGGCTCCAGGATGACATTGTCGGTCTTGACGTCGCGGTGAATGACCCCCGCCCGATGGAGACAGGTCAGCGCGCGACAGAGGCCGATACCGATCCGGACCCCCTCCTCCAGCGTCAGAAAAGGTCCGCGCGACAGCCTGTGTTCCAGGCTTTCGCCGGGATAGTAGGGCATCACGGCGTAAAGCCGCGTCCGCCGTCCCTGCGGTAGGTCCAGCACGGTTCCGAGAAAGGGGCTCCGGATCGTCGCCGCCACCCAGGCCTCGCGGAGGAACGCGATGCGGAAAGCGGCGCTGGTCGCCGCGCGGGGTCTTGGAAATTTGATCACCACGCGGCCGCCATCCCGTCTGTCCTCGGCAAGGAAGGACCGCGCGCCCCGCCCCTCGCCCAGGATGCGGTCGAGAACGAAACCGTCAATCATGTCACCGCTGCCGGGCAGCGATGGAATGGGCAGGGAGGACAGCGCCGCCTCCATCGCCGGAATATCGGCGGGAGGAAGGGCAAGGACGTCCGCCACCAGGGCGGTGGCATTATCCTCCCCCCCAAGTTCCCGGGCCAAAACCACCAGGGCCCGGGCGGTTTCGGCCGGCCCGAGACGATGGCTCAGAATGCCGGCGATGGTGTCGTCGTCCAGAATGCCGTGGACGCCGTCGCTGCACAGAAGAAAGCGGTCATGCGGCTCCAGCGGCAGGACCGTGTAATCGAACCGCGTTCCCTCGTCGAGGCCGACCGCCCGATACAGCACATGGGACAACCCCGGCCGGTCCAGGCAGTGATCGCGGGTCAGCCGGACCAGCCGGTCGGCGCGCAGGCGGTAGAGCCGGCTGTCGCCGACATGCAGGACATGGGCGCGGCGTCCACTCAGCACCAGGCCGGTAAAGGTGCATCCCATTCCCGCCAGACCGGCGGACCGGCCCTGGCTGCGGATCCACCGGTCGAGCGCATCGAGGACTGCCCCCGCCGCCCGCCGGACACCCCGCTGGCCGGGCTGATCGTAATATCCGTCGAGGAAGCCGCGCACGAGGATCTCGGCAGCCTCCCGCCCTCCCGGCGCGCCGCCTATTCCATCGGCCAGGGCCATGGCCTGCCCGGAAACGGAGGCGGCCTCCGCGGTCGGGCGGGCGGCGCCGGCGAAATCCTCGTTGCGCCGGCGCCGCCCCTGGTCGGAGAAGACGCCGACACCGATATCAAGCCGCCCGCCCGCTGCCGGCATCTCAGATCCTGGCGCCCGAGGCCGCGCCCCAGGTGGTCCGCCAGCGCTTTCTGACGCCCGCCAGGGCCGCCAGCCCCGCCAGCACCAGGACGCTGAAGAACAGAAAACCGGCGGAAAAACCCCCTGTCAGGTCTTTCGACATCCCCAATGCCTTGGCTAAGAAAAATCCGCCAATGCCCCCGAAGCAGCCCACCAGACCGGTCATGGTGCCGATCTCTCCCCGGAACCGCTGGGGAATGAGCTGAAACACGGCGCCATTGCCCATCCCCAGGCACAGAACCCCCGCCGAGAACAGGATCAGGGCATGAACGGCCGGCCCCTGAAGTCCGGAAACCGTTCCGCCCGCGACCGCCGGCTCAGGCCCCGCCGGCAGGAAGGCGGCGATGGCATAGACCACCGACACGACACCGAACAAGGCCATCAAGGTCCGGATTCCTCCGATGCGGTCGGCGACGGCGCCGCCGACGGGCCGGAAGAACGACCCGAAGGATACGACGACCGCAACCATCAGGCCGGCCGTAACGCCGGAAACATGATACTGGATGTTGAAATACAGGGACAGGGAGTTGGCAAGACCGACGAACCCGCCGAAGGTAATGAAATAGAAAAACATGAACCACAGGCTGTCGATATCGGTCAGAACCGCCCGATACCGGTCCCAGCCGGCCCGCGCACGCGGCCCCGGCGCCTCCCGCGAGACGACGGCATAAAACAGAAAGGTCGGCACCAGCGGGACCAGCAGCGACGCGATCGCCATCCGCCATCCGAATTGCTCGGCGAGCGTCGGGATGATCAGGGCATCGAGCGCCGTCCCGACATTGCCGGCCCCCGCTATTCCCATCACGATGCCCTGAAGATGCGGGGGATACCAGCGGCCGGCCTGCGGCAACGCGACCGCGAAGGAGGCTCCGGCCAGGCCGAGGGCAATGCCGAAAAGCTCGATGTCCGTTACGGTTCGAAGACCGCCAAAGCCGGCATAGGCCACCGCCGCGATCACGATCACCTGTGCCGCGCAGCCCGTGACCTTGGCGCCCAGCCGGTCGCAGCAGATGCCGACGGGCACCCGCAAAATGGCTCCGGCCAGGATCGGCACCGCCACCAGCGTAAATTTGTCGGCAACAGCAATATTCAACTCCCGTGCGATATAGATCATCAGCGGCCCCAGCGTGACCCAGGTCATGAAGCTGAAATCAAAATAGAGAAACGATGCCAGAAGCGTCGGCCAATGACCGGCCCGCCGGAGTTCCTTCAAAGTCATCATGCGCACCTCCTCAATCATGGGTTCCGGGGACGGCCGTGACCGGGGCGGCCCGCGCCCCGGCCATCAGCCGGCGAAGTTCGGGCCGGCAGGAGCCGCAACCCGTGCCCGCGCCAAGCAGGCGTCCGATATCGTCAAGACTGGACGCTCCCTGTCGGGCGACGGCGTCCAGGATCGCGGTCCGGCCGACGTGATGGCAGGCGCAAACCACGGGGCCGCGGGCATTGTTCCGGACGACGCCTCCGGCCAGCAGGGCGGCCCGCCCCTCCGGCGGCAGATCGCCCGCCCGGCCCAGATCTCCCAGCCAGTCCAGCGCCCAGGCGTCCCCGCGAGGCGAGACGAAAAAGACCACATCCGGCCTCCCGTCCAACAGACGGGCGGCGCGAAAGATGCCCTGGCGACGGTCCTCGTAATGCAGCCAGTCTCCGTCCGGGCCGCAAAGGGCGCGGAGCCACTCCAGCCAGTCCGCCGCCGGCCGTTCGCCGCAAAGGCGGGTCACGACATGGCCACGCCCGGCCGACCGCGACCAGACCACTCCGGGATCCGGGGTTCCGGGAGTGGAGCGGCTGAGAAGCAACCCCCGCCACGCCACCGGCAGGGCCGAAATCCGAACCGGCGCCGCCTTCAGTTCCGGCTGGCCGGAAACCGGATCGGTATGGCAGGCGATCAGTCGGTCAACGGTGGCGGCCGAGGCGAAACGGTCGTTCCAATGCATCGGGGCGAAGACCTCGCCGACCCGTTGGGCGTCATCGAGGACAACGGTCATCACAATCCCGCCCAACGGACTTTCGATTCGCGCCATGGCTCCGTCGGACAGGCCAAAAGCTGCCGCGTCGGCCGGATGCACGGTGATGCAGGGCTCGGGACTGTGCGCCGACAGACGGGGGGACAGGCCGGTCCGAGTCATCGTGTGCCACTGGTCGCGGATCCGGCCGGTATTGAGAAGCAGCGGCCAGTCGGCCGACACGGCCGCCCGGGGCGGCCGGGCGCGCAAGGCGACGAACCGCGCCCGACCGTCGGGATGGAAGAAGCCGCCATTGCCGAACAGCCGCCGGGTCTCCTGTCCGGGCGCGGAAACCGGCCATTGCACCGGCACCAGTCCGTCATAATCGACCCCGGTCAGTCCCCGTAGGTCGAAATCGCGTCCTCCGTCGTTCTCGAAACCGGACAGGCGGCAATGCTCGCGAAAAATGTCGGCGGCGGAACGATAGGGAAAGGCAGCACCGAATCCCAGACGCGCCGCCACCTGGGAGACGATCCACCAGTCCGCCCTGGCCTCCCCCGGGGCCGGCAGAACCCGCCTCTGTCGCGAGATGACCCGTTCGGAATTGGTGACGGTGCCGTCCTTCTCGGCCCAGGTCAGCGCGGGCAGGAGAACATGGCCGAAGGCGGTGCTGTCGGTCGCCTCCATGGCATCGGACACGACCACGAGCGGACACGTCCCCAGCGCCTCCCGGACCAGGCCGCTGTCGCACAGACTGACCGCCGGATTGGTGGCCATGATCCAGAGAGCCTTGATCCGCCCGTTCCGCACCGCCTGGAACAGATCCACGGCCTTGAGGCCCGGCCGCGCCGCGACCGACGGGCTGCCCCAGAAACGCCGGAGCCGGTCCACATTGTCGTCGGTGAAATCCATATGCGCCGCCAGGGTGCCGGCCAGCCCTCCGACCTCACGCCCGCCCATGGCGTTGGGTTGGCCGGGCAGCGACAGCGGACCGGCGCCCGGCCATCCGATCCGGCCGGTGGCGAGATGGCAGTTGATGATGGCGTTCACCTTGTCGGTGCCCGAACTCGACTGATTGACCCCCTGCGAATAGACCGTGATGGTCCGGGGCGTGGAGGCAAACCATTCGTAAAACCGTGTCACAAGGGCCGGATCGAGATCACAGGCGTCCGCCGGCGCGGCGGCGCGGGCGGCCGCGGCCACCGCCGCCGCGAACCCGTGGGTGTGCCGGCCGACGAAATCCCTGTCGACCACGCCCCGTCCGGCGAGAAAGGCCAGCAGACCGTTGAACAGCGCGACGTCGGATCCCGGCCGCAGGGGAAGATGCAGATCGGCCTCCTGCGCGGTCGCCGTTCTGCGCGGATCGATGACCACCAGCCGCATCGCGGGCCGGGCCGCCCGCGCCGCCTCGATGCGCTGAAACAGCACCGGATGACACCATGCGGTGTTGGATCCGACCAGAACGATCAGGTCTGCCAGTTCCAGATCCTCGTAACAGCCGGGCACGGTATCGGAACCGAAGGCGCGGCTGTGTCCGGCGACGGACGAGGACATGCAAAGCCGGCTGTTGGTATCGATATTGGCGGTTCCGATAAAGCCTTTCGCCAGCTTGTTGACGACGTAGTAATCCTCGGTCAGAAGCTGGCCGGAGACATAGAAGGCCACCGCATCCGGACCGTGCGCCCGGATCGCGGCGCGAAACCCGTCGGCCACGCGATCCAGCGCGTCCTCCCAGGACGCCCGCCGTCCGTCGACGACGGGATGGAGAAGGCGCCCCTCCAGCCCCATGGTTTCCGGCAGGGCCGCTCCCTTGACGCAGAGCCGCCCGCGATTCGCCGGATGATCGGGATCACCGGCCACGGTGACGGTACGCTCACCCCCGGGCGTGACGAGAAGTCCGCACCCGACACCGCAATAGGGACAGGTGGTGCGCACCGTGTCAGTCATGGTCCGGCTCCGGCAGCGCCGACAGCCCGAGACGCAGGATGCCGCCGTCGACACGAACCGGCAGAACGGGCGTGCATCCCCGGTCCGGGGCCTGGGCGGCGCCGGTCTCCAGGTCAATCACCCAGTTGTGCAGCGGGCAGGTGACTCTGGTTCCGTGCACGATCCCTTCGGACAAGGGGCCGCCACGGTGCGGGCACCGGTTCAGAAGGGCCAGAATTCGCCCGTCACCGGTCCGGAACAGGGCGATGTCTCCCCGTCCCGTCCTTACGATCCGGGCCCCCTGGACGGGAATGTCCTCGGCGCGGCCGATTTCGATCCATTCGGCGGCCATCATCGCACCACCTCGCGCAGAATGCTGAATTCAGGGGCGTCGACACCCCGGCTGACACGGTCAGCCCAGGGATCGTCCTGGCAGAACGTCTGGGAATGCAGGAACCGGGAATGGGCGGCCCGGCGTCCCTCGCCGTCGGCCACCACGCGCTGGCGGACGGTTTCGATTCCCACCCGGGCGACCCACGCCGCCGTGCGCTCCAGATAGCGGGCCTCTTCCCGATAGATCTGAAGAAAGGCGCCGCAGTACTCCAGGACCTCGGCCTCGGTCGTCACGCGGCAGAGGGGATCGGCCGCGCGCAGCTCGGTTCCGCCGTTGCCACCGACCACCAGATCGTAGCCGGCATCGACGCAGACCACAGCGAAGTCCTTGATGGCCGCCTCGGCACAATTGCGCGGGCAGCCCGATACGGCCATTTTGACCTTATGCGGGGTCGAGCAGCCCCAGGTCATCCTTTCCAGCGCGACGCCAAGCCTCGTCGAGTCCTGCGTCCCGAACCGGCACCATTCCTTGCCGACGCAGGTCTTCACCGTCCGGAGCCCCTTGGCATAGGCATGGCCGGACACCAGCCCGGCCGCGTTCAGATCCGACCACACCGCGGGCAGATCCTCCTTGTGGACGCCCAGCAGATCGATGCGCTGGCCGCCGGTGACCTTGACCGCGGGAATGTGGAACCGGTCCACGACATTGGCGATGGCGCGCAGTTCCCGCGCGTTGGTCAGCCCGCCCCACAGACGCGGCACCACCGAATAGGTGCCGTCGCGCTGGATGTTGGCATGCAGCCGTTCATTGACGAACCGGGACGGTTGATGATCGGCATAATCGCCGGGCCATGCGCACAGCAGATAATAGTTGAGAGCGGGCCGGCATTTGGCGCAGCCCTCCCCGGTCGACCAGTCCAGAGCCCGCATCACTTCGGGGATGGACTTCAACCCCTGTCGCACGATGGCCTCGCGAACATGATCGTGGCTGTGCGCGGTGCAGGAGCAGAGCGCGGTCGATGCCTCCACCACCGCATCCGTGCCGACCGTTGCCGCCAGCAGGTCGCGGACGAGACCGGCGCATTGACCGCAGGAAGCACTGGCCTTGGTATGAAGGCGGACCTCGTCCACCGAGGTCAGCCGCTTTTCCCGGATCGCGGCGACGATGGCGCCTTTCGAAACGCCGTTACAACCGCAAATCTGCGCGTCGTCGGGCATGCCGGCGATGGCGGCTCCGCCACCGGGCGGGGCTGCCGCAGCCGTCGCACCGAAAATCAGCCTGTCCCGCAGGCTGGTGATATCGGCGCCGCTGCGAATGCGGTCAAAATACCAGGCTCCATCCCCGGTTTCACCAAACAGCACGGCTCCCGCCAGGGTCCCGTCGCGGACCACGAGTCTTTTATAGATCCCGGCCCCGACGTCGCGGTAAACGATGTCGTCGGTGCCCTCACCGCCCGCGAACTCGCCCGCCGAGAACAGATCGATCCCCGTGACCTTGAGGCGGGTCGCCTGGGCCGTTCCCGCATAGCCCGGGACATCGCGCCCTGCCAAGGTGGCGGCGCAGACCTTCGCCATGTCGAACAGGGGGGCGACCAGACCATGGCACAAACCGCGATGCTCGACGCATTCCCCGACCGCAAAAATCGAGGGATCGCCGGTCCGCATCCAATCATCGACCCGAACCCCCCGGCCGCAGGGAAGGGCCGCATCGGCGGCCAGCGTGATATCGGGACGGATCCCGGCGGCCATCACCACCAGATCGGCCGGGATCCGCGTTCCGTCCCGCAGAAGGACGGCTTCGACCCGGTCCTGTCCCAGGATCGCCTCTGTCGCGGCCTGCATATGAAAACCAATGCCGCGGGCTTCCAGCGCCTCCTTCAGCAACGTGCCGGCGACCCCGTCAAGCTGACGTTCCATCAGCGTGTCCATGAGATGCACGACGGTCACCGCCATGCCGCGCGCCTTCAGCCCGTTCGCGGCCTCCAGCCCCAGGAGGCCGCCGCCGATGACGACGCCCCGGGATCCCGGAGTCGCGGCGAGGATCATCGCGGCCACATCGTCGGCATCGCGAAAGGACACGACACCGGGCAGACCGGCGCCCGGCACCGGCAGCATGACCGGCCGCGATCCGGTCGCAAGCAGCAGGACATCGTAATCCACGCGTCCGCCATCGGCCGTGATCACCTGCCGCGCGTCACGATCCAGACGGACGATCCGCACACCGGACCTCAGGTCGATGCCATTGGCCTCATACCAGTCGGCATCATTGAGCACGATATCGGCGAAACTCTTCTCGCCGGCCAGAACCGGCGACAGCATGATCCGGTTGTAGTTCACCCGGGGTTCGGCGCCGAACACCCGGATGTCATACCGGTCAGGCGCCAATGCCAACAGTTCCTCAAGGGTCCGGACACCGGCCATGCCGTTGCCCACGACCACCAGTCTCTTTCGGTCCATGTCGCCCTCCCTGGGCCAAGACAAAAAAAAGGCGTTCCACACGACCTGACAGCCTCGGGAGACCTGCTCCTGGCCGGGTCGGGGAACGCCCTTGTTCCGAGCTCCCCAGCAGCGCCGTTGCCGCCGGGAGCATATTTTTCCCCACACTCGCCATTGAGCGCGGGAAACACGCATCAGATAATCTAGCAAATGGCGGGCCAAATGCCGCCCAATAGAAAAATCAACAGGTTAAGAAATTTCGCGCGCCAACAATCCCTTTCAACATGCTTATTTTTTATACAGTGATTATTTAATGGGCAAATTTGCGGTCCCGGCGACGCGGCGCCACAAATCGGACCGGTAGATCGTCGCCGCCACGGCGGAGCGCTCCGCCTGCCCTGCGAGATGTCGCCAGCGGGTCATCTGTTCAATATACCAGAGGGCCTGCGCGGGATCCGGCCGATTGGGCATGTCGCCATAGAACCGGATCGCCTCCAGACCGGCGCGCACGGCGGCAGCCGGGACATTGAGATAGTCCGGCCGGGCAAGGATGGCGGCCACCTCCGGCCTGTTTTCCGGACGATCGATCCAACTGCACGCGGCCAGCAGCGCGCGCAGCAGTGCGTCCAGAAGTTCCGGATTGTCGTCGGCCCAGTCCCGCCGCACCGCGACAACCTTTCCGATCCGCCCGGGACGGATATCGGCGGCGGTCGCCACGATCCGCCCGAGCCCCAGTTGATGGGCGAGACTGTTCCAGGGGTCTCCCACGCAATAGCCGTCGATATCGCCGGCGGCCAGCCGCGACACCATCTGTGGCGGCGGGACGACCACCAGCCTGCCCTCAGTGTCCGGGTCCAGGCCACCCTCGGCCAGCCCCCAGCGCAGGTCATATTCATGCGGTGAAAAGGGGAAAACCATTGCGAAGGTCGGCTTGCGCTCCAGGCCGGCAAGGGCCGGAGCCAGGTCACGGGCCCGAAATCCCCCACCCATCCGGTCCAGCATGGCCGCTGACAGGGTGATCGCCGCTCCTCCGCAACTCAATCCCATGGGCACCACGAACGCGGCCTGGACATTACCCAGGCCCAGACCGGCCACCAAAGGCATGGTCGCCAGCATCTGCGCCGCGTCCAGCAGGCCGAATGCCAGCTTGTCCCGGATGTTCGACCAGGACGGCTCCCGCGACAACTCCACCGGGACACCCTGTTCCGCAAAAAACCCCCGCTCGCGGGCGATGATCAGCGGAGCGCTGTCGCACAATGGAACGAATCCCAATTTCAACGCGTCTTTTGCCATAGGGACCTATCCCAACAATTCGTCCGCATCGATGATGCGATTGGCGATATCGGCCAGACGCGCCTTCTGATCCATCGCCATCCGGCGCATCATCCGATAGGCGCTTTCCTCGTCGCAGCCACGCCGTCTCATGACAATGCCCTTGGCCCGCTCGATCAGTTTCCGCTCGGCCAGGGAGGCACGGGCCTTGTCCAGTTCCGATCGCAGAGCGCGAAACTGCGCAAAGCGGGCGACAGCGACATCCAGAACCGGCTTGACCCGTTCGGGTCGCAGTCCGTCGACCACATAAGCGGCCACCCCCGACGCGATCGCCGCGCGAATGGTCTCCGCATTACCGTCCTGGGCGAACATCACCACCGGGCGCCCCTGTTCAAGACTGACGTCACGCATGCTTTCAAGGACGTCGCGGTCCGGACTGTCCACATCCACGACAATGATATCGGCGTTCAGGTCGACGACATGGCGCCGCAGATCGTCACCCGGGGCAAACCGGCCAACCACGGTGTACCCCTGAACGCGCAACGCCTCAGTCAGCGCCGCCGCCCGATCCGGCTCACCGTCGATCACGATCACCCGCAGAGACATGGTCCTCCTGACAGCGTCCTCCGGCCGAAGAGCGGCGCCGCCACCCCTCGTCCCTGGTCCGAACCACCGTCTCCTCCGCCCGCTCCGCAGGTTTTACCCGGCTTTTTTCTGCTTGAAGGCGACCGTCGGGCCACATTGCCCCGACATCATGTCAAACTCATGTCACGGTGAGTCAGCCGCGAGACCGTAACACCTCAAAGCGCGTCCTCAAGGCGCGCCATCAACGATCGGCGCCCCCGGTTGGGCCAGGAAGTCGGCAATGGCGCCGGCCGCCCGTTCGATCCCGTAGACGCCGTCCAGATGCCCGCCGTCACCCTCGATCTCGAAGACCGAAACCCGGCCGCCGACAGACCGCAGGATCTCCGCCGTGCGATAGGTCAGGGCCGGGGGGAAGATCAGGTCGGATTGCGCGGGCACCATCAGCACGGGGGCCTTGACCCGCCACGCATCCGCCTCAAGATTGTAAAGCTGATAGGCCTTCGACGTGTAGATCATGTGGTTGGCATCGACAAAGGGCGCGCGCGACGCCGCGAAGGCCCGAAGCTCCGTCTCCACCAGAAACCGCTGATCGACCTGATTGAGCGGATTCTTTCCCTCCTCGGCCCATCGGTAACCGTAGGTGCGATCCACCCAGCCGTAATGACGGCCGCAATAGGTCACCAGCTTCAACGCCTCAATCAAGCCCTCACGCGGTTCGGTCCGGCCATAATAGTCGCCGCCATTCCAGTTGGGGTCGAGCCGGATCGGCAGAGCCCACAGGTCCAGTGTCATAATCCCATAGGGGCTGATGGAAAGGCCGGGCGAGATCACGGGAATGATGCGTTCGACGAAGTCCGGATATTGCGACGCCCATTCGAAGGACTGGATGGACCCGCCGGACGGGCCCGCCACGGCTTGAAGCCGCCTCACCCCAAGGCTGTCCAGCAGCGCCTTGTGCACGCGGACGAAATCGCGGGGCACCACAACGGGGAAACTCATGCCGTAGGGCCGGCCGGTCTCCGGGTTGATGGTGGCGGGACCCGTGGTGGTCACCGCCGGATGGCGGGCGATCAGATTGACCAGTGTATCGGCGCTGACGACGAAATATTTGTTGGTATCGATTGCTTTTCCGGGTCCGATGATCGGATCCCAATAGCCCGGCTCGGCATCCTGGTCGCTGTATTTTCCCGCGGCGTGGGATGTCCCGGAATAGTAATGGGCGATGAAAATCGCGTTGTCGCCCGCGGCGTTCAGCGTTCCATATGTCTCATAGCCGATGCGAACCGACTTGATCGTGCGACCGCCGACCGTTTCGTAGGAAGGCAGCTCAAAAACCTTCTTCTCAACAATCATCGTCATTCACAGCACCATAATATAATAATATTATCTCGCCGCCTGAGGATGATATCCAGAAAACCGGCCCACCCAGTCATATTACTTGTTTTTGGAGTTACCCTTCCAAGGACAAAAAGACCGCACCTGGATACCGCGCCTCTCCGCGTTGAACTTTGATCTACAATCCTCGCGATGTGAATTTCATATCGCGAGGATTGTAGTCGCCCACACTGTCACTCAAAACGAAACTGCACGCAAGTGCGATAGCCAACCTTTGGTAATCCGGTACAGCCGGACCGTGAACCGCTAATCGGTACGGCAATCCCGGATCGGGCATATGGGTAATGACCGCATGACAGGGAGTGCGGTAAGCTCGCGGTGATCGGCCTGACCATCAGACCACATCGTTTTTCCTTCGGGCTTGCTCCCGACATTCAGGATCGGACAATGAACGACAAGGTTCCCTTTCGCGGCATGATTTCTCCCGTCCCCACCATCTGGACCGCCGATGGCGCCCTGGACCGCGCCGGCATGACGGCGATGCTCGACTTCGTGATCACGGGCGGCGCCGATGCGGTGTTCTGCTGCGGCAGCGCCGGCGAATTCAGCCAGATGACCGAGGCGCAACGGCGCGAGGTCGCGGAGTTCACGGTCAGAACGGTGGCGGGCCGGATCCCGGTCCTGGTCGGAATCGCCTCCTGCGCGACCGGACAGGCCATCGCCTTCGGACATCATGCGAAATCGATCGGCGCCGACGGCGTGGTTGCCGTCAATCCCTATTATGCCATCCTGAAACCCGAAAACATTCTGCGCCATTACCGCGATCTGGCGGCCGCGGTCGACCTGCCGATCATTCTCTATAATTTCCCGGCCCTGACCGGTCAGGACCTGTCTCCCTCCATGATCCTGACCCTGGCGCGCGATTGCCCGAACATCGTCGGCGTCAAGGACACCACCGACACGGCACGACATATCCGCGACGTGATCGCGGCGATCAAGCCGGTCCGCCCCGACTTCGGAGTCTTTGCCGGGTTCGACGAGTACATTCTTGAAACGCTGATCATGGGGGGAGACGGCGGTTTCCCCTCCACGCTCAATTTCGCCCCCCATCTTCCGGTCGGTCTGTGGCGGGCGTTCCGGGAACGGGACGGCGCCCGCATGGTGGAGCTGCAACGGCAGATCTGCCTGTGCCCGCCGATGTTCGCCCTGGAACAGCCCTTTTACGCGGTGGTGAAGGAGGCGGCGAGGATGGCCGGCGTCGCCATCCCGACCCATGTCCTGCCGCCGGCGGCGCCCCTGTCGGCCGACAAAATCCTCAGCGTCGCCGCCACCCTGAAGGCGCTCGGTATCGAGGTCCGTGCCGGCGCCTGACCATCCGCTTTCCTCCCGTCCCGGGCCGCCGTCACGCCGTGGCGGTGGCCTGGGATTCCGGCGACGGCGATGGAGCCGGGACCGCCGAGATGATCACCACCGCCTCGGCCATCGGATATTCGTCGGTCATCGTAAGGTCGATCCGCGCCGTCATCCCCGCCGGCACCATTTCCGCCAGCCGGTCCGCCGCCCCTCCGGTCAGGCGCAGGGTCGGCTGCCCCGACGGCAGATTGACGACCCCGAGGTCGCGCCAGAATACGCCCGACCGGAAGCCGGTCCCCAGGGCCTTGGCGCAGGCCTCCTTGGCGGCATAGCGTTTCGCCAGGGTCGACGCGCGCCCGTTGGCGGTTCCTGCCCGCCGTTCGGCGCGCGCCCTTTCGTCCTCGGTAAAGATCCGGTTCAGAAACCTCTCGCCGAACCGTTCCAGACTGCGCTCGATCCGGCGGATATCAATCAGATCGCTTCCCAGGCCAAGAATCATGGGCGCCTCCAGACGTTACGTGCGCGCCTGTATCATCAGGCCGCGCATCTGCCGGATGGAATCCTCCAACCCGATGAAGATCGCCTCTCCGATCAGGAAGTGGCCGATATTGAGTTCGGAAATCGTCGGAATGGCTGCCACCGGGATGACCGTCTCATAGCTGAGACCATGTCCGGCGTGGCATTCCAGCCCCAGTTGCTCCGCCTGGGCCGCCGCGGCGACGACACGGGCCAGCTCCCGCTCACGCGCCGCCCCCAGGGCGTCGCAGTAGGCGCCGGTATGCAGTTCGATGACCGGTGCGCCGATGGCGTGCGCGGCCTCGATCTGATGGGGGCTGGGCTCGATGAACAGCGACACCCTGATCCCCGCCTCCAGCAGCGAAGCGACGACGGGTCGCAGACTGTCGCGCTGGCCGGCCACATCAAGACCGCCTTCGGTCGTCCGTTCCTCGCGCCGTTCGGGCACGATACAGGCGGCGTGGGGTTTGTGACGCAGGGCGATCGCCACCATCTCAGGCGTCGCCGCCATCTCCAGATTGAGCGGAAGGTGGATCGCAGCCATCAGGCGGTCGAGATCCTCGTCCGAGATATGGCGACGGGCCTCACGCAAATGGGCGGTGATCCCGGCGGCCCCGGAATCGGCGGCCAGCTTCGCGGCGCGCACAGGGTCGGGATGACGCCCCCCGCGCGCATTGCGGATGGTCGCAACATGGTCGATGTTCACGCCCAGACGAAGATCCCGTTTCATTTCAAAGCACTCCCCAACCTCAGTTCCTGGCGCGCTCCACCGAATTGATCGACGGGGTGGCCCGCAAGGCAGCGATGATATTCGTGAGATGCTTCACGTCTCTCACTTCAACGTCGATGATCATCTCGAAATAGTCGGCGGTCCGGCTCGTGATCCTCAGGTTATTGATATTGCCAAGATTTTTCGCGATCACGGTCGACAGATTGCCGAGATTTCCCGGCTCGTTGACGACGACAAGGCTGATCCGCCCGATATGGACCTCGGAGTCGTCGGGCGTCTCGCTCCACGCCAGATCGAGCCAGCGTTCCGGCGTGTCGGCGAACTGCTCCAGACAGTCGCAGTCGATGGTGTGGATGGTGACACCCTTGCCGGTGGTCACGATCCCGACGATGCGATCGCCCGGAAGCGGATGGCAGCAGCCGGCGAAATGCATGGCCATGCCGGGGATCAATCCCCGGATCGGCAGGGCGGGCCCCTGCGCCTTGGGCTTCGCCCGCTTCAGGGCGACGACATTGTCGGGACTGCGCTGCGCCTTCTGCTGGGTGCTTTTCAGCTCGGGGTAGACGGCCGAAACGACGTCGCGGCCGGTGAGATTCCCCTCGCCCACCGTCACCACAAGATCCTCGACGCTCGACATCTTGAAGATCTTGAGAACGCCGTCCAGGGCCTTGTCGGTGTATTCGTACCCTTCCTGCTTGAAGGCGCGGTTCAGGATGGCACGGCCGAGATCGATGTATTGACTGCGCTGCTGCGTCCGGATGAACCGGCGGATCCTGGCCCGCGCCCGTCCGGTCACGACGAAGCGTTCCCAGGTCGGGTTGGGCGTCTGCGCCTTCGAAGTGATGATCTCGACCTGGTCGCCGTTGTTGAGCGGCGTCCGCAACGGCATCATGCGGCCGTTGACCTTGGCGCCGACACAGGTGTCGCCGACAGCGGAATGGACGGCATAGGCGAAATCGACCGGACAGGCGCCGCGCGGCAGGACGATCAGGTCGCCCTTCGGGGTGAAACAGAACACCTGGTCCTGGAACATCTCAAGCTTCGTGTGTTCCAGAAATTCCTCCGGATTGGAGGCATGCTCCATGATATCCAGAAGTTCGCGAAGCCAGCGATATTGCTTGCGGTCGTCGGCGGGACGCAATCCCTGCTTGTAGGACCAGTGGGCGGCCACGCCCAGTTCCGACACCTCATGCATCTCATAGGTGCGGATCTGCACCTCGATGCGGTGCCGCTCCGGCCCGAAGACGCCGGTGTGAAGCGACCGGTATCCGTTCGGCTTCGGCGTCGAGATGTAGTCCTTAAAGCGGTTGGGCACCATCGGATAGTGGCTGTGGATGACCCCCAGCGCGCGATAGCAATCCTCCACCGACCCGACCAGCAGACGGAACGCCATTATGTCCGAAAGCTGTTCGAACGCGACATTCTTGAGCTGCATCTTGCGCCAGATCGAATAAGGCGTCTTTTCCCGGCCCGAAACCGTGGCCTCGACCCCCGCCTCCTTCAGGTTGTTGCGCAATTCCTCCAGGATGCGCCCGATCAGGTCGCCTCCCTTCTCGCGCAGGAAATTGAGCCGCGCCACCAGGGATCCCCGGACATCCGGATGCAATTCGGCGAATGCCAGATCCTCAAGCTCGTTCTTGATCTCGGAAATGCCGATGCGCTCGGCCAGCGGCGCATAGATCTCCATGGTCTCAAGGGCGATGCGACGGCGCTTTTCCGGATTGCGGATGTAATGCAGGGTCCGCATGTTGTGCAGCCGGTCGGCCAGCTTGACCAGCAGGACCCGGATGTCCTCGGACATCGCCAGCACCAGCTTGCGGAAGTTCTCCGCCTGCTTGGACTGATCGGACTGCAATTCGATCCGGGACAGCTTGGTGACGCCATCGACAAGCCGGGAAATCTCGACGCCGAACATCTTGGTGATGTCCGCGACAGTGGCCGGCGTGTCCTCGATGGTGTCATGCAGCAGAGCGGTGATGATGGAGGCGGCATCCATCTTGTATTTGGTCAGGATGCCGGCGACTTCGATCGGATGGGAAAAATAGGGATCGCCCGACGCCCGCAATTGCGATCCATGCTGCTTCATGGCGTAGACATAGGCGCGGTTGATGGCATCCTCGTCCGCCGTGGGATCGTAGGACTTCACCAGCTCCACGAGTTCGAACTGGCGCATCATGTCCGGTCACCTGTTCGTCTGAGCGCTCCGGGTACTGCCCGGAAACCACAAGGCCCGACGGGCGCGGTACGCCATCGGGCCTTGAAACGGAAAAATGCCAATGCTGTCCCTGTCCGCGTCATCTGCCGCTCACCAGGATCGGAAGACAACGCGGGACGCTCACTCTTCGCCGAAATCGGCCGGATCGCCGTCGATATCCGCGGCATCGTCGTGGATGGACATGCCATCCTCGATCGCCTCCTCCTCGGTCGCCGTCTCGATCGCCAGATCGTGGGCGGCCAGAACGTCGATTTCGTCCTCCTCGGGCTCATCGACCTCGACATGCTTCTGCAAGCCCTGGATCAGCGAGTTGCGCAGCAGGTCGAGTTCGACCGTCTGGTCGGCGATTTCGCGAAGCGCGACCACCGGGTTCTTGTCATTGTCCCGGTCCACGGTCAGTTGCCCACCCGACGAGATGTCGCGGGCCCGCTGACCGGCCAGCATGACAAGCTCAAAACGGTTCGGAATCTTCAGAACGCAGTCTTCTACCGTAACTCGGGCCATCTACTCAAATCTCCAGGAAGGGCGCGGTTGGCCAGGATATATATTTTTTCGGACAGATGAAAGCAAGGTTACTATCAAGACATTAACATAACCTCCGGGCATGCCTGTCCTGCGCCCGGTCCCCACCGACTGCGCCGCGGCAACCCGTCACTCCAGCGGCTCGCAGACCTGCCCGGACGGCAGGGAGGCGATCAGATCGTCAAGCCGGCAGCCGGTTTCGGGGTGCCGCCAACCGGGAACGACGTCTTGCATCGGCAACAGGACGAAAGCGCGTTCCGCCAACCGGGGATGGGGGACCAGCGGCCTGGGTGGCGTCCGCAAAACCGTGGCGCCATGGGCGAGCAGATCCAGATCCAGAACCCGGGGCGCGTTGACCACGGTGCGGACGCGGCCGACCGCATCTTCGATCCGGTGAAGCCGGGCAAGCACGTCCTGCGGCCCCAAATCGGCCTCGATCACAGCAACCGCATTGACGAACCACGGCTGATCGGATATCGGCACTGGCTGGGTCCGCCAATAACGCGAACGACGGATCACCCGCAATCCTTCCGCGTCCAGTTGTCCGAGCGCCGCCTCCAATGTTTGCCGGGGCGTCCCGAAAGCGCTTGGCAAATTGGCCCCCAACCCGACGAGGATCACATTGCAATCATCGACCAAGATACAGCTATCCTCTTGCGGTTGCACAGTCCGACACCTACCTTAACTGACATTAATCTCGGCCCCGGACATCAAACCGGGCATCATTAAATTACAGTGAGATATCATGACGATGGTTTTTTATTCCCAGGAGCGCATCGGATTATTCATCGACGGATCGAACCTTTACGCCGCGGCACGTGCCCTCGGCTTCGACATTGATTACAAACGCCTTCTCGATCTCTTTGCGGCCAAGGGACGCCTGATCAGGGCTTTCTATTACACCGCCCTGGTTGAAGACCAGGAATATTCGCCGATCCGCCCCCTGGTCGACTGGCTGGATTACAACGGCTATACCATGGTGACCAAGCCGACCAAGGAGTTCACCGACGCCACCGGACGGCGCAAGATCAAGGGCAACATGGACATCGAACTCGCCATCGACGTGATGGAGATGGCGCAGTACCTGGACCATGTGGTGCTGTTTTCCGGCGACGGCGACTTCCGCCGGCTGGTCGAGGCGGTCCAGCGCAAGGGGGTCAGAGTCACCGTGGTCAGCACTGTCCGGTCGCAGCCCCCGATGGTGGCGGACGAATTGCGCCGGCAAGCCGACACCTTCGTGGAATTGCAGGATCTCGAATCGATGATCGCCCGGTCGGCGCCGGTCCACCGCGACGACCGGGCGATGCCCGACTTCGACGACTGAGGCGCCGATGACCGCCTGTGCTCCCCTGGCCGGCATGCCCGGCCGGGACTGCCCCCTATGCCCCCGGCTGGCCGCCTTCCGCGAGGAAAACCGCGCCCGCCACCCCGACTGGCACAATGCTCCCGTCTCCTCCTTCGGACCGATCGGCGCCCGGCTCCTGATCGTCGGCCTGGGCCCGGGGCTTCGCGGAGCCAACGCCACCGGACGCCCCTTCACCGGCGACTGGGCCGGCGACCTTCTTTACGGAACCCTGCTCGCCAAGGGGTGCGCGCGCGGACAGTATGACGAACGCCCCGACGATGGCCTCGAACTGATCGACTGCCGGATCACCAACGCGGTTCGCTGCGTTCCGCCGGCCAACCGGCCCACCGGCGCCGAGGGTGCGGCCTGCCGCCCCTTCCTGACGGCCGAGATCGCCGCCATGACAGGGCTTCGCACCATCATTGCGATCGGCGGCTTCGCGCATGACGCCATCCTGGCGGCGCTGGGACTGCGCCGGACCTCGGCAGCCTTCGGCCATGGCGCCATTCATCGGCTGGCCGGGGGGCGGACGCTTGTCGACAGCTACCACTGTTCGCGCCTCAACACCAACACGGGACGCCTGACGGAGGCCATGTTCCATGAGATGTTCGACAAGGCGCTCGCCACCCTGGGGGAGTAAACCGCCGGAGCCCCGCGATGGCCGCGCAGCGGCCGGGCCGCGGCGGGATGTCCGCGAGGCCCTTTGAGCCCCCTGACCGGGCGTGGGAATACCGCGTCTCGCTTGGTCGGCGACAAGCGGCCGTTGTCGCCGACCCCAACCGATCGACAGCGCGCTCTCAGGATCCAATCGCCTTATCCGCGTTTTATTTGTATCCTTGACACGAATGAAGGGCGGGACGGCCCCACTCCTCCCCGCCCCACATCGGCGCACCGGCAACCGGCGATACCCGGTGGACGCCCCAGGGAAGGAGATGCCTCATGGTCATCGAATGGACCGATGCCTATCGGATCGGAATTCCGAGACTGGACGACGATCATCGAGCGCTGGTCGACATTCTGAACGACTTTTTCCGGGCAACGGAGGATGGGGAAGACACGCGCGCGCTGGGCATCATCCTCGAACGCTTCGAGCACTCCCTCGAGGATCACTGTCGCTGGGAGGAGGCTCTGCTCGACCGGTACAATTACGAGGGGCTCATGGCCCATGCCGAAGGGCACCGCCGGATGCTGCAACGCCTGCACGTCTTCATCCAGCCCTATCTGGATGGCCATCTGCTGCATGACCAGACCTGCGACAAATGCGAGTTTCTGGCGAATCTGCTGCTGGGCCACATCCGGGACGACGATTTCCCGTTCAAACCCTATCTGATGACCCTGGTCTGAGCGCCCCCGGCGGCGCCTCGCGCGGGCGGGGGAGAGGTTCCAGGGGTGTCTGCCCCCAAACAGGGACATACCCTGGTAATACTTCGGTGCTATACCCATTTTCCATGGGATCCGACCGGCCCGTCCGGATGGACGGGCTTTGCCCGCAGGGCGAATGGACGCGGGGAGGAAAGATCTTTGCCCCACAGGCTCCCAATACTATAATAACATTCTCGTTTTGGTTAAGGACTCTATGGCATCCTGAACGATTAGTGGAAATACTTGATGAAAAGACTCAGGCGCCACAGAGCACCATTGATTCTACTGATTCTTTCAGTAAATGTTTTAGTCTTCGCCCTGTCCGGCTACTCGATCTGGATTAGTCGGATCGAGTATGAAACCCGGGCACAAGTATTAAGCGAAAATATCGTTGGCGCGGTCGACCAGAGCATCGCCAACGGGATCGGCCGGATCGATCTCGCCCTGTCGACCCTGGCGGCCGGCGGGACCGTGCCCGGGGACGCGGCCCCTCATGCGACCCGTCAGCCGGAAACGCTCCCCCTGCTCGCCCATTTCGGGCGACAGGTCTCCGAGGCGGAGGAATTCCTTCTAGCCGACGCGGACGGGCGGATCACGATGTCATCACGCGACGATCGCCGCTCCGTCGGCCAATCGGTCGCGGACTACGAATTTTTCCGAGGTCACCGCGCCCAGCCGGCCCCGGGTCTGCGGATCTCGAAGACGGTGGCGGTTCCCGAGAGGGGCGATCCGGTCATTGTCGTCTCCCGCCGCATCGACCGGGCTGACGGCAGCTTTGGCGGCGTCGTGTTCGCCACCATAGCCACCAGCCGCCTCGACCGCCTGCTGGCCGGCTACAACCTCGGCAAAGGGGATGTGGTCTCGTTAAGGGACATGGACCTGGAACTGATCGCCCGTTTTCCTCCGGCCGATGCCGCGTCCCGGCCGATCCTGCAATCGACCGTCTCCGCGGAGCTGCACCGTCTGATTTCCGACGGCGTCCGCTCCACAACCTATCGCGCGGTCACCCCGGCCGACGGTGTGGACCGGATGCTGACGTTCCGGCAGTTGAAAGAGGCCCCGATGGTCGTCATCGTCGGCCTGTCGCGCGCCGGCTATCTTGCCGACTGGCGACGGGCGATGCGCGCGACCCTCGCCAAGGATGTCGGCTTCCTTCTTCTGTCCTCCGCCACGGGTCTGCTTCTGGTCTGGTCGGTGCGGCGCGTCGGCCGTGAGAGTTCGCGGCGCCAGGCGGCGCAGGTGGCGTTGAGCGCCAGCGAGGCGCGCCTCCAGTCCATTTTCGACGCATCGCCGGACGCCCTGCTGATCACCGACGGGACCGGTGCCATCACCATGGCGAACCGGCAGGTCGAACGGATTCTGGGCTACGGCGTCAACGACCTGGTGGGACGTCCGACCGATGTCATTCTGCCGGCTCCCGCGCGGTTGGTCCTGGCGGACCTCCACAGCCGGCTTGCCGAGACGCCCGCCGACCGGCAGACCGTCCTCAGCCAGGAGATCCGGGCGCTGCGCGGCGACGGGACGGAGTGCGACGTCGAAGTTCGGGTCAGCCGCGTCGAGACCGACCACGGCCTGTTCACCGCGAGCGCGTTCCGCGACATCTCGGAGCGCAAACGGGCGGAAGCCGATCTCAAGATCGCGGCGGCCGCATTCGATTCGCAGGAAGCGGTGGTGGTCACGGACAATGCCGGAGTCGTCTTGAAGGTCAATCGCGCCTTCGTGGAGACGACAGGCTATGAGGAATATGAGGTGGTCGGAAGAACGCCCTCCCTTCTGCGGTCGCCACGTCAGGGCGACGACTTCTTCCGCGCCATGTGGACGGCCATCCGGCAGGCCGGGATCTGGCAGGGAGAAATCTGGAACCGGCGCAAGGATGGCAGCGAATATCTGATCTGGCTCACCATTTCGGCGGTCAAAAATCCGGGCGGGGTCATCACCCACTATGTCGGCACCCACTACGACATCACCGAGCGCAAGCGGGCCGAGGAGAAAATCGCCAACCTCGCCTACTTCGACCAGTTGACCAGCCTGCCGAACAGGACGCTGCTCATCGAACGACTGAGGCAGGCGACCTCGGCCAGCGGACGAAGCGGGCGTCATGGCGCGCTTCTGTTCATCGATCTCGACAACTTCAAGACCTTGAACGACAGCCTGGGTCATGACACCGGAGATGTCCTTCTCACCCAGGTGGCGCGGCGGCTGCGCGCCAGCGTCCGGACCGAGGACACGGTCGCCCGCCTGGGCGGCGACGAATTTCTGCTGATGCTTGAGAATCTGAGCGCCGACGAAACCGACGCCGCCTCCCAGGTGGAAGCAATCGGCGATAAGATCCTGTCGTCCCTCAACAAACCCTACCACCTCAACGCGCAGCCCTTCCATTGCACGCCGAGCGTGGGCGTGACCCTGTTCAAGGGGATGGACGCGACCATCGAAGATCTGCTGAAGCAGGCCGACATCGCCATGTATCGCGCCAAAGCGGCCGGACGGAACACGCTCCGCTTCTTCGACCCGGGCATGGAGGCCGTGGTGATGGAACGCGCCGTCATGGAGGCGGACTTGCGCGAAGCCCTGGCGCGCGGTCAATTCCTGCTGCACTATCAGGCGCAGGTCGGGGATGCGGGACGTCTGACCGGGGCCGAGGCGCTGGTGCGCTGGCAGCACCCCAGACGGGGCATGGTGCCCCCGGGCGATTTCATCGCCCTTGCGGAAGAAACCGGCCTGATCCTGACGCTGGGCGACTGGGTGCTGGAGACGGCCTGCCGCCAACTGGCGGACTGGGCGCCGCAGCCGGATTTGCATGATCTCACCGTCGCCGTCAATGTCAGCGCCCGACAGGTCCGGCAACCGGACTTCGTCGACCGGGTCCGCGCCATCCTCGATCAGACCGGCGCACCGGCCCGCCGCCTCAAGCTGGAACTGACGGAAAGTCTCCTCGCCGACAACATGGAAGACATGATCGAGAAGATGTCGGCCCTGAAACGCCACGGCGTCGGCTTCGCGCTCGACGACTTCGGCACGGGCTATTCCTCCCTCGCCTATCTGAAACGTCTGCCGCTGGACCAGTTGAAGATCGACCGCTCCTTCGTCGACGACGTCCTGGTCGATCCCAATGACGCCGCCATCGCCCGGACCATCGTCGCCCTCGCCCGGAGCCTCGGCCTCGGCGTCATCGCCGAGGGCGTCGAGACCGAGGCGCAAAGGCTGTTCCTGGCGGATGCCGGATGCCACGCCTACCAGGGCTATCTGTTCAGCAAGCCTCTCGCCGTGGAGGCATTCGAGGATCTGTGCCGCCTGCATGCGGCCGGAGCCCGCGCGCACGGATAGGAAAACCGGTACCGGCCGGAGCCGGAGCCGGGCGCGATGAGTCATCCTCATCGCCGGGCGGTATTATCCCCGATCCCGCAGCACCCGGGCCTTTTCCCGCTGCCAGTCGCGCTCTTTCTCCGCGGCGCGCTTGTCATGAAGCTTCTTGCCGCGGGCAAGACCAAGCTGGACCTTGGCGATGCCGCGGTCGTTGAAATAGATCGACAGCGGAATCAGGGTCATCCCTTCCCGGGTCACGGCGCCAAGCAGCCTGCCGAGCTCCTTACGGTGGACCAGAAGCTTGCGCGGACGCCGGGTCTCATGGGTGAAGGCGGTCTTGACCTGATATTCCGGGATATAGGCGTTGAACAGGTAGAGTTCCCCCTCCTGCTGACCGGCGAAGGCATCGGCAAGGTTGGCCCGGCCCGATCGCAGCGATTTCACTTCCGTTCCCTGCAAAATCAGGCCGGCCTCAATGGTGCTGGTGATCGCGTAGTCGTGGCGCGCCCGCCGGTTCTCGGCGGCAATTTTACCAGCGATCAATGTCGGGCGTGCCATGGATCCGTCCTCAAATCAGACCGACGCTTTTCATCGCGGCGGCAACCTTTTCCTTGCTGGCGCCGCTGATCTCGACCAGAGGCAGACGAACACTGCCATCGGTCTTGCCGATCAGGCGGGTCGCATATTTGACGGGTGCCGGATTGGACTCGCAGAACAGCGAATCGTGAAGCGGCATCAGCCGGTCGCGCAACTCGTAAACGGTGGCGAGATCACCCGCCTCCCAGGCGTCATGCAGCTTCGCGCAGAGTCCGGGCGCGATATTGGCGGTGACGGAAATGCAGCCGCGCCCGCCATGCGCCAGGAACGCGACGATATTCGCGTCCTCGCCGCTCAACTGGCAGAACTCTGGGCCGATCGCGTTGCGGGTCCGGACCGGACGGACGATGTCGTTGGTCGCGTCCTTCACACCCACGATGTTCGGCAGTTTCGCGAGGCGGGCCATCGTCTCCACGCTCATGTCGATGACACTGCGGCCGGGGATGTTGTAGATGACGATCGGAATATCGACCGCGTCGTGGATAGCCTTGTAATGCTGATACAGGCCTTCCTGCGTCGGCTTATTGTAATAGGGCGTCACCACGAGGACGGCATCGGCGCCCCCCTTCCGCGCATGGGACGCCAGGGCGATCGCCGCGGCAGTGGAGTTGGAGCCGGCGCCGGCGATCACGGGGACCTTGCCTTTGGCCGCCTCGACACACAATTCGATAACGCGATGATGCTCTTCGTGGCTGAGAGTAGGCGATTCCCCGGTCGTGCCGCACGGCACCAGACCGTCGGTTCCTTCGGCAATCTGCCATTCCACGAAGGATTGAAAACCCGTCTCATCGATCCCGCCATTCTTGAACGGCGTGATCAGGGCGGTGATCGACCCCTTGAACATGGCTGTCTCCGTTTTGCGCTTTTCGCGCAAATGTTCATGAAAAAGGAAAGGAACATAGCCCCCCCGCCGACGCCCCGCAAGCCCTGCCGCGCCGGCCGCAGCCCCGAACCCGGGCTGATGCGGCTTGGTGCACTCACTCATTCAGATGAGTCAGTGCACTAGTGGTCGGAATCCAACATTTGGATCCCTTGCGAGTGGGCCGGGCATCCGAGGGTATGAAAAATTCCACCAGTGGCTCCGGCGTCCCTGCCGGAGTGGGGGGCGGGGGGGGGGGGGGGGTGGGG
>WASQ01000042.1 GCA_009712185.1 Telmatospirillum sp. | reverse complement strand
GAAAAGGCCGGACCGCCTCAGCGCGGCGATGCGTCGTCCTTGGCCTTGGAATTGAATTTGCCGATGTTGCCCAGCAACTGTTCCAGAACCGTGAGGTCCCGGCCTGCGCTGGGCGTTTCCCGCGAGACCATCGAAACGTCCTTCCCGTCCGCCAGGGTCATCTTGCGGATGTCGGTCACTGTGCCGGTCCGATCAAAGTCGATGACCACGACCTGTCGTTCCAGCTCCTCCGGCTTCAGGAAGGCAATGGTCTCGATCTTGCTGCTGATGTAGTACCAGCGCTCGTCCCCGAACACCGAGGTGCTGGCCGGGGTTCCCAGGAGGGCGGTCACATCCTGCTTCGTAAACCGTCCCGGTTTGATTTCGGCCAGACGTTCCGGCGACGGCTGGTTGCCGCGCAAATCGACAGTCGGGTCGCAGGCGCTGACCGCACCAAACAAGGAAAGTACAACCAGAAGACGGAGAGAGTTCCTGCGCATCTTGCCCCAAATTGATCTTCGACGACCCGGCGGGAATAGAAATTCCAGCGGATCGACAGCTCTGCCGATCGCGTGCAGCAAAGTGCACTTACCATGCCCCTCTTGTCAATGTCCGGCACACGTCATGACCAAGGGCCTGGTGATCAATCCGTGACTCACCAGGCACTGAAGCCCTTTGCGGCGTCTGGGCAGGGCTTCCGAGGAGTGGACGCGCCACAGGACGGCCAGGGGCGTGGAGCGATTATGTCGCGGCAGGCGCTTAAAGGATGCCGGTCGTCCCGCGGCCCTCGTGCCGGAGCATGCCTGTTTCATGGCTGCCAGCCGGTTCTTCACTCTATAATCTTCTGGCCGATAATCTTCTCGGCGGCCCGTCCGGCCCATTCTTCGCGATCGTCCGGGGCGCAAGGGCGCCGCATTGGCGTTTTCGTCCGGACGGGAGACGGGGCGTTTGCCGCCTCCATCTTCCGGCACCCCGCCGGAGAACGCTTCCCCCATGCCCCGGGGGCGGCTATTTTGGGGCATCAGCGGGGTGTGATGGCGCCGGTCCGGACGGCGCCCCTTTCTTCAAATCGGCGACCGGCCCCGGAACGGTCGCGGCGATCGGAATGGTGAGGATGGCTCTCAGTTCATTTTTCAGACTCCGCCAGACCGGCGGCGCGGCCGGGGCCTTGTACCAGGCGGCCGTCGCCCAGGCGCGACGGCCGGAATTTTACCTGTCCCTCGGGGTCGCGGACACCGTGGACGGGCGTTTCGATCTGCTGGCTTTACATGCCTTTCTCTTATTGCATCGGCTCGGTGAAATCGGTCGGGATGCAAAAGGGCTTTCGCAGGAGGTGTTCGATCTGATGTTCGCCGATATGGATGCCAATCTTCGTGAGATGGGGGTTTCCGATCTGGCCGTCGGCGGTCGCGTCAAGACCATGGCAAAGGCCTTCTACGGCCGTGTCTCGGCTTATGATGCCGGTCTGACGCGGGAGGACGGACTTCACGATGCCCTTTTGCGCAATCTTTACCGGGGGACGTCGCCGGGCGCCGCCATCCTCGACGCCATGGTCGATTACACAAGGGCATCCGCGTCCCTGCTGGCCGGGCAGGCGATTGAGGCCTTGCGCGCCGGGCGCGTCCAGTTTGCCGACCCGCCGGCATTGGCTGGCGGAACAGATCGGATTTCCTCCAGCCCAGTGGGGGAACACGCATGATCACACCGGAATTCGCGCGTCCCGTCGCGGTGGAGCGTCTGGGCCATGACGAACGATCCTATGATATCGAGGCATCCCAGTCGGAATGCCAGGCTTTGGCCGACCGCTTTTCCATTCTGGCGGTAACGTCGCTGTCAGCGACCGTCCGGCTCCGCCGGATGGCGGGCGGCAATCTGATCCGTGTCGCCGGCCGGTTCGTCGCGGATGTGGAACAGGCCTGTGTGGTCACGTTGGAACCGGTGCCAGCCCATATCGAGGACAGTTTCGAACTGACCTACAGCACCGAACTGCCGCGCGCCGCGGCACGGGCGGGGGAGGAAACGGAAATCGTCGTCGACATGGACGCCGAGGATCCTCCCGAGCCGGTGGAAGACGGACAGATTGACATCGGAGAGGTCACGGCCGAACATCTGGCCCTGGCTCTCGACCCGTTTCCGCGGGCGGCGGGGGCGGTGTTCGAAACTCCGTCCGAGCCGCCGGAGCCCGTGGCCGGGGCCAGGGAAAATCCCTTCGATGTCCTGGCGCGGCTGAAAAAAACATAGACGTCGAACGCTTTTGGGCGTTTTCTTCAACGCGCTGTGACGAGATGATGACAATGGATGGCTGTTTAGGCTTGCTCCGTTGGCGGAATTTCGTTAAGAAAAGCGCCTTTCCGCATTTGCCCTTGGCAGTGAGTTATTGAAATGGCTGTCCCGAAGAAAAAGACCTCCAAGTCCCGCCGCAACATGCGCCGGTCCCATCATGCCCTGAAGTCCGTCGGTCACGTCGAGTGTCCGAATTGCGGCGAGCCGAAGCTCCCCCATCATGTCTGCGGTTCCTGCGGTCATTATGACGGGCGTGAAGTGGTTGCCGAATCCGGAGCCGCCGCCTAACATCGCTTTCTGGTTCGGTTTCCGAGGATGGCGGCATTGACTGGGCGCCTGACGATATCACTGGACGCCATGGGGGGGGATCAAGCCCCCGATGTGGTTGTTCAGGGCGTGCAGATTGCGCATACCCGTCTGCCGCATGTGGATTTTCTGCTCTATGGGGACGAGGCGCGACTCCGGCCTTTGCTGGATCAGGCGCCCGAACTCAAGGATTGCTGTCAGATCCGCCACACAGAATTTCTGGTGCGCGGTGAAGACAAGCCCTCCCTTGTTCTGAGGCAGGGGCGGAAGACCAGCATGTGGCTGGCTGTCGACGCGGTTGCGCGGGGTGAGGCGGCGGGTGTCGTATCGGCCGGCAATACGGGCGCGTTGATGGCGATTTCGAAGTATGTGCTTCGGATGCTGCCGGGAATCGACCGTCCCGCCATCGCCGGGTTCTTCCCGACGGCACGGGGCGAAAGCGTGATGCTCGACCTTGGTGCGAACGTCGACTGCGATGCCAACAATCTGGTGGAATTCGCCGTCATGGGCGATGTGTTCGCGCGCATCGTTCTGGGTATCGAGCGCCCGACCGTCGGTCTGCTGAATGTCGGCTCGGAAGAGCTGAAAGGCAACGATTCGGTCCGGACCGCGGCCTCGATCCTGAGGCAGGGCAACCTGCCCCTGACATTCCATGGGTTCGTGGAGGGCAACGACATCGCCGGCGGCGCCGTCGACGTCGTGGTCAGCGACGGGTTCTCAGGCAATATCGCCCTGAAGAGCGCCGAGGGGCTGGCCCGCCTCTATACACGTTTCCTGCGCGACGCTTTTTCCAGCTCGTGGCTGGCCCGCCTTGGCTATCTTCTGGCCCGTTCGGCCCTGGTCAAGGTCAAGCTGCGTACCGATCCCCGCCGGTACAACGGCGCGATGTTCCTTGGTCTGAACGGTATCGCCGTCAAAAGTCACGGCGGAACGGATTCGATCGGGTTCGCCAATGCGATCGGTGTCGCCGTGGAATTGGTCACTCACGGCTTCAACGAACGGATCAAACAGGAATTGGAACGATTGAAAGCGGTCGAGGACCAGCCTGCCCAGGCGGCCGCGATCTGATGGGCGCCCTCCGGTCCCGTATTGTGGGCGTCGGCGCCTTCCTGCCCGAACGCGTTCTCACCAATGATGAACTGGCCCGTCAGGTCGATACGACCGATGCCTGGATCGTCGAACGCACCGGCATCCGCCAGCGTCACATCGTTTCCGAGTCTCAGCGGACCTCGGACCTGGCTATCGGAGCTGCGGAACGCGCGCTTGCCGCCGCCGGCCTCAGCGGCCGCGATCTCGACCTGATCGTTCTTGCCACGGCAACGCCGGACAATACCTTTCCGGCAACGGCGACCCGTGTTCAGGCGGCCCTTGGGATGACCAGGGGGGCCGCTTTCGACGTGCAGGCCGTCTGTTCGGGTTTTCTTTATGCGATTTCCGTCGCGGACAATTTCATCAAGGCCGGGCAGGTGCGAACCGCGCTGGTGATCGGCGCCGAAACCTTCTCCCGCATTCTCGACTGGAACGACCGGGGCACCTGTGTGCTGTTCGGCGATGGTGCCGGCGCCGTTGTCCTGCGGGCGGAAGAGGGGCGGGGTGACAACAGCGATTACGGCATCCTGTCGACCCATCTCCACTCAGACGGACGGCATTACAATCTGCTGCATGTCGATGGTGGCCCGTCCAGTACCCAGACCGTGGGACATCTGCGGATGGAGGGGCGCGAGGTCTTCCGGCATGCCGTCGTCAATCTGGCTTCGGTGGTGCAGGAGGCGTTGGACGCGAACGGCTTCAAGCCGACCGATCTTGATTGGATCGTTCCGCATCAGGCCAATCGCCGCATCATCGAGGGAACCGCTCGTAAATTGGGGCTGGGACTGGACAAGGTCGTGATCAGCGTCGACCGCCATGCCAACACCTCTGCTGCCTCGGTCCCTCTTGCCCTTGCCGAAGCGGTGGGCGACGGCCGGATCCGGCCCGGACAACTGGTTCTGCTGGAAGCCATGGGCGGTGGCTTTACCTGGGGGGCGGCACTGGTCCGCTTCTAACACCAACCGCCGATATGGACGACTCCTCGCGGATAGGCTGGTCCACTCTGGGATCCGGCGGGCGGACAGCGGGCGATGGCGCGGAGGGACGGAGCAAGGCATGGCTTCAGGCGACAAAAGGTTTTGTCGCCACATCATCGTTCCACGTCCTTGATTCCATGGAATCCTTCCGCTCCGATCCGGTGGCCTCAAACTCCCCTTGCGCTTGAACGGTCCGCTGGCCTGTTGGGCTGCTCCTTGATCAACAGGCTTTAGCGGGCGGCCGGACGGGATGACCGCAGACGCGCCTCCTGTTCCGGATGCCGGTCGTCCTGGCCTGCCTGACATGGCCCCATGACGGGGTGGCGCCTTTTCCGCCTTTTCAACGAACTCTTCCATCCCTTTGATATTGACGGATTTCTTGGGACAGGGTACCGTCTCCCGGTAATTGCTTGGGGTGCGCGGAATGGCGGAGCGAACGATTACGCGGGCTGAATTGAGCGAGGCCGTCTATCAGGAGGTCGGGCTTTCTCGCAACGAGTCGGCCGATTTGCTTGAGCTGGTTCTGAGCGAAATTTCCAATGCCCTGGCGAAAGGCGAGTCGGTCAAGATCTCGTCCTTTGGAAGTTTCTCCGTGCGGTCTAAGGGGGAGCGTCTCGGGCGTAATCCCAAGACCGGTGAGGAGGTTCCGATCATGCCCCGCAAGGTCATGGTGTTCCGCCCGTCTCAGCTTCTGAAGAACCGGATCAACCATGGCCACGCCACCGGGGCGCCCGGTCGCAAGACCTCGACGTGACCGACGTCGAGGACAGTGACGGCGCAGGATCGCGCAGACCAGGCAAATCCGAAGCCGCCTTCCGAACCATCAGCGAGGTCTCCGAAGACCTTAACGTGCCTCAGCACGTCCTCAGATTCTGGGAGAGCAAATTCTCCCAGATCAAACCTCTGAAGCGCGGGGGCGGGCGCCGTTATTATCGGCCTGAGGATCTGTTGCTGCTAAAGCGGATCCGAGATCTTCTTTATAAAGACGGTTATACCATCCGGGGTGTGCAGAAGCTGTTGCGGGAACAGTCCCGGTCCCACGCGGCAGCGGAAAAGCCCCTTGTCGATGGAGGCGGAACCGCTGCCGCCTCTCCTTCATTGTTTGCCGGGGACAGTGCGGATGAGGCGGAGGCCGTTCCTTTCGATCCTGTGACCGGGGACACGGCCGGGGAGGCCGGGCCGCCGGACTTCGGGGCGGATCCGGCCGTCGCCGATGACGATGATCTGACGCCTGCTTCGGTTCTTCCAGACTTGACGCCGCCTGACGCCGAAGCGCCCCCGGCCGAGACCGTGCGGACTGAGCTTGAGCGCATTGTGGTCGAGCTTGAGGATCTGAGATCGCTGCTGACGTCCGCCCTGCGATCCTGACCGGCGCTTACGGGCCTGTTCCCGATTCATTAGGTCCGACTGGCGTTTGAATGCGCTGTGGCGAAGCGGACGCACCCTTTGAAACGCACGGCTTTATGGGGCGCTTAACCCCTTACGGAGCGACGCCGGCCGGCGTGACATTCCTCACGGCGACGATTGAGGAGCGGATGGCCGGTTCGCTCCGATCAGGCCATGCTTGGTCAGTTGATTGCGGAGCTGGTGGTAGGAGAGCCCCAGAAAAGCGGCCGTCTGTTTCTGATGGTGATGATTGATCGCCAGCGCCTCGGTGAGAAGTGCCTTTTCTTCGGCGGCAATCCGCTGGGTGAAGTCAATGGGGCCGGTCAGACGGGGAGGGCCGCCGTTGTCCGTCGTGACCTCCGATCCTTTCGGGCGGGGGCGCCAGGGAGAGGCAAACGGATCGATGATGATCTCGGAGACATCGCCGTCCGGCGGGGCGCGGTAGACCGCCCTTTCGACAACGTTCTTGAGCTCCCGGACATTTCCGGGCCAGGAGTGGGCGTGCAAAGCCGCCAGGGCGCCGGTCGAAAATCCGGGGACGGTGTCGCGTCCCAGCTCCCGCGCCATGGCCGTCGCGACGTGCCTTGCCAACGGCTCGATATCCTCCGGCCGTTCCCTTAGCGGGGGCAGGGTGATGACGTCGAATGCCAGGCGGTCGAGCAGATCGGCACGGAAACGGCCCTGCGCGGCCAGGGATGGCAGATCCTCGTTGGTGGCCGCGACCAGCCGGACATCGACCTCCACCGTCTCGTTACCGCCGACACGTTCGAAAGTTCCGTATTCCACGACTCTCAGGATCGTCTCCTGAACCGTCGCCGGTGCATTGGCAATCTCGTCCAGAAACAACGTCCCCTTATGGGCGAGTTCGAACCGGCCGATTCGGCGCCGTTGGGCTCCGGTGAAGGCGCCCGCCTCATGGCCGAACAGCTCTGTCTCCAACAGGCTGTCCGATAGCCCGCCGCAATTCAGCTTGATGAAGGGCCGGTTCCAGCGCGGCGACAAATAGTGAAGGCGTGAGGCGACCAGCTCCTTTCCGGTCCCGCGCTCGCCGACCAGCAGGACGGGGCGCGACAGGGGGGCGACGCGTGACACTGCGGTCATCATGGCATCGAACTGGGGGCTGACTCCGATCGGTGTGGGAAGGTCGGGACCCGGAGGTGCCATGAAGACCTCGAAGTAGCGAAATATTTAAAAAAATAGCGAAAGTTGGCATTTCATGCAATGCATCGGAATCGAATCCCGACCGGAGAAAGCCCTGGAATGCGCGGTCGATGGCGGGGCGTCCCTGTCTGGCATGGCTTATGCAAATTGCCTCTGCGGCGCATGCGTTGCTTCCCGCTTTGCATGCAGACGGCACATTGCCGCCACAGATCACGGCGGCGCGATAGCAAGGAGTATCCCGATGGGTGTCTTTTCGCGAATCAGCGATATTGTGAATTCCAACATCAACGCGATTCTCGACCGGGCTCAGGATCCCGAAAAAATCATCCGGATGATCATCCAGGAAATGGAGGACACCCTGGTGGAGGTCCGCGCATCCGCAGTCCGGACGATCGCTGAACTGAAGGCGCTTGACCGGAAGATCGACGAAGCCCGTCGCGGCATCGAGGAATGGCAGAGCAAGGCGGAATTCGCGCTGACGAAGGGGCGCGAGGATCTGGCCAAAGGGGCTCTGCAACTGAAGGCGCGCCTGCAACAGGAGGTGTCGCTGCTGGAGGAGCGGCGCCGGGACATCGACGCGGGTCTCGCCAAGCAGAGTGAGGACGTCGCCGCGTTGCAACAGAAGCTGGCGGACGCCAAGTCCCGTGAACAGTCGATGATCGCCCGGCATAAGACCGCCTCCAACCGGCTCAAGCTCAGGGAGGCGCTGTATGACGAGCGGGTGACAGATGCCTTCTCGCGGTTCGAGCAGGTTGAAAGGGCACTGGACGAACTTGAGGGCAAAGTGGAAATCTACGATCGCGTCCGGCCCCGGGGGGTTGCCGAGGAACTGGCCGATATGGAGGCCGACCATCAGGTCGAAAGCGAACTGGCGGCCTTGAAGGCAAAGCTGGCAGGGCGGGGCGAGACACGCTGAGTCCGATCGGAAAGGAGTGCCCGCAATGGGGTTGAGTGGTCATGCCACAGGCGTCCTGATCGTCGCGATCGTCGTACTGGGACCGATGTGGCTGCGGTGTCATTACCGGTCGCGGCGGCCCGACCTGTCCCAGGACAGCGATGTGATGCGCAAGCTTGACGAGCTGACGGATCTCGCCTCGCGTCTGCAACGCCGAATCGAAACCTTGGAGGGGCTTCTGGATGCCGCCTCCGCCGAACGGAGGCATGAGCCATGAGCGACTTTTTCGGGATTGTGCCGCCGGGATTGTATCGCGATCCCGAGCGCGGCAAGGTTGCCGGCGTCTGTGCCGGACTAGGGGCCTATTTTCAGGTCCGGCCGAAGGCCATCCGGGTGGCTTTCATTCTTGGGTCGGTCTTCGGGCTCTTTATTCCCCTCGGAATCCTCTATGCGCTTCTGACCATCCTGCTCCCGCCGCTGCCGGACGATGTCGCGCGCCGCCGGGGAGGGTGGCGCGACGATGGTTTTCAGGATGAGGCGGGCCGGACCGAGCAGGACCGGGACCCGACACGGCGCTGGTGGGCCGGTGATGGTCTGGCCGCGGCTGTCCGGGGGCGGGGCGGCAACGGGCAGGACGTCGCGTCGCGGATCGACGGTCTTGCCGACCGTTTCCGGACGCTGGACGGACGCCTGGCCTCGATGGAGGCACGCGTCACATCAGATGAGTTTCTGCTGCGGCAGAAATTCCGGGAGTTGTAAAATGACGGAGAAGGCGCAAATTCCTCATTTTCGGCGGTTGCGTTCAGCGGCTGACGTGGTTATAGTGCGCCTCCTCCCGACCACGGGAGCCGGTCGGAGCGTAGCGCAGCCCGGTAGCGCATCAGTCTGGGGGACTGGGGGTCGTGGGTTCGAATCCCGCCGCTCCGACCATTTCAAAGCCCTGAAATCGGCAGATTTCAGGGCTTTGATGTTTCTGCCCCGATATCAGTCGAAAGCGGAGTGCGAGCCATGCCTATGCTGGTCGTTCTGGTGATCCTTTTTGCCCTGTTTCATTTTCTCCTGTTCCTGCCGACGGCCTTCGCCATCCTGCTGGCTGCCGTGTCCTCGGTCTTCCTCTGGCTGCTGTGGAAGCTGAAGTGGATCATTCTTGGCATCATCGGGCTGGAGGCCGTGTTCGGCGGCCGCGACGACGAAGTCTGACCATGGTTATCGCGCGGAATCGATCGCTCTGGAGGCCTGATCTTACGGTCTGTAATTAATTTAATGTAAAACGGCGTTTACAAATGGAGTCCGGCAATGGGACAAAAATCCAACTGTTGTGCGGAGTCCTGAGCACGGCATGGATATTGCTTTGGTGATGCTGTTAAGCCTTACCGCCTGAAATCCTATCCGTGTGGAAGGGAATGGGCGGGGTGAGGTCGTTCTGGCTGAAGAGGAATATCCATGCGTCATATTGCCGCCGCCGCCCTGATTTTTGTCGCCGTCGCTGCTCCGGCCGAGGCCAGCGTCTTCTCTCTGACCTATAATGGCGCGTCCACTTTCGGATTCGGTCCGGCTTCTGGGGCTGGTTCGCTGTCCACGGATGTCACCGGCGCGGTGACCCTGGCGGACCTCACATCGTTTACTTTCTCGCTGACCGCGGGGCTTCCGGGGAAGACGGATCACTTCACCTTCGGGCTTTCGGATATAAGCTCTTTCAGTGGCGACATCGCCAATGGCGCATGGACGGATCTCCATTTCGAAACCAAGGTTTTGCCCGGTTACTACACGCCGAATACGCAGTTCGTCGTGCTTGACCTGGGGCCGGACGGCGCTCTGACGGCCAATCCCGACAGCCCTCCGCTGACCCGGGGCGCCTTGACGGTCGCCGCCGCAGGTCAGCCGACACCGGTGCCGGAGCCGGGGCTTCTCGCGCTTCTCGGCGTCGGGCTTTTCGGTGCGGGCGCGTTGACGCGCCGCAGGAAGTCCTGAGCGCCGCCCATCCGCCTTCCTGATGGACCGGGACGGGCAGCCGGCCGGTCCAAAAGATAATATTCCCGACGGTTACGCGCGGCCGTCCGGCAGTAATGCCGGGCGGCCGTTCCTCCGTCTGGGAATTAAACGCTATTTCCGTTGATAAAATTTCAACGTACGGTAGCATTGGGCGGCCTGTTCCGTATTTCACATCCTCTGGATGTCGAGACACGTCCCCGAGGATTTCGGGAAACGGGCGAGCCGTCCTGGGGACCAAATCGGGAATGACCAGACTTTCGTTCCGGACCCGCCTGATGATCGGATTCGCCCTCATCAATCTGCTGATGGCGACGATTGTCGCCATATCCCTGCGGGCGAGCCGCGAGCAGGCGACGGAGCGGACAGTGATGGTGCTGGGCGGTTTGACCCAGGTGCTGGAGCGCTCCATCTCCGGCATGATTCAGAGGATCGATCTCACGCTTCTCGATATCGCGGAGGAACTGGAGGAAACCTCGCTCCGCCGGACCGACGAACCGGCGATGCGACAACTCCTGCGACGTCATTACCGGCACCACGCAACCATTGACGTTCTGGTCGTGGCCGACGCGACAGGACGGATCGCTTTCACGTCCGGTGTCGCCTCCGAAAAACCGGTCTCAATCGCCGACCGCAGTTACTTCGCGACCCTGCGCGACAATGCGAATGCCGGACTGGTCCTCTCCAAGCCGGTGACCGGGCGTCTGACTGGCTCCCGGGTACTGATTTTCGCCCGCCGGATCAACACGCCGGAGGGCCGGTTCGCCGGAGCCGTTTTTGCATCGGTCCGGACGGCGCGGTTCGCGGAGATGTTTCAATCCCTGGACCTGGGTACCGAGGGAGTCGCGAGCTTTACCGATCTCGATCTCAATCTGATCGCGCGGCAGCCGGAGCCGCCCTGGGCCGGAGCCACCTCGGGGACGCGTATCCTGTCGGAGGCCTTCTCCCAGGCCCAAAAGCGTCATCCCGGCGCCGGAGCCTTCCGGACGGTGGGTGTCCTCGATCAGGTCGACCGGATGATGTCCTATCGCCGCCTTGAGCACTATCCCGGTTATCTGTTCCTGGGTATCGGGACGGCCGATATGCTGGCGGAGTGGCGCAAGGAGGCTGCGACCATGGCCGTCCTGATGGCGGTCGTCATCCTTGCCACGGCCATGGCGTCCTGCCTTCTGCAACTCGGGTGGCAACGGCAGGCATCGGCAACCGCGGCCCTCGACGCCCTCAACAAACGGCTTTTGTTGCATGCGCGGACCGATGCTCTGACGGGGTGCGCCAACCGGCGTCATTTCCTGGAAGTGCTGGAAGGAGAACGACAGCGGGCCCTGCGCTATGACAAGGATTTTTGCGTCTTGGCGCTGGATCTGGATTTCTTCAAAGCCGTCAATGACCGGCACGGACACCAGGGAGGAGATCAGGTGCTGTGCTGTTTCGCCTCCGTTGTCGGCAATATGTTGCGGCCGACCGACCTTCTGGGCCGGATGGGCGGCGAGGAGTTCGAGATTCTCCTGCCGGAGACGACTCTGCCGGCCGCCGCGATCATGGCGGAGCGTATCCGGCAGGCGGTGTCGGCGACCCGGCTGCCCCTGGCAGACGGACAGGCCGCCATGACGGTCAGCATTGGTGTCGCCCAATGGGACCGGGATGGTCCCGATACCTCGGAGACGCTGTTGCGTCGCGCCGACACGGCCCTTTATGCGGCCAAGGGAGGTGGGCGCAACCAGGTCTGGAGCGACGTCCGGCTGAGCCCTGTTCTGTAATACCAGCCTGCGCTGATCGGAACCGATCAGCGCAGCCCTCAGTCGGCCTGAGCTAAGCTTCTCCGACACCCTTCGCTTCGCTCGCATCTGCTCGCGGGCCCGGGGGTGGGCCAGCCAACCGGCGATGAACCTTCCTCAGCGCCGGTTGGAATAAGAGCCCCATCCGATCCGGGGGGCGGTGGATCCGGCAAACCGGCGGTATCAGGCCGCCGGGCCGACCGGAACCGTCTGCAGGTGGGACATTCCGGAAGACGGGTCCCGTAATGTTCTCTGCCATCGGGCCAGGACCTCCGCCAGTTTCCTGCGGTCGACCGGTTTCGCGATATAATCGTCCATGCCGTTGTCGAGGCAGGTTTCGCGATCACCGACCATGGCGTTGGCCGTCATGGCGATGATCGCGATTCTGCCTTTCGGACCGGGCAGGGCGCGGATCCTCCGGGTTGCCTCGATGCCGTCCACCGACGGCATTTGCATGTCCATGAGGACAAGATCGTAGTCACCCTCGCGGACGCGATCGACCGCCTGGGCACCGTCGGACGCCACTTCGGCATGATGTCCCAGGCGCGCGATCAGGCCCGTCGCGACCTGCTGATTGATGAAATTGTCCTCGGCGATCAGGATGCGCAGCGGCATGGACGTCGCCTGTCCCCGCGCGGCCTCTTCGGACGTCTTCCCATCCGCCCCCATTTCCTTCCTGCGGCTGGTGATCTCCTGTACGGCTTTCACCAGTGTACTTTGCCGGAACGGCCGGTAGAGGATGTGATCCAGCTTAAGGTCGTCCAGCAGGCTGGCATCGTTTGCGATCTCGTCCGCCGTGTTCAAGATGATTGGCAGTCCTGAGGTGGTGGGGTCGGAGCGCAGAATGACAGCGAGGTCCGTTCCGCTCATATCCGCGAGGTCCTGGTCGATGACGACGCTGTCGAAGGGGCGGCCCTGGTCGGCGGCATCCCGGACGGAGACCAGTCCGGACGGCCCGGATGTGGCCAGTTCGACCGAGGCGCCACAGCTCTCAAGCTGGTGACGCAGACTCTGGCGGCCGGCTTCCCTGCTGTCGATCACCAGGATCCGGACACCTGCCAGCGGAAAATCCGTGTCGGTGGCCGCCGGCTGTTCCTCGGACAGGCTGATCGGGATCCGGAACCAGAAGCGGCTGCCGGCCCCTTCATGGCTCTCGAAGCCGATGGTTCCATTCATCAATGTGACCAGCCGCTTGCAGACGACGAGACCCAGCCCGCTGCCGCCATATCGGCGCTGGATTGCGAGGTTTGCTTGGGAAAACACGCCGAACAGCGCTGGCTTGTCTGTTTCCGAGATGCCGATTCCGGTATCCGTGACGGCGAAGGTCAGCATGCGTTCGGTTTCCCCTCCCTGTTCGATCCCGACGATGATGGAAACCCGGCCTCGCTCGGTGAATTTCACCGCGTTTCCCGCGAGATTGAGGAGAATTTGACGAAGCCGCCCGGGATCGCCGCGATAAACGCCCCGGGTTTCGGGCGGCACCAGGCAGGTGAGTTCGATGCCCTTTCGTCGCACGCGTGGCGCGAGGATGTCGATGATTCCTTCGATCAGCGGCAGGATCTCGAAGGAGGCGTCCTCCAGGTCTACTTTCCCCGCCTCAAGCTTGGAGACGTCGAGAATGTCGTTGATGATCGCCAGCAACGATTCCGACGATTTCCGGATCGTCTCGGCATAATGCCTCTGATCGGGGGAAAGGCCGGTATCGAGAAGCAGGCCGGTCATTCCGATGATGCCGTTCATTGGCGTGCGGATCTCGTGGCTCATCGACGCCAGGAAGGTGGATTTCGCCGTGTTTGCGGCATTCGCCGCGGCATTCGCCGCAGTCAGTTCCGTCGCCCGCTGTTCCAGTTCTGTCCGCTGGCTTTCCAATTCGCGGTTGGTTGCGCTCAAGGCTTCGTTAATCGCGCGGTCGCGACCGCGATGAAGGACGAGAACCACAACCGCCGTCGACAGAAGAGCCGAGGCCAGGGTGACGGCAGCGTTCAGCGGCAGAAACGGCGCGCCGCTGCCGGCTGCCGGGGTGGCCACAACACGCCATTCGCGGCCGCCGACCGGCAAGGTCACGCTGGCGTGGAGGCCGGCGCTGACGGTGTCGATATTTTCGTCGGGCGCTTTTGGAAACAGTTGCCGTGGTCCGGTGGGGTCGGAAATGTCAAAGATGTGAAGAGCGACGGCGGCCTGGTTGCCCGCCCCGGTGCGGGTCGCATCCTCGATCAGGTCGCCGACCCGGAACACTCCCAAAGCGGCGCCCGCCATCGCCCGTATGCCTGAAAGATCATCGGCGCGCGCAGAGTTTCTTAGCGGGGAATAGACCGGCGCAAGGATCAGGACGCCATATTGGTTGCCTTTCTCCTGCACCAGGGTGATCCGGCCGGTGCTGGCGGGGCTCCCGGTGAGTCGGGCCTGTTCCAAAGCGGAGTAACGGTCCTTGTCGGAAGCGAGATCGTATCCGACCGCTTTTTCATTGCCGGCCAGCGGCTCGACGTAGAAGACAGGGTAATAGCCGGGGCGGTCCGGGGCGGTGGTCAGGGTCCCGTCCGGCGTCCGCTCCCTGATCCGGAAGTCTGTCAGCCATTCGTTGCGCGCCTGTTGTTCAAAAGCGGTCCTGTCGTTGGCGGCCACATACGGAATCCATTCCAGTGCCTGGATGAATTTGTGCGCGGCGAGAGATCCCTCGGTCAATTTTTGAAAGTCTGCGCGCGAGGTCTGTCCGGGCGGTGTAACCGCGTAATGCTCGGCAAGAAGGGAAATGGTATCCAGCGCGATGGAGACGTTGGTTTTCACAGCTTCGATCCGCTGTGCCGCCAATTGACGGAAGCGGGCCTCCTCATTCGACCGGTCCAGCCGCAGGACCAGGATAAACAGCATGAGGGAGACCGCGACACTGACGGTGATGACCGTGGTGAGGGCGCTCCGGTCCGGTAAAAGCCGTTTCATCAAATCCTCGTCGGAATATGCGGTCGCGCGTTACACCAAATCATGGTGACCGGCACCGATCACCATGGTCTCAATCGGCCGTAAGCCGGGTTTCTCCGAAATCCCTGGCTTGGCGCCAACAATGGCGCGGGACCGAGGGGGAGGCCGCCAAATGTCGATAAGTCGTCTTCATCAAGACTGGGTATCAGGGCGTCTTTACTTCCGCCGACCCGAAGGCCATCAACTTGGAGGCGAAAATTTCGGATGATGCTGTGGTGGATGGTAGTAAACGTCCCGGTCTGGCGCAGTCCCCAATTGGGGAGGCGGGGGCGTCCCCGATTGGCGCGAACTCCGGCACGCTACCCCGATGGTGAGATGGTCGGGCCTTGACAATGCCCGGGGCGCCAGGGGTAATCTGTCGCCATGTCGCAGATGTGCCCGCAGTTCAGCTCGATTATTGGCGACCCGTCCGGGGTCGTCCGTATTCGCATGCGATAGGCGCCAGCAGCGTCAGCGAGAACGGAAAAAAGGCCCCGCCGGATCGGTGGGGCCTTTTCCGTTTCCGGCCTTTCATCGTCGTCCGTCCCCGGGGCAAAGACTGGAGACACCGATGGACCAGGATGATCATTCCTCTGAACCGGACCGGCAAATGGCCGGATTCTACCCGACGGCGGCGACCGATCCGGATTTTCCGGCGATCGAACGAGCCGTCCTGAAGCGGTGGGAGAAAAACGGGACCTTCCAAAAATCTCTCGGACGCCGACCTGCCGAGGTCGGTGGATCGTCGAACGAGTTCGTATTTTACGATGGCCCGCCTTTCGCCAATGGATTGCCCCATTACGGACATATCGCCACCGGCTTCGTGAAAGACATCGTGCCGCGCTACCAGACCATGCGGGGGCGCCATGTCGACCGGCGATTCGGTTGGGATTGCCATGGTTTGCCGGCGGAACTGGAAGTGGAAAAGGAGCTTCAGGTCTTTGGACGCGCCGCCATCGAGGAGTATGGGGTGGGCCCTTTCAATCAGGCCTGCCGCCGATCGGTTCTGCGCTATGCCGGGGACTGGAGGACCTATGTGGACAGGCAGGCCCGTTGGGTCAGCTTCGATCGCGCTTACCGGACCATGGACCGGTCTTTCATGGAAAGCGTGTTGTGGGCGTTCAAGGAATTATGGCGTAAGGGGCTGATCTACGAGGATTATCGGGTTGTCCCCTATTCATGGGCGGTACAGTCGCCCCTGTCGAATTTCGAGACAAGGCTCGACAACGCTTATCGTGACAGGACCGATCCCGCCCTGACGGTCGCGTTCCATCTCGATCCCGAAGAGGCTGATTGCGGTTGCGAAACGGTTTTGGTTGCCTGGACGACGACACCCTGGACCCTGCCGGCCAATCTCGCTCTGGCCGTCAATCCCGCGCTGGACTATGCGGTTCTGGAGCGGGACGGCGTCCGTTTCATCCTTGCCGCGGCCGCACTTCCACGTTACCGGCAGGAATTCGGATCGGCGACGGTCGTTGCGATGCGGACGGGGCGTGAGATCGCCGGCCGGACATACCGGCCCCTGTTTCCATATTTCGCCGACACGCCCGGCGCTTTTCGCGTTTTGCCCGCAGGCTTCGTGTCGGCGGACGACGGAACGGGCGTGGTCCATATCGCCCCGGGGTTTGGCGAGGATGATCTGGCGTTGGGGCGGGCGCACGATCTTCCTGTCGTCGTTCCGGTCGATGAGGCCGGCCGATTTACCGGCGAGGTTTCCGATTATTGCGGATTGAACGTCATCCATGAAGGAAATCCCCAAATCATCCGGGATTTGAAAAGCCGGCGCGACGGAACGGTGGTACGCCATGACCAGATCGTTCATGCCTATCCGCATTGCTGGCGGACCGACGAGCCGTTGATCTACCGGGCGATCAATGGCTGGTATGTGGCGGTCAGCCGGATCCGGGACCGGATGGTTGAACTGAACCGGACGATGTCCTGGACGCCGGGGCATGTGCGAGATGGTTCCTTCGGAAAATGGCTCGAGAACGCGCGCGACTGGAACATCAGCCGCAACAGATTCTGGGGAACGCCCATTCCGGTCTGGAAAAGCGACGATCCGGCGTGGCCCAGGGTCGACGTTTACGGCAGCGTCGATGAGCTGGAACGGGATTTCGGGGTCCGGGTTGACGATCTGCACCGGCCGATGATCGATGAGCTGACCCGTCCGAACCCCGACGATCCGACCGGCCGGTCGACAATGCGCCGCGTCACCGACGTGCTGGACTGCTGGTTTGAAAGCGGATCGATGCCGTTCGCGCAGCTCCATTATCCGTTTGAGAACAGGGAACGGTTCGACCGGAATTTTCCCGGCGATTTCATCGTCGAATATGTCGCCCAGACGCGGGGGTGGTTTTACACGCTGATGGTCTTGGCCACCGCCTTGTTCGACAGGGCGCCGTTCCGGCATTGTATCTGCCACGGCGTGGTCCTGGACGACCGCAATCAGAAATTGTCGAAACGGCTCCGCAACTATCCCGACCCGATCGTGGTGTTTGAGACCCATGGGGCCGATGCGCTGCGTTGGTATCTGATGTCCAGTCCATTGATGGCGGGCGGAAATCTCTCCATGCGTCCGGACGGTACCGACATCGGGCGGGCGGTGCGGCCCGTTATCCTGCGTCTGTGGAATGCCTATGTGTTTTTCACGACCTACGCCAATCTTGACGGAGTCCGGGCCCGCCAGGATTGCTCCGGGCGTCACCCGCTTGACCGCTACATTCTTGCCAAGACGCGCGAGCTTTGCCAGGTGGTGGGGGAGCGGCTGGATGCGTTCGATGTTCCCGGCGCTTATGCCGCCATTGAGCCTTTTGTTGACGCGCTCAACAACTGGTACATCCGGCATCGCCGGGGCGCCTTCTGGAGCGACGTCCACGATGGCGACAAGGAGAGCGCCTACAACACCCTTTATTCCGTATTGACGCTGGTCTGTCGGATTCTCGCGCCGCTGATGCCGCTGATCGCGGATCATATTCATGGCAATCTGACCGGAGAGGAGTCGGTTCATCTGACCGACTGGCCTGACCTGACGGAAGATCCCGGAGACCAGGCTCTGGTCAAAGCGGTCGATCTTGCGCGCGAGGTCTGCCGTGCCGTACTGACCGTGCGTGAAGCCAACCGGATCCGGGTCCGTATTCCCTTGTCGCGCCTGACGGTGGCTCATCCGGCGACATCCCTGCTGGCCTGCCATCTTCAGACGATCGCCGACGAGGTGAATGTCAAAGAGGTGATCCTGTCCGCGTCCGCCACGGACTTCGGGACCCGGGAGATCAGGGTGGACCCCGCGCAGGGAAAGATTCTGGGCGCGCGCATGAAAGACATCTTCGCGGCCCAGAGGGCCGGCGACTGGCGTCTGCGCGAGGACGGCTCAGCGGAAATCGCCGGCGAGATTCTGATGCCGGGGCAATTTGAGACGCGTCTTCGGATCGGCGATGGTCTCGCGGCGGAACCGTTCGACAGGGACCGGGGCGTCGTGGTTCTCGATCTGACGCTGACCGCCGACTTGCGGGCGGAGGGATGGGGACGCGATCTGATCCGCTTCATTCAGCAGGCCCGCAAGGACTGCCGGTTGGAATTGACCGATCGGATTGCCGTGACCGTGCAATCGGGCGGTGCCGTACGGGACGCGTTCATACGCTATCGTGACCGGATCATGCGGGAGACGCTGGCGACGAGGATCGATTTTGACCATGATCTGACCCAGGATTCGGCGGATGTGGTGTGCGCCAGCCTGGACGGTGAGACGGTGAGATTGAAGGTCCGGCGTCTCGGGGGCTGACCGCCATGTCCCATACGGGCCTTGAGCCGGATACCGCCGCCCCCCGACCGGGGGGCGGCGGTATCCGTTTGCAAATCACGGCGGCTGGTCAGGCTGCACTGAGCCCGCCTCATTGCAGCCTGCGCTCCTTATTTCCCCGGCCTTGGACGCGAACCGGTCGAAAGGGACAGCGCCGCCCGCGTCCCGGCCGCGGGTCAGCGTGGTGCCGGCGGTGCGGGAGCCGTTGCATCGCCCTGCGCCACCGCAGTTTCCATGCGTTTAAAGAAATCGTCGTAGAAGTTCCGGTCCAGGATGGTGACGGTCCGGGAATCACCATTGCTGTCCCAGGTGGTCACATTGAAGCGGGCGCGCGCCAGGGGGGGCTCCGTGCCGGAACCCGGTTTGATCTGGATGAGGGCGGAGACGCTTTCGTGGTCGGGTTTCGCCGACAGCGGCAGGCCGCGCGACTTCAGTACCGCGCGGATCACCTTGCGCCAGCGTTCGCCCAGGATCTTGTCCTGCTGTCCCTCGATACGCATCATATCGGTATCCGTTACGACCGGTTTGAACTCCATGGCTTCGAGCGAGGCGGCGCCCGCGGCGAGAACGGCATCCGCTTTTGCCCCCGCGAACCGGTGATCCTGGATTTGCTTCAGGGTCTCCTTTTCCTCATCGGTCAGGTCCACCGTGATCTGTGTCGAACTGGTTCTTAGAAGCACGCTGCCGCCATTGCCGGTCACCCGTTCGTTCGGGGCTTTCTTGGAACAGCCCCCCAGTACCAGCAGAGCGGTCAGTCCCAGGACGAGGATGGCGGTGGCGTTCCGAAGAGATATCGGACCCGGTGTCCGTGCTGCTGTCGAAAAAAAAGTCACGGCATCAGTCTCCGGTTTGGGGCATCGGAAAAACAAACGGAAAAAATCATAAATCGGGTGTTCTGACAATCAATGGCAGGCGGGAATCTGTCCCCGGAGCGACAATGCCAGTTCCTTTATGGTCGTCTCGATCGGCCATTTTGTACCGTGGACGGCCGCCACCAGGATCGCGGAGACCACGACAAGACGCCAGAGATGGAGAGGGACGGCGCCTTCCGCCCGGGTTGCGCGGCTGAATCCGGCAACCGCCAGTCCCCCGAACACGAACCCGGTTATGACTTCAGGCAGGGTATGGGCCGACAGGATCAATCTGGAAATGGCGATCAGCCCGATCCAGAGAGCGGTTGCCGATCGAAGGAGCAGGCGCGGTCCGGGGGAAAGGTGGCGTCCGGCAAGGCCGGCAAAACATCCATAGACGACCGTGCTCATGGCCGTATGTCCGCTGGGGCTGACCATGACGGAGGCCAATCCGTTCCATTGCTGGCCGCAGGATCCCAAAAGCAGTTTCAGGATAGCGATTATCCCTCCGGTCCCTCCGACCGCTAGAGACCAGGACCAGAAAAGCTGTGGACGCTTGACAAGGGCAAGATACGCGGCGACGAGGACAGTCAGGGGCAGGGTGACCGCGCTGTCGCCAAAATCGGTGATGAAGGTCCACACGGGAAAGCGGCTCCGGCATCCTGGCAGAGAGACTTGAGGCGGTCGTCACTCTAATACCAACCCGCTCCGACCGGAACCGGTCAGGGCTCCAGATCCAGACCAGCGATGCCGCCGGGACCTTGGGCGGAGACCATGGCCTTTGGATGGGCTCCGGTCCCGGGCCACAGGCCCCGGAGGCGGCGTTGAAATAAAGGAAGGACAACGCCGGCTGAAACCGGAGGGCTGACAAAGACGGGCAGCCGTCTGCTGTTTCATGCCGGCAACAGGCTATGGCCTCTATTCAGGCATCGCAGGCTGATACCGGACCATTTCAAGATCATTCTCCCCATCGGGCGGAACAGGTCGAAATTTTGATCGTTCGCCACCGAAAAGACATAAAGTATGTCGAAAAATATGCTATGAGATATATGCGGTCACCTCATCCCACCGAATTGAGCAACGTCAAGTTCCTGTCGGAACAGTCGTCGTTGTTGCCGAGGCGCGCCGTTCCGATTTTAATTTTGGCAAGTCGCCCGGGATGATTTACGGGATGATCTGGATTTGCATAGGTTGTTGTATGCGGTCGATGAGGTCGACAGATCAGACGATAATTCAGTCTCGGCAATCGCCGCGAAAGCAAGTACACTTGTGAGAAAATGAAAAGTACACTTCGTTCGTCACAACGAAGCCACATTTTTGTGGGCGAATGATGTCCGCAAGGTGACCCGCCGGCAAGAAAAACGGGGGCGCTGTGAGGGAAATTCAACCTGGAGAATAAAGCATGAAAACGATGACGGCGCGTCTGGTTTGCGCCTATTTGAAAGCCAACCCCGTGGGTGCGTCGGATCTGCCCGGTCTGATCAACAGCATTTACGATGCGCTGGCCACCGCCGGGGAAGTCGCCCCGGAACAGGCCGCCATCAAGCCGGCGGTGCCGATCAAGCGGTCGGTCAAGGCGGAGGCCATTGTCTGTCTGGAATGCGGCAAGGAATTCTCGATGATGAAGCGGCATCTGGCCGCCGACCACGGAATGACGCCTGCGGAATACCGCGAGAAATGGGGTCTCGACGCCAGCTATCCGATGACCGCACCGGATTATGCCGCCCGCCGTTCGGAACTTGCCCGCAAGAGCGGCCTCGGTCGCAAACGCGAGGACGAGGATGTGCCCGAAGCTGTCGCGACGTCGAAGCCGCGGCGTAAGAAGCTGTCGCTGAACTGGGGCTGAATGGGCTGCGGACAGATGTCGCCGGACTTCTCCCAAGCCCGGCGACAGCGCTGTACACGGTTTGTTTCTTTTCCGCAACGGGATAGGAAATCTCCGGTTTTCAAGGTGTTATCGCCCGGAAACGGAACGTGGACGTTTATTCCGCATAAAGATATTGAAAACGAATACGCGATCCCGTAACGCTCGCTGCAAGAGACTGTGAGGGCTGGGGCGAAATCCGACCGATCTCATCCTTAAATCCGGTGGGTTCCGCCGGGAGGGAAATCCGCGTGTCCGTCGCCGGACGATCAGGGGTGGCGGCCGGACCTGTCGGGAAAGATTGCGTATGGATGGCCGCCCCGGATCCCGGTCATGATCAGGGGTGACGACGCATGAGCCTTCAGCAACTGGATGACGAGCAGATACGCACCTGGACAAGGGCGCAAAAAGACGAGTGGTGGTTCAAGAATATTTATCGCGGCGACATGCCGCAATTGACCCTGCGGTCGGGTCTCACGGGCTTTCTTCTGGGCAGCATTCTTTCCGCGACATCTCTTTACATCGGTGGCAAGACAGGGATCGGCGTCGGGGTCGGCCTCAGCTCGGTGATCCTGTCCTTCGCCCTGTTCCGTCTGCTCCATCGATCCGGACTGGCGGCCGACTACACCATCCTTGAGAACAACTGCACCCAGTCCATCGCCACGGCGGCCGGTTACATGACCTCGCCGCTGATTTCCAGTCTTGCCGCCTATATGCTGGTCACCGGTCATATTCTGACCTGGTGGCAGATGTTGTCCTGGATGGTGGTCGTGGCGATTCTGGGTGTCCTGGTCGCCTTTCCGATGAAGCGCCGTTTCATCAATGAGGAACAGCTTCCGTTCCCGGAAGGTCGCGCGAGCGGCGTCGTCCTTGACGCGCTTTATCACGGCGCGGCCGATGCCGGTATGTTCAAGGCGAAATTGCTGGGATATACGGCGGTCGCCGCCGGTGTGTTCCAGCTCATCATCAGCGACAGCTGGATGCGCCTGTTGCAGTTCAATATCCTGAAGATGGACAAATGGGCCGGACTGGCGGAGCCCTGGGTCCTGCGTGAGCGTCTGGACGACTACTATTATGCCGCCGCGGCGAAACTCAATCTCTGGATCCCCAAGATCATGGGAGTGGACGTCCGCCAACTGGGGCTGCGCTTCACGGTCGACGCCGCGCTGATCGGGGTTGGCGGCCTGATGGGAATCCGGGTGGCGACGAGTTGCCTGATCGGCGCCTTCATCAACTATGCCGTCCTGGCGCCAATCATGATCAACCATGGCGACATCGTTCAGCGCGTCCTGCCGAGGGGCGCCGTGGTGCCGATTTCCCGGGCCGAGAGCGTCAATCAGTGGGCCCTGTGGTGGGGCGTGGCCACCATGGTGGTGGGATCCCTGGTCGGCCTGCTGGCGCGCCCGGAAATCTTCACGAGCATGTTCAAGTCCCGGAAAGGCCGTGCGAAAGACGCCGGGAACGGAGCGGACGTGCTGAAGGACATCGAACTTCCGCTCAAGGTGTCCTATATCGGGGTGCCTTTGTTCAGTGTCCTCGGCGCCTGGGTGACGCATGCCTTTTTCGGCGTTCCATGGACTTTATCGTTCATCTCTCTGCCGCTGATTTTCGTCCTGACGATTATTTGCACCAATTCCATGGCGCTGACCTCCTGGACTCCGACCGGCGCCCTCGCCAAGATCACGCAATTCACCATCGGCGCCATCGACCGGACAAACCCGGCCAGCAACCTCATTCCCGCCGGCATGACCGGCGAGGTGTCGGCCAATGCCGCCAATCTGCTGTCGGACATCAAGCCCGGCTATATGCTGGGCGCCAAGCCGCGCCAGCAGGCAATCGGCCATGTGATCGGCATCTTCTCCGGCGCGCTGACCTGCGTTCCGCTGTTCTATCTTCTTTTCCTGCCGCCGGATCACGAAGGACTTCGTTCGACCGCAACCATCGTGACGGAGCAGTTCGCCATGCCGGCCGCCCTGCAATGGAAAGGCGTGGCTGAGATCATCGCCCGTGGTCTCAAGGGATTGCCGGAATCCGCGATCATTTCCATGGCCGTCGCGGCGATCGGCGCGTTGCTGGTTGAAGTCGCGCGCATCGTGACCCGCGGGCGTTTCCCGCTGACCGCGGTGTCGATCGGCCTTGGCGTCGTGCTGCCGCCGGATGCCACCTTCATGATGTGGATCGGCGCCATGATCTTCTGGATCCAGGGCAACCGTCATCGCACCGCCGGAACCCGGAGCTTCGAAATCTGGGTCGAGGGTTGCGAACCGATTTGCGCCGGCCTGATCACCGGTTCGGCATTGATCGGCATCGGCAACGCCATCATCAACGTCCTGCTGTCCTGACCGTCACCGGGAACCGTCGGGGGGGCGCGATATCCGGCGCCCCCTTCGGGTTTCAGGTTGTCGGTTTCGAGGGGGCGGCCTGGTAGTCACCCGGCATGATGACGAGTGCCGGGGAGATCCCGGGGTTATGATCCCGCGAAAAGCACCTGTGCCGGGCGGGTGCTTCGTGCCAAAATCGCCCGCGCAGCGGAGTCGCCGCCAGCAGGCGTTGTCGGTGCCTTCAATCGTCCTGAGGGGGTCGGAGTATGGTGACAAGGCCGTTGATGTCCTGGTCGCCCGACATGACGGTCGGGGTGGCTATGCTGGATGAGGAGCATCAAACCTTGATCAGGCTGATCAATGTCCTGGATGCGATCGCCGACAATGGCAACCGCGTTTCCATCGAGACGGCTCTGTCGGAACTGGCGACATTCGCGGTGAAGCATTTCCATGATGAGGAATCCTTCATGACGAGGATCCGCTACAGCCGGCTGGCGGAACATCAGGAACAGCACGACGAGTTCACCACCAAGGTCCAGTCGTTTCTGAGGCGCCTCGCGGTCGAGGACCACTCGCGTCTGGTCCGGGAGATCCTTCAGTATCTGGAGGTCTGGTGGACAGACCATATTCTGGAATCCGACAAATCTTTTGCCATCGAGGCCAATATCGCCTGACCGCGCGGGGCTCCCGTCCGGCGGCGAGGTCTCGCGGTCCGACCGGCCTTGCGTCAGATGTGACGTTCGCTCGTCCGGAGAAGTCCCGGACGAACGTCGGCCGGGGCGAAGGCCGTCCTCAGGAAGGTGGCGACCGACAGGGCGAGAAGCCCGTAACCCAGTCCATCCAGATCGAGATCGGTCATCAGCGCGGCAAACCCGGCGACCGCCGCGGCCAGTCCGAAGGCCAGCGACCCGGGCAGCCAGGAGCGCAGCCGCAGGACGGCATTGATCTCCGTGACGCGCATCATCGGCTCTCCGCAGCATTGGAAAAGACGCGGCCAGGGTAAGGTTTCTAATCCGGCTTGCCTGTGACCGGCGTCACAGGGAGGTCGCCCGGGCGTCCTCCGGGGCGCCCTCAGAGGCTGCAATGCCGTCACCGATGGCGTCTTCGCCGGCCGACTGGCTGGCGAATTGCAGCGCGTGGAGATGTGCGTAGAGCCCCTCCTTCGCCAGGAGCTGGTCGTGGCTTCCGGATTCAACGACGCGCCCGCGATCGAAGACATGGATCACATCGGCATCCTTGATGGTCGACAGCCGATGTGCGATCACGATGGTGGTCCGGCCCTTCATCAGGGTTCCGAGGGCGGTCTGGATCGCCCGTTCCGATTCCGTGTCGAGGGCGCTGGTGGCCTCGTCGAGTAACAGAATGGGGGCGTCCTTCAGAATAGCGCGGGCAATGGCGATCCGCTGGCGCTGACCGCCCGAGAGGCGCAGGCCATGTTCGCCCACCCTTGTGTGATATCCCTCCGGCAGGCGTTCGATGAAATCGGCCGCCGCCGCGGCCCTGGCGGCGGCATAAACCTCCTCGTCCGTGGCGTCCAGGCGGCCGCACCGGATGTTCGCGATGATGTCGTCGTCGAACAGCACGACTTCCTGGCTGACGACCGCCATCGCCTCGCGCAGGCTTTTTATGGTGACGGTGCGGACATCGTGTCTGTTGATGCTGACGCCTCCCCTGTCGGGATCGTAAAAGCGCGGGATCAGGCTGAATACGGTGCTCTTTCCGGCGCCGGAAGGACCGACAAGGGCCGTGATCGCGCCGGCCGCCGCGGTAAAGCTGACGTCGCAAAGGGCGTTGTCGATGCCGTCGTATGAGAAGGAGACGCCGTCAAACCGGACTTCACCCGAGACCCGGGGCAGGGCCGCCGCGTCCGGTCGTTCCGTCAGACGGGGAGCCTGATCCAGAATGGTGAAGACGCGATGGGCCGCGGCCAGACCGGTCTGGAGCGACACATTGACCTTCGAGAGGGATCGCAGGGGCTGGTAGGCCATCAGGACTGACGCGATGAAGGAAAAAAACGCCCCCGGGGTCGTCGCGCCCTCGATGACACGCATGCCGCCATAGACGATCACGGCGGTGATGGCGATGCCGCCGAAGGTGTCGATGATCGGTTGGGCCGCCGCCTCGACCCGGGTGGCATGGATGGCGAGACGGCACAGCGTGGTGACCATGCGGTCGACCCGCGATTCCTCGAAAGCCTCCAGGCCATAGGCCTTGATGACCCGGATTCCCTGGAAGGTCTGCGCCAGGGTGGTGGTCAGCAATCCCATCTTTTCCTGGGTCTGCGCCGCAACGCCCCGCATCCGGCGTCCCAGCCTTTGCAGGGGGTAAATCGACAGAGGGGCGGCGACCAGGCTGACGCTGGCCAGCAGCCAGTCCTGGTAGAAGGTCAGGCCGACCAGAAAGACCACGGACAGGGCATCGCGCCCCATGCCGACGAAGGCCTGTGACACAGCCGACCGCATGGCGTTGATGTCATAGGTGAAATGGGACACCAGCGTCCCGGAGGCGCGCTCCTGGAACAGCGACACATCCTGGTGGACGATATGGTGAAAGAGGCGGTTCTGCGTGTCCGAAATGATGTGCTGTCCCACGGTGGCCAGCAACACTTCCTGCAAATAGCTCGCGAGGCTTTTGATCGCGAAGACGGCGAAGACGGCACCACCGATCAACCACAGCATCGATCCGTTGCGTTCGACGAACACCTTGTTGACGACCGGTTCCAGCAACCATGAGGTGGCAGCCGTCATGGCGGCGACAATGCCCATGCACAGCAACGCGGCCAGCATGTGCAGGCGGTAGGGAAGCACCGACTCGCGGAAAAGACGGCTCATCAGGACGACCGACCGGCCATCGGTCAGCGGGATTTTTTCTTCGGATTTATGATCGGTGGTCATCGGTCTTGCGGGGCCTTCACAGTCGCTTCCGGTCAGGAGCGTTGGGGCTGTTGATACACCATCCCCGCTTGGCCCGGCTATATTCAGTTTCAGAGATCGCGCGCCGGGATCTTTGTTTTGCCGTCCGCTTTGTGCTACCCCTTGCCCCGTTCACTGCCCCAACCGTCTTGCCCACCGGGAGTTCGCCCCTCATCATGGATCTGCCGACACTCGCCAAGCCCGCTCCCGGACTGACGACACGCCAACGTCTGCGTGCGTGGGTGGATCTGTGGCTGGTCGACCATGGCTTCATTCGCGACATTTACTGTAACCGCCATCAGATCTCGGCCGGGGTGTGGCGCAGCGCGCAGCCGGCACCCCGGCATCTGCGGTGGGCCAAACGCCACGGGATCAGGACAATTCTCAACCTGCGCGGTTGTCGCGAAACTGACGGAACCTATCTTCTGGAGCGCGAGGAATGCCAGAAGCTGGGGCTCACCCTGGTGGATTTTCCCATCCGTTCGCGCAGTCCCCTGGATCGCGAGACATTGCGGGCGGCCGTGGATCTGTTCGGACGTCTGGAATATCCCGTCCTCCTTCACTGCAAGTCCGGGGCCGACCGCGCCGGATTCATGGCGACGCTCTATCTGTTTCTGCATGAGGGCGTTCCCCTGCGACAGGCGATGGACAAGCATCTGTCCCTGGTCTACGGACATATGAGGCAGGCCAAAACCGGCGTGATCGATTTCTTTTTCAACCGTTTCCTGGCCGAAACCGACGGCAGCCGCGACAGTTTCGTTGAATGGGTGGCTTGCCGTTACGATCGCGATACGCTGGAGGCACAGTTCAAGGAGAACTGGCTGGCCGGGATCCTGATCAATTTCATTCTACGCCGGGAATAGGCGGAGCGGGCCGGGAAACGTCTGAAATCACGGGAATAGGAAAGCCGGCCGACGGTCGGATCCTCCGTCCATCGGCCGGCCTCGGGCTGGGGCCGGGTCAGGTCCGGCTGCTATCGGTCGCGGCCGGGGTGTGCCGGAAAAAGCGGAAGGCCGCGGCCATGCCGGAAACCCGGTGCGCTTCGGGCTGGTTCGCGTAATCCGGCGGAATGCTGAGGGTGATGGCGGGCGCGTCCCGCAGGCTGTCGAACAGATCAGCCCACTCCGTCAGTTCACATGCCCAGCGGTGAACGGCACGGAATTTGACCTGGCCGATATTGTGACGCGCGGCCAGCGGCGCCAGCACACCCTGGAGCCGCAGAAGGAAGCGGTGTTCGACCCCGGCGCCACCGTCGGGACCGCGGGCGTGAAGCGCCAGCAGCCCGTATGTGCCGTCGCCCAGTTCGCCGACCAGATCGAGCGGGGCCGAGGCGGCGCGGACCAGGGCGGCGACAACGCTTTGCGGCAGATTGGGCGCGGACAGCGACAAAAGCGTGATGCGGGTGTCGGTCATCCTGAGCGCGGCGATCTGCCGTTGGGCCTCGTCGATCAACAATTTCCGATCCGTCATGGGTCCTCCTTGGTACCGGTCCCCCATCGAACCATCAAAAGATTGAATTGTCGTAAAAATCGAACGAACAAATCGGGGCGCGTTCGATCAGTGCTTCTTGTCGAGGCTGATGTGGTCCGGCGTGGTCAGGGCGCCGATCGCGGCGCCGGCGGCGCCGCCGATGAGGGCCCCACCCAGGATGCTGCCGCCAGCCAAGGCGGTCACGGCGGCTCCGCCGGCCGCGCCAATGGCTCCGCCGGAAAACGCGCGCTGCGCCTCCTGCGGCATATGGGAACAGGCGGACACGGTGAGCAAGCAGGCGCAGGGCAAAAAAATCGCAAACAGCCTCTTCACGGCTTTCTCCTTGGTTGCGGCCGGTGGCCGTGGAAACCTTGGACCAAGGTAGAGGATCACCAGACGAAAGGCGTGAAAGGAAGCTGTTAGATTTCTGTGACATTGCGATGGCCGTTCCACCTGAGAATGGCCGAAAAGCAAGGATTTCCGCCCTCTTTCAGGCCGCCGGCAATATCACAGTGATTCGGAACCCGCCCTCGATGCGGTTTTCCGCCGAGACTTCGCCTCCCAGCATCTCGATGGTCCGCCGGACGACCGACAGGCCGATGCCGAAATGCTCCGGCTCGCCCTCGACGGCGTGTTTGGGCGGCCGCCAGGACATGTTGCGGCGGAACAGCATGGCCATGCGCTCCGGCGGGACTCCGGGCCCCTGGTCATCGACGCGCACACGCACACGCCGTCCCGTCATCCCGACCTCGATGCGAACGACGCCGGACGGCGGAGAAAAGCTGATGGCATTGTCCAGAAGGTTCTCGAACACGGTTTCCAGGCTCTCGTCGGTGCCGAGGACGCGCGCGCTTTTCTGGGTTTCCGCCACCACACGGATGCCGTCCGGTGCGTGGATGCGGTCGAAGGAGGCGGCCATTCCGCGCGCCAGTTCGGCGAGATCCACCGGCCGGAGCGGGGCGTTGATCAGCTCAGCCGCCGCCTCGTCCAGGCGGCGGGCAGCATTGACCAGGCTGGTGAGGCGCGACAGCGCGCGCTCGATGATCCCGAGCGACTGGACACAGAGCGGATCCGCGGTGGTCGCCTGTCGCAGCGGTTCCAGCGACTGTGTGATGACGCCGATCGGCGCCTTCAGCGCATGGGCGTTATCCTCGGCGGCCTCACGCAGCGATCGAGCCGACGCGTCCAGCGTCCCCACCATCCGGTCGAACTCGCGCGCGACCGGGACCAGTTCCGGAATCGCCGCCACTTTGGCGAAACTTTTCTGCCCGGGCGGCCCCTCCTGGCGGATCCGGCGGGCCAGACGGGCGAAGGCCCGGAGATCGATCAGTGTTCCGGCCACCGCGAGGACCGTCAGGATCGCCATCAACCCGTAGAACAACATGGCGAGGCGGACTTCCGGCGCCTCGGAAAATGGCCGGGCCAGCGAGGACCCGGCGAGGTTGTCGAGGGCGTAGGACGTGACAATGACCCAGCATCCGGCCTGGGTATGAAACGATGAGATCGAGGTCAGCAGCTCATTGCGACCCGACTGCCCGGCATAGTGAACGGCGAGCGGCTGGTCGCCGTTGCAGCTCTGATCCAGCTTTCCCAGGATGCCGGTGTCCGCCAGCCGCTGGCGTTCGATATCGAGGGCGCCGGTTTCGACGGCCGGATTGGCGGCCACCAGGAAAAAGGAGTCGGTCTGGAGGGAGGGGCGCAACAGCAGTTTCACCTGCACCTGATCGTTGCCGATATCCTGCACGGCGCGGGCGGCGTCCAGAGGCGCGCGGGCGCCGGCACGGGTCAGGATCGGCTCCAGCACTTCTGCCGCCAGCCGCCCCTCCACTTGAAGGTTATGCAGCATGAAGGCCTGCCTCTCGGCATCGGCGGCGGCGAACTTGTTATAGAGAATGACCGGGACCACCAGGAAGATCGCAGCCAGGGCGATGATCTTCCCGGCGAGAGAGCTGGACAGAAGTCTCAGGATCTTGGCCACCGCGTCACTCCCCCTGCCAGCGATAGCCGAAGCCGGGATAGTTGACGATCGCCGAAAAGGCGCCGTCAACCGCGATGAACTTTTCCCTGAGACGCTTGATCAGCGCGCGGACATTGGCCCGATATCCCTCGGCGCCGTCGCCGGCGACGAAGTTTTCCCCGCGGAGCGCGTCGTAAATTTCACGGTAGGTGACGTCGCGCGGCGACCCGGCCAGCAGGGATACCACCCGGAACTCACCAAACGTAAGATCAATGCGCCGGCCTTTCCATTGGGCTGTGTGGGTCGCTGCGTCGAGGGACAGATCGCCGGCCGCCAGCTCCCGTTCCGGTTCCGCGACCGGAGGCTGACGCGTCAAAATCAGGTCGATCCGCTTTTGCAGAATGGAAAAGCTTCGGGTCTTGTCGATGAAATCGACGGCACCGAAGGCCAATGCGGCTTCCTCGAACAGGATGTCATTGTGCGAGGTGAAAAACAGCGCCGCCGCGGTCACGCCGGCCGCCCGCAGCGCTTGAAGCAATTCCAGGCCGCTCATTCCCGGCATGCGCCAGTCGAGGATCATCAGGTCGGCGGGGACCGGCGCCTCGCGCAGCGTCGAAAGCGCCACCGCCGGGTCACCGAACTGAATGACGTCATACCCGGCCTGCGTAAGGTTGCCGGCCAGAACCGGGCGCAGGAGATCGTCGTCATCGACCAGAATCAGCCGGGCCTTGCAGGCATCAGTCATGGAGACGCCTCATGGGCCGCCTGGTCATGGGGAGGCGGCTCGTGAACCGGCGCCTCATGGGGCTTGCGCAGCCGGGCATAACAGAGCTTCGTCTTTGCATGAGGGGTGATCTCATAGCTGAGGACGCGCAGTCCGGCCGATTTCACATCCATGAAAAAGAGAATGTCGATCTGGCAGATCTTTTTTTTGTAGGTCAGGATATGCGCCGTTCCGTCGTCGGTGCTGGTGCCGCCCGATCCGAGAAGCGAACGCACGGCCGTCTCGTCGAGACCGATCAATTCATCGGGGGACGGGGGCGGCGTCCTGACCGGGCGGGACGGAACAGGCGGCTTTGGCGGCGGAGGCGGGATGACCTTGTCCGGTGGCGGCTGCTCGGGCGGCAGCGCGACCGTTACCGGCCGTGCGGCCTCCGGTGTGTTGGAAAACTGGTCACAGGCGGCAAGGCCGAAGCCCACCGCAAGCGCCATAAGACAATGCTGGCTGGTCGAAAGGATACGCATTTCGCCGCTTCAGTTCCGCAAACCCAATGTTTCCGCCGGTCGTTCACAACGTCCCGGATCGGCCCTCACGCGGGAGGCGCACGCAAAAAGTCCATGCATCCGCGTTTTTCCGGCCGTTCAACCATCCGGGAGCCGGTGGTCGGCACAATTCCACCCGCCATTCATCCGCTGGTCGCCATCCGTTCGTTGGTCGATTGACAGCAGTTTGCGGGAAAGAGATGAAGGGTTCTGTAACGCCATTTGCCGGTTGTCACGTTTTTTTTGCAATTGAAGAGATCATGCCCCCTGCCACGCCCCATCTTCTGGTGTCCCTGACGGCCCATGGCTTCGGTCACGCGGCCATGACCGCGCCGGTGGTCAATGACCTGCGCCGGCGCCTGCCCGATCTTAACGTCACTCTGCAAAGCGACCACCCTGCCGAATGGCTTGCCACCCGGTTCGAGGGGCCCTTCCGCCATATTCCGGGGCCCGGCGACGCCGGTCTCAGGATGGCGTCGGCGACGCGAATTCTACTGGACGAATCGGCGGAGCTCTACCGCGACGGGCATCGCGATTTCGCCCGCAGGGTCTCCGACCTGTCCGACCTTTATCGCGATTTGCGCGCAGACCTCCTGTTCGCCAACATTCCTTATGTGGCGCTGGCGGCGGCGGCGAGGATCGGATTGCCTGCGGTCGCGATGTCCTGTCTGAACTGGGCCGATCTCTACGGACATTATTTTTCGGACCGGCCGGAGGCCGCCGGGATCGAGGCCGCCATGCTGGACGCCTACCGGTCGGCGTCGGTTTTCCTGTGTCCAGCCCCATCGATGCCGATGCCGAGGTTTGCCAATGCGCGTCCGATCGGCCCGGTCGCCCCACAGGGAACCGCGGGGCGCGCCGAAGTTCGCCGGCGCATCGGGCTGCGGGAGGGGGACCGGCTGGGCCTGATCGCCTTCGGTGGGGTCGATCCCTGTCTGGATGCCGGTCGCTGGGCGCGGCTGCCCGGCTGGTTCTGGCTGACCAACGGCGACAGGGCCGGTCGTCGCGATATGATCGCGCTGACCACCGGAGATGTCGGGTTCACCGACCTGATGAAAGCCGCCGATGTGGTCGTCACCAAGCCTGGTTACGGCACTTTTACCGAGGCGGCGGTCAACGGAACGCCGGTTCTTTATCTTCCCCGCCCCGATTGGCCGGAAAGCGAAGGACTGATCCGATGGCTTGACGCGGAGGGGCGCTGCCGCGCGATCAGCCTTCAGGACCTCTATGACGGAGATCGTTTGAACGAACAACTGCAATTGTTGTTTTCAAGCTCTGTCAAGCCCTTGGTTTCTCCAACCGGGGTGGAGGAAGCCGTGAGGGAGATCCTTCCGCGGCTGTCCGGAGGGTCGCGCTTGCACAAGTAGTTGAAAAAACGCCTGTTCGTTGCTGGCCGGGATTGACCGCCCCGCCGGAACTGCCGGAACAAGGAGGATCGGATGAGCGATGTGACATTGCTTTACTGCACGGCACCGGACCGGGCGACGGCCGCGGCGATCGCCCGGACGTTGGTGGAGGAACATCTTGTCGCCTGCGCCAACATCCTGGATGGCGTGCTGTCGCTTTACCGGTGGGAAGGTCGCCTGGCCGAGGAGCCGGAGGCCGTGATGATCGTGAAAACCCAGTCCGTGCGGGCCGGCGAGGTGACGGAGCGCATCCGTGCGTTGCATCCCTATCAATGTCCCTGTGTGGTGGCGCTGCCCGTCACCGGCGGCAACCCGGATTTTCTGTCCTGGATTGCCGATGAAACGGCCATGGGCCGGGAGGGGGGCTGAATCAGAGCGTGTCGGTCAGCCGCTCGATGACCGGTTCATCATGGAGCGGCTGGGTTTTGCCGCGGATTACCCTGCTTCCCGACACCGTCAACGCCGGCAAAGAGTGGGCGGGCATCCGTGGGTGTGAAAGAAATCCACCAGTTGCTCCGGCAGGGACGCCGGAGCAACTGATTTTTCACGAGCCCGGACGCTTCGCCCTCCTTCAGTCTGGGACCCTTCCGTTGGAGTCTGATCAACAGGCCCTTAATCCCTTTGCGGAAGTGTCCTAAAAAACAAGGGCTTGGGAGGATTTTTGGGCGACATGCCTTCAGCGGGGCCGGCGGACCGTGGCGACGGCTTCGGCCGCGATGCCTTCCCGCCGGCCGGTGAATCCCAGTCCCTCGGTCGTGGTGGCCTTGACGCTGACGCGGTGTTCCTCGATCCCCAGGATTTCGGCAACGCGCGCGGCCATGGCCGCCCGGTGCGGCCCGACCTTCGGCCGTTCGCAGATCACCGTCAGGTCGACATGGACGATCTCGCCCCCCATGCCGTCGATCAATGCACCCGCATGGGCCAGGAAAATGGCCGAATCCGCTCCTTTCCAGCGCGGATCGGTCGGCGGAAAATGGCGGCCGATATCGCCGGCCGAAATGCAGCCCAGCAGCGCGTCGGTCAGGGCGTGCAGGGCGACATCCGCGTCGGAATGTCCTTCCAGCCCGGCGTCATGCGGGATCCGCACATTGCACAAAGTGACGTGATCGCCAGGGCCGAAACGATGCACGTCGAATCCCGTCGCGACCCGGATGTCCCCGGGAATCGCCAGTTTGGCCTCGCCGCGCCGCAGATCCTCGCGCGTCGTGATCTTGACATTGTCCTCGCTGCCCGGGACCAGCGCGACCGTCAGGCCGGCGCTTTCGGCGACCGCCGCGTCATCGGTCAGTTCGTGGCCGATCACAGCGCGGTGGGCCTCCAGCAGGGGGGCGAAACGAAACCCCTGGGGCGTCTGCGCGCGGTAAAGCCCGGCCCGCGGGACGGTCTCTCCGATGAGGCCGCCATCGGCCCGCTTCAGGGTGTCATGGACCGGCAGAGCCGGAATGGCGCCCGGCTGAGCGGCAAGCGCGGCAATGACCCGGCTGATCACGCCGGCATCGACAAAGGGGCGGGCGCCATCGTGGATCAGCACGATGTCGCAACCGTCCTTTTCCAGCGCCTCAAGGCCCAGCCGGACCGAGTCCTGCCGGGTCGGGCCGCCGGCGACCGGCTCGCCGAGGTTGAGACCGGCGGCGGCACGGTCATAGAACGCGCGGTCGTCGGGGTGAATAACCACCCGGACCGCATCGACACCCGGATGGGCGGCGAAGGCGGCGAGGCTGTGGCGCAGCACCGGGCGGCCATGCAGATCGCACCATTGCTTGGGCAATTCGCCCCCGAAACGGCTTCCCCGGCCCGCCGCCACCACCAAAGCCACACACCGCGCCATCGTTCATCGCTCCGTTGTTCCGCTGTTTTCCGATGCCGGCCCGCCTCTCCGGCCTCTCCTGCCTCTGCGGCCGACAATCCGCCGGGTACCCTATGCGGAGCCGCGCCGAATGCCAAGAGCCGCTTCATCCTCCGCCCGATGCTGTTTGGCGGGGCCGCCGGATCGGCCCATATCAACGGTCATGAGCCGGTCGATCTCATCGGCCCTCTTTGCGTCGGAAGCGGCGGAGGCTATAGTCTCGCCCATGTTGAACGTCATCGTCTCGAATGTGGCGGCTCTGCTCGCCCTGGTTCCGGTCGCCCTGTTGCCGCTCAGGCGGGCCGCCGGCCGTGATGCACTGTATTGGGGTGGACTCTTTCTGGCCGTGGCCGGACCGCTTGCCTGGGCTCTGGGGCAACAGAGCAACGGGTGGCAGACCAATCTGTCCGCCGACCTCTGGGCCGGGATCGCCGGAAGCATGGCCGTGTTCGGCATTGTTGCGGTGATCAGCCGGCATGCCTGGAGGCTGACGCCGCTGATGGTGCCCTACATGATTGTCCTGGGCCTGTTTGCCGCGATGTTCTCCTTCGTTCCCGGCGAACCGCTGAAAGATACGATGCCGCCCGGGTGGCTCGATCTGCATATCCTGGTGTCGATGGTGACATTGGCTTTCCTGACGGTGGCCGCGGCCGCCGCGCTGGCCTCGTTTCTCCAGGCCCGGGCGCTGAAGATCAAGCGGCCGACACGGCTGTCACGTTTTCTGCCGGCCGTCACGGACAGCGAACGGCTGTTCGAGCGTCTTCTGATCTATGCCGAGGTCATCCTGGCCTTCGGCGTCGCGTCCGGCCTCGCCATGAAGCGCCTGGAAACCGGCAGCGCCTTCACTTTCGACCACAAATCGCTGTTTTCGGTGATCGCCTTTGTCACCATCGCCCTGCTGCTCGTGGGGCGGCGTGTGTGCGGCGTCCGCGGACAGATCGCCGCGCGGGTCGTTCTGGTGGCCTACAGTTTTGTGGTGCTGGGATTTTTCGGCGTAAAATTTGTTCATCAGGTGGTGCTGGCCTGGGCATAAAACGGGCTGTTTTCCGCCGTTCCCTCTTTGGGGGACCTTACTTTTGGCGTTGCGGTGGGGGAGGTGCATAATTATTATGCACGGTCCTCTTATGAACAGATTGCAACATGCCCCTCAGGATCGGTCCCCTTACTCTCGATAATCCCGTCGTCCTGGCGCCGATGTCCGGCGTCAGTGATCTGCCGTTCCGCCGCCTGGTCAAACGCTGCGGCGCCGGGCTGGTGGTTTCGGAAATGATCGCCAGCCAGGCGATGATCCGCGCCAATCGTCAGACCATGAAGATGTCGACAAGTTGCGCCGAGGAATTTCCCATGGCGGTCCAACTGGCCGGTTGCGAGCCGGAGGTGATGGCCGAGGCGGCGAAGATGAATGTCGACCGGGGCGCGGCCATCATCGACATCAACATGGGTTGCCCGGTCAAAAAGGTCGTCAATGGGGATGCCGGATCGGCGCTCATGAAGGACGAGGCCCTGGCCGGACGGATTCTCGACGCCGTGGTGAAGGCCGTTCCCGTCCCGGTGACGCTGAAAATGCGGACCGGCTGGGATGAGCGCAACCGGAACGCCCCGGCGCTGGCCCGGATCGCGGAAAACGCCGGGATCCAGATGGTGACCGTGCACGGCCGGACCCGCAGCCAGCTCTACACCGGCCACGCGGATTGGGGATTCATCCGTCAGGTCAAGGACGCGGTCTCGATTCCGGTGATCGGCAATGGCGACGTCACGGATTTCGACGATGCCAGGGCACTTCTGGAGCAATCCGGCGCCGATGGCGTGATGATCGGGCGCGGCAGCTATGGGCGTCCCTGGTTCCCTGGACAGGTCGCCGAATATCTGAGGACCGGCCAGCGGCCGGAAGATCCGCCGCTGGCCACCCAGTTGGCCGTTCTGCTCGAACATTTCGACGCCATGATCGAGCATTACGGTGAGGATACGGGCTGCCGGCTGGGTCGCAAACATGTCGCCTGGTACACCAAGGGGCTTGCGGGATCGGCGGAATTCCGTGCCGCGGTCAACCAGTCGCTGGAGGCGGATCAGGTCCGGCGCATGATCCGTGAATTTTACGATCCGCTGTTGCAACGGTTGGCCGCATGAGTCGCAAATTGGCAGTTCTCGGTCGCCGCTCCAGCCCCCCCCTGACCGACGCCATGACGGTGTTGAACGCCATGACGGCCGCGGTGGTGGTGCTGGACGACGAGGGTGTGATCCGGCAGGTCAATGCCGCAACCGAACAATTGTTCGAATCGAGCGCGAGCTATCTGTGTGGCCGGGCTCTGACCGAATTTCTACCGCCGGACTGCCCGCTTTTCGCCCTGATCGATCAGGCCCGGGCCGAAGCGACCAATGTCTCCGAATACGGAATGACCCTGGACAGCCCCCGGACCGGGGCCAGGACGATGAACATCCAGATCTCGCCGCTGGTGGAGATGAGCCATTCCATGGTGATCGCCATGCATGAGCAATCGATCGCCCTCAAGATCGGCCATCAGCTCAGCCACCGCAATTCGGCGCGATCGGTGACGGCGATGGCGGCGATCCTGGCCCATGAGGTCAAAAATCCATTGTCCGGGATCCGTGGCGCGGCCCAGCTTCTGGAGCAGAGCTGTTCGCCTGAGGACAGAACCCTGACCCGGCTGATCTGCGACGAGGCGGACCGCATCGTCGCCCTGGTCAACCGGATGGAAGTCTTTTCCGACGAACAGCCGATCGAACGGGGCGGTGTCAATATCCATCGTGTGCTGGAACATGTCCGGCGCATTGCCCAGGCCGGATTCGGGCGGCATCTGCGCTTTGTCGAAAACTACGATCCGTCGCTGCCGTCGGTTCTGGGTAACCGCGACCAGCTCATCCAGGTCTTCCTCAATCTCGTGAAAAACGCGGCCGAGGCCGCTCCCGAGGAAGGAGGGGAAATCGTCTTGACCACGTCTTTCCAGCATGGCGTTCGCCTGGCCGTGCCTGGCAGCGAAAGCAGGATGCATCTGCCCCTGGTAGTGTCCGTCCAGGACAATGGCAACGGCATTCCCGGCGATCTTCGGCCCCATCTGTTCGATCCCTTCGTGACCACGAAAGCCAACGGCACCGGACTGGGGCTGGCGCTGGTGGCGAAGATCATCGGCGACCACGGTGGCCTGATTGAGGTCGACAGCCAGCCCCGGCGCACCGTCTTCCGTGTGATGCTGCCGATGGTCCAGAACGGAGAGGACGCCTGATGATCCCATCGACCATCCTGGTTGCCGACGACGACCGCGGCATCCGTACCGTTCTGTCGCAGGCCCTTGGACGCGCCGGTTATGAGGTGCGCACCACCGGCAATGCCGCCACCCTGTGGCGCTGGGTGTCGGACGGCGAGGGCGATCTGGTTATCACCGACGTGGTGATGCCTGACGAGAACGGTCTCGACCTGTTGCCGCGCATCAAAAAGATCCGCCCCGATCTCCGGATCATTGTCATGAGCGCGCAGAACACCCTGCTGACGGCCGTCAAGGCGGCGCAGCGCGGCGCGTTCGAGTATCTTCCAAAACCTTTTGATATCCGCGAACTGGTGGGGGTCGTCCAGCGGGCGCTGGCGGCGGCCAAGACGCCGGCCAGCGAGGACGCGGCCGCCGACGGCGAGGAAGAACTGCCGCTGATCGGGCGTTCACCCGCCATGCAGGAGATCTACCGGACCCTGGCCCGCCTGATGGGAACCGATCTGTCGGTGATGATCACCGGCGAATCCGGGACCGGCAAGGAACTGGTGGCCCGCGCGCTGCACGATTACGGCAAGCGGCGCAACGGGCCGTTTGTCGCCATCAATATGGCGGCCATTCCGCGCGAACTGATCGAGAGCGAACTCTTCGGACATGAAAAGGGCGCCTTCACCGGCGCCACTCAGCGCGCGTCGGGCCGTTTCGAACAGGCCGAGGGCGGGACCCTGTTCCTGGACGAGATCGGGGACATGCCACCCGAGGCGCAGACCCGGCTTTTGCGGGTTTTGCAGGAAGGCGAATATACAACGGTCGGCGGCCGGACGCCGATTAAGGCCAATGTCCGCATCGTTGCCGCCACGCATCGTGATCTGACCCAGTTGATCCGCCAGGGACTGTTCCGCGAGGATCTGTTCTACCGCCTCAATGTGGTGCCGATCCGTCTGCCGCCGCTTCGCGAACGGACGGAGGACATTCCCGAACTGGTGCGGCATTTTCTGTCCATGGCGACCTCGGAAGGGCTGCCGTCCAAGACGATCGATTCGCTGGCTATGGAACGCCTGAAGCGCCATCGCTGGCCGGGAAATGTGCGCGAACTCGAAAATCTGGTGCGCCGCTTGGCCGCGCTCTATTCCCAGGAAGTCATCGGGATCGAGGTCGTCGAAGCCGAGCTTTCCAGCGCCGTTGCCGCCGGAGATCCGCCGGCACAGCCGGAAAGCGAGGGGCTGAGCGCGACGGTGGAGCGGCATCTGCGGGAATATTTCGCCGCCCATACCGATGGTCTGCCGACCGCCGGAGTGTATGACCGCGTCCTGCACGAGATCGAACGCCCGCTGATCACGCTGACGCTGGAGGCCACGCGCGGCAACCAGATCAAGGCGGCCCAGGTGCTGGGATTGAACCGGAACACCTTGCGCAAGAAGATCAAGGATCTCGATATCCAGGTCGTGCGCGGTTTGAAATGACCGGCATTGCATCCCCGGGCTTTTGCGGCCCGGGGGCGTTCGGCCGCGGATAGGGAAGATGGAAGCGAACGGCCCGCGGACAGTGACGGAACGCCTCAGACTCTGGTGGCAGAGGCCGGGGACGGCTCGCCAGCTTGTGCTGGTTCTGGCCCTGGCGGTGATGGCCTCGGGGATGGCCACCTATGCCGTGGTTACCGGCGGCGGGCCTTTGAAGGGGCCGAACCCCCGGACCGTGTTCTCCATGCTGGGCGTGGACATGGTGTTCATGCTGCTGCTGGCCGCGCTGATCGGCCGGCGGCTGGTCCGCGTGTGGGCGGAGCGTCGGGCCGGCGCCGCCGGGTCGAAGTTGCATGTGCGGCTGGTCCTGATGTTCTCCGTGGTGGCGATCACGCCTGCCATCCTGGTCGCGGTCTTTTCGACTCTGGTGATCAATTTCGGCGTCGAGCAGTGGTTCAACCGCCGTGTCAGCACGGCGGTTGATGAGTCCCTCGCGGTGGCCAAAGCCTATCTGGAGGAACATCAGCAGGTCATCGGCGGTGATGCCCTGGCGATGGCGAACGATCTGGCGCGCGAGGGGCCCGGATTGTTTCGCAATCCCTACCGGCTGACCCAGATCGTGGGCGCGCAGGCCGCGGTGCGCGGTCTGTCCGAAGCCATCGTCTTCGATGCGTCGCGCCAGATCCTGGCCCGCGCCGGGCTCGCCTTTTCTATGGAACTGTCGATCGACAGCATTCCCAACTGGGCGATCGAACGGGCGCGGTCGGGCGAGGTGGCGGTCCTGACCAATTCGGGTGATCAGCGTGTGCGCGCCCTGGTCAAGCTGGAAAGCGCCAGCCTGATCGATGTCTATCTCTATGTTGGCCGGGCGGTCGATCCGAAGGTGATCGACCATATGGATCGCACCAGTCGCGCGGTCGCCGAATATAAGCAGCTCGAACTGACCCGCTCCGGGCTGGAACTGACCTTTTCGGCGATTTTTGTGCTGGTGGCCCTGCTGTTGCTGCTGGCGGCCATGTGGGTCGGCCTCACTCTCGCCAATCAGCTCGCCACGCCGATCGTGCGGCTGATCGACGCCGCGGAGCGGATCCGGGGCGGCGACATGACCGCGCGCGTGGCCGAGGAAGGATCGGCCGACGAACTCGGGTCGTTGAGCCGGGCCTTCAACCGCATGACGCGCCAGCTTGAAACCCAGCGTCAGGACCTGATGGACGCCAATCGGGAACTGGATGAGCGCAACCGGTTCACAGAGGCGGTTCTGGCCGGTGTTTCCGCCGGCGTCATCGGTCTCGACCGTGCCGGTATTGTCGAGTTGCCCAATCGTTACGCCGCCGAATATCTGTCGCTCGACGCAGAGACAATGGCGGGAAATCCTTTGACCGCCATGTTCCCGGAGGTCGAGGCGCTGTTCTCCGCCGTTTGCCGTCGGCCCGACCGTCCTGTCCAGGATGAACTGAAGGTCTTCCGCAAGGGGCGGACCCGCGCCCTGCTGGTGCGGATCGTGGCGGAGCAGGACGATGCCGACGTGACCGGATTCGTTGTCACGATCGACGACATCACGGAACTTTTGTCGGCGCAGCGGAAGGCTGCCTGGGCCGACGTCGCGCGCCGCATCGCCCATGAGATCAAGAATCCGTTGACGCCGATTCAGCTCTCGGCCGAACGTCTGAAGAGAAAATATCTGAAGCAGATTGAAACGGATCCGGAAACATTCCTCAACTGCACGGATACGATCATCCGCCAGGTTGGCGATATTGGCCGGATGGTCGATGAATTCTCATCGTTCGCGCGCATGCCGGCGCCGATCATGAAGACAGACGATCTCATCGACGTGATCCGGCAGGCGGTTTTCCTTGCCAGGACGGGCTATCCCAGTGTCAGTTTTGATTGCCAATTCCCCAATGAGCCTGTGACAATTCCCTGTGACGTCCGGCAGATCGGCCAAGCCATGACCAATCTGCTGAAAAACGCCGTCGAGGCGATCGAAGGACGGCAGGGCGACAACCTGCCGCGAGGGAAAATCACCGTGGAGATCGGGCACCGAATGGGAAGTGTTGTCGTTTCGGTCAAGGACAATGGTCGCGGCCTTCCCGTTGAATTGCGGGACCGGCTTGCCGAACCCTATGTGACGACGCGAGTGAAAGGAACCGGATTGGGCCTTGCCATCGTGAAAAAAATCATGGAAGACCATAGAGGTGAGTTGGTGATGGAGGATGCCGAGGGCGGTGGCGCCCATGTCAGCCTTGTCTTCCGGACCGAGGACGACAATCCTGCCATCGTGGCGACGGACACGGTGAATCTTCATGGCGCATGACATTCTCATCGTCGACGACGAAGCGGACATCCGCTCCCTGGTCGCCGGCCTGCTGGGCGACGAAGGCTATCAGACGCGGGAGGCGGCGGACAGTGACGCCGCCCTGGAAGCGATCCGGGGTCGCCGGCCAAGCCTCGTCCTGCTTGATATCTGGCTCCAGGGAAGCCGGCTCGACGGTCTTGGCATCCTGACCGAAATCAAACGCCACCATCCGACCGTTCCGGTCGTGATGATGAGCGGCCATGGCACCATCGAGACGGCGGTGTCCGCCATCAAGCAGGGCGCCTACGAGTTCATCGAAAAGCCGTTCCAGGCCGATCGTCTGCTGCTGGCCGTGGCGCGCGCGATCGAGTCCGCGCGCCGGCGCCGTGAAATCGAGGAATTGAAGCAGCGCGCCGGGGGCGACGAGGAGTTGCTGGGCCATTCCTCGGCGATCAACCATCTGCGGCAGGCCATCGAACGGGTGGCGCCGACCGGATCTCGCGTGCTGATCACCGGTCCGGCCGGTGTGGGCAAGGAAGTGGTGGCCCGTATGCTGCACCGGCTGTCGAAGCGGGCCAGCGGTCCCTTCGTGGTGGTCAATTGCGCCGCGATGCATCCCGAGCGGATGGAAGCGGAACTGTTCGGCATCGAATCGATGCCGGAGGGGGAGCGCAAGGTCGGGACGTTCGAGCAGGCGCACGGCGGGACCATGGTGCTGGACGAAGTGGCGGACATGCCGCTCGAAACCCAGGGCAAGATCGTGCGGGTCCTGCAGGAGCAGACGTTCGAGCGGGTCGGCGGCGGCCGCCGGGTAGAGGTTGACGTCCGGGTGATGGCGACCACCAACCGCGACCTGCCGACGGAAATCGCCGCCGGCCGGTTCCGTGAGGATCTCTATTACCGGCTGAATGTCGTTCCCTTGCGCCTGCCGGCGCTTCGCGAACGGCGCGAGGACATTCCCCTGTTAGCCAACCATTTCATGCAACGCTCGGCGCAGAGCGCGGGGCTCCCCAGCCGGTTGATCGCCGAGGATGCGATGGCGGCCCTGCAGGCCTATGACTGGCCCGGTAATGCCCGGCAACTGCGCAATGTGATGGACTGGCTTCTGATCATGGCGCCCGGCGACAGCCGGGAACCGATGCGGGCGGACATGTTGCCGCCTGAAATCGGCGCCATCACACCGGCCGTCCTGCGCTGGGAAAAGTCGAGCGAGATCATGACGCTGCCTCTGCGCGAGGCGAGGGAGGTGTTCGAACGCGAATATCTTCTGGCGCAGGTGACCCGGTTTGGGGGCAATATTTCCCGGACGGCCACATTCGTCGGGATGGAGCGGTCGGCGTTGCACCGGAAATTGAAATCTCTTGGCGTCAGTTCCGACGAGAAGGCGCGTTCGTAACAAGGTCAACGGCGGGTGTCAGGCGGGTCGCGCTCCGGCAGGAGAGGGGCGGCCGGCCCTTATGGCGCCTGTCCCATGGAAATCGGGAGCACGGGGCTGCCATGAAAGTCATCGTCTGCGGCGCGGGCCAGGTCGGCTTCAATATCGCGCGTTATCTTTCGAACGAGGATAACGACGTCACCGTCATCGATCAGCGCCAGGACCTGATCCGCAAAATGAGCGATACGCTCGAAGTGCAGTGTGTCCTGGGTCACGCCTCCCATCCGCCGATTCTGGAGCAGGCGGGGGCGGCGGATGCCGACATGGTGATCGCGGTGACCGCGGCCGATGAGGTCAATATGGTTGCCTGCCAGGTTGCGCATTCGCTGTTCAACGTGCCGACCACGATCGCGCGCGTGCGCAGCCAGAGCTATTTGCAGCCGATCTGGGCCAATCTCTTCAGTCCGGATCATCTGCCCATCGATGTCATCATTTCCCCTGAAATCGAAGTCGCGCGGTCGATCATCCGGCGCCTTCAGGTGCCCGGCGCCATCGAGGTGATCCCGCTGGCTGGCGACAAGGTCCGCCTGATCGGCGTGCGCTGCACCGAGGACACGCCGCTCGTCAATACGCCGCTCCGGCAACTGACGGTGCTCTTCCCGGATCTCAATATCGTCGTCGTGGGCATCGTGCGCGACGGCCGCGCGATCGTTCCTTCGGCCGAGGACCAGATGCTGGCCGGCGATGAGGTTCTCTTCGTCGTGGATACCCAGCATATCCGTCGCGCCATGACCGCTTTCGGCCATGAGGAGCCGGAAGCCCGCAGCGTGGTGATCTTCGGCGGCGGCAATATCGGCCAGTTCCTGGCCCAGCAGATTGCCACCTTGCCGAACGGCTGTGGCGTCAAGGTGATCGAGGCCGACCGGTCTCGCGCGGAACAGGTTGCCAAGAATTTGCCCGACAGTCTGGTTCTGAATGGTGATGTTCTGGACTCCGCCCTGCTGGAGGAGGCCAACGTCGGTGCCGCCGAAACCGTTGTGGCCGTGACCAACGACGACGAAACGAACGTTCTGTCGGCGCTTCTGGCGAAACGCCATGGGGCCAAACGGGTCATGGCGCTGGTCAACAAGACCGATTACGCGCCTTTGATGAGCACGCTCGGGATCGACGTGGTGATCAGTCCCCGCGCGATCACGGTTTCGAACATCCTGCATCACGTCCGGCGCGGCCGCATCCATTCCGTCCATTCGATCCATGAGGGGTTCGGCGAACTGATCGAGGCGGACGCGATGGAGACGTCGCCGCTGGTCGGCAAGCCGCTGAAGGAAATCAAGCTGCCGACCGGAGTCCTGCTGGGCGCGGTGGTCCGCAATGACAAGGTGATCAGCCCGCGCGGGACCACGGTGGTGCAGAGCGGTGATCGCGTCGTCCTGTTCGCCGCCACCGATGCGGTGAAGAAGGTCGAAAAAATGTTCTCCGTCAGGTTGGAATTTTTCTGAAGATGACACGATCTATTGGAGCAGGACCGTGAGTCCGGACCGCGACCGGGCGCCGAAAGGCGTGATCTTCGATTGGGATAATACCCTGGTCGACAGTTGGGCCTGCATTCACGAGGCGATGAACCGCACGCTGGAGCGGATGGGGCATCCGCTGTGGACGTTCGGGGAGATGAAGTCCCGGGTGGCCTTGTCGCTGAGGGATTCCTTCCCGGGCTTGTTCGGTCATCGCTGGGAACAGGCGCGGGAGGTGTTTTACGACGTGTTTAACGCCATTCACCTGGACCATCTGCGGCCATTGCCCCATATCCCGGCCATGCTGGAGGCATTGCGGGACCACGGCATCCGTCTTGCCGTGGTCAGCAACAAGAACGGCGACTTTCTCCGCGAGGAGGTCTTTCATCTGGGCTGGGGCGAGATGTTCGACCGTGTGATCGGCGCCACCGACGCGGTCCGCGACAAACCGGATCCGGCGCCGGTGGATCTGGCCTTCGCCTCGATGGGGTGCGGGCCCGAGGGGCCGGTGTGGTTCGTCGGCGATGCGTCCGTGGACATGGACTGCGCCGCCAGGACAGGATGCGTCCCGGTGTTGATGCGGGTCGATCCGCCCGGCCCGGCCGAATTCGACGGCACCCCATTCCGCTGGCATCTCAAGGACGGGAATGCGCTTCTGGCTCTTGTCCGCGAACTGGTGATCGATCCTGACGCCTGAGTCCCAAGCGTCAGGATCGATCACCAACTGCTTAATTTGTTTTCCGATTCTAACGGATCGTGTGGGTGCCATCCGTTAGAATCGGAACACTAGGGGTTCCCATATCTCGCGATTGATGCTAACTGAGGATATGGGGGCAAAACCGGCCTGTCTTTTAGCCCCTCCCAATAAGAAAAGAGCCAAACCAATGTCGTCTGAAAAAAACCAAAACGTTCAGGATGTGTTCCTGAATTACATCCGTAAGAACAAGACGCCCGTAACAGTTTTCCTGGTGAACGGTGTCAAATTGCAGGGCATCGTGACCTGGTTTGACAACTTTTCCGTTCTGCTCCGGCGCGACGGTCATACGCAACTGGTCTATAAACACGCCATTTCCACCGTCATGCCCGGTGGGCCGATCAGCCTGTTCGAACCCTCGGCGAAAGACGACGAGGCGACGGACGAGGCGTGAGCAACGATCGACCCGAACGGGACGGGGACTCCTCCCCGTCCCGCGCCATGGTGATTTACCCGGCCCCGCGGCAGGTGGAGGCGGGGCGTGGACTCGAAACCCGTTTGGCTTCCTCGCGACTTGACGAGGCTGTCGGGTTGGCCGAGGCGATCGATCTTTCGGTTGTCGTCCGCGAGACCGTTCCGCTTGGAAAGCCGCGTCCGGCGACTTTGCTGGGGCAGGGGACGGTGGACCGTCTGGCCCTCGTCGTCGCCGAATCCGGTATCGGGCTGGTGGTGGTTGACGGCCATCTGTCGCCGGTTCAACAGCGCAATCTGGAGAGGGCCTGGAACGCCAAGGTCATCGACCGCACGGGGTTGATTCTCGAGATTTTCGGTGCCCGCGCCCGGACGAGGGAAGGGCGTCTTCAGGTCGAACTGGCGGCGCTGTCCTATCAGCGGTCGCGTCTGGTGCGGTCCTGGACCCACCTGGAGCGACAAAGAGGCGGCTTCGGTTTTCTGGGCGGGCCCGGCGAAACCCAGATCGAGGCTGACCGGCGCCTGATCGGCGAACGGATCGCCAAGCTGAAAAAGGAACTGGTCGAGGTCAGGCGCACGCGCGAACTGCATCGTCAGGCCCGTCGTCGCGTTCCCTACCCGATCGTGGCGCTGGTGGGATACACCAACGCCGGAAAATCGACATTGTTCAACGCCCTCACGCGGGCCGACGTCTTTGCCAAGGACCAGTTGTTCGCGACGCTGGACCCCACCATGCGAGGCATGACTCTGCCGTCCGGCCATCCCGTGATCCTGTCCGATACGGTGGGGTTCGTTTCCGATCTCCCCCACGAACTGGTCGCCGCTTTCCGGGCCACGCTGGAGGAGGTGCTGGAGGCGGACGTGATTGTCCATGTCCGTGACATCGCCCATCCCGATACCGAGGCGCAAAGGGCCGACGTCGAGACCGTCCTGCGGGAACTGGGGATCGGCGAGACGGTCGATCAAGGGTTGATCGAGGCCCTGAACAAGATTGATCTGTTATCCGGCGAGGGGGCGGAGAGCCTGGCGAACCGCACCGATCGCAATCCCCGCGCGGTCAGCCTGTCGGCGGTGACCGGGGCCGGGCAGGGGGATCTGCTGGCGCTTCTCGACAAGACACTGGCCGCCGGACGGCGACTGGTGGCGGTCGACATTCCCCTGGATGACGGCGCAGCCATCGCCTGGCTGTACCGCCATGGTGAAGTCGTCAGCCGCGAGGATGACGAGACCGCCGCCCATATGACCGTGAGGCTGGATCCCGCCGACGCCGCCCGTTTCGAGGCCAGGAACGAGGCAGGGTGAGCGCTGCGCGGGAACGCCCGCCCTATCCGGTTCAGGTTCGCGCGACGTCTGATCGGCCGGCTGGTCGGGGGATCGTCAGAGCGTATAGCCAAGAAGGCGCAGCATCACGATGTCGCGGGCCGGCGGATTGCCGAAAAGCCGCCCATAATCGCGGCTGAACTGCGACGGGCTCTCATAGCCCACGCGATGGGCCGCCGTGGCGGTATCCTGCCGTTCGGCAAGCATCAGTCGCCGCGCTTCTCTGAGGCGCAGATTCTTCTGATACTGCATCGGGGTCATGCCGGTGACCTCCTTGAACCGGTGGTGCAGGGATGAGGCGCTCATATTGACGGCGGCGGCCAGTTCCTCGATCCCGAGCGGTTCGGCGTAACGGTTCCGCATGACCTCGATCGCCTTGGCGATCCGTTGCGGCCGGCTGTCGGCGACAGTGATATGGCACAGATTCCAGGCCTGATTGCTGTGAAGCAGGCGGTAACAGATCTCCCGTTCGATCAGCGGCAGAAGAATAGGGATGTCGCCGGGGGTTTCCAGCAGTCGCACCAGCCTCAAAACCGCATCCGCGAGGGGCGAAGTCAGGCGCCCCACGGAAAATCCACGGCCGCAGGCGTCACCCTGGGGCGGAGAGAGCCCCGCATCCTGCATCAGTTCGGCGATCTTCCGGGGTGACAAGGTGAAGGACAGGCAGAGGTAGGGGGTCTGTGCGCTGGCATCGGTGATCCGGGCGACGACAGGGAGATCGACCGACGTCACCAGAAAACTGTCCTGATCGTACTGGATCTGCTCCCCCGCAACGGAGATCTGCTTCGTGCCCTGGACAACCATGGAGAAAAGCGGCTGATAAAGTCCGAAAATCGGCCCTGTGGGAGCGGAAAAACGGTGCAGTTGCAGGCCCGGGATCGCTGTCTGGTGCGATCCCTGGTGGGGGGTGAAGCGTGCGACCAGGGGAACAAGCGGCCGGGGATCGGATGTCGGGGCTGTGACGGCGTCGATCACGGAAAGAGTTTGAGTGTCCATGCCTTCCTTCCGGACCCGAATGAGACCATCGGGGGATCAGACCAGCGAAACGGTGTTTTGCAGGATTAGGCAAAAAATTCGCAGGATCTTGCTACCGCGTCAACGGGGGTTTCCGACAGAATTCCCGTCATGGCCGTGGGCACGGCTTTTCATTGAAATTGAAGGAGACACTCATGCCTTTGACGGTCAAGGGATATGCCGCGCAATCCGCGACGACGGCCTTGGGGCCGCACCTGTTCGAACGGCGTGATCCCCGTCCGGATGACGTCGTGATCGACATCCTCTATTGTGGCGTTTGCCATTCGGACCTGCATCAGGCGCGGAACGAATGGCACAATTCGATTTATCCGATGGTCCCCGGGCACGAAATCGTCGGCCGGGTGAGCGCAGTCGGACCGTTGGTCAAGACCTTCAAACCCGGCGACCTCGCGGCTGTCGGCTGCATGGTCGATTCCTGTCAGCATTGCGACCCCTGTCACGAAGGGCTGGAACAGTATTGCGAGGAGGGATTGACCCCGACCTATAACGGCCATGACCGGCATGACGGGTTGCCGACCTTTGGCGGCTATTCGGAAAAAATTGTCGTTTCCGAAAAATTCGTCCTGCGCGTTCCCGCCGCGCTTGATCTCAAATCCGCCGCGCCGCTGCTGTGCGCCGGCATCACGACCTATTCCCCGCTTCGGCACTGGAACGTCGGGCCGGACCGGCAGGTGGCAATCGTCGGGCTGGGCGGCCTCGGCCATATGGGGCTGAAATTCGCCAAAGCCATGGGGGCGGAGGTCTCGCTGTTCACCCGGACTCTGTCGAAGGAGGCGGAGGCCCGTCGCCTGGGGGCCGACCATGTCATTTTGTCGACCGATCCGGAGCAGATGGCCGCGGCCCGGAACCGTTTTGACATGATTCTCGACACGGTGCCGCATCCGCATGACATCAATCCTTACATCTCCACGCTCGCGCGGGAGGGGGTTCATGTCGTGGTCGGGCTTCTGGGGCAGACCGAACCGGCGGTGAACACCGTACCGCTGATCATGGGGCGGCGCAGCGTCGCGGGATCGGTCATCGGTGGCATCGCGGAAACGCAGGAGATGCTGGATTTCTGCGCGGAAAAGGGCATTACCTGCGATGTCGAATTGATCGACATCCAGTCGATCAACGGAGCCTATGAGCGGATGCTGGCGAGCGACGTGCATTATCGTTTCGTTATCGATATGGCCTCGCTTGCCAAGGGCTGATCGCCTGGTCGGCCCGACGTGCCTGTCATCCCCTGACCGTGGCGAGCGGGGCCCGCCGCGGTCAGGGGGCGCATTCCCATTGCTGGCCGGGCCCGCCGGCGTGCCATCGCCGGACAGACTATCCGGATATTCTCAACAGCATTGCCTCCAGTGTCATGAAGCGTCCGCCGACGACCCCGATCGCCCGGTAGAAATCGGCTGACGGCGCCGCCGACAGATCATCGAAGAAGCGCCCGGCCCAGGGCATCATATAGGTCCGGAAAAAGGCGAATTGTGCCGGCAGGCCGGCCGGCGGGCCGAAGGCTCCTTCGATCAGACCGCGCATTGTCTCGAGCAGGCTCGCGATATGGTCCTCTGTCTCGGCGATTCCCGGCGCGCGGGGGGCTCCAAGCCGCGCCATATCCCCCCTGAGAGCGCCCAGCGGAATGGTCAGAGACAATCCGTCACGATAACGGGAGCCAAGGGGAACGACCTCCGACGTTCCATCGCCGACGAAAAGCGCGTCATATTCCTCCTCAACCCGTCTCGCATCCATCCGTTTCGCCGCCTGGGCGAGATCGGCCAGCGCGTCCCCCAGGGCGGTGGAGTCTCCCTCCAGCCGGCGCCGGCGCGCCAGGCGCCGCGCTCCGGGCGGCACGGACAGCAGGCTTCCGAGGAGGCCGTAAAGATCGGCACGCAGACAGTCCTCAAGAATAACTCCTGCGACGATCATGTTATGCCCTCCCAATGCCGGCACTCTTACTTGGTCAGGGATTCCGATAAATCCCCCATGCCTGAGGGGTTGCCATAAATGCAACCGGAATTCCCGGACAGAGATTATGCCGATCCGCTGATTGTTGCAGGTCCCGGACCCCCACCCAGGTTCCCTGCTTCGGGAATAGGTGCTGCCGCACGGCGATTGTTTCAAGATGGTCGCTTTCTCCTTCGGAGATGTTCTTTTCATAAAAACAACTCAAGGGAGAATACCAAAGTCAATAATATCTGGTTAAGGCAATCCGCCATGCCCGAGGTCCGCCACTGTCCCCGTTACCAATTGTTACTGAATGTCGGTTCCTCGGAGACAGCAACGAAACCGTAAGGTGATATGGCGGCAGAATTGAAAACCGGGCGTCAATCCGGCGCCCGCTGTTCGATGCCGGCTCCGCTGGTGCTGATGACAGGAGAGGGGATGATGGTGGCGGTAAAAAGGGGTCGGCGGTTCAACCGGATCGACGACCGGCGGCTTTTGCGGGGCGGCTTGGTAATGCTTGTTCTTCTGGTGGCGGGCCGGCATTCGCCGACAGCTAAACGGCCGGGACGGGACGGACGCCGGTCCTGTCATCCGCGATTGTCGACGGAGCCTGTCCAAAACAGCACTTCGCCGGGAGGCGGCGGCATGTTGATCCTCGCCAATCCGGGCAACAGCGACTCGGGAGGAATGTCGGTTGCGGGGCGAAGTTATCTCGGGATCGATCATGACGGCGAACTCGCAGATCATGCCGTTGTGGTGTCGCAGGTCTCCCGCGGCTGCGAATCCGAACTGATGAGCGCCGCCCGGAGCGTCAATGTGATGACCTCCGGCGACAATTATGTCAGGCGGATCGCGGGGGTCCGCGACTTCCGGGGCATGGCGGCGATGGACGCCGGTGTGACCAGGATGCGGCGACGGGGAAACCTAACCGTGAATCCTGGCGGGCAAGGCTCGCCGGGACGTTTCATAAGACCTTGGGCTTATGCCTCCTTTCCAGGGCCGGAGCACCCGTTACACAAACGCTTGACGCGCCAATTGCACACCAGCATGTGTGAACGGTCGTGCTCGAAGGACCGGGCGGCGGCGCCATGACCCGTGGCCGGGAACGGTTTACGGGAGGGGCCGTCGCCAGCCGCCGCAAATGCCGGTAGGGTGGGCCTGACAGTGACGACCGGGCGCTGGAACTGCCGGGCCCGGAAAACGCGGCCCCGTTTCGAATGAGCGGGAAAAATGCGCAACATAAGGGGGTAACGATGGCATTTGTTGGACTGGAGAGGTCGTTCAAGCGTTCGTGCCTTCTGGCCTGCGGGACCGCGGCATGGGTCGCGTTCGCTCAGCCGGCATTCAGCCAGAGCTTTAATAATTTCTATGTTTTTGGTGACAGCCTGAGCGACGCCGGGACTTTTCGTTCGCCTCTGGCGCCGACCACGGGATTGCGCTTCACCACCAATCCGGGCCTGGAATGGGATCAGATCCTGGGGGCTTCCTACGGAATTACCGTGTCCCCCTATGAGGCGATCGTCGGTGTTCCGGGCGCCGCACAGGCGCTGTCGGTTTCCGTTCTCGGCGGCAACAACTATGCGCAGGGCGGCGCTTGCGTTGCCTCGGCCTACAGCGCCGCCTGCCCGATGAATACCCTGAATACTCTGGGCGTCTCCCAGCAGATCGGAACCTATCTTTCCGCGACCGGTGGCCGCGCCGATCCAGGGGCGCTTTACGCGGTCTATGGGGGCGGCAATGACGTCCTGAGCCTTGCCCAGAATGTCACCTCGCAAGCCACCCCGCCCAACAACGCCACCCTGTTGCTCGCGGCTCTGACGATCCAGCAGGCCGGAGCGGCCGAAGCGGCGAATGTTCAGGCCCTCGTCAATGCCGGCGCGAAATTCATTCTGGTCCCCAATCTTCCGGACGTCGGCAACACGCCTCTCGGGCTGGCGTCGGGCACCTCGGGGGCGGCGTTCCTGTCGACCATGTCAAGCTATTACAATCAGGCGCTTAACGCCGGATTGCAGGGTATCGGCGGCACCAGCATCATCTATGCGGACATCGCCCGTCTGGCGAGCGAGATTATCGCCTCGCCGGCTTCATACGGGTTGGTGAATGCGACGACCCCGGCTTGCGCGACCAGCAGTTCCATCGCCTGCACGACCGCGACACTGGTCGCCCCGAATGCCGATAAGACTTATTTTTTCGCGGATGATGTCCATCCGACGACAGCGATCCAGCAGGCCGAGGCGCAATATATCGCGTCGATCCTGTCTGCGCCGGGCAAGGTCGCTTTGCTGGCTGAAACTGCCGACGTCGCGGCCCGTTCGGTCAATCGGGCGCTCGATTCCCGGATCGGGGAGGAGACGCGGTTCGACACCGGCTGGTCCGTGTTCGGCAATGCCGATATCGCGCCGACCTCGGTCAATCCAGGCAACAGCACTCATGTCAGCGGCACCGCCAACGGCGGCCATGTCGGTGTGGAGTACGGTGGCACCAACGGTCTCAAGGTTGGAACCATCTCGTCCTACACGGATGCCAGCTATGATTTCTCGGGCAGCAGCGGACGTTACAGTCAAACGCTGTTCACGCAGACATTTTACGGAATTTACAGCTATCACTCCGCTTTTGCGCAACTGTCGGCCACCATCGGGCGGACGGACTTCGACAATGTGCGCCGGGTCACGCCGGTCCTTGCCGATACCAGGGTCAATTCCGGTGGCACGCACGGCACCTACGCCGGCGGGCGCCTGCTGATCGGAAACGATCACCATCTGGACGGGGTTGTTCTCACACCGTTGCTGTCCGTGGCCTATGAACAGGCCCTGGTGGAGGCCTATTCGGAAGGGCAGGGCGACAGCACCTCCATGAACTTCGGCCAGCAGCGGCGCCGGTTGTTTGTCGGAACCGCCGGTGCAAAGGCGGCCACCTCGGTCTCGCTCGGTTCCGTCACGCTCAACCCCAGCCTGACGGTGCTCTTCAACAGCGACTTCCAGATGCAGAAGCGCTATATGCTGGCGTCGGTCAATGGTGCGCCGACGTCATTCGCGATGCCGGTGACCGAACCGGGCCACAACTGGACGTCGATCTCCGGCGGGGTGGAAGCACCGCTGTCGGGGGGCGTTGTCGCCACGCTCTACGGCGGCGGCAGCGTCGGTCAGCGAGGCGCGTCGAGCAGCTACGCCAATATCGGCCTGTCCTACCGCTTCTGAGCGTTGCGATACCAACCGGTCCGTCACGGGACCGGTTGGTATCGCCCTGATCGAACACCGTCGTCCACCCGGCACCGGTCCGGCGTTCTTCCTCTTCCTCTTCCTCTCCCTCTCCCTCTCCCGTTTCATGTGCCGTTCTTTGACCCTTGCGGAAACGGAACGGTGCCGCCTGCCGTCCCATTGGTGAAAGATATTTTCCAATCTGGAACCGAAAATAGTCCGGAATCTGCGGTTCCGACGATCCGGTTTTGGTAGATTCCTTACAGAGTCCCTGACAATCTTGTTGCCTTCCGGCCCCTGGTCGGACATAAGAGCGACCATCGTTGAAGAGTATCGGGTCCCGATGAGCTGGCCTTGTCGCGGCCTGTGGGTGGCCGTTTGACGGCCCGGTGGCCGGTTCCGGCCACCGTGAATTGGTATCAGCGGGCAGTGTGCCGAGGCCGGCATGAGCAAAGGCAAAGAGAAAACTTTCCGGCAGTTCGCCGCGTTGCCTTACGCGGTCCGGGACGGGGAATTCCAGGTGGCGCTGGTCACCACCCGGGAAACCGGCCGGTGGATCATTCCGAAAGGGTGGCCGGTCGGGGATCTGCCCGGTCCCGATGTCGCCATCCGCGAGGCCTTCGAGGAGGCCGGCGTGGTGGGTGATGTGGGGAACGAACCCGTCGGATCATTCCAGTATGTGAAACGCATGGACGCCGAAAGCCGGCGGCTGTGCGACGTGCTGGTGTTTCCGCTGGCGGTGCGTGAGATTCTGGAGGACTGGCCCGAACGGCACCAGCGCCGCCGGGAATGGATGACGCCCGCCCAGGCCGCGATGGCGGTCGAGGAGGCCGGTCTGATTCAGTTGATGCTGGACCTCACCGATTTCGGCGACGTGTGGGAAACCGGGCCCAGACGGCCGCTGTCGCTGTGGCGTTGAACGGGGAATCAGCCGGGGCGGTCACGGGGCCCAGTGATGGCCGCTGCGCACCCACCGATCCAACACCAGGGACGGATCGTCCCAGCCGTAACCGACAGCGTCGATGAGGTGTCCTGCCACCGGTATCTGACGTTCCAGCAGGGCGCGCGCGCCCATATGGTCGTAAAAATACCGCGACGGGTTGGACCTCAGGACCCAGGTCAGGATGGTCCGGCAGTCCGATGCCAGCAGGGTCGCCAGCAATGCCAGCAGAAGCTGGCGTCCAATTCCGTTGTCCTGGGCGTCGGTCTGGACATAGAGCATGCTGATTTCGCCCTGGAACGGCAGGGACAGGTCACGTTGGCGTCCGCACTGGCCGAAACCGGAAATGGCGCCGGAATTGTCCCGCCACACCCAGATGCCCTTGGGCGCTCGTTCCAGTTCCGTTCGCCAGTGCCGTGTTCTGCCATCGACAGACAGGCCGACCAGGACCTCGTCGGGAAGAATTCCGGCGTAGGTGGTCCGCCAGGTTTCGACTTCGACGGCGGCGATAGCCTGCGCATCGACGGGTCTTGCCAATCTGACGCCACTCATGGGTCACCTCCAGCGTCAGGATCATAGCATGATCGGGCGCGGATCCCACGTCTGCATGCTCCGCGCGGCCGACCTGTGACGATGACCCTCGAACGAGGCGCGCGTTTAAGGTATAGGAACGCGTCCCGGGAGCAGTGCCCGTGAAAACAGTTGGTGTGGCAGGAAAGGGAGTCGATGACGGTTCGCATCGATATGGGATTGACGGCGTCCGGAACCACGGCGACGCTCGATCTCGAGGAGTTGCTGGCAACGCGTCTGCTGGTTCAGGGCAATTCCGGTTCGGGCAAATCGCATCTTCTCCGTCGTCTGATCGAGCAGAGTGCCGCCTGGGTTCAGCAGGCGATCATCGATCCTGAGGGCGATTTCGTCAGTGTCGCCGAAGCGTTCGGCCATGTGGTGGTGGACGCGTCCGCCCTCACCGAAAATGCCTTGCAGATGATCGGCGGGCGCGTCCGCCAGCACCGGGTGTCGATCGTCCTTAATCTGGAAAATCTCGACGCCGAGGCTCAGATGCGCCATGCGGCGGCTTTTTTGGGCGGGTTGTTCGACGTCGAACGGACCTACTGGTATCCCATGCTGGTGGTGGTGGACGAGGCGCAGCTTTTTGCCCCCGCGGCCGCCGGAGAGGTCTCCGACGAGGCCCGGAAGGCATCGCTGGGCGCCATGACCAATCTGATGTGCCGTGGCCGCAAACGCGGACTGGCCGGAATTATCGCGACCCAGCGTCTCGCCAAACTCGCCAAGAATGTCGCGGCGGAAGCGTCCAATTTTCTGATGGGGCGGACCTTTCTCGATATCGACATGGCGCGCGCCGCCGATCTCCTGGGCATGGAGCGCCGGCAGGCGGAAACCTTCCGGGACCTGCTGCGGGGCCATTTCGTGGCCCTGGGACCCGCGATGGCACGCCGCCCCCTGCCGATCCGCATCGGCGATGTCAAGACCAAGCCCCGCGCGGGCAGCCCCAAGCTTCTGCCCCTGCCGGAAACCCCGCGAGAGGATGCGCGCGACCTTTTGTTCCGCCCCGGGCAGTCCGAGACGCCACGCTATTCGCCGCGCCGCGGAGCCGCGCTGTCGACCGCCGATATCCTGCAACAACTGTCGGCGTCGCGGATGGCGCCGGCTTCCCGCGATGGGGATGCGGATGAGGGGGGCACCGCAGCAGGAGGCGGCGCCGACGATGATGCCGGAGCCTGTCCGCAGGACGCGCCGGCGATCTCCGGATCCGACGCCGGCGGGATCGGGAACCCGGCGGAGGACAGCCCGCCGAACCCGGAGAAGGCGGGAGAGACCGTGCCGGTGCAGGACGGCATGGACGAAACCGGCGGGGATTCCGCCGCGGTCATGGCCCCGGTGCCGCCACGGCGCACGGTCGCGGCGGCGGCTTCCAAAAGAAACGACCATGACGTCGCGCTGGCGGAATTGATGTCCGATCCAGAGGCAGTTTATCGTTCTGTATCAGTTCTCTATCAGGATTTCCTCGTGCTTTGTCGCACCAAGGGGCTGAACGGCCGCCTCATGGACCTGTCGACATTTCGGCGTAAGCTGGCGACCGTCAGGGCGGCGGCGGCCACCGATGGCATGGCCGAGGCAGAGGTCCCTGACGATGAGTGGCGCAAGGCCCTGGCTCTGGCGTCGGACCTGCCGGAAGACGTCCACGGGGTCTTCCTGCTGCTGGCCCGGGCCGCCTATGACCAGTGCGTCTGCCCGCCGGACATGCGAATCGCGCGGGCGCTGGGCAGCCGGTCGTCCAGGCGGGCGCGCAGCATGCTGGCCTACATGGAACAGCGGGGCCTGATCGTGACGCAGGAGGAGATGGACGGCAGCCGGTCCATCATCGTTCCGGGGCTCGACTGGCAAACGGCTCCGGGGGATCCTTTGGCACCCGACGACTGCGATTAAAACGTGACGCCTTCTGCCGGCATTGCGCTCTCACCCGCTTTGCGGGGTGCACCGGATCCCTTGTCCCGGATCCCTTTTCATTGTGCGGGGGCGGATGGCCTGCTGCCGGCGTCCGCCATCACAGGCCGTCGCCGTCGATGACCTTTCTCAACAGCATGCCGACAATGATCGTCAGAAAGGGAACGATGAACATGGCCATTGTGACGATGTGGACGATCTTGTCCTTGTGCCGGTATCCCATCGATTGCGACGGTACGTCAGTCGGCGCCTCCTCATCGAATCGTTGATGCCGCCGGGCGTAGGCGCCTAAAACCAAAACGATCACCATGCCGATCGCTGTAACGATTGTGATCGGGGTGCCAGCCTTCATTGCATCGACCGGAGGTTTTCCATCCAGAAGGAACCAGATCGGCGAGGTCAGCCCGATGCCAAAGACAAATATGGCAAGCATGACAGAGGTGATGAAGGCGGCAGGGCTGCTGAAAAATTTCAACCATTTTCCCCTAGGTTATAATTTGAGTAACCTGAGATTAGTCCGCCGGTGACCAACTTTAAAGCTCTTTACCTGCCGCAAGGGTTGTGGGAAAAATCAACTGAAGGTTTATATAACCCATGATTTCTATTGAGATCGCCTCCGTCACCGAAATCATGCGATCCGTCGCCCGCGGGATCGTTCTGCCGCGCTTTCGCCGTCTCGCCGATGGCGAGATCCGGGAAAAGAACCCGGGGGATCTGGTAACCATTGCCGACACCGAGGCCGAGGAGGCGCTGACCGGCGAACTTCTCGCGCTGCTGCCCGGTTCCAGGGTGGTGGGCGAGGAATCGGTCGCGAAGAATCCCCGGCTGCTGGAGTCGTTGTCGGCGGATGGGCCGATCTGGATTTTGGATCCGATCGACGGAACCGGGAACTTCGTGAAGGGAAGCCGGAAATTCGCGATGGTCGTGGCCCTGGTGATCGGTGGCCGGACTGTCCAGGGATGGATCCTCGACCCTCTGCCGGACGTCGTCACCGTGGCCGAACTGGGGGGCGGAGTCTGGCGGGACGGACGGCGTCTGTCGATCTGTGCCGAAGGCGGGATTGGTGCCATGACCGGCTCGGTCGGTCCGCGGTTCCGCGACGGACTGGCGGAAGCGGTGGGGGCGCTGGTCTGGCAGCGCAGTGCCGCGCATGACTATCTCGGGCTATGCGGCAACGAACTGCAGTTTGCTTATTTCCACCGCCTGCATCCCTGGGATCACGCAGCGGGGACCCTGATGTATGCCGAGGCCGGCGGGCATGGCGCGCTGTTGAGCGGCGAGGCCTATCGGCCGCTTCCCGGACAGACCGGGCTGCTTCTGGCCTCGGACCGCCAGAGCTGGGACGCGTTGCGCCCCCTGATCCTGTGTTGACGGCCGGCCCGCGGCGGCGCCTCCGTGCCGCGGGCCGGCCTTTTTCCCGGGGCCGGGGCTGTGTGGTTCAGGCGTCGGTCTCGCGGTGGACGCTGAACGGCGCAAAGGCTTGGTCGACGGGCATGATCTCCAGGCTGTTGATATTCATATGGGCGGGCAGGGCCGCGACCCAGTGGATGCATTCCGCAATGTCATCCGCCGACAGCGGCTTCATGCCGGCATAGACAGTCCCGGCTTTGGCGGAATCGCCCTTGAAGCGGACGACCGAGAATTCGGTTTCGCACATCCCGGGCCGCAGATTGGTGACACGGACCTTGGTTCCCAACAGGTCGGCACGCAGATTGAGCGAAAACTGCTCGACGAAGGCCTTGGTGGCGCCATAAACATTGCCGCCCGGATAGGGATAGGTGCCCGCCACCGATCCCAGATTGATGATATGGCCGCGCTTGCGTTCCACCATGCCGGGAAGCACCGCGCGCGTGCAATACATCACTCCCTTGACGTTGGTGTCGACCATGGCGTCCCAGTCGTCCAGATTGGTGCCGGGTGCCATTTCGAGGCCGAGGGCGAGGCCGGCATTGTTGACGAGAACGTCGACGGCGCCGAAATCCGCCGGCAATCCCGCAATCGCCGCGACCACGGCGTCGCGGTCGCGCACGTCAAGGGCCAGCGTGTGCACCGGGACCTTGAGCTCCGCCTTCAGGGCGTCGAGGCGGTCGGTCCGGCGCCCCAAAAGAACCAGCCGGGCCCCGTCTGCGGCGAAACGGCGGGCGGAGGCGGCACCAAAACCGGAGGTGGCGCCGGTGATCAGGACTGTGGCGGTGGACAGGTCGGTCATTTTTTCTCCTGTGATCAGGGAAAGCTGTTCAGCCCGGGCCGGCTTGTTGAGGCTCCGGGGCCTTCACCATTCCTATTCGGTCGACTGGGGGGCGTCCTGCGACGCCTCGCCCGCGCTTTCGCGCACTCACTCATTCAAAAGGTTCAGGATAGGGACACTCTGCGCAAGCGGAAAAGCTCCGCTTTTTCAATGCTCAAACGCCGCACTGGCTCAAGTGTATCGACCTTCTTCGCGATTCTTTTGTTTGAGTCAATGCGCGGGTGGCGACAAGAGTTGGTCCCCGGTCATTGCCCCTGGGGTTTCGGCCACGCGCCCTCGCGCTGCATGACGAAATGCGGCGACGGCGAAAACGCGTTCTGGATGGTCCAGATATACACCCGGTAGCGACCGAACGGTTTGACGTCTGACGCATTGTGTTCCTTGACCGGGCCATCGGCGATAATGCGGAACTCACCCTGGACATTGAGGCCGACATTGGCGGCTTCCTGCGCATCGGTCGGCTTCATGGTATTGCCGTTGACAACGACGGTGCCATCCTGTTTGGCGGTAATCTGGATGATGATCGCGTTGCGCCGCACGAAGGTGACCATGTCGGTCGCGGCCAGATGTCCTTCGCGTTCATAGGCAACCTTGAAGCGGCCTTTGCCCAGGGACTGGATCGCCTTGAAATGGGAGTCCCGGCGCAAATCCTGCTCGATCTCGGAAACTTTCTTGTCGGCATCCTGCGGTGACAGCCTGTTTTCCTGGATGTCGCGGAACAGGGGTGCCCACACCAGATCGCCATAAAAGGAGACGGCATAATCGCCGGTGGCGCCCAGCCGGATTTCGGACTTGAAATTGTCCGGCACGTAACAGGCCGCCAGGGCGGCAAGCCCCAGAAGGCAGCCGGCCAGTGTCAGCAGACGGCCGGGGGGAAGTGCCCGCAGCCGGTCCGCGAAAATCCGCCTCATGATCACCTCCCTTATTGTCCTCATTCCAGCGATTTGGCGGCCACCCACAATTGTTCCATTTCCTCCAGCGTCGCGCCGGAGGGGGTGCGGCCATCCGCGGCCAATGCCGTTTCGATATGGCGAAAGCGCCGCTCAAACTTGCGATTGCCCCGCCTGAGGGCCGTCTCAGGATCGACTTTCAGCTTCCGGGCAAGATTGACGCAGGCGAACAGCAGATCTCCGACCTCGTCCTCCAGACGATCGTGTCCGCTGCCGGCGACCATCTCGGCGCGGACCTCGGCCAGCTCCTCCTCGATCTTGTCCAGAACCTGTGCGGCCTCGGGCCAGTCGAAGCCGACCCGCCCGGCCCGGGCTTGCAGCTTGAGAGCGCGAGTCTGGGCGGGGAGGGTCTTCGAGACGCCGTCCAGCGCGCTCGGCGCGCCAAGGACATGCTCCTGCCGGCGTTCCTCCGCCTTCTGCGCTTCCCACTGGACGGTCTGCTGAGCGGCGTCCTTCACGGTACGGTCGCCGAAAACATGCGGGTGACGCCGTTCCATTTTGTCGCAGATCGCCTCGACGACGTCGCGGAAGTCGAAGCTTCCCTCTTCGCGCGCCATCTGGGCGTAGAAAACAACTTGAAACAAAAGGTCGCCCAGCTCGTCTTTCAGATGGTCCTTGTCTCCGTCCTCAATCGCCTCGACAACCTCATAGGCCTCCTCGATCGTGTGTGGGGCGATGGTTGCGAAGGTCTGCTCAAGATCCCAGGGACAGCCGCCATTGCGGTCCCGCAGCCGCGCCATGATGGCAAGCAGGCGGTTGATGGCGCTTTCTTCGGATGACGGGGCGGACGTGGAAAAGGTGGACATGGGAAATAAACCTGAACCGGAAATGGTTGACATTGCGTGAACGCCGCCCGGCTGGACAGTCTGCGGACGCGGGCGCGTCCACATCGGAAGGCGCCCGACTCTAGGGCAAATCGGACGCCACATCCAGGCCGCTGGTTGACGCGGGATATGCCGGCCGGGACGGCCAGACCGTCGGGGAGGGCAACCGGCATGCCGGGAATCCGACGATGGGGGTGAGGCTTGCCCGGCGTCGGAGCGGAAAATGGTGCAAAGTCGGACCTTCGCATATCGTCCTCTGACATGCGGAGAGCGAGCCATCCGTCCGGCCTTAGTCGCTGCATGCCTTGTAGTTCGAAAATCCTATCGCGAAAAAAGCGTTCACTGGTGCACGTTTCCCAGGCCGACCCTGACGATCTGGCCCACCTGATTGTCCCGGAAACCGGGACGTTTGAGAGAGACAGCCTCCGGCGGCGACGGTGAGGCGGCCGCTCTCGCCGGAAAAGGCCGTCCGCCGGGGTGTGTCGGGCTGTTCCGGCCAAATTGTCGCTTGATATGGTCAACGCTTTCAGATTGCATGCGCAAACAGTCCCCGGGCATTCCGGGGCGCCGTCCCGGTCGGGATGGTTGAGGATGGCGGTACCGACGCGGGATCATCCGATCCGGACGGGTGCCGGCAAGGGAATAGGAACTCATGGAGAAAAAGGCAATCGCGCTGGCCCAGCCGGGCTTGTTTGTCGAAGGGGCCGTGGCCGGACACAGCCTCGAATGGACGCTTTCCGGGGATCCCCGTGAGGCGCTGGCCGCGCTGGCCACGCTGGACCCCGCGGGGGCGATTATCGGGATCGGGGCGCCGCTTGTCGCGGCCCTGGAGCGCAGGGTTGACGGGCTGCGGCCGTTTCCCGAGATCGCGGGCTCGATCACCATGCCGTCGACCCAGAACGCCCTCTGGGCCTATGTCATGGATGCGACGCCGGGTGAGGCATTCGCCCGTGCGGAAAGTCTGGAGCGGCAATTGCGCGGCCCCTTCGCCCTGGTCGAATCCCTGCCTTTGTTCCGTTACCGCGACGGTCGCGATCTTACTGGCTACAAGGACGGCACGGCCAATCCAGAAGGCGATGATGCCGCCGCGACGGCCCTGATCGCCGATGGTGCCCGGGCAGGGGGATCTTTCGCCCTGGTTCAACGCTACGTCCATTACCGGAGCCGTTTCTCGCGGCTGTCAGAGGCGGAACGCGACGATGTGATCGGACGGCGTTACGCCGACAATGAGGAGATGGAGGAGGCTCCGGAGACCTCGCATGTCAGGCGCACGGATCAGGAAGGCTATGACGAACCGGCCTTCATGGTGCGCCGTTCCATGCCGTGGGGAGATCTGCGGACGCACGGTCTTCAATTCGTCGCCTTCGTCAACGACCTCGATATCGTGGAACGGGTGTTGCACCGGATGTGCGGTCTGATCGACGGTCGGACCGATGCGCTGCTTCGGTTTACCGCCGCCGAAACGGGCGGCTACTACTATTGTCCGCCGATGGCGGACGGACGGCTGGATCTGTCCGGACTGATCTGACCGGGGCGCCGCGAGCGGGCTCCCGGCCGGCGTCTCCTCCGGCCATTCCCCTAAAAAAAAGCCCTCCCGCCAGAACGGCGGGAGGGTGGGAGAAAATCCGTGTCCGATCGGATGGGACGGACCCTGCGGGACCCGTCCCAACGGTCTCAGACTCCGGAATAGGCGGCAAAACCGCCATCGATGGGCACGACGACGCCGTTGACGAAACCGGACGCCTCGTTGCTGACCAGCCACAACAGGGTGCCAACCAGCTCTTCCGCTTCGCCGAAACGGCCCATCGGCGTGTGATCGATGATTTTGCGCGCGCGCGCCGTGAACTCGCCGGAGGCCTCGTCGATCAGCAGCTTGTGATTCTGGTTGGTCAGGAAAAAGCCCGGCGCCAGGGCGTTGACCCGGATGCCGACCTTGGCGAAATGCACGGCCAACCACTGCGTGAAGTTGCTGACGGCGGCTTTGGCACCGCTGTAGGCCGGGATCTTGGTGAGCGGACAGAAGGCGTTCATCGACGAGATATTGATGATGGAACAGCCCTTGCGACCGATCATCTGACGGGCGAACACCTGCGACGGGATCAGGGTTCCAAGGAAGTTCAGGTTGAACACGAACTCGACGCCCTTGGGATCTAGGTCAAAGAAGGTGGTCAGCGACGGATCGGAAAGATCGGCCTCTTCCAGCCACTCCTTGGAGGTGGTGCCTTTCGGGTGGTTCCCGCCCGCGCCGTTCAGCAGCAGATCGCAAGGGCCGAACGCCTTGGCGACCTCGGCGGCGGCCGCTTCCAGGGACGCCCGCTCCAGAACATTGGCCGCAAATCCCTGGGCCTGGAAGCCTTTGGCCCTGAGATCCGCCGCCGCCTTTTCCGCGGCGTCGCGGTTCAGATCGAGAATGGCGACCTTGGCGCCGCACTCGGCCAGCGCGGCGGCCAGTTGCGAACACAGGACTCCGCCGCCGCCGGTGACAACCGCGACACGTCCGGACAGATCGATATGAAACGGAATGGTCATGCTGCTTTCCCCGATGCTTTTCCCTTGGCGATGCCTTCCCACAGGCCATTGAGATAAACGGCGCCCAGCGCCCGGTCATAGAGACCGTATCCCGGCTTGCCGGTCTCGCCCCAGATCATCCGGCCATGATCGGGCCGGACATAGCCCGTGAAACCGGCTTCGTAGTACGCGCGGACGATCTCGCCCATGTCGAGCGAGCCGTCTTCGGAGCGATGACCGGTTTCGTAGAAATCGCCCTGCTCGGTCACTTTGACATTGCGCAGATGGGCGAAATGGATTCGTCCCTGGCCGGCGAACTCACGCACAAGGGCGACGATATCGTTCTTGCAATCGGCGCCGAGCGACCCGGAACAGAGAGTCAGGCCGTTTTCCGGCACATCGACGATGGACAGAAGCCGTTTCAGGTCCTCCCGGTTCTTGACGATGCGCGGCAGGCCGAAAATCGGGCGCGGCGGATCGTCCGGATGGATTGCCATCTTGATGCCGGCCTCGACCGCCGTCGGAATGACGCCCTTCAGGAAGTATTCCAGATTGCTCCAGAGCACGTCCTCGGTGACCTTGGAATATTCGGACAGGAGCGACTTCAACTCGTCGGGCTTGTAGCTCGCGTCCCAGCCGGGCAGGGAAATGCCGGCATTGGGGTCGATCTTGTTGACGGTCGCGACGTCAAAACCCAGCGTGGTGGAGCCATCCGGAAGCTCCATCTCCAGTGTGGTCCGGGTCCAGTCGAACACGGGCATGAAATTGTAGCAGACGACCTTGAGGCCACAGGCGGCAAGATTGCGCAGCGTCTGGGCGTAATTGGCGATCAGCCGGTCGCGGGAGGGTTTGCCGAGCTTGATGTCCTCGTGGACCGGAACGCTCTCGATGACGTCGAATCTGAGGCCGTGGGACTCGATCTTGGCTTTCAGCGCCTTGATCTTCTCAACCGGCCAGACGTCGCCGACGGGAACGTCATAAACGGCCGAGACGATCCCGTCCATTCCCGGGATCTGGCGGATATAATCCAGGGTCACGGGATCGCTGTCGCCGTACCAGCGGAAAGTCATCTTCATCGTCATGTCTCCTTCGTGTTCGGATCGGGCCGGCGGGCCCGTGTCCTTTTTTTCCGGCAAGAGGGGGCGGGGTGGCCCCGCGTCAGGCGCGGAGGTCTCTTGGACGGGGGGCGGTGGCGCCGTCCGCCACCTCGGCCAGCCCCAGTTTTTCGAGCGTGGCCAGGATTTCGCGCAAATGATGGCGCAGCGACGCCTGAGCATCCGGGCCGTTACCCCTGGACACCGCGTCGATGATGGCGGTGTGCTGCGAGATCAACTGCGCCATATGATCGGGAATGCGGAAGCTGACATGGCGCACGCGGTCCATATGGACCTTCGACTGCTGGATCACTTTCCAGACCGTCGGGTGGCCCGCAACCCCGGCCAGGATCCCGTGGAACGCCTCGTCCAGCTCGTAAAAGCGGTCCCAGTCGTTGTCGCGGGCGGCGTCATTCTGTTCCGCCAGATTGTCCTTGAGGCGGCGCAACGTGGCCGGGTCGGCCCGTCTTGCGGCCTCCACCACCAGCGCGCATTCGAGCTGCTCGCGGATGAACTGTGCCTCTTTGACCGATTCGACGGAGATCGGGGCGACGAAGGTGCCGACCTGGGGGACGATCTGCACCAGTCCGTCTTCCGCCAGTTTGATCAGCGCCTCGCGCACCGGGGTTCGGCTGACACCGAGACGTTCGGACAATTCCGCTTCGGAAATCTGGGTTTTGGGCGCAAGCGCGCCACTGACAATTTCTTCCCGGATGGTCTCGAACACCTGTGCCGACAGCCGGAGATGTTTATGAGAAGGGGAGATTGCCATCGCCATCGGACTCTTGGATGTCATGCCGGCCAGCGGCATGATGGGATTAAAACTACTGGTTGGATTCAAGCCTCATTTCCGAATGAAGGTATACTACCATGGCAGAATGTCAATCCCAATCGGGTGGCGGCCCGGCGGAAGGTCTGGCATTCCCGAATATGTTGCGATCCGGGGCCTTTCATCGATGCTTATGGGCGGGTAGTCCCCGTAAGCGCAACCCAGGGGCGCCAAAGGCCGGGCGGCCGGAAACGGGGCCGCCCCCTCTTGCAGGGACCCTAACCGTCACACACGGACAAGGGCGTCGGTTGTCAGGACGATCTTGCCCATATGCGTGCCGGAGTCGATCAATTCGTGGGCGTCGCGCGCCGCCCTGAGCGCGAAGGTTCTGTCAATCTGCGGACGCACGCGTCCCGCTTCGATATGGGGCCACAGCCGCTGCTCCATTTCGGCGATGATCGCCGCCTTTTCCTTGTTGCTGCGCGGGCGAAGGGTTGAGCCGATAAGAGTCAGATGTTTGCCGATCATCGGCCACAGGTCGAGATCCTTTGCGGCCCCCTTGAGCGCGCTGACCTGGAGAATACGGCCTTCCATGGCGGCCGCCTGGAAATTGCGGGCCACATAATCCCCGGCAATGATGTCGAGGATGACGTCGACGCCTCTGCCGTCGGTCGCCTTTTGGACCGCCGCCGCAAAATCCTCGTCCCGATAAAGGATCGCGACATTCGCGCCCAGGGCCAGGCTGGCCTCCCGGTGGGAGGTCGAGCCGACGGTGGTGATGATCTGTGACGCCCCCATGGCCTTCGCGACCATCGTG
>WASQ01000124.1 GCA_009712185.1 Telmatospirillum sp. | reverse complement strand
GGATTGGGGATTGGGGGATCGGGGGATCGGGGATCGGGGATCGGGCCGTGCGGATCGTCCCTGACCGGGATATGTGATCAAACGCCGGACCGATTCGCCGCAGCCCGGGTCGGCCTCTGCGGACGCCGGCATCGCCGCCGTCCCTTGCCGCGGATCGGCCGAACGGGGTCGTCCGCCGCTGCCGGCCGTCTCCCCGGCCGGCCGAGTTCCCCTATTCCGGAAAATGACGGAATCCCTCTCCCGATTCCGCTGTTGCCGGACGGATTCTAAAGCATTTCGTCGGGAGTCTTGACGCCGTCGCCCCACCGCTCGACCAGCTTGCGCTGGGAGGCGTGGAGACCGACCGCCCGTCTTTGGGCGGTGGCCGCCATGAACATGGCCACCACGGGGGGCAGCGACATGTAAAGCACCGACCCCGCCGCCGCCGCACCGTAGGCCACCAGCAGCACCTTAACGCTGGTGACCGTTTCAAGGGCGAAATCGAGGGTGTGGTGCCCGAACCAGAGAGAAAACAGCCAGGGCGACAGGCCGGCGAAATTCAGTCCGCCGATGCAAACCCAGGCATAGCGGTTCGCCCCCCGTTCCACGACCGCCGCCACGATGGCCGGCAACAATCCGACCACCATCACCAGGATGGTCGGCAATGAAAACGGAACCAGGACGATCATGGTGATCAGGATCAGAAACCGGGTCGACGCCCCTTTGCGTTTCGGGGCCGCCTCGGAACCGCCCTTCGCCTTTTTTCCCTTCGCCATCAGAACAGCCTTGCCAGCAGCAACAAAGTGATGGTGACGAGGCAGGTGGTCACCGAAATCAAGGCGGCCAGTCGCTGCGCGAGATGGATCGCCTTCCTGTTATTGGAACGCCCCTCTTCGATGTCCAGGATTTCGCGGCGCGCCTCCGCCCATTGGGCCCGCGCCTCCTGGAAATCCTGGTGATCAACGGCCTTTTCCTCGGGACTGTCGAGCAGATGCGAAAGCTCGATCAGGCTTCCGTCGCGCGCGATCTTGGGCAATTCCTTTTCCAGTCTGGCCCGTCGTTCACGATCCTGGAAATTGTTGATCAAAGGCTGCGACAGCACGGCGACCCAGGTGGTCAACCCCTGCAAGCCGTTCTGCCCCAGACGCCATTGAATGACCGCCAGCAGATTGAGGATCGCCATGGAGGATTTTCCCGCCTCGGGCAGGGCCAGATCCATCAACTGACGTTCGATATCGAACCGGGAGCGCGTCGCGATGAAGGCGGCGATATGACGGTCGACCGGAGACACCTTGCCGGTCACCTTTTTCGCCGCCGTCTCCAGCGCCGGCAGCAGGTCGCGGATGTCGAGCACATACTCGTTCTGGATCAGCGGACTGAGGCAGGGAAGCGAATCATTGGTCTCGTACAGGACCCGCTCCATGCCGTTGCCGATGCTTCCCCGTTCCAGCCAGGAGCGCAGTTCGCCGAAAATGTTATCCAGCGTCGAATTGTCGGGATTATAGGATTCGCGGGTCTCGAAAAAGGCCTTCGGGACGTCGCGCATCAGCGCCTCCGCCACGGTCCGGACCTCGGTTCCCGCCATGGTCGCCATGGCTAACAGGGCGCCGATCCCGTCCGGCATCGCCGCCATCGACTTGTAACGGATCGGCGCCCGGCTATCGAGAATCATGCAGACTTTGGCGACCATCACGTCAAAGGCGGCGCCCCGCCGCTCATTGACCGTCATCACCGCGTCGCGCACCACCGCGCCGATGGCCTCCGCCTTTTCCTTCACATCGAGCGACCGGCGCGTCCACAGTTCGAGCCGCCCGTCCAGGATCAACTGCGGCACGGCATCCCAGTTGCGCACGAAAGCCATGGCCAGTTCCCTGGCCGTCAGATATTCGCGCCCGTTGAAAGGGAAACCGCGCACGGCCCTCTTTTCGAACTTGGCGAGCAATGGCGACTGGCGCCGCCCGGACAGCCACAGTTCCACCGACTCCGCAGTCCACCGCTCATGCGGGTCGTCGCACAGCGAGCCGCGCAAAAATTCGCTGGTCTGCAGGCTGAGGCGCTCCTCGCCGGCCAGAACGGCCACCGATCCATGGAGGATCTTCCGGCGCATAATCGTCTCGTCATCCGCGGCGCCCGATGGATTGCGTCCCTGGATCATCAACGCCACCGACGCGCCGAATGCGTAGATGTCGTCGGCGAAGGTGCCCGGCCCCCTCCCCGCCGGATGACACATGCCGGACTCAATGGTTTCCAGGAGCAGGGGCTGGTCAAATCCCGGCGGGCAGGTCACGCATTCCCCCAGGACGACCCGGTCCTTTTCGGGCGTCGCCCAGAACATATTCGTCGGCCGGATCGCCCGGTGCGTGACATTGTGCGAACGCAGGACGCGCAGAGCCGAGAACAGCGGACTGATGACCTTGCGGAGCAGATCCCCCTCATCGATCCGCTTGAAGTCGTCGGACATGGAGGCCATCACCCGGCCGCCCATGGGCTTCTCATAGACCACGGCCATGACCTTGCGGCCGGCCGGCGGCCAGTCCATCGTCCCCCATTCCACCAGCGTCATAAGTCCGGGACAGTCGCTGCCTTTGAGAGCCCGCATGGAATCGGTCCGGGTCAGCACGCCCGGCCGGACAATCAATGCGAACAGCGGCTTTTTCGGATCCCGCTTATCCTCGGCATGAAAGGCGTCGGCATTGGGAGAAGCCATGGCGGGAACGGCTTTTCCGGGATAAATCAGATAGCGGTCCCGCAAGACGACGGCGCCGTCCCCCCCACTCTTTTGCTCGCTCGCCATCCTGTCCGCCCTTTTGCGCCCTTTCCGGCTATCGGTTCCATCCGGCGGCAACCGCCTTCAAGAGACATGGTCGCCGCAACACATATACTGAGACCGCCTGGCCGCTATTCTTCCGAAATCAACAGGCCGGAGAGCAATTCTTATCCTGGACCACCGCACTCCGGGCACGAATTTACGCGGGGCCGCGACAAGACTCAAGCAAGTCTGCTGTGACCGGTGCCCGACGCGAAAGAAAAAGAAACCCCCGAAGCCAAAGCGAACCGCCTGTTTCCATGCATTGAGACCCTCCCGGCAGGAAGCGGAACGGCGCGGGATCCCCGATCGGCGATAAAGACTCCCGGAAAATCCCCGACGGTTCCCCGAGGTGGATTGTATTTTATTTGAAAGAGACATTAAATCGAGCAGCAACGTGATCTCTTCAAGGGCCGGGTCATGACGACACTCAAAGATCAACGCCTTGTTTCGAGAAGTATCGGGCGCGGCCTCGTCGCGCTGATCGACGGACGCCCCTATCCTTTGATCGATGTTTCGATCGCCGGTGTCAGCTTCCAGGACGACACTCCGCGGGCCGGGCAGGCGCTGAGCCTGACACTGGCGCGGACCGACGCGCCCGAGGACCGGGTGGACGGGCGCCTGCGGATCGTGTCGGCGACGGGTGGCACCACCCGCGGCGAACTCGCCATCACCGTTCCGATGGTCCTCTACGTCATCCGGCATCTCGCCCGCGTCGCAGAGGCATAGGACGCCGGAGACCGGGGGAACCGCCAGGCGGTCCCCCTCTCTGTCCGTGATCAGTTTTCGAAGGGATCGCGGACCAGAATGGTGTCCTCACGTTCGGGACTGGTCGACAGCAAGGCCACCGGTGCCTCGATCAACTCCTCGATGCGGCGGACATATTTGATCGCCGCGGCGGGAAGTTGCACCCAGGAACGGGCGCCATGGGTGGTTTCCGACCAGCCGTCGATCGTCTCATACACCGGCTCGACCGTCTGCTGGCGCGACATCGACGCCGGGAGATGCCGGATGACCTCTCCGTTCACGCGGTAGCCGGTGCAGATCTTCAATTCCTCGAACCCGTCCAGCACGTCGAGCTTGGTGAGGGCGATGCCGTTCAGCCCTCCCACCTTGACGGCCTGACGGACCAGAACCGCATCGAACCAGCCGCAACGCCGGCGGCGTCCGGTCACGGTACCGAACTCGTGCCCGCGGTCGCCGATCAGGGTTCCGATCTCATCAGACAGTTCCGTCGGGAACGGTCCGGCGCCCACGCGTGTGGTGTAGGCCTTGCAGATGCCAAGAACATAGCCCACCTGCCCGGGCCCGATCCCCGAACCGGAGGCGGCCTGCCCCGAGACGGTGTTGGACGAGGTCACGAAGGGATAGGTCCCGTGATCGACGTCCAGCATGGCCCCCTGGGCGCCTTCGAAAAGGATGCGCTTGCCGGCGCGGCGGGCATCCTCAAGGCGCTGCCAGACGACATCGGCGAAGGGCAGGATCTTGGGAGCGATCTCCTTGAGGCTGGCTAACAGGTCGTGCCCCTCCACCTCGGGCATGCCGAGGCCGCGCAGCAACGCATTGTGATGCGCCAACAGCCGCTCGATCTTCATCTCGAGCACGGAGCAGTCGTCGAGGTCGCACACCCGGATCGCTCGGCGGGCCACCTTGTCCTCATAGGCCGGGCCGATGCCGCGCCCCGTCGTTCCGATCTTGCCGGCGCCGCTGGCCTCTTCCCGCGCGCGGTCGATATGACCGTGCAACGGCAGGATCAGGGCCGCGTTTTCGGCCAGACGCAGGATATCGGGGGTAATGGTGACGCCCTGCGCGGCAAGGCGGTCGATCTCGGCCAGCAAGGCCCAGGGATCGACGACCACGCCATTGCCGATGATCGATTCCTTGCCCCGGACCACACCGGACGGCAGCAGGGACAGCTTATAGGTCACGCCATCGATGACCAGCGTGTGGCCGGCGTTATGCCCGCCCTGGAAACGAACCACCACATCGGCCCGCTCAGACAGCCAATCAACGACCTTGCCTTTGCCCTCGTCGCCCCACTGGGCGCCGACAACCGCCACATTACCCATGATCACCAACTCCCTGTTTCACTGCGACCACACGGCCGGAAACCACCCTGTGGCTGCAATTGAGACGACGGGCTTCGGCCTCGTCATCCTCGGCCGGCTCAAGACCGGCCAGTGTCACCCACCCCTCGTCGCGCAAGCCACGCCCGACCGCGTAGGGGGTTCCGAAGGGCAGGAACGCGCAGCGCGATGGCTGGGGTCCCGGCATCACATCCAGAACGGTATCCATGAACAAGGTCGCGCCGGCAGCCGCTTCGCCGTGCGCCTCATAGCGTCCGCCGCGACCCAGTTCGGCGGCCGATTGCCGGGCGAACAGGGTGAAGGCGACGCCGGTATGATACTCGAATCCGCGCCCTTCCACCGGATCGATGGTCAGGGTCAGCTCCGGCGCGGCCTGATGCACCAGCCGGACGACCTCGGCCAGGCGGTCCCGGAACGCGGCGGCTGCCGGCGGCAGTGGCACGCCCGCAAGCTTCGCCAGCGCCGGTCCCACTGGTCCCACGGCCTCGATCAGGGCGACCAGAACCGGTGCCAGCGGCCCGCCGATGGCGGACACGGCGGCGGCATCCTTGTGGTCCAGGGCGTCGCGCAGTCCGTCGATCTCCGGCGTCCCGCGACAGATCTCCGGCACCAGCGGCGGCAGGGTCAGATCGACGCAGACCTCCCCCACGCCGAGCGCGACCAGGGCCTTGGCGGCCAGAAGGACGACCTCGGCATCGGCGGCAGCGCCGGCGGCGCCGATCAGTTCGATGCCCGCCTGTCCGAACTGCCGCTCCGGCCGCAACTGGCTGCCCTTCACCCTCAGAACCTGACCGGCGTAGGACAGGCGGAGGGGACGGGGCGCATTGGCTAGCCGGGTGGTGGCGATCCGCGCGACCTGAAGCGTCATGTCGGCGCGCACGCCCATCATCCGCTGGGTGACGGGGTCCATCACCCGGAAGGTATGCTTCGCCATGGCGGCGCCACTGCCTTCCAGCAGGCTTTCCTCGAATTCGATCAGAGGCGGTTTAACGCGCTCATACCCCTGGGCCGCGAAGGTCGCCATCAGGCGGGAAACAACGTCGGCCGCGTGGGCGGCCTGGGGAGGAAGGATGGCGCGCAGGCCTGCGGGCAGGAGCGCACGGGTGGCGAACTCGGTCATGGTGAGCCGTTTGTCCTGGCTGAATTGGCGTGGGAAAGCCCGGCACGCAAAGATTTCCCGTTTACCCCGTTTGCATCGCGCGGGCAATTGGAAAAGCGGCCGGCCCCTCCTTCCGCCCCCCGGAGAAGGGCGTTTCCCGCCGCCCCCCTTAGAATTGCAGGGCCTTGGCCTGCAAAACATGGGGAATGGCCCGCACGCGCTCCAGAAGGCCGCCATCCACCGGCTGGTCAATCTCGATCAGGGCGATGGCGTTGCCGGCCGCAGGATCGCGCCCCAGATGGAAGGTGGCGATATTGACGCCCGCCTCACCCAGGGTGGTTCCCAGGCGGCCGATGAAGCCCGGACGGTCCACGTTGGTGACATAAAGCATGAAGGGGCCGATCCCCGCCTCGACCGGAATGCCGTCGATGGCGACGATACGGGGCCGGTAGCCGTCGAACAGGGTTCCCGCCACCGAACGGGTGCCCCCGTCGGTGACGACGGACAGTTTGACCAGCGTGTGGTAATTGCTGGCGATGTCGTTGCGGGTCTCGGTCACCTGGATATTGCGCTCCCGGGCGATGACCGGGGCATTGACCAGATTGACCGTCTCCACGAAGCATTTGAACAGCCCCTCGAGGGCGATCGCGGTCAGCGGACGCGTATTAAGATCGGAAACCTGTCCCAGATAGTCGATGGTGACGGACCGCACCGCATGATCGGTCAATTGTCCCGCGAAACGGCCGACCTGCGCCGCCAGTCCCATATAAGGACGCAGTCGGGGCGCATCCTCGGCCGACACGGACGGCATATTGATGGCATTGGCAACGGCGCCGGTCAGCAGGAAATCCGAAATCTGCTGGGCGACCTGCAAGGCCACGTTCTCCTGGGCCTCCACCGTCGCGGCGCCGAGATGGGGCGTGCAGATCACGCGGTCATGACCGAACAGGATGTTCGACGGCGCCGGCTCCTCCTGTAGGACGTCCAACGCGGCCCCCGCCACATGTCCGCTGTCCAGGGCCGCCTTCAGATCCGCCTCGACGATCAGGCCGCCACGGGCGCAATTGATGATCCGGACACCCCGCTTCATCTTTGCGATGGTCGGCGCCGAAATCAGATTGCGGGTAGCCTCGGTCAACGGCGTATGCAGGGTGATGAAATCGGCCCGGGCCAGCAGATCGTCAAGTTCGACCTTTTCGACGCCCAGCGTCCGGGCGCGGTCCTGGGACAGAAAAGGATCATAGGACACGACCTTCATTTTGAGGCCGATGGCGCGATCGCAAACGATCGAGCCGATATTGCCGCAACCGATCACCCCCAGCGTCTTGCCGAACAGTTCGACCCCCATGAAGCGGGACTTTTCCCATTTTCCGGCGTGGGTCGAGGCATTGGCCTGGGGAATGTCGCGGGCGATCCCGAACATCATGGCAATGGCATGTTCGGCGGTTGTGATGGAATTGCCGAAGGGCGTATTCATGACGACGATGCCCCGCGCGGTCGCGGCGGCGACATCGATATTGTCGATGCCGATCCCGGCACGCCCGACCACGCGCAGATTGCCCGCCGCGGCCAGGACGTCGGCCGTCACCCGGGTCCCCGACCGGATGGCGAGACCGTCATAGCCGCCGATGACGGCCTTCAACTGGTCCGGTGACAGGCCGACCTTCACATCGGCCTGAATGCCGCGATCATGAAAGATCTGAACCGCCGCGGGACTTAATTTATCGCTGATCAGCACTCTCGGCATCAGGGATTTCCTCCGCAAAACCGTCTCCCGGGTTGATCCCGGGATGCCTCTTCGCGGCCGCCCCGCCAGCGCCGGCCGGTTTCTCCCCGTCTTGGGGGGAGAAACCGGGGTTCCGGCCCGCCCGTCCTGTTATCGGATGGCCCGCAGGCGCCCGTCGCGGTCGTCAGACCCTGGCTGCGTACTCCTGTTCGACCTGGGCGAAGGCCCAGTCCAGCCAGGGCGTCAACGCTTCGATATCCGACGTCTCGATCGTCGCCCCGCCCCAGATCCGCAGACCGGGTGGCGCATCGCGATAAAACGCGATGTCATGGGCAATTCCCTCCTTGTCGAGAAGGGAGGCAATGCGCCGCGCCGCGGCGGCCCTGTCCTCGGCCGGCAACGCCAGGAAAAACGGAGCCTTGATCACCAGACACATCGAGGTGCAGGACCGGATCTTCGGGTCTTCCGCCAGGAAGGCGGCCCAGGACGCCCGCTCCACCCAGGACGACACCGCGGCCAGATTGGCTTCGGACCGGGCCTTCAGTGCCGGGAACCCGCCGACCTCCTCCGCCCAGCGCAGGGCGTCGATCTGATCCTCCACCGCCAGCATCGAGGGAGTATTGATGGTGTCGCCCTCAAAGATGCCTTCAATCAGCTTTCCGCCCTTGGTCATGCGGAAGATCTTGGGCAGCGGCCAGGCCGGCTTGTAACTTTCCAGCCGGGCCACGGCGCGCGGGCTCAGGACCAGCATGCCATGGGCCCCCTCGCCGCCCAGCACCTTCTGCCAGGACCAGGTGACGACATCGGTCTTGTGCCACGGAATATCCATCGCGAAGACCGCCGAGGTGGCATCGGCGATCACCAGCCCCTTGCGATCGTCAGGGATCCAGTCCCCGTCGGGGACCCGCACCCCGGAGGTGGTGCCGTTCCAGGTGAAGACCACATCGCGGTCGAAATCCACCTGTGAAAGATCCGGCAACCGGCCGTAATCGGCCCGGATGGTGCGGACGTCGGTCAGCCGCAGTTGTTTGGTCACATCGGTGATCCAGCCTTCGCCGAAGCTTTCCCAGGCCAGAATGTCGAGTCCGCGCTCGCCCAGCAGCGACCACAGCGCCATTTCGACGGCACCGGTATCCGACGCCGGCACGATACCGATGCGGTAATCGTCGGGCAGGCCCAGGATCGCGCGGCTCCGGGTCAGGACTTCCGCCAGGCGGGACTTGCCGATCCTGGCCCGGTGGGACCGCCCCACCGGCGTGCCGGCAAGCGCGTTGACCGTCCAGCCGGGACGCTTGGCACAGGGACCGGAAGAAAAATTGGGATTAAGCGGCCGGACATCCGGCCGTGCAGGAACTGTCATCGAGATACCCTCCCTTACAGAAGGGACGCGACCCGTTGGGGGGCCGTGGCCCGGGCCGAGAATGACAGCCGCCTCGGCCGCCGTCAACGCCAGTGCGACGAGAGACCACGGCGATCGCTTGACCGCGCGCCGGTTGCCCCGGTCAAATGATGACTGGCCGCGTTCGGGCATTGAGCCCGCCGGAGCGTCAGCGGAGGAAAGCCCAGCGCCCCGGAGGGACGCCCGGCGATTGAGGGATTTATAAAATATGCACGGCGAGCGCGGTCAAGCGATCGCCGTGCCGGAGCGTCAGCGGAGGAAAGCCCAGCGCCCCGGAGGGACGCCCGGCGATTGAGGGTCAAAAAATCGCCCCCTCCGGTCAGGACGGACCGCCAGCCGAATTCGCGCCCAGAGGCGCCTGAACCGCCTCAGCCGCGAGGGCGCGGTCCAGATTGCCACCCGTGACCAGAAGGCCGACAGGGCCGCCCGCCTTCTCCGGGCCTTCGGTCAGCAATGCCGCCAACGGCGCCGCTCCGGCCCCGTCCGCCACGGTTTTCGCACCCGACAGGCAAAGGCTGATGGCCTCCAGGATGGCCGCGTCGGACACCGTCACCAGGCGGTCGGCTCCTCCGACGATGATATCGACAGCGGTCCTGTCCGGAATCCGGCAGACCAGTCCCCGCGCGACGGACCGGGCGGTCGGAGTGGTCATCACCCGCCCCGCCCAGAAGCTGTCCGCAAAGGCGGGCGCCCCCTCCGGAACCACACCGACGATGCGGGTCGCGGCCCCCAGGGCGTCGCGAACCGCGATCGCCGACGCGATGGCCACGGCGGTCCCCACGGGAACATACAGAGTGTCCAGCGCCGGTTCGGCGCGCAGCAGTTCCAGGGTGGCGCCGGCGGCGCCCTGCACCAGCCAGGGATGAAAGGTCGGCACCACAGGCAGATCGCGCTCGATGCCGATGCGGCAGGCTTCGGCGAAAGCCTCGTGCACGTCCTCTCCGGCCTCGATGACCTCGACCCAGGACGGCCAGGGGTCGTCCGGTCCGTCCTCGGGGACGACCATCACGGCCTTAAGACCGCCCAGCCGGGCGGCCCAGGCGATGGCGCGGCCGTGATTGCCGACGCCGGCCGTGACCACCGCCTCCAGCCCCGGGCGCGCAGCCATCAAACGGCTGAGATAGACGACCGCTCCCCGCGCGGCGGTGCCGGCCGCGGCCGGTCCGTGATTGTCATGCTTGATCCAGACCTCGCATCCGGCGCGATCTTCGATCAGGGGCCACCGGTAGTGCGGGGTCGGCGGGATCACCTGACGCACGAACTCGGCCGCCGCCTCGATGCGCTCCAGCATCGCCCGATCGCCCAAGGTCTTGTCACCCGTCGCGCCCGTCATCGGAAGGGCCGCACGGTGTGGATGTGGTTCAGGGGTCCATGCCCGCCGCCCAGACCGGGCGCGGTCCGGATGGCCAGAGCAACGTAACGGCGCGCGCGATCGACCGCGTCGCCAAGCGTCAAACCCTGGGCGATCCCGGTCGCGATGGCGGAGGCCAGGGTACAGCCGGTACCGTGGGTGCTGCTGGTTGCGATCCGGTCGCCCTCGAAGGTGCGCACACCCTCGGGGCCGACAAGGACGTCGACCAGACGCGGACCGGGCAGATGCCCCCCTTTGACCAGGACCGACCGCGCGCCCATGTCGACCAGAGACCGGCCGGCGGCAATCATGTCCTCGACCCCGGAGATTGTCCGTCCCGTCAGCGCTTCGGCCTCCGGCAGATTGGGCGTGAGAATCGTCGCCATCGGCAGCAGATGATGGATCAGCGCATCATGGGCGGCATCGTCCAGCAGCTTGCGTCCGCCTTTGGCCACCATCACCGGATCAACCACCAGCGGGATGCGGGGCGACCGGTCCTTGAGCGCGGCGACGACCTCGCCGATCGCTTCGGGCCGGCTCAACATGCCGGTCTTGATCGCATCGGCGCCGATATCGTCCAGGACAAGATCGATCTGCTGACGGATGAAGGCCGGCGGAATGTCCAGAATGCCGAACACGCCCTGCGTATTCTGTGCGGTCAGAGCGGCAATCGCCGTCGCCGCATAACCGCCAAGCGCGCTGACCGCCTTGATATCGGCCTGGATGCCGGCCCCGCCTCCGCTGTCGGACCCGGCGATGATCAGAACGCGGCCGGCCAGTGTCGTCGGGATCTCCGTCATGCGCCGGCGGCCACGCGGATGGTTTCGATGATGTCGTCCACCACCTCGCCGATCCGGTGCTCGTCCTCGCCCTCCGCCATCACGCGGATCAGCGGCTCGGTCCCGGACTTGCGGATCAGGACCCGGCCGGTACCGGACAAGGTTTCCTCGGCCAGGGCGATCGCCTTCTTGACGCGGACTTCCTCCAGCACGGCTCCGGCCTGACCGTCTTTCACCCGGATATTCTTCAGCAGTTGCGGAAGCGGTTGGAACAGACGCAGCACCTCGCTCGCCGGCCGGCCGCTGCCCACCCGGGCGGCCAGCACCTGCACGGCCGCCACCAGTCCGTCTCCGGTCGTCGAATAATCCGACAGGATCACATGTCCCGACTGCTCGCCCCCCAGGTTGAAGCCGTCGCGACGCATGCGTTCCAGCACGTAACGGTCGCCGACATTGGTCCGGTGCAGCGACAGCCCCCGGGCCGACAGGAAGCGCTCCAGCCCCAGGTTGGACATCACGGTCGCCACCACGGCATCGCCCTTCAGGGTGCCTTTCTCATGCCAGGCGTTGGCGATCAGCGCCATCACCTGATCGCCGTCCACCGATTGTCCATGCTCATCGCACAGAACCAGACGGTCGGCATCGCCATCCAGCGCCAGTCCGAGATGGGCCCCATGCGCCACGACCTGGCTTTTCATGGCGTCGGTGGACAGGGACCCGCAATCGCGGTTGATGTTGAAACCGTCCGGATGCACCCCGACCGGCACCACCTCGGCCCCCAGTTCCCACAGCACCGTCGGAGCCACCTTGTAGGCGGCGCCATTGGCGCAATCGACGACGATTTTCAATCCGTCCAGGCGCCGTCCGCGCGGGAAGGTGTTTTTGGTATATTCGATGTAGCGCCCGATGGCGTCATCCAGACGTCGCGCCCGCCCCAGGGCGGACGGCGCCACGCGATGGGCCGACAGACCGTTTTCCATGCAGGCCTCGATCTCGGCCTCGGTCTCGTCGGACAATTTGAACCCGTCGGGTCCGAACAGCTTGATGCCGTTGTCCTCGTAGGAATTATGGGACGCCGAAATCATGACGCCGAGATCGGCCCGCATGGAGCGCGTCAACATCGCGACCGCCGGCGTGGGAAGTGGTCCCAGCAGGACGACATCCATGCCGACCGAGGTGAAACCGGCTGTCAGGGCAGGTTCCAGCATATAGCCCGACAGGCGGGTGTCCTTGCCGATGACGACCGTGTGCCGGTGCGTGCCGCGGGTGAAATAATGCCCGGCCGCCATGCCCAGTCGCATCGACGTTTCGGCCGTCATCGGCTCGATATTGGCGGTGCCCCGCACCCCATCGGTTCCGAAGAGCTTACGCGTCATGATTGTTTCCCGTCACAGACCCGAAGGATTTTAGTGATTACTCCAAGGCGGCGGCCGAGGGAAGCCGTTTACGGCCCGGCTCAGACGCTGCGCATGCCGCGCCAGACAGCAACCGCCTGAGCGGTTTCCCGGACATCATGGACCCGCAGGATCTGGACGCCCTGGTCGAGCCCGACCAGCGCGGCCGACAGCGAGCCCGCCAGCCGTTCCGACGGAGGAGCATCGCCGGCCAGACGGCCGATGAAGGTCTTGCGGCTGACGCCCAGAAGCACCGGAAGTCCAAGGCCATGGAACAGGGACAGACGGGCCAGGATCTGGAGATTATGCTCAACGGTCTTGCCGAAACCGATACCGGGATCAAGGCAAAGACGCGCGGCCGGGATCCCCGCGGCCAGACAGGCGTCGACCCGCGCCGCCAGCGCGTCGTAAACGTCAAGCGGGGCGAAACCGTACTGCGGCTCGCGCTGCATCGTCTTGGGGTCGCCCTGCATATGCATCAGCACGATCGCGGCGCCGCTGGCGGCCGCGACGCCCAGGGCCGCAGGATCACCCTCCAGGGCCGAAATGTCGTTGATGATCGCCGCACCCGCCTCGACGGCCGCCCCCATGACCCTGGCATGGCGCGTGTCGACGGAAACGACCGCGCCCTGTTCGGCCAGCGCCCGGATGACCGGGACCACCCGCCGGATTTCCTCGTCGGGATCGACCGGATCGGAACCGGGCCGGGTCGATTCACCCCCCACATCCAGAATGTCCGCGCCCGCCTCAAGAAGAGTGCGGCCATGGCCGATGGCTGTCGCGGGATCGAAATAACGTCCCCCGTCGGAAAAACTGTCCGGGGTGACATTGACGATCCCCATCACTCTCGGCCGCGCCATGTCGAGACCGGCGAAGGCCGGACGGGCACGTCCGGTGCGCGCCAGCAGATCGCCGACATGACGCGCCACCTCCGGTCCTTCCGATTCCGACCAGTCGAGAAGATCGCCGAAAGGCGCCGCCGCCTCGATGATGCGGTCGTTCTCACGCAAAAGGACGGAACAGGCGGAAAAGGAGAGCGCCCCTCCCGCCAGCCCCCAGGCCTGTCCGGAAGCGACGGCCGCGGCGGCCGTCCGTCCCGAGACGATTCCGGCGGGAGCGACATAAAGACGGCCGCAGAGGCCGGTCCTGGCGGCTAAATGGGACAAGCCCCGCGGAAGGGCGGGGCTTGTCTCCAGGGCTAAGGGCGATGTCATCTCACGCGCCCGGCAGCGGCTCCGGACCGGGACCCGACCCGAATCCGGGCTGGCCTCCGACCCCGCTGGTGGGAACGGAACTGCGCCGGGGCGCTTCGCGGGTTTTGTTCTCGGGACCGTCCGGCTCCTGGTCCCGGGTCAAAGGCTCGCCCTGCATCAGTTTGCGGATGTCGTCGCCCGACAGGGTCTCATATTCCAGAAGTCCCTGGGCCAGAGAATGCAGGCCGTCGAGATGATCCGTCAGGGTCTTGCGGGCCCGTGAATAGGCGGTATCGACAATGCCTCGGATTTCCTCGTCGATGGTCTTGGCCGTGGCTTCGGACACATTCTTGTGCGTGGCGACCGAATGCCCCAGGAACACTTCCTGTTCGTTCTCGCCATAGGTGAGCGGGCCCAGCTTCTCGCTCATACCCCATTCCGTCACCATCCGGCGGGCCATATCGGTCGCCATTTTGATGTCGGAGGACGCGCCCGTCGTCACCCGGTCCGAGCCGAAAATCAGCTCCTCGGCAATCCGACCGCCCATCGCCACGGCGAGATCGGCCTTGAGCTTGGCGCGAGACACGGAGATCCGGTCACCTTCCGGCAGCCGCATGACCATGCCGAGCGCCCGTCCGCGGGGAATGATGGTCGCCTTGTGGATCGGATCGGAATCGGGCTCATGCAGGGCGACAATGGCGTGACCGGCCTCGTGATAGGCGGTGAGGCGCTTCTGTTCCTCCGTCATCACCATGGAGCGGCGCTCCGCGCCCATCATCACCTTGTCCTTGGCGGCCTCGAACTCCGTCATGGTGACGACGCGCTTGCCCGCCCGGGCCGCCAGCAGCGCGGCCTCGTTGACGAGATTGGCGAGATCGGCACCGGAGAATCCGGGGGTGCCCCGCGCGATGACCTTGGCATCCACGTCGGGCGCCAGCGGAACCTTGCCCATATGCACCTTGAGAATCTTTTCGCGACCCAGCACGTCGGGATTGGGCACCACCACCTGACGGTCGAAGCGGCCCGGACGCAACAGGGCGGGATCCAGCACATCGGGACGGTTGGTCGCCGCGATCAGAATGACGCCCTCGTTCGATTCGAAGCCGTCCATCTCGACCAGCAACTGGTTCAGCGTCTGCTCGCGCTCATCGTTGCCACCACCCAGGCCGGCGCCACGGTGACGGCCGACGGCGTCGATCTCGTCGATGAAGATGATGCAGGGGGCGTTTTTCTTGCCCTGTTCGAACATGTCGCGCACACGGGACGCGCCGACGCCCACGAACATCTCGACGAAGTCCGAACCCGAAATCGTGAAGAAGGGAACGTTGGCCTCGCCGGCAATGGCGCGCGCCAGCAACGTCTTACCGGTTCCGGGCGGACCGACCAGCAGCACGCCCTTCGGGATCTTGCCGCCCAGGCGCTGGAACTTCTGCGGGTCCTTCAGGAACTCGACGATCTCTTCCAGTTCCTGCTTGGCCTCGTCGATTCCGGCGACGTCCTCGAAGGTGACGCGTCCGGTCTTCTCGGACAGAAGTCGCGCGCGGCTCTTGCCGAATCCCATCGCCTTGCCGCCGGTCGACTGCATCTGGCGCATGAAGAAGATCCAGACCCCCACCACCAGCAGCATCGGCAGCCACGACAGCACGTAATTCCAGAAGGTCTGCGATTCCTCGCTCTTCGGAACGGCGGAAATGCGGACATTGGATGTGCGCAGCTTCTGGACGAAATTCGCGTCCGGCGGCGCATAGGTGCTGAAGGTCCGGCCATCGGTGAAGTGGCCGTTGATCGCCTCGCCCTGAATGGTCACGTCGGCGACGCGGCCGTTCTCCACTTCGGTCAGGAAGTCGGAATAGGCGTAGCTGGAATTGCCGTGTGGCGTCGTCGAGTTCTGGAACAGGTTGAACAACGCCGCCAACAACACGGCAATGATGACCCACAACACCAAGTTCTTACTAAAATTCATACAACGATCCCTCGATCGGCGTGTCGTGGTGTCGGCCGACGGGCCGCCCCGCACGATCTACAGATAATGCAGTCTGAATACGAAACAAGGCAATCTCATACCGGCGAAAGTGGATTGACCGGCTGAAAGATCGTCCGCCCCATCCGCAAGCCGACGCCGTCCCTACGAGTGTATCCTAGGTGCGGAACGGCCGAAATGCCACGAGGATCGACAAGCGCCGGCAAAGTCGCGAGAACCGGGGCCGGAACCGGGCTCACGCCGACCGCTTCCCTCAGCGTCCGCCATCCATCGACCCCGAGAGCGCCGACCGTTCCCGTGCCCGTTCCCTCGATCCGGCAGAGGAATCTCCCGTCCCAGAGAACGCTGTCTCCGCCCCGCACCGGCACGGGTTCCGCCAGCCCGCGCCCTTCCCGGCATACCAGCAGGCGGTCCTTCCAAGGACCGAGCAGGCATCCGGCGAAGGTCCGCCTCTTCTCCGGCGACGCGAGCAGCCCGTCGAACAGACGTTCCAGGCCATCCAGGCGCGGCGGGTAGGCGCCGCCCCCGATCATGCGGACCAGCCGCGACAGGGTGCGCAGCCCCACCTCCCGCGGGGCGGCGGCCAGGGGACCGCAGTCGAGCCAAGCGAACCCCGCAGGATCGACCTCGACCGCCTTCAGCGCCAGATCCGTCGCCGCGACCTCCAGGGCGTGCCGGGCTGCCGCCAGATGCCGCGCGGTTCCCGCCAGCCGGGCGGGATCAAGCCCCTCGGCGGCAAGCAGCGGCATCATCTTGCGGAACCGCACCCGACGGTAATGGTCGCTCTGGTTCGACGGATCCTCGATCCAGGGCTGTCCCAGCGCGCGAAGCGTGGCCGCCAGACGCGCCCGGGGAATATCGAGTAAAGGCCGCAGCAGACGGACCTCCGGCAGCGCCGTCACCGGCGCCATCGCCGACAGACCGTCGACACCGCTGCCGCGCCCGAGGCGCAACAGGAAAGTTTCGGCCTGATCGTCCAGGTGATGGGCCAGCAGGAGATGGAGCACGCCGTGATCGCGACACCACGAACGCAACAGGCGGAAGCGCGCCTCGCGCGCCGCCGCCTGAATTCCGGTGGCCGGCTTCTCTCCCTGCCAGGTCAGAATGTGATGGGACAGGTCCCGATCAGCCAGCCAGCGCCCCACCGTCGCGGCTTCGTCGCCTGATTCGGGCCGCAGGGCGTGATCGACAGTCAAGGCTTCGACCCGCCCGCCCCGATCCGCCGCCCACTCCCGCGCGAGAAGGCAGAGGGCCAAACTGTCCGCCCCGCCGGAGACGCCGACCGCCAGGACGGGACCGTCCTCGAACGGTCCCAGTCCGTCCATCAGGGCGGCGAAGTCCTGCTTGCCGACCGGCCGGGCGGCATCATCGGTCACGGCGGACGATCAGCAGCCGAGCTTCTGTTTCTCGCCGGCCGCCTGACGGCGCAGATTGTCCGCCGCGTCGGGGTATTCGCTGGAGAAACGCTGCAAGGCGGCGCAGGCCTCCTTCTTTTTACCGAGGTTGCTCATGGACAGGCCGACCTTCAGAAGGCTTTCCCCGGCCTTTGCCGACTTCGGATATTTACGATAGGCGTCGAGGAAGGTCACCGCGGCCTGATCATACTGTCCCTGCGAATAGGAGATCTGAGCCTGCCAGTACATGGCGTTGCCGGCCAGCGGATCCTGCGGATGCTGGGCGACGAATGCCTGGAACGCTTTGGTGGCGCCGGCATTATCCGAGTTGCGCAGCAGTCCGAAGGCATAGTCGAACTGCTCCTGCGGAGTTTTGCCGACCAGCGCGGCCGGAGCGGTGGCCGCAGCCGCGGGGGCCGCTCCGCCGGCCGCCGGATGTTGCAGGCTGCCGGCCGCCGGAGGCGTGACCGGGGTGGGCGCGCCGCCCGCGGCCGGGGCGCCGGCCGGGGGAGCCCCGACGGCGGCAGGCGCGCCCGCGGCCCCACCGCCGCCCAGTTTGGCCTCCAGATCCTTGAACCGGAAGTCATTGTCGGCCTGCATGCGTTCCAGCTTGGTGGTCAGTTGCCCCACGGCGAAATTGGCCTTTTCGACCTGCCCGGTGACATCGCGGATCTGGCTTTCAAGCTGGTTGAGCCGGTCGTCCAGCATATTGTAGGCATCGCCGTTCAGCGAACCGCTGGGACGCGGGGCGCTGCCCGAGCCACCGCCGTTCCCCCCCAGCGCCGGAGACGTGATGACATTGGATCCGCTGCCCTGGCTGCGATAGACCTGTCCCTGCAGGGTGTTGAGGTCCCTCTCCAACCGGTCCAGCCGGTCGACCAATCCCCGGGTGTCGGACTGCGCCCAGGCGGGGGCCTGAACGAAAAGCCCCGCGGCCAGGGCCAGACCGAATGCCGCTCGCATGACGACGTGCACGCTCGATACCTTTCCTCTTTGCCGGAGACGCCGCGCCGGGGCGCCTCCCCAAGGGTGAACCATCGTTGCCGATCACTCCCGTGACGGGGCCAAGCCCACCTTGCTCCGCCGGAGCGCCGGGGATGGCATCCGATCCGGTCCCGCCATGTAACAGGCCGGGTCTGGACGTCGAAAGCTTTACAACAACTGAGAACTGACTGCCAGATGGATAAAATAATTAAGGCGCCTGCCGTTTCCGGCAGGCGCCTTAATTTACGCGCTGTGCGTTCGGACAAAAGTCCGATTATTGCACCACGCCGACGGCGCGACGGTTCTGGGCCCAGGCGCTCTCGTTGGAACCGAGAACAGCCGGACGCTCCTTACCGTAGGAGATGACCTTCAGGCGGGAAGCCTGGACGCCCTGCGACACGAGGTAATCCTTGACGGAGTTCGCACGACGCTCGCCCAGAGCCAGGTTGTATTCGCGGGTGCCGCGCTCGTCGGCATGGCCCTCAACAACCAGCTGATCGTTCGGGTACTTCTTGAGGAAGGCAACCCACTTGTTCAGCTGCTCCTTGGCATCGGCCTTGAGGCTGTACTTGTCGAACTCGAAGAACACGCGGTCGCCGACGTTGGCAACAAAGTCAGCCTGGCTGCCCGGAACCACGCCCGGCTTGGTCGGAGCGACCACCGGAGCGGTGGTCGAGGCGGCGGCGCCGCTGTTGTTGGCCGTATCGTCGGAGCTGCAGGCACCCAGCAGCGCAACGGCGGCAACCATGCACAAGAAACGGATCTTCATTTACTACTCTCCCCCTTTAATAGGACGGATCGGAATGGAATGGAACTTGGCCGGAAAACGCCGCCTGCTGCTAGGAGGCGTCTTCCAAAATACAAGGATTCGAGAACCCGTTGCAGCCGTTTGAATTCCCTTTCGGGGTCGCAATATACTTACGATCTTTTACGGAATCAAGGGGGACCACGCCGGATCAGAGCCATCAAGCGGGGTCACGACCTGCCTTTCGTTGTAGCCGGTGAGGTCGATGCTGTAAAGCTTTGTGGACCCCCCGCGACCCGCGGAATCCGAGGGACTCTGCCGCCAGAACGCGAGAATGCGGCCGTTCGGAGCCCAGGTCGGGGCCTCAACCAGATAGCCCTTGGTCAGCAGCCGTTCACCGGAACCATCGGGACGCATAACACCTATGAAGAATTCGCCCGCCTTCTGCTTGGTAAAGGCGATGAGATCACCACGGGGAGACCATACCGGGGTCATATAGCGGCCATCGCCGAAGCTGATGCGCTGCTGGCCCGATCCGTCGGAATTCATCACATAAAGCTGAGCCGTTCCGCTGCGGTCCGAGTTAAAGGTGATCTTTGTGCCATCGGGCGAATAGCAAGGCGATGTGTCGATCGAGCCACTGCCCGTCATGCGCGTGCTGCGCCGCGTCCGCAGGTCCATTTCATAGACGCTGGTGCTCCCGTCCTGCGCCAGGCTCATGATCACCTTGTTGCCGTCCGGCGAGAAGCGCGGAGCGAAGGTCATGCCCGGGAAGTCGCCAAGGAGTTCCCGCCGCCCGCTGTCCAGATGAAGAATATAGACGCGGGGATTGTTCTGAAAGTAACTGAGATAAGTAATCTCGCGCTGGTTCGGAGAAAAGCGCGGCGTCAGGACCAGTTCCTGCCCGTCGGTCAGGAACCGGTGGTTCTCCCCGTCCTGGTCCATGATGGCAAGACGCTTGATCCGCTTCTGCAGCGGACCGCTTTCCGCCACATAAACGATCTGCGTATCGAAATAACCGTCCTCGCCGGTGATCCGCTTGTAGATCGCGTCGGAAATCATGTGGGCGATGCGGCGCCACCCTTGCGGCGCGGCATTGTAGGCCTGGCCGACCATCTGGGCTTCGGCATAGACGTCCCACAGACGGAATTCGACGCGCAGATGACCGTCCTGGGTCTGCTCGACCCGTCCCTGGACCAGGGCCTGGGCGTTGATCGCCTTCCAGTCCGGGAACCGGGGCTGCACCTGCAGCGACTCGACCGTCTGAATGAAGGCCTTCGGATCGATCGGCTTGAACAGGCCGGACCGCTCCAGGTCGGCGGAGATGACACCGGCGATGTCGCGGCCGACCTGCCCCTCCTGGCCGCCCACTCCGGCGAAATTGGTGATGGCGATAGGCATCGGCTGGACGTTGCCCTTGGTGATATCGATCACCACCTCCGCCCGCGCGGCCGCGCCGAGAAGGACGGCGCCCGCGACCGCGGCGGCGGCGTAGCGAAGCATTTTTACGATCATCTGGCCATGCTCCTGGGATCAAAATTGATCGTGAAATCGGGGTTGTTCTTGAACAGATCGGGCCTTGTCGGCGGCACCTTCAACGGCGATGCGGCCAGAACGGCGCGCAAGGCGGCATCGGCGGCCGCGCGATAGAAACCGTCGGAGGCGTAGCGCGCATTGTCGACATCAAGCCGGGCGGAGGTCACGGTTCCGTCGGGCGCGAGCTGGACCCGCACCTTCACCACCAGAGTGTCCGCCCCCTTGGCGCCGAGGTCGACGTTCCACTTCGGCCAGATCTGGGCGCTGACATAGTCCCGTTCGGACACCGTCGGCTGCGAGCTGAGATCGCTCGCCGACGAATTCACCGTGCGCGAGGACGCACCGGCCTGCTGAGGCTGTGGCGCCGGGGCGGGCTTCGCCGGCTCCGACGGCTTGGAGCTGTCGCGCATCTTGTCGACCGACTTCAACAGACTGTCGAAGTCGTCCCTGGTGGGCGGCGCCGGCTTCTTCGGCTGCGGCTTGATGTCCTTGAGCGGGCTCGGCTTCGGCGGCTCCACCGGTTTTGGCGGTTCGGGCGGCTTGGGCTCGGGCGGCTTCGGCTTCGGCGTCGGAATGGGCTCGGGCTCCGGCTCCGCCGGCTTGGGCGGGGGCGGCGCCGGCTTCGGCGGTTCCGGCGGCGGAGGAGGAGGCGGAGGCAGGGGCTTGGGTTCCGGCTTCGGTTCCGGCGGCTTGGGTTCCGGCGGTTTCGGCGGCTCCGGGGTTGGCGGGGTCTCCTGCTTCGGGGCCTCCGCCTGAGGCTGTGGCTTCGGCGCCTCCACCTGGCGGGGCGGAGGGTTGGTCTTGTCGCCCAGTTCCGCGATTTCGACAACCACCGGCTCGGCAATCTCGGGAGGCGGCGCCATCAGATGGGGCAGACCGAACACGGCGATGACCAGGATGACGACGTGCAGCGCCACCGAGCACAGAAGGCCCAGGCGCAGGTCCCCGGCTTTGTCAGCCGTACCGCCACGACGAACAGGCATGATCGCTCAGCGCGCTCCCTTGCGCGGCGCCTCGGGCGCGGGCTGCGTCACCAGGGCCACATGGGGGAAACCGGCCTGCGACAGGGCGCCCATCACCTCCATCACCCGTCCGTAACTGATGCCGGCGTCACCGCGCACGAAAATGCGGTTGTCCGGCTTGGCGGCAGTGATGGCGCGCAGGCGCGGCGCCAGCTCCTCGATCTGAACCTCCGTCTCCTGAAGGAAGATCCGGCCCTTCGCGTCGACCGAAACCGAGATCGGCTGGTCGTCGCCCTTGATCTGACCGGCATTGGTCTTGGGCAGGTCGACAGGAACACCGGCGGTCAACAGGGGCGCGGTGATCATGAAGATCACCAGCAGCACCAGCATCACGTCGACCATCGGTGTCACATTGATGTCGGCCATCGGCTTGAAGCCGCGCCGGCGGCTGCCGCGGCGCCCGCCTCCGCCCGTTGCCATCGCCATGGCGTTACGCCTTCTCTTCGAGCTGACGCGACAGGATGGCGCCGAACTCTCCGGCGAAAGCCTCCAGGCGCTTGGCGTAGCGGTCGATGTCGGCTGACAGCTTGTTGTAGGCCAGCACCGCCGGAATGGCGGCGACGAGCCCCAGCGCCGTCGCGAACAGCGCCTCGGCGATGCCGGGGGCGACCACCGCGAGGCTGGTGTTCTTGGTCGCGCCGATGTGGTGGAAGCTGTTCATGATGCCCCACACCGTTCCGAACAGGCCGATGAAGGGGGCCGTCGACCCGACCGAGGCCAGAAAGCCCATGCGGGCCTCGAGCTGCTCCATCTCGCGTCCCAGGGTCACGGACATGACGCGATCGATCCGTTGCGGCAGGCTCAAGCGCACGGCCTCGCGATCGGCCAGCCCCTTGGCGGCGGACCGGCGCCATTCCCGCATGGCGGCGACGAAAATCGAGGACATCGGATCCATCGGGCGGGAGCCGATCCGGTCGTAAAGCTCCTCCAGCGATCCGCCGGACCAGAAGCTTTCCTCGAACTGGTCGGCCCGGTGAACCAGATTGCGCAGGCGGAACCATTTGTCGAAAATGATCGCCCAGCACCAGAATGACGACATCACCAGAGCCGCCATCACGGTCTTGACGATGATGTCCGCCTGCATGAACAGGCCCCACATCGACAGATCGCCGACCGCCTGACTGGCTACGGTTGCGGTTTGCACGGGATCCATGGCTTTAATCCGCCTTTTCACTAAGAAAATTTTGCAGTTCTAATCGTATTTCGGCCGGAATACGCATTGCATGGCCGTCCTGGCGCATGCACACCAAGCGGATGCCCAGTCGTACCAATTCCTCTTCGCCCCGCCAAATGCTTTGGCGGACGTGCAGACTGGCACCACCCACATGGCTGAGGGATGATCTGACACACAACAGATCGTCGAGACGGGCCGGATGCCGGTAATCGGCCTCGAGGTTGCGGACCGCGAAGACCATGCCGAAATCGGCCAGCAGCCTGGGCTGCTCATGCCCCAGGAGGCGGATCATCTCGGTGCGTCCGCGCTCGGCGAAATCGAGATAGCGGGCGTGGTACACGACCCCGCCGGCATCGGTATCGGCGTAATAGACCCGCAAAGGAAAATGGTGGACTTTGTCCACCATCGCCCCCGACGGTCCGGTCTGGTCAGTCATCTCCGGGTTCCCCCTCCCCCGGATCGAACCCGTCCTCCAGCAAGGTGAGCTGTTCGGGACGGTTTTGCGGCACCAGCCCGAGATGGCGGTACCCGGCCGCGGCGAGAACCCGTCCGCGCGGCGTCCGTTGCAGAAACCCCTGCTGCAGGAGATAGGGCTCGATCACCTCCTCGATGGTATCGCGCTGTTCGGACAGGGCGGCCGCCAGGGTTTCGACGCCCACCGGGCCGCCGCCATAATGATCGGCGATACAGGACATGTAGCGCCGGTCCATGGCGTCGAGCCCCATCTGGTCGACGCCCAGCCGGTTCAGGGCGCCATCGGCGATCGAAGCGGTGATGGGAAGGGTCTCCGCCACCACGGCGAAATCACGGACACGCCGCAGCAACCGTCCGGCAACACGCGGCGTGCCCCGCGACCGCCTCGCGATCTCGCGCGCGCCATCGTCCTTCATCGGGCAGTCGAGCACGCGGGCGCCCCGGCGCACGATCAGTTCCAGTTCCTCCGGCGTATAAAAGTTCATCCGCACAGGAATCCCGAATCGTTCGCGGAGCGGCGTCGTCAAAAGGCCGGATCGCGTCGTCGCACCGACAAGCGTGAAAGGGGACAGATCGATCCGCACCGACCGGGCCGCCGGCCCTTCGCCGATGATCAGATCGAGCTGGAAATCCTCCATCGCCGGATAGAGAACCTCTTCTATGGCAGGATTAAGGCGATGAATTTCATCGATGAACAGCACGTCGCGCGGTTCAAGATTGGTCAAAAGCGCGGCCAGATCCCCCGCCTTGGCAATAATCGGGCCCGAAGTGGCGCGAAATCCCACGCCAAGTTCGCGGGCGACGATCTGCGCAAGCGTGGTCTTGCCAAGACCCGGCGGCCCGAAAAACAATGTGTGGTCGAGGGCCTCGCCGCGCGATTTTGCGGCGGCAATGAAAATCCTGAGATTGTCGCAGGCCTCCTTCTGCCCGACGAAGTCGCCAAGCGACAGAGGGCGGAAGCTTGTCTCCTGCTCACCGGGGGCTTTCTCCGGGGCCACCATTCTGGGCCCGCTCATCGGGCCATCTCCTTACCCAGGATCTTCAACCCTTCGCGGATCACGACCCCGGTGGCCGTCCCCTCGCCCAACGCTTCCAGGGCCTTCAGCACGGCCGCATGGGCTTCGACCCGTCGATAGCCGAGATTGATGAGCGCGGATATGGCGTCCTCGGCGGCGGCACTGGCGGGCGGCGCCGCGCCGATCCCCTGGATGGCCGCCGGAGAGGACGGAGACAGCGCGAGCCCCGCGACCTTGTCCTTGAGTTCGGTGACAAGACGGGCGGCCAGCTTCGGACCGACACCCTGCGCACGGGTCAGCATGGTCTTGTCGCCGGCCGAAATGGCGCGCGCCAGATCCTCCGGCGTAAGGGCGGACAGCATCGCCAGAGCCACCTTGCTGCCGACTCCCTGGACCGTCAGCAAAAGCCGGAACCAGTCCTTTTCGACCGGATCGGCAAAGCCATAGAGATGGATATGATCTTCACGGACATGGGTTTCGACATGGAGGGAGGCCGCCTCGCCGGGCCGAGGCAATCGCGCCAGCGTCTTGGCAGAGCTGAACACCAGATATCCGACGCCGCCGACATCGATGATGGCCCAGTCCTCGCCGACGCTGTCCACCAGCCCTTTCAGCCGGGCGATCACGGAGCGCGCTCCAGGGCCGCCTGCACGCGCCGGGCCGTTCCCCGATAATGGGCGTGGCAGATCGCCACGGCGAGGGCGTCGGTGGAGTCCGTTTGCCGTGACTGACAACCCGGCAGCAGTTGACGAACCATCATGCCCACTTGCTCCTTGGCAGCCCGGCCGCTGCCGACCAGAGCCTGTTTGACCTGCCTTGGCGCATATTCGGCGACGGCAAGTCCGGACAGACTCGCCGCCAGCAGCACGGCACCGCGGGCCTGTCCAAGTTTCAACGTCGACGCGGGATTCTGGTTGACGAAGGTTTCCTCCACGGCGGCCTCGCCGGGCGCGTGGAGGGCAACCACCTCCAGAATCCCCCGATGCAACTGGGCGAGACGCTCGGCCAGCGACAGATCGCCGTCCGAGCACACGATCCCGTCGGCCACCCAGCGCAGCCGGTTGTCCGACACATCGATCACGCCCCATCCGGTGGTACGCAATCCGGGATCGAGGCCCAGAAGTCTCATCGCAAAAGAATCGGCCCGGCTTAGACGCTGAGCCGCTCCATGACCTCCTGAGAAATGTCAAAATTGGCCTGGACACGCTGAACGTCGTCGTTGTCGTCCAACACCTCAAGCAGCTTCAGAAGAGTCTGGGCCGCCTGTTCGTCAGCCACCGGAACGCTGGTCTGCGGCCGCCAGTCGAGACGCGCGCTGGCCGGGGCGCCGAAACGGCCCTCAAGCGCCTCGCGCACGGCATTGAGGCTGTCCGGAGCGCAGGTGATGTCATGTCCGTCCTCGTCGGAGTCGACATTGTCCGCACCGGCTTCCAGCGCAGCCTCGAACATCGCGTCCGCGCTGGCGGCGCTGGCGGGGTAATGGACCGCGCCCACGCGATCGAACATGAAGCTGACCGAATTGGTCTCGCCCAGATTACCGCCATGCTTCGAAAAGGCTGAACGGATCTCGGACGCCGTCCGGTTCCGGTTGTCCGTCAAGGCCTCGACGATGATGGCGACGGACCCGGGCCCGTAGCCCTCGTACCGGACCTCCTCATAATTGGTATCGCCGTCGCCGCCGGCGCCCCGCTTGATCGCGCGCTCGATGGTGTCCTTCGGCATATTCGCCTCGCGGGCCGCCTGGACCGCTGCGCGTAACCGCGGATTGGCGTTGGGGTCCGGCAGACCGGACTTCGCGGAAACCGTCAGTTCGCGGATCAGTTTGGTGAACACCTTGGCACGCTTCGCGTCCTGCGCGCCCTTGCGGTGCATGATGTTCTTGAATTGTGAATGCCCAGCCATACTCGCCACAGCCCTGTTGTCGGGGTTTTTGTGCCTATTACCATAGATGGTGAAATCGTCCAGAGCGAACGCATGCGCGTCGCCGAACCGGCGGCGCACTATGGCAATATTCTTCGCGAAGGGGAAGCCCGGCAAAGCATCGATCGTAACGTTTTCGTCTTCTTTTCAGGAAAGACGAGACCGCCCCCCTCGATCACGGGGTGAAACGCCGACGATCCGGCCCCGAAGCCCCCGCCCTCGGACCGCCGCTCCGGAGCCGCCTCACGCGGCGCCACTCTCCGGGATCACCCCGCCACCGGAAGGCGGCGAAAGCGATGTCAGAACAGGCCGGCCAGCGGACAGCCGCAGATCGGACAGGTCAGGGCCGCGAGAACCTTTTGCTTTTCCTCTGGCGTATATTTGTCGCCCAGCGTGCGTTCGACCTCGGCGACCAGCGCCTTATGGCTCGCCGTGGCGCCACAGGCATTGTCATGCAGCGCGAGTGTGCGCATCGACGGCGTGTCGGCCGTGAAGGCGCTGGCGCGACGCGACGCGCCCAGCGCAACCCCCATGCCGGCAAGACCGGCGACCAGCCCGCGTCGCGATATCGGTTTCATGGTGTTCCTGGCTCCTTCAGGCGTCTTGGCGAACGCGTTTGGGGATCAGCATGACGTCGACCCCTTCCTCAAAGAGGGCCCGGGCCTCGTCCAGCGAGGTATGGCCGTAAATCGGACGATCTTCCGCCTCGCCATAATGGATCCGGCGCGCCTCCTCCGGGAAACGTTCGCCGACATAATCGCAGTTCTCCTCGACGGTCTTGCGCAGCGCCAGCAGCGCCTCACGCAAGGCATCGGGTTCCCGCCGGTCCCGGCTTTCGCCGGAAATCACACCGGGCGCCATCGGCGCCTTCTGGACATTGCGATCCTCGCACACCGGACAGACCAGCTCGCCGGCGGCAAGCTGGCCGTCATAATCGGCGCCGCTTCTGAACCAGCCCTCGAACTCGTGATCGTGGCCGCAAATGAGATTGAACAGGATCATCTGCTAATTCTGCGCCAAAGAGAAAGGAGAGACAATGCCCGGCAGGAAATCGGGACTTGATGCCAGACCGGAACCAGGTGACGGGCCGGAATCAGGTGGCGACTCGATCCGGCAACGAGGCCCGGGCGCGCCATCAGGGCAGATCGAAGGCCCGGTCGTGGGCCAGGGCCGGTATTTTGCCCCGCGCGGCGGCAACCTCGGCCGGGTCGATCTCCGCCATCACAAATCCAGGCTGTTCGCCGCCGTCCGCCAGAACGACACCCCACGGGGATACGATCAGCGAATGACCGAAGGTCTGACGCCCGCCGACATGATCGCCGCATTGCGCGGGGGCGAAAACGAAACAGCCGGTTTCGATCGCGCGGGCACGCAACAGAACATGCCAATGCGCCCGCCCGGTCGTCCGGGTGAAGGCTGCCGGCACGGCCAGAAAATCGGCTCCGGCCTTGGCAAGCGAACGGTAAAGATGCGGGAACCGGAGATCGTAGCAGATGCTGAGCCCCAGACGTCCCCAGGGCGTTCCCGTCACGACTGCGGTGCGACCGGGATGGAAGGTCGACGACTCGCGATAGGATTCGCCGCCATCGAGATCCACATCGAACATGTGGATCTTGTCATAGCTGGCGACGACATCACCCCGGGGGTCCAGGAAATAGGTCCGGTTGGCAACCGACCCGTCCTCCAGCAGGACCGCGAGCGAGCCGCAATGCAGCCAGAGACGGGTCTCCGCGGCCAGTTCGCGGAACGCCGCCAGGCCCTTGTGCTCCGCCTCCGGCATGGCCTTGGCGACGATATTGCGGCCGCCGAATTCCATCATGGCGACGTTTTCCGGCAGGAAGGCCATCTGCGCGCCGGCGGCGCGGGCGTCGCATACCAGGCCCGCCGCCGTCCGGATGTTGGACTCCAGGTCATTGGTGGCGTTGACCTGGATGCAGGCGACCTTCATTGCCGTCACGACACCAATCCCAGAAGGCGGTCCAGTTCACCGTTGCGGTCGAGCGCGTAAAGGTCGTCGCAGCCGCCGACATGCCGGCCATCGATAAAAATCTGGGGCACCGTCTGCCGGCCACCGGCCCGGTCCATCATCGTCTGCCGCAGGCTGTCATCGCGCTCGATATTGATTTCCTCGTAGGCGGCGCCTTTCCGCTTCAGAAGCGACTTGGCGCGGACGCAGTAGGGGCAGATCGTCGTGGTATAAATTTCAACGCGGGCCATCGCATACTCCAAGTAGAGCCGCCACTATAGCCGGCCCTCGACCGGCCCGGAAGCGGTGCTGTTGGATATATCGCGTCTTTGCCAAAGAACAAGGGCCCGCAGAGAACCGCGGGATCGTTCCATACGCCCCGTCCGGTCCTTTCCAGACCCTGATCCGCCGTTCCGTTTTCCCAGCCTCCCGGGCCGGGTCTTGTCAGCCACAGCAGCGGTTCACCCAGTCCTTGCCGAGCTTCAGCGTATTTTCCCTTTCCCCGGCCGCCTTGGCCTGTTCGACAGCGTCGCAATGCTGAACCACCGCGGAGAGGGACTTTTTGACATTGTCCGTCAAGCGGGCGACCAGACCGCGCTTTTCCCCCTCCGGGGCCGCCGGCATTGCGCAGGACTGCGTCGCGCCATCCTCTTTCTTACCGTCCGTCATGTCAGATCTCCCATGTCAGATCTCCATGCCTGGGATCGACACGACGGGGCGCCGCGCCCCAGCCGCATCGGCGCCCCTCCGGTCGCGGGCACGCCGGATCAGGCGTTGACCAGACTCTTCGCCCCTTTCGTCAAACCGGCCCGCAGCGTCCCGCGGAAATCCGGATGCGCGATGGCGATCAGGGCGTCGGCGCGCTGACGCAGCGTCTTGCCCTTCAGTTCGGCGATCCCGTACTCGGTCACAACGTAATGGACATCGGTCCGCGAGGTGGTGACGGCGGCGCCGCGGTCCAGTTCGAGGCAGATCCGGGACACTTTCCCGCCCGCCGCGGTCGAGGGCATCGCGATGATCGACTTTCCTCCGTTGGACCGGCTGGCCCCGCGCACGAAGTCGACCTGACCGCCAATGCCGCTGAACTGACGGGTTCCGATCATCTCGGCATTCACCTGCCCCATGATGTCGACCTGCAAAGCGGAGTTGATCGAAATCATGTTGTCATGCTGGCCGATCACAAAGGGATCGTTGACATAGTCGACCGGCTGCATGATCACCGACGGGTTGTTGTCGACGAAATCATAGAGCTTGCGGGTTCCCATCAGGAAGGTGGCGACGAATTTCCCGGGGTTCAGGGTCTTGCGGGTGTTGGTGACCACCCCCGTTTCGGCCAGATGCACAACCCCGTCGGAGAACATCTCGGAATGGATGCCGAGATCCTTCTTGCCGCCCAGGAACAGCAACACCGCATCGGGAATGGCGCCGATGCCGAGCTGGAGGGTGGCGCCATCGGGAATGAGGCTTGCGACGTTCTCACCGATCTTGCGCTCCACATCCCCGATTTTCGGGGGCGGCAGTTCGATCAGCGGCTCATTCTTCATGACGATGCAGGTCAGCTTGTCGAGGGCGATCCGCGATCCGCCGGTCCTGGGGAAGGACTCGTTCATCTGGGCGATGACGACCTTCGCGGTCTCAGCGGCGGCCACGGTATAATCGGCGGACACGCCATAGCTGCAATATCCCTCCTCATCGGGGGGCGACACCTGGATCAGGGCGACGTCGACGGGCATGGCGCCCGTCTTGAACAGCCTCGGAACCTCGGAGAAGAAGCAGGGCGTGAAGTCGGCACGGCCCTCCTCGAAGGCCTTGCGGGTCGATCCGCCGAGGAAGAAGGCGTTGTGACGGAAGCTCTTTTCCATTCCGGGCTGGGCGTATTTCGCCGGCCCCATGGCCACCATATGGACGATCTCGACATCGCGCAGGCTGTCGGCACGAGCCACCAGCGCCTCCAGCAGCGCCTGCGGCTCGCCGGTCGCGTGGCCGACGACAATGCGGTCCCCCGACTTGACGGCGGCCAGCGCCTGATCGGCGCTCACGATTCTGTCCTTGTATTTCGCTTGCCAGTTCTTCATTCGAGTTTCCTCACATGTCTTAGCGGTCGGGGCCCAGCCCGCCGATCGCCGCCGCCTCCGGACCAGCCCCTCCGGGCCCGTCGGAGGAGAGCGCGGCATTATCCCGGTGGGGACGTTCGAAATGGTCTTTGACCGCGGCCACCACCCGCCCGGGAAGGGAGTCCTCGGCCACCTTGACGGCGGCAAAGGTGCGCCCCGCCACCACCGCGTCCGGCCGGTCGGAAGGGTGATATTCGAAGGCGCAATTGGCCTCGCATCCGCTCAGCCGCACCAGAAAGTCGGCATCCCAGTCGTTGTAGGTCACCGCATATCCGGCCGCGGTCAGGGCCTGCTCTATCTCGGAGGCGATTTCGCGGCGGTCGATCGCCGGATTGCACCCCCCGCAGAAATTGATCGCGACAGCCAAAGTCCCCACAGTCCTCGGTCCCGACTTGGATCGGAGCATTCCGATCGGACGTCTTTTTGTCCGGGTCGGACCGGGAGGGGACCAACTCCCCTCCCGGCCGTCACTCACTTAAGAAAGAAGCGGTGGTCCGCTTACTTCTTCTTCGGCGCGGAAGGAATGCCGGCGATCGCCTTGGCCAGCTCCTTCTTGGCCCCCAGATTGCCCTGACGGGCAATCATGATGCGCTGGGCCTGCGGGCTGCCGGCGCCATGCATTGACTCGGTGCGGTAGCCGACGGCCGCCGTTCCGAGAGTGATGTTCTCGATCAGACGCAGCACCCGCATGCGATGCTCCGTCGGGATAGAGGAAACGCCCTGGAGGTACTTCTCGACGATCTTGCCCACCGCCGGGCTGCGCAGATCCTTTTCGGACGGCATGGTGACCATCAGGCCACCGGCGATGTCCTCAGCCAGACGGGCGATCTCGTAAGGCATGCGGGTCACGTTCTGCTTGCAGACGTTGGCGAGCAGCAGATCGATGAGGTAGGTGCCCGACGCGGTCTTGCTGCCCTCGCAGGAACAGGAGATGCCGCAGGCATACAGGGTCTCATTGAGGTGGGTCATCTCAATGAGCTTGTCCTTGACGTGCGAGGCCTTGGCCGCGCCGTTGTAGTCCGCCGCCAGGGCCGCCGCGCCGATCAGCACGTCGCCCACGCCGACCTTACAGCCGCCGTAGCTCTGACGATGGTACCCGGCGAAGCGCTCGACCAGCATGCCGCTGAACTCGACCTCGCCGCACATGAAGACGTCCTCGTAAGGCACGAAGACCTTGTCGAACACCATCAGGGCCTCGTGGCCGCCATACTGGTGGTTGCCGACATCAATCTCGGTGCCTTCCATTTTGCGGGTATCGCAGGACTGACGGCCATAGATGTAACAGATGCCCTCGGCATCGGCCGGCACGACGAAGCTGACCGCATAGTCCTTGTCATCCGGGCCCATGCTGATGGTCGGCATGACCAGGATCCGGTGCGAATTGATGCAGCCCGTCTGGTGGGCCTTGGCGCCGGTCACCACGATCCCGTTGGGACGGCGTTCGACGATATGCAGGAACATGTCGGGGTCGACCTGCTTCGACGGAGGCAGGCCGCGGTCGCCCTTGACGTCGGTCATGGCGCCGTCGACGGTCCAGTCATTCTCCTGCATGGCGAGCAGGAACTTCTCGAAACGCTTGTGGTAGTCGGTGCCCAGCGCCTTGTCCATTTCGAAGGTGGTGCTGTCCAGGGCGTTGATGGCGTCCATGCCGACGCAGCGCTGGAAGCAGGACGCGGTCACCTGACCCAGCAGACGCTGCATCTTCACCTTCTTGACGAGGTCCTCGGTGCTTTGATGCAGATGCGTGAAACGGTTGATCTTTTTTCCGGTCAGATGCGATGTCGCGGTCATCAGATCCGCATACTGGGGATCCTGCGCCAGGGCATAGGTCGCCTTCACCGAATTCATGGACGGACGGATGATCGGATGGTCAACGGTGTTTTTGACCAGCTCACCCTGCAAATAAACCTTGAAGTTCATCTTGCGCAGGCTTGCTTCGTACTGCTCCGGGGTCATCATAGGCATGTTTCTACTCCTGGTACTTTTTGTTTTGGGGCCGCCGCGAGGGGCGGCCCACGTGGAATTCAGACAAATCTCAACAGACAGCGGTGCGTCGATTACTCGGCAGCCGCCTTGCTCTTGCCGGCCAGTTCCTCGGCGGCATCGATCTCGGCCTGGGCCTGGGTGTTGAACACCGGGTCGCGGGCGCGGTCATAGGTGCCCCAGTTACGGAAGAAGTCGCGGCCGTAAATCAGGATGCAGAGGATGATGCCGACGCCAAAGGCATAGCCGGCACCGCGGGAAATCAGGACGGCACCGACGATGCCGGCGACGCCCAGGTCGTTGAAAGTCCGGGCCTTCAGAATGCCGATACGGACGGCGACATACCCCTGCACCAGCATGGTAAGCGACAGGGCGATCGGCAGGATCGGCTTCACCAGGGTCACGATCGGCATCAGGAAATAGCCGGTGAAGGTGCCAAGGCGGAACGAGGCCACGCCGCCGAACAGGCTGTCCATGGCCTTGCGACCATGTTTGTAGCGCTCGCAGGTGACGACCTGCATGGCGGCCCACAGAGGCCCGCACATGGAAAGGTCGGGTCCGAAGACGGACATGAACATGTTGCGCAGGCCGCAGATGATATTGTTACGGCTGGCGTTGTAATGGACGTTCTCGTCGCCGTGACGGAACTCGCGGGCCTCGTCGATCAGAGCCTCGGCCTGGATCAGCTCACCGAACAGAACGACATAGGTGGCCATCACCAGCGGGAAGCAATCGGCGAACAGCGCGAAGGACGGGAATCCGATCCGCTCGGAGAACGGCGTCCACTCGTGGAACAGAGTGGCGAACTGCGGAACCGTGAATCCCCACTGAATATCGGGCCAGGGCAGTTCGCCCACCAGCGGCGCCACGAACACGGCCAGGACAAGGGCGGGCAAAAGCCCGAGATCCGACAGGTAACGCAGAAGGGCGTGACGGTTTCGGATCGATTTGAAATGATTCGAGAACAGAATATAGAACGCGAAACCGATCGAAATGCTGATCGTCCAGGGATATTTGGCGAAATACTTCCCGCCGGTCTCGAACACCAGACGCACAGCGGCGATGCCGGCGCCCAGCAGGATGCCCGCCTTCAGGGCGTCGGGGACAACGGCGACAAAACGCTTCGCCAGTCCGGTGGCTCCGAGGAAGAAGGCGACAATGCCGAGTTCCATCTCGAAGGCGATCAGCGCATGCATGCGCTCAACCCCTTCAGGGAAGGTCTTCAGCCATAGCAACAGCAGAGGAATGGCAGGCGTAATCCACCCGGGCACCACCGGGTCGCCGAGATGAGAATGCCACAGATAAAGAAAGCCGTTTAAAATGACGATCGTAATGGCAACTTCGAACGGCATGCCAAGATATTCCTGAAGAATAGGAATAATACCAAGGCACACGGCACACATCATCAAGCCCTGAATATAATCAGGAAGCTCAAATCTGTAATGGATGAAAGGCAACCTTAACTGGAATGGACCGAGCGGTATGTGCGGCTGTACCGAACCGTGTTCTCGTTGAAATATCGGCCCCAGCATTGCGATCTCCTTATCTTGAATGTCATCCCCAATGTCTCGTCCCGTTCCCCGCCCCCAACCTTCAGGAAGGGAATGAACCGGGTCCCTTCGGGGACATTCGACACTTTGACCCTCGCCCCGTACGACGCGGACCGTGCGTCCGGCTCGCCGGGTTTCGTTTTCTTCCGTGGCTGGCAGTCGGCCAGCATCTGGCAGAGACGTAGCAATGTTCGGGCCAATCGCGGTATTCGCCGGGGCTTCTCACGAAATGCGGCGCCCGGCCTCATAGTGCAGTGCAATAAAAAACGCGTGATGTGCGGCTTCCGCACATCTCCTTTCCTGCCGGCGCCGAAACCGCCCAAAGGCAGGACATGGCAGGGCCGGCGAATAAGAAACTCTCGCGCGGCCATTACCAATGTTATAGTCGGGCAAACATTTGCATGGCCGGGCGTCCCGCGCCCGTCGGCCTTCCTCACCGGGGAGACAGCCCGACCATCGCCTATGAGACGCCGCCCCTTCCCGGGAGACGGTCGTCCGCAGAGCCTGGGTGAGTGGAGCGTGATCTCTTGGCATAACAGTATCGCGGCGCGCTATGCCGCCATTTCCCTGGTCGCCGCGATCGGCCCGATGCTGTTCGTCGGCGGCGCCTATGACCAGTATTCCAGCGGACTGGTCGACACCCTGACCGGCGAGCGGCTGGACCGGCACCTGACCACGATCTCAAGCCGGTTGTCCGGCTTCATCGAGGCCCGGACCAACCAGCTCGATACCCTGGTCAACTACCCCGGGATCGGCTCGCTGGTCGGCCGCGAGGATGCGGTTCAGGCAGAGCCGGGGTTGCGGGCCGTGGTCGAACTGGAGGCGGATCAGCCCGACCTCTACGGAATCCTGTTGTTCGGCCCTGACGGCTCGCTCGTGGTCGCGGTTCCCAGCCAGGCGGCTTCGGGCCCACCCTACTGGGGAAGCGACGACGACCGCTTCAGCCTGGCGACCCGCCATGCCAGCCACACCACCAGCATGGACGTGATCGGTCCCTTTCCGCCGTCCGACGGTCGTCCCGCCTCCATGCTGATGATGCGGGCCATTCCCGGCCCCCGTCCCAACACTCCGCCACAAGGATGGGTGGCGCTTCATGTGCGGCTGGCGTCGCTCACGGAGCTGATGGGGACCGACGATCCGGAAGAGCTGTTCCAGCCGATCCTGCTGTCGCCCGACGGCAATGCCTACACCAATGTCGGCATGCTGCGGCCGATCCCCGGCGAAATCATCAAGGGACCGCCGATCATGCCGGGCTGGAGTTCGGCTCTGGTGGTCGAGACGGATCGTATCGCCGCCCCGCTGCGCCGCGTCCGCAAAGAGCTGATTCTGGTCACCATTCTGGTCACCGGGGGTCTGATCGCCCTCTTCATCGTGCTGTCGCGCCGGCTGACACCCCGCGTCCGCGCCCTTGTCGACGGATCCCAGGCCATCGCCGCCGGGCAATTGTCCTGGCGCCTCGACATTGACGGCAAGGATGAGATCTCGGCGGTCGCGGTAGCGCTGAACCGGATGACGGAGAAACTGCAAACCGTCATCGCCTCCGCCATCGAAGCGGAGAAAATGGCCGCTCTGGGCCGGTTTGCGACGAGCCTCGCCCATGAGGTGCGCAATCCGCTCTCAACCATCAAGACAACCGTGCAGGCGCTGCTTGCCACCGAACCGGTGGGAGAACGCCGCGACATCCTGATCGGCATGGACGACGAGATCGACCGTCTCGACGACACGCTGCACGACCTGCTGATGTATGCCAGGCCGCGTCAGCCCCAACGGGGCAAGGTGCTGATCTGGGATCTGCTGGAACGCCTGGCGACAATGGCGAACAACCTGCTGATCGAAAACGGCATTTCCCTTGTGACCCTGGGCGAGACCAATATCGCGATCACGGCCGACTCGGGTCATCTGAAACAGGTCCTGATGAATCTGGTTTTGAATGCCATCCAGGCCATGCCCGAGGGCGGCGTTCTGACCATCAGGGCCCGACGCGACGGGGGCCTTGGCATCATCGAAGTCAGCGACACGGGTACCGGCATCCCAGAGGAAGTGCTGGCCCGCGTCACCGAACCCTTTTTCACCACCCGCCACGACGGGACCGGCCTCGGCCTGTCCATCTCCCGGCAACTCATGGAGCTGAACGGAGGCTCCATGGAATTCTTCAGTGCGGTCGGCGAGGGAACCACCGTCGTCTTGCGTTTGCCTCTAGTGGAATAAGGTCTGCCTCATGAACCGTCCAACGGTGCTCATTATCGACGACGAGGAAAATCTGAGGGCGTCGCTGATCTATGGCCTCAAGGCCCATGGCATCGATGGCGAGGGTGCGAAGGATGCCTTCGACGGGCTGTCGAAGCTGGAACACAAGGTCCCGGACATGGCCTTCGTTGATCTGTGCCTGCCCGACGCCACCGGCCTTGAACTGCTGATCACCATCAAGAGCCGCTATCCCGCCCTTCCGGTGGCGATGATCTCCGCCCACGGCGACATCCGGGTCGCGGTGGAGGCCGTCAAGGTCGGCGCCGTCGATTTCATCGCCAAGCCCTTCGAGCTGGAAGACATCGTCGCCCTGATCCGCAAAACCGTCGACAAGGACCGGCCGGACCGGCGGGCCCCGCAGAGAAAACAGGCGGCACCAGAGGAACAGAACGACCTGATCGGCGAAAGCCCGGCCATGGGGTCCCTGCGCGAGCAGATCGAGATCGTCGCCCGAAGCAGCGCGCGCATTCTGCTGCTGCTGGGACCGTCGGGAACCGGCAAAGGTTTGATCGCCAAGGTACTGCATCACTGCAGCCAGAGAAGTTCCGGCCCCTTCGTGGTGGTCAATTGCGCCTCGCTTCCGGAACATTTGCTGGAGGCGGAACTATTCGGCGCGGAGCGCGGCGCCTACACGGGTGCCCACCAGAAACGGGTCGGACTGGTGGAACTGGCGGAAGGGGGCACCCTGTTCCTGGATGAAGTCGGTGAATTGCCGATCGCGCTTCAGGCCAAACTGCTCCGCTTTCTCGAAAACCGGGCTTTCCGGCCGGTGGGCGGAGCCGCGGAAAGAACGGCCGATGTGAGGATCGTCGCGGCCACCAACCGCAATCTGGAAGATGAGGTCAAGGCCGGCCATTTCCGCGCCGATCTTTATTACCGGCTCAATGTGGTGCCCCTGGTGGTGCCGTCTCTGGCGGAACGGCGTCCCGACATCCTGAGACTGGCGGACTATTTCGCCGACCAGCAGGCCGAGGCGGAAGGCTGTTCCCCGATCACCTTCTCGGCCCCGGCGCAGGAACTGATGACCCGCCATGACTGGCCGGGCAACATCCGCGAACTGCGCAATCTGATCGAAAGACTGACCATCCTGCATCCGGGCCAGACAATCCTGCCCGCCCATCTTCCGCCGGAGATCATGTGCGAAAACCGCCCGGCCGCGACATCAGGCATTGAGGAACAAATGGTCGCGACCGAACGGGATATCCTGATGCAGGCCCTGCGCCGGGCCGACGGCTCGAAGGGGAAGGCCGCCGATATCCTGGGAATCTCCCGCTATGCGCTGAAGCGCCGGATGAACAGGCTCAATCTCGACTGACCATACCGTCCGGCCGGCGCCAGGCGCGGTTACCGCCCGCCGGCCCCGTCGGCCGGCGACGTGCTTCCAAAATGCCCCTGGCGGCGGCGCTCCAGCAAGGCGCGCGGCGGCATGAGCTGCTCGGCGGGATAGACCTGCCAATGCCCCAGCATCGCAGTCGCCGGCGGGAAATCGGTATTGCGTTCCACCACGCCGATCGCTTGCACCTGAACGATCTGGTGGGTTCCGGGATCGATATAGGACTCGAACCCGTCCGGATCCTTCGGCAGCTTCAGGTGAAGCCCTTCCAGCGCGCGAATCAGGGCCTCGGTGTCGGCGGTCCCGCCGGTCGCATTGACGGCGGCGGCGATGGCATACATGCCGGCATAGGCACCGTGCGCCGAATAGCTGGGATAACGGCCGGTCAATGCGTGGAAATTATTGACGAATTTCCGATTGAGGTCGGTATCCGGCCAGTTGTTGTTGTGCCTCGTCGACAGCACGAGGCCGAGCGGCATCTCATCCTTCAACGCCTCCATCACCTCATAACTGCCGCCGGTATCGAAGTTGAAGACATGCGTACGTTCGAAAAGATTGTAAGCGTTCGCCTGCCGGACAAACGCGATCCAGTCGCCGTCCCACTGTCCGTTGATGACGATATCGGGGTTGGCCTTGCGGATGGCCGCGATATAGGGAGTCAGATCCGGCTCGTACAATTTCGGCCAATACTCGCCAACCACCTGGTAGGTAATTCCCAGTTCGGCGAAATTTTCCTTGAGATCGTCCCACATGCCATGGCCGTACTCATAGTCCGGACCGATAAAGGCGATGGTCTTCCAGCCGGTTTCCTTGCGCAGACGCGCCAGATAAAGGGCGCCGGCGGCCATGGACTGGTAAACGCTGTTGGAGACCCGGAAATAGTACCGATGGAAATTTTCAATCGACAGCCGCGACGAGGCATGGTCGGTCCCGATAAAGATCTTCTTGTATTCAAGCGAGACCTTGCTGACCGCCAGCCCCACGGTGGAGCTGATGCCGCCGCACAGAAAGTCGACCTTGTTCTCGACGATATACTGACGGGCAATCCGCGAGGCGAAGGCGGGCTTCGACTGGTCGTCGGCGAAAAACAGCCTTAGCTGCTTGCCCGCCGCCCCCCCCGCCGCGTTGATCTCGTTGATCGCCATCTCGGCGGCCGCGACGCTGTCCTTGCCATAAAGGGCCGCGCGGCCCGTCATCGGATAAAGACAACCGATATCGACGGTGGTCCGTCCGGCAAACGCCGGCCCCGCCGGCAGCAGGCCGGCCATGAGTACCGTCACCGAAGCGACACGCACAAACAGGCGGCGTCCGCCCCACCCCTTCGAAAGACCCTTGAATAACCACACGGCTCTTGCCCCTTTCAGGCAGAGCATAGCACAGACACCGGTCGGGAAAAGGCGGCGAGCAGATCCTGTCCGTCCCAGACCGGATCGAAGAAAAGAGCTTGTCCCGCCGGCACCAGCCGGTCGAATCCCCGCCCCCCGAGCTGACCGACGAAGCGTCTCAGTTCCTGGTCGGAAAAGCCGAAATGCACCAGAGTCTGATCCTTGCGCCGGACATGAGGCAACAGGGAGTCGAGCCCCGGCAGATCGATTTCGAACAGCGTCCCGCCCCCCATGACGTCCGAACGGAAATCGTGAAACCGCGTCAAAGTCAGGACAAGCAGACGCCCCCCATAGCGCCGCATCCCGGAAACCGGCCAATCGAGGATGGAGCGGAAGGCGTAGGACAACTTGGCGCACAAGGTCCCGGCGTCGAAATCGCCCCCTTTCCGCCCGGCCACGGCCGCCAGGTCCTGATAAAACCGGCCGGCCGCGGCACGGCAATCCGAAGGCTCGCCGACCCAGACGACGATCCGGGGCGAGGCGCAGGCCATCTGGTCGAACAGAAAGACGTCGTTGAAAAAGCGGTCCGCCAGGGCCGCGCAATTCTCGTCATGCAGATCGAGAACGGCGTTCGCCTGAAAGGCCGCCATCGAGAAACGGTCCGCGAATGTCAGTTCCGTGGCCTGCGCCGGCAAGGCGATCGACCGGATCCGGTTGACGGTGTCGTCTCCCCCCCAGATCGCCCGCAGATCGCAGACCGCGGACAGACGCGCGGTGATCTGATCATCATGGCCGTAGGATAGAAACAACTGCCCCCGCGCAAGATCCGGCAGCCGGGACAATTCGGCCCCGATCAGCCGCAGCAGCAACCCGACCTCAGGCGGACGGCGCCTCGACAGCCGCACGATGTTATGATTGCCGCACAGCAGCGCCAGAATCCAGCCATAGGCGAACATCATGGCGGCGTTACCCGGCGGCAGATGCAAAATGACCCCGCGCGGCAGCCGGATCGTCCCTGGCGGAGCCCCGTCCGCGAATCGTGTCGCCAGCCGCTCGATCGCCTTGCGGCGGATCCAGAAGGCGAACGCTTCCAGATCGGGAATGCGGCGGGCAACCGGATCGGACAGGATGGCCGCCGACAGCCGTTCGCAGAACAACAGCGCATCGCCGGCGAAGGGCTCACGCCCCAGGGGCGTCCCAATGCGCGCCAGACGGCGGTCCAGAGCGTCGGCATCCGCGGGGCCGGCATCGGGCAACAGGATATCGACAGACATGTCCATCACCGGCTCCCGTAATCGACGGCGTCGCTGCACCCCCGGACCGGCGCGCGCCGCGCGCGTCCCAGGACGCTGAAGGCCTTGCCGCCCCACCCGCCCGGTCCGCCATCAACGGCATGAACCACTCCGATGTCCTCGGTCAGCAGGGAATGGCCGGGATAGCTTGTCGGAACCAGACTGAGAACCTGGATCAGGCCCGGACGCCCCGGTTCGGCCTCCTCCATCGTGTCGACATCGCGGACGATCACATCCCCGAACAGAGGGGGATGGAGGAAACCGTCCTCTCCTTCCAGAAAAACGCCGCCAAGCTGCTCCGCCATGCCATAGAAATTGCGCACATGCTGCAGTCCGGCGCGCTCGCGAAGCTGCTGCTTGAAGGTCGCGTTATCCACCGCCTCGCTTTCAAGACGCTTCCAGCCGCCGCTGTGGAGAAGAATCCCGTTTGACAGGTCCATCCCGGCGGGCAGCGCCTGAAGGAAAAACCGCCAGACAACGAAGGTGAAGCCGAACACCAGGAAAGGCTGTGTCCCAAATCGATCCAGAAAGTCCCGAAGCCCGTCCCGATCGAGGCGCATATCGTCATCGAACGCGAAAAAATGACGCCGGCCGAACCGCATCATTCCAAGGACGCCCGCCCCGCGGGCGGAAAGATGATGGGCGTCGCGGACCACGGCCCGATTGTCGAGAACGATCATCGGCAGACGGGTCGGGCCCAACAGAGGGGCGACGACGGACGCCAGCCCGCGCGCCTGCCGGTCGGCGGTGACCGCATCCACCGCGATCCGGCTGACCTGGGGTCCCGTCGTGCCGCTGGTGGTGAGCAGATTGGTGACCGCGTCGTCTGGCACGCTTTTCAGCAGGTGCGATTTGAACAGCGACACCGGAAGAAATGGAAGATCGGCAAGCCGGGCGGCGGCGGCATAGTCCGGCGCCGTGGCCGCGACGATCCGGGCGTAGCCGTCGCATCGCGCGACGTGATGGGCTGTCAGATCGACCAGTCCCGGCAGCAGGGTCGCGGCCTTTCCCGCGGCGGGCAGAGTGTCGGGCGCCGATCCGATCAGCGTTTCAAGGATCATGGCATGTCCCTCAGCCGCGCGTAGTCGACCTTGCCCTTGGCGGTGACCGGCAGCGCCCCGATCGCCCGGACCCGGAGGGTCCTGGAGCTGAGACGCAGACGGTCGGCCAGGCTGTGATTGAGGGTCCGGCATTCCGCTTCCTCCAAACGCTCCGCGAACAGAAGAATGGAGCCGTCGCGTTCCACCGCCGCGACACGGACTCCGGCGCCGGCCATCGCCTCGACCTCGTCCAGATTGATCCTGAGCCCGGCGATCTTGGCAAACCGGTTGGCCCGCCCGGTCAGGTAAAGGAAACCCTCCCGGTCGACATGCCCCAGGTCGCCGGTCCGCAGGACACCGCCCATGCGGTCGCCCAATGCCAGATCGGACCTTGTCTCGGCATAACCCATCATCACATTGGGTCCGCGATAGAGCACTTCGCCGGTTTCCATCGGCGGCAGAGGCCTGCCATCGGGATCGACCACGTCGATGGCGCCACCATGGAGAGGCAGTCCCACGGACGCCTCATGGGACGGAAAGGACGCCGCCGGCAGCGTGGTGAGGCGCGGCGAGGCTTCGGTCTGGCCGTACATGACGAAATAACGCCCGCCCCTCCCCGCCATGGCGGCGTGCAGCGGTCGCGCCAGATCGGGCGGAAAGCGCCCGCCGGCCTGGGTCATCACCCGGATGCCGGGCAGGTCCAGCGCATCGAGTCCCAGCCGTCCGATCAGCCGCATATGGAAAGGGGTGCCCGACAGGGAGGTGGCGCCCCCCGACCGGACCAGATCCCAGAAATCGCTTTCGACCATCGACCGCGAGGTCAGAAGGACCGATCCACCGGCGACGAGATGCGTTTGCAGTATCGACAGGCCGAAGGAGTAATGCAAAGGCATATGGCCGACGGCCCGGTCGCCGCCGGTGATCGACAGGGCCTCGATGATCGCGCCGGTATTGTGAGCCAGCGCCCCGGTCGAGAGACAGACCATCTTCGGACTGCCTGTGCTGCCGGAGGTGGTCAGAAGCAATCCCAGGTCCGGATGAAGACCGGGCGGCGATGTCCTGTCGGGGGCGCTGACCGCGGGGATGCCGGGAAGCGGCATCCAGCCATCCGGCGCCTGGACAAGGGTACCGGCCAGGATCTCCGGCCGGTAGCGCGCGATCAGGCCGTCACGCATCGGCGCCGGCAACCCGGGGTCGATCAGAGCGGGCACATGGCCGGCGCTCATCAGGCCGAGATAGGCGACCACATCCGCGACCTTGTTGGAGAACAGCAGAAAGGCGAGCGACCTCGGGAGCCGCGCCAGAACGTCCGACGCCGCCCTGACCCGAGCGGCCAGGGCACCGTAGGATATCCACCCCTCGCCATCCTCGTCATACAGGGCCGGACGATCGGCGGGCAGGGTGGACAGCAATCCAGCCAGCGGAAGCAGGGCGCGCATGGGCCACCTCAGAGGGTCATGCCGGCGGCGGCGGCCCGCCCGTCAGGCCTCCACCGCGACACCGTATTTGGTCCCGATGATGTCAACGGCGGCCTGGAATGAACTGATCCGCAGGACATCGACATTGTCGAGCATGATGTCGAACCGTTCCTCAAGCGCGGTTACCAGTTCCATATGCGCGAGGGAGTCCCATTTCTCGGTGCTGCGGTATTTCAGCGTCTTGACGTCGACATCCTTGTCGAGCCTCAACACATCGATAAAAATTTCGGCCAGAACGTCCTCGAGTTTCATTTTCTCCGTCCCTTGTGCACAACGGCGTTTGATCGCCGCGACGCAAGAGTTGGGCCAGCCCGCCCGTTTCCCCGGAATTCGAGGAAAGATCAGGCCTGGCGTTCCGGACAGTGGAGCCGGCGGGCGCCCCGATGTGCGGATTCCGCCCGCAAGGGGGACCGAACCGCACATCGGGGCGCCCGCCGCCTGCCCTTCTGCGGAGAAGCGCCCCCTCGCCAACCGCTCATTGTCCGGCGCGGACGACCCGGGCCAGCGTCAGGACGTCGACGGACCCCGCTCCGGCCGCCCTTAAGGCGCGCGCGCATTCGCCAACGGTCGCGCCGGTCGTGAAAACATCGTCGATCAACAGGACATTGCGTCCGGCGATCGCGTCCGGCCGCCGGGCGCGGATCACCCCTTGCAGGTTGGCGCGGCGGCCCCGTCTCCCGAATCCGCCCTGGGTCGGGGTGTGCCGGACGCGGATCAGGGCGTCGGGACAGCAGCGGATGCCGGTCTGGCGGGACAAAGCGTTGGCGAGCAGGGCCGACTGGTTGTAGCGGCGCAAAAACAGGCGCAGCGGATGCAGCGGCACCGGGACAATCACATCGGTCCCGGCCAGAAGATCGGCCCCGGCCCTTGCCATCCATCGCGCGAACAGGGGCGCCCGGCCGGTCCGGTCGCCGTGCTTAAACCCCAGAACGAGGTCGCGGCTGGCGCCGTCATAGCGGAAAACCGATCGCGCCCGATGGAACCCCGGGGGATCCGAAATACAGGCGCCGCACAGAGTGGCTGGCCCGATTTCAAGTTCGAAGGGCAGACCACAGCGCAGGCACTGCGGCGATCCCAGGAAGGTGATCCGCGACCAGCAGACAGGACATAGACCGCCGTCCCGCGGCACCGGAGTTCCGCAAAGGAAACAGCGTTGTGGAATCAGAATGTCGAACAGAAACCGGAGACTTTGCATAAGCATCCAGTGGCGCCTTGTTTCCTCTGGTGATGACCCGAAAAACCGCGTGATCCTCACCATCATGCGTCATATCCATTTAGGATCAAAATGGAAACACGACATGATGGAAGGCGCGATCCGATCCGGTCCCCGGACCGCTGATGCGAATGTTGATTGCCAGCGAAGCCGGCCTGCCCTATAGCGGAGGCATGAATGGAACCGAGGTATTCGACCGGCGCCAGGTGCGCCGGCAACGCGACCGCGCCGCACCGGGCCTCGACGCGCACGATTTTCTGCTGCGCGAGGTTGGCGATCGGCTGCTCGACCGCCTTCTCGATATGCGGCGCGGTTTCCCTCGTGCGCTTGACCTCGGCTGCCACACAGGCGGGCTCGGTCGACAACTGGCCGGCCGGGGCGAAATCGAACGGCTTCTCTGCTGCGACCTGTCCGCCGGCATGGCGGCGCGGGCATCGGGAACCGTCCTTGTCGCCGATGAGGAGGCCCTGCCTTTCGCCCCACGCTCCTTCGACCTCGTGATGAGCAATCTGTCGCTGCACTGGGTGAACGATCTGCCGGGATGTCTTCTGCAAATCCGCCATGCGCTGGTCGAGGATGGCCTGTTCGTCGGAACCCTTTTCGGCGGGCGAACCCTTTGGGAACTGCGCCAGTGCCTGGAGGAGGCGGAACTTGAGATCGAAGGCGGTGTCAGTCCGCGTGTCTCCCCCCTGGTCGACGTGCGCGACGCCGGCGCCCTGCTGCAAAGGGCCGGCTTTTCCCTGCCGGTGGTCGATGTCGACACCATCACCGTCACCTATGGATCGCCCGCCCGCCTGCTGTCGGATCTGCGCGGCATGGGCGAGACCAACGCCGTGACGGCCCGCAGGCGCTCGCCGCTCCGCAGGGACACTCTGCTGAGGGCGCTGTCGCTCTACCAGGACCGGCATGCGGATGCCGACGGCCGGATCCCGGCCACCTTCGATATCCTGACCATGACCGCATGGCGGCCCCATGCATCGCAGCAGCGCCCCCTGGCGCCGGGGAGCGGGCAGATCCCGCTGGGTTCCGCGCTGGGAGACGAGGGATGAGCATTGCGGCCAGACCCTGCCGGCGCCGGGCAGCGCCATGAATCTGCCCGCCCCCCTCCATCACGGCCTTCTGATCCGGCGTTACAAGCGCTTTCTGGCCGATGTCACCCTGGATGACGGCCGCGAGGTGGTCGCGCATATCGCCAATTCCGGCGCCATGACCGGCCTCTCCGATCCGGGGACGGAAGTCTGGCTGTCACGGTCGGACAATCCGGCGCGCAAACTGGCCTGGAGTTGGGAATTGGCCCGGGACGGAGACGGCCTGGTCGGCGTCAACACCCTTTATCCGAATGCCATTGTCGCGGAGGCCATATCCGCCGGACAGGTTCCGCCACTGGCCGGCTACCCATCCCTCCGGCGCGAGGTTCCCTATGGCGAGAATTCGCGCATCGACCTGTTGCTGTCCTCGTCCGACCGACCCAAATGTTACGTCGAGGTGAAAAACGTGCATCTGAAGCGGCAGGACGCGGCCTGTTTCCCGGATGCCCGCACGGCACGGGGCACCAAGCATCTCGGGGAACTGTCGGCCATGGTCCGGGAAGGACACCGGGCGGCCATGCTGTTTCTGGTGCAACGCGAGGACTGTGCCTATTTCACCCCGGCAGCCGACATCGACCCGGCCTATGCCGACGCGCTTGAACGCGCGGTTGCGGCGGGCGTGGAGGTTTATTGCTATGATTGCCGCCTGACGTTGGAGAGCATTCGACTCAACCGACCGATGCCCCTGCGGCTGCACGATGGCGCTTGATGAGAGAGACCTGATGGAACGCAACGAAAGCAGCAGAGAAGCGAACAAGATCACCTTGCACGGTCCCGAGGATTTCGCGGCCATGCGGCTGGCCGGACGGCTGGCGGCCGAATGCCTGGACTTCATCACTCCTTATGTGGTTCCGGGGGTGACGACGGGTGAACTGGACCGGCTCTGCCACGATTTCGTTGCCGAACGCGGAGGGATTTCCGCGCCCCTCAACTACCGGGGATATCCGAAGTCGATCTGCACCTCGGTCAACCATGTGATCTGCCATGGTATCCCGGGAGAGAAGAAGCTGGAGGACGGGGACATCCTCAATATCGACGTCACTCCGATCCTGAACGGCTGGCATGGCGATTCGAGCCGCATGTACTATGTCGGCAAGGTCGGCGTGAAGGCGCGCAAACTGTGCGACGTGACCTATGAATCCCTGATGCGCGGCATCGAAGTGGTCAAACCCGGGGCGACGCTGGGCGATATCGGCCATGTGATTCAGCAGTTCGTCGAGAAGAACAAGTTCTCGGTGGTCCGCGACTTTTGCGGCCATGGCGTCGGCCGGATTTTTCATGAGCCGCCGAATGTCGTTCATTATGGCCGTCCGGGCCATGGACTGGTCCTGCGCGAGGGCATGTTCTTCACCATCGAGCCGATGGTCAATGCCGGCCGTTACGAAACCAAGATCCTTGCCGACGGCTGGACCGCTGTGACCAAGGACCGGAGCCTGTCGGCCCAGTTTGAGCACACGATCGGCGTCACCGAGACCGGATGCGAGATTTTCACCCTGTCTCCCGCCGGTCTGGATCGTCCGCCCTACGCGGCCTGACCGCACGGTTGCCGCCTTGGCCGAAGCGCCGTCCGACATTCAAGGACCTGGAGCGAACAGATCGCGATAAGCCCTGGGGGAGACGTCCTCCCTCTCCCGATCGGGAATCGTGCCGGGGCCTGGGACGGCTCCGTCTTCGAAGCCGGTGTTTTTTCCATATCGGAAACGCTATGCTGAGGGGATGAACACAGCCGACGCAGGATCACCGGCCGGGGCGGGCTCTCTGTCACCGGCCGGGATAGCCGGGGATCCGGAGACATCCCTGGCGGATATCTCGCCGAAGGGACACCGGCAGCGGCTGCGCCGGCGCTTCCTGGAAGGAGGCGCCGACGCCCTGCCCGACTACGAACTGCTGGAGCTCATCCTTTGCCTTGCGATCCCGCAACGGGACGTCAAGCCCCTGGCGAAGGATCTCCTGCGCCGCTTCGGGGGCTTTGCCGGCGTGGTCACGGCCGGACTGCCCGCTCTGCTGTCCGTTCCCGGCATCAAGGAGAACTCCGCCGCCGCGCTCAAACTGGTGGCCGCCGCCGCGACCCGCCTCGCCCGTGAAGAGGTCGTCGGGCGTCCGGTGCTGTCGTCGTGGAACAGGCTCATCGACTATTGCCGGGTGGCATTCGCACATCAGCCGCGCGAAAATTTTCACCTGCTGTTTCTCGACCGCAAAAACGTTCTGATTGCCGATGAGACGCAGCAGGAGGGAACGGTCGACCATACGTCGGCGTACCCGCGCGAGGTCGTTCGCCGTGCCCTGGAGTTAAACGCCTCCGCGGTCATCATGGTCCATAACCATCCCTCCGGCGACCCCACACCCAGCCGGGCGGATGTCGAAATGACCCGCAGGATCGCCGACGCGGTCGGACCCATCGGCATCCTGCTGCACGATCATCTGGTGATCGGTCGAAGCGGAACCGTGAGCTTCCGGGCGCAAGGGTTGATCTGATCCGGGCGAGAGGCCGGCAACAGCCGGTAACGGACTGCGATAACAGCCCCCCCCGAAAAAGCCGTCACCGGCCGAGATCAAACGTCCGGCCGTCGACCAGCGGCCCCGGGAAGGCACGCTCCGCGGCGTCCTCGAGGGCGCGCTGGTGCCCCTTGATGTAGCGGACGGAAACCACAAAGATCACGACACTGGCGATCAGGGCCGCAACGCCGACCGGCCCCGCCACCTCCTGAATCTGGCGGCCGAACAGATAGGCGCCGCCGCCATAAAGGGTGGCCCACATGATTGCCCCGCCGATATTGCAGATCAGGAAATGGGGCCATGCCAACCGGTTGATCCCGGCCAGAAGCGCCGCCAGGACCCGCAGAACGGCAACCATGCGTCCGAAAAACACCACCTTGCCGCCGTGGCGTTGGAACAGATATTGCCCCATCTTGATCTGACGATCCCCGATCCCGACCCGTCCGCCATAGCGCAACAGCAGACGGAAACCGAATTCCCGGCCGATCCAGTAGCCGACATTATCGCCCAGGATGGCACCGGCAGCGGCGACGGCGATAACCCACCGGATGTCGAGAGCCGGAGAGGCCGATGCAATGATCGACGCCGTGATCAGCGTGATTTCCCCGGGCAAAGGAATTCCCGCACTTTCCAGGCCGATAATGATAAAAACAGCCCAATAACCATAACTGCCGACGAAATGTTCAACCGGCAAAAGCCCAAAAATCTGGTCCACCGCTGACCTCACCCTTTCCGTGTCTGCTGGAGACACTGCCCGTTTCGCCCCGACCTTATCGTTGTCAGCCAGAAATCCGGCTTTTTTGGGGTCCAAGTAGGGATATGCGAAGCATCTCTTGATAACGCGAATGCAAGACAATATTGTTTGGGGATTGCACATGACCCTTGAAGACCATATCATTCGCCCCGTGAACGAGCCCTATTTCAACATAGTCCGACTCATCGAAAGACTGCACCGCCATTTTTTGGATGTGTTGAGGACCGAACTGCGCCGCATGGATGTGGAAGACATCAACGCGGTCCAGGCGCTGCTGCTTTATAATATAGGCGAGGCGGAGGTCGTTGTCCGCGACCTGAAGGACCGGGGCTACTATCACGGCTCGAATGTTTCCTACAACATCAAGAAGTTGACCGAGTTCGAGTATCTTGAACAGGAACGCTGCTCCCACGACCGCCGGTCGATCCGTCTGAAGCTGACGGAAAAGGGCATGCGGCTGTGCAATGGAATCCGCGAGCTGCAAAATCGTCTCGCCGATAAGATCGTTGCCACGCCGGAAAACCGCAAGGGCCTGGACGCCGCGACCCAGAGCATGCTGCTGGTCGAACGCACCTGGACCGAATTCATCCGGTACGGCCGGGAATAAGTCATCCATTGGCGGGAGGCCGCCCATGAACCGCAAGGATCGCCGCGCCGCCCGGGCGACACCGGCCGCTGGCGGCCGTTCTCCGGCCAGACTGTTCCAGCAGGCCCTCCACCAACACGAGGCCGGGCGCTATGCCGACGCGGCAGCCCTGTACCGCACTCTCCTCACGGCCGCCCCGCATGAGCCGGAGCTGCATTACAATCTGGGACTGGCTCTGGCGCAGGCCGGACAGACCCGCGATGCCGTGACGGCCTGGCGGACGGCGCTGGCGCTGCGACCGCTTTACCCCAAGGCGTCGAACAATCTCGGCATGACGCTTGCTGAACTGGGCGAGACCGTTGAGGCGGAACAGTGCCTGTCCTTCGCCCTGGCCCAAACGCCGGACAGCCCCGAAATCCTGTCCAATCTGGCGGGCGTCCTGCGCCAGCAGGGGCGCCTGCCGGACGCGGAGGCTCTTTTCCACCGGGCGATCCGCCTTCACCCCGCCTTTGCCGACGCCTACAACAGCCTTGGTGTATTGAACATGGACCGCCGGCGGCTGCCCCAGGCAATCCAATGTTTCAAGCGGGCCATCGAGCTGCAGCCCGACCACGCGAAGGCCCATTTCAATCTGAGCCTGGGGCTGTTGACCCAGGGCCGGTTCAAAGACGGATGGGCCGAACATGAATGGCGGTGGCGAGGCGGCGGCCGACATCTGTCCCCCCGTCCGTTCCGCCGCCCCCTGTGGAGCGAAGACGACCCGGCCGGGCGAAGGATCCTGCTGCATTCCGAACAGGGATTCGGCGACACGGTGCAGTTCATCCGTCTGGCAAAGGCGCTGGCCGATGCCGGCGCCACCGTCATCGCGGAAGTGCCTCAGGCCCTGGTCCGGCTGGTCGCAACGGTTCCGGGCGTGAGCGAAGTCGTTGAGCGGGACGCCCCCCTCCCCCCGTTCGATGCGCACCTGCCCCTGTTGAGCCTGCCGCACCGGCTGGGACTGGCCTTGGACGACATCCCTGCGGACATCCCCTATTTGTCGGCACCATCGGACGCCGCCGCCCGGTGGCGGACGCGGCTGCGGGATGTTCCCGGCCTGCATGTCGGACTGGTCTGGGCCGGTGATCCCCGTCCCGACGATCCCTTCGCCAATGCCATCGACCGGCGCCGCAGCGTCTCCCTGTCCCTGCTGGCGCCGGTTCTGACAGTCCCCGGGATCACGATCGTCAGCCTTCAGAAAGGATCGCCGGCAGCCCAGCTTTCCTCAGGGCACCCGGGCCCGGCGATCCTCGACTGGACGGAGGACCTTCTGGATTTTGCCGACACGGCGGCATTGACCCAGGCCCTTGATCTGGTCATCACCGTGGACACGGCGATGGCCCATGTGGCCGGCGCGCTGGGCCGGCCTGTCTGGATTCTCTCGCGGTTCGACGGCTGCTGGCGCTGGCTGGAGAACCGCGATGACACCCCTTGGTATCCGACCGCGCGGCTGTTCCGTCAGACGGGTCCAGGCGATTGGGCGCCGGTCATCGATGCCGTGGCCCGATCTCTCGCCGCGATGTCTTCTTAACCAGCGCTGATCGAAACCGACCAGCGCCCCTCAAACGCCGGGCGGCAGGGAATGATCCGGCACGCCGTCCGTTTTCACGGCTTGCGGAGCCTGGGCGCCGCAGGCATGGCAGAAGCGGGCGAACGCGCTCCGGCGGGTGTGACAGGCATCGCATTGGACATGGAGGCTGATGCCGCAATGCGGACAAAAGTCGAGCCCGTCCTCCTTCAGCGGCACCGGCCGCTCGCATCCCGGACAGACCCCCTTGGCGAGGCGGGCCAGAGCGACATCATAATCCAGACCCTCGCGCCGCTTGGCATCGGGCATCTGCTCCACCTGTTTCTGCCGCTCAAGATAGCGGTTCAGCCCGACGATCGCCTGCCGGCCGATCACCACGGTGACAACAATCCCGACGATGTAGCGGACATAGCCGCCGTAGCTTGGCAGATAGGGAACCAGCTCGACGAAAAAGGCCTCAAGGGAGAAGAAGATGAAGCCCCACACGAACGGCCACCAGACGCTGTGACGCTTTTTCGCGAACAGCCAGCCGGCGATCAGCAACAGTGGCAGGGTGAGTGCCAGACGATAGAGAAAGACCCTCAGCTCCTGAGCCCGGTAGGCCTCTTCCAGTTTGTCCTGCGCGTCCGCCTCCAGTCGATTGAGGCCGGCCTGCGCCTTTGCCGCCGCCTGTTCGGCGTCCAGCTCCGCCTGCTTCTGCTCCTCGATCTTCGCCAGGGCATCCCGTTCGATCTTCTTTAGCCGATCGAGATTGGCCGTCCGCTCGACCAATTCGGCATCCTGATCGGCCCGCGCGGTGGCACGCCGGGTCGCCAGCCAGTTGTCGAACGTCTCACGCGCGGCCTGACTGTCGGCCAGCGCCTTGTCGTGACGCAAAGACGCCTGATCGGACAGTGCCGAAGCCTCGTCGCGGGCGGCATGGGCCTTTGACAGGGCGTCGCGGAACCCGCGGGCGGCCGTGGCGTCCATGAAATCCGACAAATCGAGACGATGCTCGACGCGTGGCAGGTCATCGACCACGGTCCCGCCAAGACCGGTCAGGAAACCGGCGAACACCAGCGATACCAGCCAAAGGCCGCGACGGAACCACTTTTCCGACAAACGCAGGGATTTACTCAAGGAAACACCTCTTCCAAGGCCGTGATGGCGCAGGGGGCCGCCAGCGCGCCGACAGTTTCGGATCAATCGGCTTTATCAGGATCTGAATAGGACAGCGAGACAAATAATTCCGATCAAATAAAAAACCTACGGTTATAAACCGCAGAAATCCTGAGTATCGATCCGCCAATGACGACCAGAACGTTCTGGATTATGGCAAGAGACCAGGACTCTCCGCGGCCGTCACTTCTTTCCCGAGCTGGCGGCAACAGGGAAAAATGATGAGGGAACGACTTTTAGCATCCTCGGGTGTGAACAAGTGCCTGCGCCCGCCATATCTCGACTTCGTTAAGAGCGTGTCCGGGCCCACCTGCCGTCCGCCTCCAGGTCCGTCCAATGGCGGGATTGGGACCACTGTGTCCGAACGGACTTCAAAACGGGCCGGACATTTGCCATAACCAGAACCACGATCGCCGGCGCGTCCGCCCGGCGCACAGCTTCTGCCAAGGAAATCCGATGATCAGCCGATACAGCCGTCCGGACATGGTCCGCATTTGGGAGGCGGAGAACAAGTTCCGCATCTGGTTCGAGATCGAGGCCCATGCGTGCGACGCCCAGGCCCAGCTTGGCGTGATCCCGGCGTCGGCGGCGAAGACCGTGTGGGAAAAGGGCGACAAGCCCTATACGGCCGAACGGGTCGCCCGCATCGACGAGATCGAGAAGGTGACCAAACATGATGTGATCGCCTTCACCACCGAACTGGCCGAGCATATCGGGCCTGACGCCCGCTTCGTGCATCAGGGAATGACCTCGTCCGACGTGCTCGATACCTGCCTCGCGGTGCAACTGACGCAGGCCGCCGATCTGCTGTTGGACGACGTCGACAAACTGTTGGACGCCCTCGAGCGCCGGGCCTTCGAGACCCGCGATATCGTCGCCATGGGCCGCAGCCACGGCATTCATGCGGAGCCGGTGACCATCGGCCTCAAGTTCGCGGGCTTCCATGCCGAATTCCAGCGCAACCGCGACCGGCTGCGCGCCGCCCGCAAAGACATCGCGACCTGCGCGATCTCGGGAGCTGTCGGCACCTTCGCCAACATCGACCCCTTCGTCGAAAACTATGTGGCCGGAAAACTCGGGCTGGAACCGGAACCGCTCTCCACCCAGGTGATCCCGCGCGACCGCCATGCGATGTTCTTCGCCACCCTTGGCGTCATTGCCAGCTCGATCGAACGGGTCGCCATCGAGATCCGCCATTTGCAGCGGACCGAGGTGCGCGAGGCGGAGGAGTATTTCTCGCCCGGCCAGAAGGGCAGTTCCGCGATGCCGCACAAACGCAATCCGGTCCTGACGGAAAACCTGACCGGTCTGGCGCGACTGGTGCGGGGCATGGTCGTTCCGGCACTGGAGAATGTCGCCCTCTGGCATGAACGCGACATCAGCCATTCCTCGGTGGAACGGATGATCGGCCCCGATGCCACCATCACGCTGGATTTCGCCCTGGCGCGCCTCACCAACGTCATCGCCAACCTCGTGATCTATCCCGAGGCGGTGGAGCGCAATCTCAATCAACTGGGCGGCCTTATCTTCAGCCAGCGCGTCCTGCTGGCTCTGACCCAGGCGGGAATGAGCCGTGAAGACGCCTACAAAGCCGTGCAGCGCAATGCCATGCAGGTGTGGGGAGGACAGGGACGTTTTCTCGATCTGCTGAAGGCCGACGCCGAGGTGGTCTCTCACCTGACCGCTCCCGGGATCGAGAAGCTGTTCGATCTCGGATACCACACCAAGAACGTCGGCACCATTTTCAAGCGGGTCTTCGGCCGCAGCGGCGACTGCCCGCCCCCCGGAGCGGCGACCGGCCGGGGCGGTCGCCGCCTCAGCCGGCCAGTTTTCCCAAGCGATGGGACGCCTCACCCGATGGGGCGGGGGTTTTCCGCCTCAACCTGCTCGCGCGCGGTCTGTTCCTGGATCATCATCTGACGCGACAGGTCCTCGATATCCGCGTCACGTCCGGCGGCGGCCAGATCGCGCCGCAACATCTCAAGCAGGGCGGCATGACCCGGATCGGCGAGATCGGCCTCGACCGCCCGTTTCGCATAATCGGCGCCCTCCCCCTCCGCCAGACCGAGGCGCCCTGCGGCCCAGAGCCCCATGAGCTTTGCGCGGCGGACCCCCGCCTTGAAGGCCAGGGCGTCGTCGAACTGATATTTGGCCTCGAAGGCCTTTTCCCGCTCGTCCAGACGTTTCTTGGGGTCCTTCGGCGGCGTGTTGTAAGGGCTGTGAACCATGGGCCGATTTTCCTCTCGTGACGTTCCGTAGCGACGGGGTGCCGGCGACGAAACGATTAACACATCCCATCTGTCGTTTTATAACGGGAAACCCGCCTCGGGAATCCCAATTGCATCGCCTGGAGCACCCATGTGCACCGTCGTCGTCCTGCGCCGCCCCGATCACCCCTGGCCCGTTCTGATCGCCGCCAACCGCGATGAGATGGCGGGTCGCCCCTGGCTGCCGCCGGGCCGTCATTGGGACGACCGTCCCAATGTGATAGCCGGCCGCGACATCCTGGCCGGAGGATCCTGGCTCGGCCTCAACGACGAGGGCGTGGCCGCGGCAGTCCTGAACCGCATGGGAACGCTGGGACCCGAGGACGGGAAGCGGTCCCGGGGAGAGCTGGTCCTGGAGGCGCTGGACCACGCCGACGCTGTCGACGCCGCCCGCGCGCTTCACCAGCTCGACGGCAGGGCCTACCGCCCTTTCAATATGGTGATCGCGGACAACCGGGACGGATACTGGATCCGGTCGGATGGAACGACCGTCCGTGCCATCCCCCTGCCGGACGGACTTTCCATGGTGACGGCCTGCGACCTGAACGACAGCGCCGCCCCGCGGATCCGGACCTTCCTGCCCCGATTCGCCGCCAGCACGGTTCCCGATCCCGACAACGGTGAGTGGCAGGACTGGAAAAAGCTTATGGCCTCCGCTACGCCGGCCGGACAAGCCAGCCGCGAAGGAGGCTTGAGTTTCCAGCTCGACAATGGCTTCGGCACCCGAAGTTCCGCGCTGATCGCCTTGCCATCGGTGGACCGGCCGGACGTCGATCCGGTCTTTCTGTTCGCCCCGGGTCCGCCGGAACACACGAACTACCGTCCGGTCGTCGGCTGATCCCGCGTTTCCCGTGCCACCGGGCCGATCGGGGGAACCCGGTGGGCCCCGCACATTCCGACGATAGCGATAGGCCGAAACGCCAGGATGTTGTACACAGGGTGTCGCCCTGCTATATGGAGGTCACATGTTAAAGGGGCCGGACGCCGTTGCAGTGAAAATCTGACAGATGGATCGAAGCGATCTGTCAGATTTTCACTGCAACTCAATCAATTGGTGGACCAACCTGCCCGGACGCCTGTCTCTCAGACGTCCGGATCGGGCCACTGGCGAGACCAGCCCTGTCACGCCCAGGGCCATTGAGGCGCTCGCCACAGCAGCCAGCCCGACAAGCCCCCGGGCGACACCCTTATGCCGGAATCCAGATCATGGCCAGACGTAAGCAGATATACGAAGGAAAAGCGAAAGTTCTTTTCGAAGGACCGGAGCCCGGAACGCTTGTCCAATATTTCAAGGACGATGCGACCGCCTTCAACAACAAGAAAAAGGGAACGATTACCGGCAAAGGCGTCCTCAACAACCGCATTTCGGAATATCTGATGTTGCGTCTGGGCGAGGTCGGGATCCCGACCCATTTCGTCCGCCGCCTCAATATGCGCGAACAACTGGTCCGCGAGGTGGAAATCATCCCGCTTGAGGTCGTGGTGCGCAACGTTGCCGCCGGTTCTCTCAGCCAGCGCTTCGGCATCCCGGAAGGGACACCCCTGCCGCGCTCGATCATCGAGTATTATTACAAGTCGGACGAGCTCAACGACCCCATGGTGTCCGAGGAGCATATCACCGCGTTCGGATGGGCCACCGTCCAGGATGTTGACGATCTGATGGCCCTGTCGTTGCGCATCAACGATTTCCTGACCGGATTGTTCCTGGGCGTCGGCATTCGCCTTGTGGATTTCAAGTTGGAATTCGGCCGTCTTTACACCAATGAGGACATGCAGATTGTACTCGCCGACGAGATCAGTCCGGACAATTGTCGTCTGTGGGACCTGAAATCCGGCGAAAAAATGGACAAGGACCGCTTCCGCCGCGACCTTGGCGGCGTCGAGGAGGCCTATCAGGAAGTGGCGCGCCGGCTTGGCATCCTGCCGGAAGGCGGCCCCCGGGATCTCAAGGGTCCGGAAACCGTTCAGTAATCAGAGACCAGAAGGAAGCATCCCCGTGAAGGCCAAGGTTCATATCACGCTCAAGTCCGGCGTTCTCGATCCTCAGGGCAAGGCGGTTCAGCATGCCCTCTCCTCCCTTGGCTTTGCCGGGGTCAACGATGTCCGGCAGGGCAAATTCATCGAACTCGACATCGCCGAGACCGATCCGGCGAAGGCCCGGGCGGCCGTCGACCAGATGTGCAAGGCACTGCTTGCCAATACGGTTATCGAGAATTACAGCATCGATCTCGACGCCTGACATTGCCGGCCCGGCCCCCGTCGCGACGGAGGGGGCCGTCGCCCGACCGCAGGCGTGCCTCCATATCATTGTCCACACGCCGGACCCGGCCGCCCAGGCCCTGGCCGCAGCCGCTCTTTCCGGCCAGATGGTCGTCCTCCGATCGGCGCCGGGCGCCATATATTCTCTCGGCAGCGGCTATTTTCTCGCAATGATCGCCTTCGCGCGGCGGCAGACGCCGTCGGGCCGATGTCTTGGCGTCCTGGATTGCGCCGACGCACCCGGATTTGCTCTGGCGGCGCTGGCCGCGGGGGCCGAAGCGGTGGCATTGCGGACGAACGCTTCGGTGACAGCCAAGGTGGCCGCCATCGCCCGGAGCCACGACGCCCTGCTGCTCGATCATTGCCCGTCTGACAGCCTGGACCCCGGCCGCGCCCGCGATATCCGGGCGATGGTCCTCGACCGGCTGTCGGGCCGGCTTCCGGCATAGCGTCCGACGCTTCGCGGCGGCCCCGGTCCATCGGCATAGGACCTTGTCGTCATAAATCGGCCACAAAAAAATTAAGTTAGAGTCACGGTGATAATCAGCCGATCCGGCTTATATCTCGGGTGCCCGCGGCCGTCGGATGACGCTCCGCGACAGAACCCGGCTGTTGCTGAAGCCGCTTAAGGAAGACCGTGATGATGCCTGCCGCCTGCCATTCCTCCGCGACGACCGTCGAACGATCGATCCGGGTAATGACATATCTGTCGCCGTCCGGCCACCGCCGGCAAATGAATGCCGACCTCTATGTCGGCAATCGGGAGCCCTCCCTCGATGAATTGCTCACCGACCCGATCATGACGCGCCTGCTTGCCCGCGACGGCATCACCATGGCCGATCTTTTCGAGGTGATTGCCGACGCCAAGGACCGGCTGGCGCGACGGGACTGGTGAGAGGAAAGATCGACGAACGGCCGTCCCGGGCAGGGATGGCAGGCACACATCATCACCGGGCCGGCGGGTTCTTCCTCCGCCGGCCACCCCCTTCAAGTCCGCCCGGTTCGTGCTATTCTCCCCGGGACCGCGCCGCCGACCGGATGGCGGGCCTTATCCGCAGGACTTGAGGGGACACGACAAATTCCGACCCATTGCCGCCTTTATCTGATCACGCCGCCCAGAATTGACGACGTTTTCGCCTTTGCTCCGACGTTCGAAGCGGCACTGGACGCCGGCGACGTCGCCTCCGTCCAGCTTCGTCTCAAAGGGATCGAGGACGACGCGCTTTGCCGTGTCATCGACGTACTCCGCCCCCTGGCCCAGCGTCGCGGCGTGGCCTTCATCCTGAACGACCGGCCGGATCTCGCGTTCGAGACCGGATGCGACGGTGTCCATGTCGGTCAGCAGGACGCCCCCTATCGCCAGGCGCGCGAGCAGGTCGGACCCGACGCCATCGTCGGTGTCACCTGCCATGACTCCCGCCATCTCGCCATGGTGGCCGGAGAGCAGGGGGCGGATTATGTCGCCTTCGGCGCCTTTCATCCGACGACGACGAAGGACGCCCCGACCCGGGCAGAGCCGGACATTCTCAGCTGGTGGTCCGGGCTGATGGAGATCCCTTGCGTCGCCATCGGCGGCATCACCCTCGACAATGCCCCGCCGCTGGTCGCCGCCGGGGCCGACTTTCTGGCGGTATCCGCCGGTGTCTGGGACCATCCCGAAGGTCCGGCAGCGGCGGTCCAGGCCTTCGACCGGCTGTTCGCAGAGTCCTGACGGACCTCCGGCAGGCGTCCGGCGTTCCGGCCGCCTGCCGGAAGCGGTCAGGACGCCACGGGCGCCCAAAGAACGTCGTCGATCCGGTCCATGCCGGTCGCCAGCATCACCAGACGGTCGAGTCCCATCGCGATCCCGGCGCAGTCCGGCATGCCAGCCTCCAGCGCCGCCAGGAAATCCTCATCGATCGGATAACGCACGCCGTAAAGCCGTTCCTTGAGATCCATGTCCGCCTCGAATCGCCGCCGCTGTTCCGCCGCATCGGTCAGTTCGCCGAAGCCGTTGGCGAGTTCCACCCCGCAGGCATACAGTTCGAACCGTTCGGCAACGCGGGGATCGGCCGGAGAAGGACGCGACAGCGCCGCCATGGAAACCGGATAATCGGACAGGACCACGGCCCGGTCGTCCCCCAGGTTGGGCTCGATCCGTTCCATCATGATGCGGAAGAAAACATCCTCCCAACTGTCGGACCCGCCGACATGCAGGCCAAGCGCGCGAGCCTGGTCCGCCAGCAGCGACACGTCCGGCCGCCGCGGGTCGGGCGCGGTGGCGAGCAGGTCGATGCCGCAATAGTCCTGGAACGCGCGCTGGACCGGAAGCCTGCCCGGGGGCGCGAAAGGATCGCAGGTCCTCTCGCCGCGACGCAGCAGGGGGACGCCGGCCGCCCTGGCCGCTAAGGCCAGCAGGGCGGCGCAGTCCTCCATCAGCGTCTCGTATCCGGCACCGGTCCGGTACCATTCCAGCATCGTGAATTCCGGATGATGCAGAGGCGACCGTTCGCCGTCGCGCCACACATGCGCGATCTGGTAGATCCGGGACATCCCGGCGACCAGCAGTTTCTTCATGCTGAATTCGGGAGAGGTATGCAGGTAAAGCCGCGACCGCGAGGCGCCGAAAGGCTCCGCGAGGTCGGTGGACAGGGCCATGATATGAGGTTCGAGGCCAGGGGATCTCTGGAGGCAGGGCGTTTCGACCTCGACAAAACCGTCGGCATCGAAATAGCTGCGGACAGCGGCCATTATCGCGCGGCGCGCCATCAGGGCAGGCCGGCGGCGTCCGAAATCCCCGGGCCGCCACCACTCATTGCGGACCATTTTCGTTCCTTTTTTGACTGACTGCGGCGCCACTATGCCCTAAGTTCCGTTTTCCCAGCCAGAGGCAGTGCACTCCATGACCGAATCCCCCGTTCCCCCGGCCCGGCCCGGCCGTCGCCGGACGCTGCGCAATGCCGCCGATATCGAGGCGGCGGGTCTGGCGGCCGGAGACCGGATCGCGGACATCGCGGCCGTGGCCTCCCGCTACGCCGTTGCCATCACCCCCACCATCGCCGATCTGATCGACCCTGCCGATCCGGCGGACCCGGTGGCCCGGCAGTTCGTTCCGGATGCCCGCGAACTGGTCGCGGCCACGGGAGAGCGGACCGACCCGATCGGCGATGACGTCCACTCCCCCCTGCCCGGCATCGTCCATCGCTATCCGGACCGGGTGCTGCTGACCCCGATCCTCCATTGCCCGGTCTATTGCCGGTTCTGCTTCCGCCGCGAAAAGGTCGGCGGCGACGAGGCCATGCTGTCCCCGGACCGGATGGCCGCCGCCATCGCCTATATCCGCGACCATGAGGACGTGTGGGAGGTCGTGATCACCGGCGGCGATCCTCTGATGCTGCCGGCAGCCCGCCTCGCCGCTCTTTTGCAGGAACTGGACGCCATCGACCATGTGAAGGTCGTCAGACTCCACAGCCGGATCCCCGTCAGCGATCCCGATCGTGTCGATGCCGCGATGCTGGCGGCTCTCGACATTGAAACTGCGCTGTTCGTCGCCATCCACTGCAATCATCCCCGGGAACTGGCGCCCGCCGCCGCGACCGCGATCCGGCGATTGACGAAGGCGGGCATACCCCTTCTCAGCCAGACGGTCCTGCTGAAGGGAGTGAACGACACACCCGCGGTGATGGAGGAGTTGATGAGGGCTCTGGTGGCGCTCCGGATCAAACCTTATTACCTGCATCATCCGGACCTTGCCCCCGGAACGGGACATTTCCGCAGCGGTATCGCCCGGGGACAGGCGCTGATGCGTCATCTGCGGGGGCGGGTCTCCGGCCTGTGCCAGCCGCACTATGTCCTCGACATTCCGGGCGGACATGGAAAGGCGCCGATCGGCCCCGTCTATCTCGAAAACGGCCATGTTATTGACTGGCAGGGCAACCGTCATCACTACCCGCCGGACGATTGACCGGGATCAGCCCGGTCCCTGGAGGAGGCGTCGAAGACGGCTTTCCTTGGCTGCCCGTCCTATCCTATTCTGTTCCGTCATGTCCGGATGCGCTCCCTGGTTGCCTCTCACGAGGCAAGCTGTTAGGGTCCGCGCCAGATTTTTTCCAACAACCTGGTCACACCATGAAGATCAACGCGAACCTCATCCGTCCCGGCAACATCCTCGAACACAACAATCGCCAGTGGGCGGTGCTCAAAATCCAGCTCATTCAGCCTGGAAAGGGGGGCGCGTTCATCCAGGTGGAAATGCGCGACGTCCGTACCGGCACCAAGACCAATGAGCGGTGGCGCACGGCCGATACCGTCGAAAAGCTGCAGGTCGAGGAAAAAGAGGTGACCTTCCTCTTCGGTGACGACGAAAGCGTGACCTTTATGGACTCCGAGACGTTCGAACAGTTCGCTGTTCCGCGTGAGGTGGTGGGCGAGCCCGGCGCCTTTCTGCAGGACGGCATGCCCTGCACGGTCGACCTGATCGAGGGTTCACCGGTGTCCGTCACCCTGCCCGACAAGGTGGTGATGACCGTCGTCGAGGCCGACCCCGTGGTCAAGGGCCAGACCGCTGCCTCCTCCTACAAGCCGGGAGTCCTTGAGAACGGCGTGCGTGTCCTGATCCCGCCCTTCATCGAAGCGGGCACCCGGATCGTCGTTTCCACGGGCGACGCCAGCTACGTCGAGCGGGCCAAGGACTGATGATCGCGCGCTCCGCCAACATCAATGTCATGACCGGCGCCGCCCGCAAGGCGGCGCGCGGCCTGCTGCGCGATTTCGGCGAGGTCGAGCAGCTTCAGGTCTCTCAGAAGGGCCCGGGCGACTTCGTGTCGGCGGCCGATCTCAGGGTCGAGAAGCTGCTCCGCCAGGAATTGCAGAAGGCCCGTCCGGATTATGGCTTCCTGCTGGAGGAGTCGGGCGAGTTCGCCGGCGCCGACCGGCATAATGTCTGGGTCGTCGATCCGCTGGACGGCACCACCAACTTCCTGCACGGGATCCCGCATTTCGCGATTTCGATCGGCCTGGTCCGCGACGGCGAACCGATCGCCGGCGTCGTCTATCAGCCGCTGACCGACGAGATGTTCTGGGCCGAAAAGGGAAATGGCAGCTTCGTCAACGAACGGCGCTTGCGCGTCTCGGCGCGGCGCAAGCTCGACGACGCGGTCATCGCCACCGGCATTCCGCACCGGGGCCGGCCGGAGCACGCCCGTTTCCTGCGCCAGCTCCCCCATGTCATGGCCGCCACCTCCGGCGTCCGCCGCCTGGGGTCGGCTGCCCTGGATCTCGCCTATGTGGCCGCCGGCCGCTATGAGGGATTCTGGGAAATGGGACTGAAGCCCTGGGACATCGCGGCGGGCATCATTCTCGTCAAAGAGGCGGGCGGTTATGTCAGCGAGGTCGACGGCGGCCACGATATGCTGCAATCCGGAAACGTCCTCGCGGCCAACGATCATCTGCATCTGCCGCTTGGCAATCTGTTGCGATCGGCGGGCTGAGGGCTTGTTGCGACAATAATCGCTCCAGCTCGTCGGTTTTGATGGGGTACGCCCGCTTCCGCCGGCTCTAACACCGTCCGGACTTTGCGCCTGTTGATCCGCTCAATTACAGCAGGCCCCAGGTCCCGCCACACCCCTGGCCGGGGACATACGGATAACCCCGTTTTGTCCCGGCCTGTTCTCGCTGCGCGCACGCCGCGGGCAATGCTCTGCGGCACCAGAACTCCCGGGACACCGCCTTCCGTCAGCGGACTCCGAAGTGCGTCATGCGCCGACGCGGATGCGATTCTCCCGCCTGAAGTTGTTTTCCGCAGTCAGCCGATTGCCCTGGACCCTGATCCGTAAACGAGTTGAGGTCATCTGGACCTTGCGGTAGTGTGGTCGGCCAAAGACACCGTTTGCGCCGTTTGGGAGGAGCAGTGAGCAGTTTGCGGCATTGGGGTGCGGGGACATTGCTGGCCCTGTCCCTCGTCCCGGCCCTGGGAGCTCCGGCCTCGGCGCAGGTCGTCATCGGAGACAACAGGAAGCCGGCGGTTGAGGTCGATCCGACCGTTCTGGACCGCCTCGGCAAAACGCAGACCCTTCCGGGCATGCTTCTGGAATCCGGCGGACAGCCTGATGTCGCCGGCGGTGCTGCGGCACCGGCCGGGTCGCCGGGCGCCCCGATCATCCTGAAACGGCCATCCCCCAAAGACGAACGGCGGGATGCAGGCGCGGAGAAAGCGGAACAGCCCGCCGCTCACGCCAGGCCGGCTGGCCGGACCGCGGCCGGCAAGCCCGGGAAAAAGGAACCCGCGAAAGCCACAAGTTCCGCCGCGGCAAAACCGCCCGTCGCCCCGTCGGCCGCGCCCGCCGACACCGCCAAACCGGCGGACACAGCCAAGACGGCCGACACCGCAAACCCAACCGACACAGCGAAGCCGTCACCAGTGCCCGAACCGGCGGCGAAACCCGGACAGGGGACTTCCGCCTCGACCGCGGAAACCGCCCCCCCGGGACCGGATGCGTCGCCGAAGACGGCCTCGCCTCCGAATGCCACGGCGAATAGCGCGCCGACGCCGGCGGCCAAATCCACAGATCTGCCATCCATATCGCTTCCGTCGGCCCCCGCCCCGGCGCCGGCGGTCGTCCCGCCGGAACAGCCGGCAGCAGCCGGCGGCAAAAACGCGACGGCCGGGCAATCCGGTGCCACCTCCGACGCGTCTTCGCCGACTGCCGGCAAGGACCAGCCCTCTTCCCCGGCTCCCCAGCCTGCCACCAGGACAGAGGAAAAACTCCCCCAGAAGTCGGCGTCCGCGCCCCAGCAGACCACCCCGTCCGCCTCCGGCGATATTCCGGTGAGCGTCCTTTTCGACAAGGACGGGGCGCGCCTGCCCGAGGCCGCACGCCAACCCTTGTCGCGGTTGGTGGACCGGTTGTCGGGGGATCCCTCCCTCCAGGTCCAGATGCTGGCCTACGCCTATGGCGACGAGGATAACGCCAGCAAGGCGCGGCGCCTGTCGCTGTCGCGTGCCCTGGCGGTACGCTCCTACCTGATCGACCAGGGAGTCCGCAGCACGAGGATCGAAGTCCGGGCGCTGGGCAACAAAAATCCAGAGGGACCAGCGGATCGCGTCGACATTCTGGTGCAGAAGCGCTGAGGATGGACCGGGCCGGGCCGGGGCCGGGCCGGCCCGGCGGGGCGCCGCGATGATTTTCTTTTGGATCGGAGAAGCATGACCCATCCCCGGCGTTTTCTTTTCCGCATGGCCGTTTTTCTAGTCGTGGTGGCCGGCGTGGTGGCCCTGCTGATCCAGGGCCTGCAACACGCCTTCATGAACAATATCGGCCTCAATTGCGTAACGCTCGTCGTCCTCCTGGTCGGTATCATTCTCAATTTCCGGCATGTCACGATGCTGGAGGCGGATGTCCGCTGGGCCGAGGCCGCCCGGTCCGGCCGGATGCCGGAGGTCAGTTCCACCGGCGGCCCCCGCCTTCTGGCGCCGCTGGCCGCCATGATCGGGGAGCGGCGGGACCGGTTCGCCCTGAGCCCGGCCGCGTTGCGGTCTCTGCTCGACGGACTGGCCTCGCGGCTTGAGGAAACCCGGGAAATCTCCCGCTACATGACCGGCCTGATGATTTTCCTCGGGCTGCTGGGCACGTTCTGGGGCCTGTCACAAACCGTCGGTTCCATTGGCGAGGTGATCCGTAACCTCACCATTTCGGGAGATGACGTACAGTCCGCCTTCGCCGGCTTGAAGCAGGGCCTGGACGCGCCGCTGTCTGGCATGGGCACGGCCTTCTCGACATCCCTGATCGGCCTGTCCGGATCGCTGATCCTGGGCTTCCTCGACCTGCAGGCCGGTCAGGCGCAGAACGCCTTCTACAATGAGCTGGAGGACTGGCTGTCCGGCCAGACCAAGCTGACGTCGGGCGTGGGGCCATCGGATGGCGGCGACCAGCCGATTCCGGCCTATATCCAGGCGCTCCTGGAGCAGACGGCCGACAGCCTCGACAATCTGCAACGGGTCATCGCCAGGGGCGAGGAAAGCCGTATTTCGGCCAACACCAACATGCGCCAGCTCACCGACCGGCTGACGATCCTGGCCGATCAGATGAAAACCGAACAGAGTCTGATGCTGAAGCTGGCGGAAAACCAGCTTGAGATGAAGCCGATCATGACCCGCCTCGCTGACGGAGCCGGCGTATCGCCGGTCGATGAACAGACCCGTCAGCACATTCGGAATCTCGACGCCACCTTGCTTCGCATGGTTGACGAGATTTCGGTCAGCCGCGACGAGATGGTTCGCGAAATCCGCAGCGAGTTCAAATTGCTGGCCCGCACCATTGCCGCCCTGGCCGAGGAGGAGCCGCCACAGCCCTCTGCCACGGCCACGCGAACCGCGCGGCCGGACGTCTAGCCCATGCCGATGGCGCGACGCCGTGCCGGCCGCAGCGGCATCAACATCTGGCCCGGCTTCGTCGATGCCCTGGCGTCGTTGCTGCTGGTGATCATCTTCGTTCTGCTGGCCTTTGTCCTGACCCAGTTCTACCTGGGACAGCTTTTGTCGGGCCGCGACCAGACCATATCGCGCCTGTCGCGGCAGTTGAACGAGATGACGGATCTCCTCGACATAGAACGGCGGTCCAATGCCGAGTTGAAGGTCAATATCGGCCGACTGACCGATCAATTGCAGACCTCAACCGCTCAACGCGATCAGCTTCAGGCTCAGGTCAATCAGAGTGGCGCGGACCGGCAGCAGACCGCCCTGCTTCAGCATGACGTCGACGCCCTGAAAGCGCTGAAGGAGGAACTGGAAAAGAAGCTGGCCGCGATGGGCGCCCAGGCCGGAGAGGCCCAGGGACAACTGGCGCAGGAACGCAAGCTCTCGGAGGAAGCCCGGGCCCAGGCGGCGTTGCTCAACCAGCAGATGGAGGCGATGCGCCAGGAACTGGCCCGCATCACGACCGCGCTGGAAGCCAGCGAGAGCCTCAGCGCCGAACAGAAGGTCCAGATCGCCGATCTGGGAAAACGTCTCAATGCCGCCCTGGCGAGCAAGGTCGAGGAACTGGCCCGCTACCGGTCCGAATTTTTCGGGCGCCTGCGCAAGGTCCTGGGCGACCGCCCGGGAATCAGGATCGAGGGCGACCGTTTCATCTTCCAGTCAGAGCTGCTGTTCGCCAGCGGATCGGCCGAACTGGGAACCGACGGTCAGACCCAGCTTTCCCAGCTCGCGAAGTCGCTGATCGAGGTCACGCGTCAGATTCCCACCGATATCAACTGGGTTTTAAGGATCGACGGACATACCGACAGGGTGCCCATCAAGTCCGACCGGTTCCCGTCCAACTGGGAGCTGTCGACGGCACGGGCCGTGTCGGTCGTGAAATTCCTGGCCGCCCAGGGGATCCCCCAGGACCGTCTGGCGGCCGCCGGTTTCGGCGAATTCCAGCCGGTCGACAAAGGCGACGACGAGACCGCCCGCAAGAAGAATCGCCGGATCGAGATCCGCCTCGACCAGAGGTAGCCTCCGGCCGGAGATGGGTGTTTTCCCGGGCGACGGCGGCCGCGACGCCGTTGCCATGGGAAACATGCGTTCAACGCTTGCAAGCGGGGCTTCGCTGGTTTATATACGCCGCTTCGAATTCTGGAGCACCGTAATGAAGCAGGATATTCACCCCGACTATCACGACATCACCGTGATCATGACCGATGGCACGGAGTTCAAGACCCGCTCCACCATGGGGAAGCCGGGCGATGTCTTGCGCCTTGATATCGACCCGAAGTCTCATCCCGCGTGGACCGGCGTGCATCGTCTGATGGACACCGGAGGGCAGCTGGCGAAGTTCAACAAGCGTTTCGCCAACTTCGGTCTCAAGAAGTAACATCGTCGGGCGGGGGAACTCTCCGGCCCCGAAACGATGCCGGACCGGTTCCGGACGGCCCAATATCGGGCGGTTCGGGGCCCGGCCTCCTTCAGGGCCTGTTCTTTCGTGATCGCATGATGTATCTGTAAAGCGCGTCTTGTCGGCAGACACAGGCGCGCTTTGTTTTTGCCTAACTCGGGACAATGGCCCTATGTTTGTCCGGCAAGACGAGTTCGCACGGACTGTGACGGACGCATGAGTTCCCAGGGACCCGCCATCGTTCACTATGAGGTGTACGCGCTGGATGGACAGCGCTGGACGCTTCATGCCCGCTTTCGCCGGGAAGAACGCGAAGACGCCCTGGAAGAGGCGAAATCGGTCGAATCGACGCTGGGCATGATCGCCAAGGTCATCCGCGAGACCTACTACCCGGGCGACAACACAAGCGAAGACGTCCTCGTCTACAAAAGCGACAAGAATTTCAAACCCCGCCCCCAGGTCACGCCGGTCCGCCGCCGCGCCTATGCCAGGGGCCAGACCGGGTCCGACAGCGGGATCTCCGCCCCCGACTTCCGCGGACGGGGCAAGCCGAAACGCCAGGAAAGCTCCACCACCGCTCTGATCAAGCTTCTCCTTGTGGTGGCGGCCTCGATCGCGATCGCATGCGGCGCCGCGGCCATCGTCAATAACTTCGTGATGAAGCTGCCCGGCTATGGCGCGACGATCTCCGGCGATCAGGCGTCTCTGATCATTTTCGTGACATTCGTCGCGGCCTTTCTCGCCTCAGCGGTTCCCCTTGCCTTCTCGGTCTTCGATTGGCGCAACGCGCGGATGAAACCGATGCAGCCGGCGCATCCCGCCCCGATCCCCGCCGCTGCGGTGGAGCCGCCGCCGCCGGGGACGGCCCGGGTCCGCGACC
>WASQ01000070.1:428-4692 GCA_009712185.1 Telmatospirillum sp. | reverse complement strand
GCTGACGAAGCTCCTCAAGATCGAACGACCGAATGTCCGAAGGGTCCCGGACCTTATCCAATAAGGGGGTTTTACTCATCGCCTCACCAATCGGGATGTCACGCGCCAGGCGCGCCCGACCGATGGAGGTGTCGCCGGCAGATATCCGTCGTTTCAAGAAACTCGTGGCGGTCGCGGCTGCAAAGTTATAACTAAGCCGCACCATACGCCCGTGTCCTCTTAAGCCATCACCCCGCAGGGATCAACAGTCTTGGTAGCTTCGATGCAACGAACAGCCCTCGTCACCGGCGCGACCGGTTTTGTCGGTTCGGCCGTCGCGCGCGCTCTTCTGGGCGCCGGCATCGGCGTCCGCGCCCTGGCACGCAAGGGAAATGATCGCCGCAACCTCGCCGGCCTTGACGTCGAAATCGCCGAGGGCGACCTCACCGACGCCGCCTCGCTGAAGGCGGCGATCCGGGGCTGCGACCTTCTGTTCCATGTCGCCGCGGATTACCGGCTCTGGGTCCGCGATCCCGGCCAGATGATGCGGACGAATGTGGACGGGACGGAGGCCCTGATGCGGGCCGCCCTCGACGCCGGGGTCTCGCGGGTCGTCTATACCAGCTCCGTCGCGACGCTGGGGCATAATCAGAACGGATTGTCGGACGAGACCACGCCCTCGACGCTGGCGGACATGACCGGCCCCTACAAGCAGTCGAAATTCCTGGCCGAAGCCCTGGTGCGACGCATGGTGGCCGAGGAGGGACTGCCGGCGGTGATCGTCAATCCCTCCACTCCGATCGGCCCCGGCGACGTCAAACCCACCCCGACCGGACGTCTGATCGTCGAGGCCGCCAACGGCAAAGTCCCCGCTTATGTTGACACCGGGCTGAACATCGTGCATGTCGATGATGTCGCCGCCGGACATTTGCTGGCGCTGGACCGGGGGGCTATCGGCGAACGCTATGTCCTGGGCGGCGACAACCTTTCCCTGGCCGGGATCTTAGCCATCATCGCCCAAGCCGCCGGCCGGCGACCACCGGTCGTAAAGCTGCCGCGCCTGCCGCGTTATCCCCTGGCCGTCGTTGCCGAGGCCTGGGGCCGGATGAGCGGCCGCGAGCCTTTTTTGACGCTGGATGGATTGAGGATGGCGAAGTGGCGCATGTGGTTCAGTTCGGCTAAGGCCGGACAGGATCTGGGATATCGGACCCGGCCGGCCGAACAGGCGATTCACGACGCCTATCGATGGTTCCGCGACGCGGGGTACTGCCCATGACCTTAAGTTCCGCCTTGGCCTGGCTGGCCGCTCTTTCCTGGGGCTGGATGCTGCTTCTGCGCGGCCGTTTCTGGCTGATCGAACGTCCCGCCCGCGCGCCTGAGCCCGAACAGTGGCCGGCCGTGGCCGTCGCCATCCCCGCACGCAACGAGGCCGGGGTGATCGCCGCCACCGTGCGGTCGCTTCTCGACCAGGATTACGCCGGTCCGCTGCGTATCGTCGTGACCGACGACCACAGCACAGACGATACCGCCAGGATCGTGACGGAGACGGCCGCCGCCATGAATGCGGCCGACCGCGTCCTGGTGGTCGAATCGCGCCCCCTGCCGCAGGGCTGGAGCGGCAAGCTGTGGGCCCAGTCGCAGGCGGTCGAGGCGGCCGTGACGGCCTTCCCCGACACCAGCCTGCTGCTGCTCGGCGACGCCGACATCGAGCATGCGCCGGACCAGCTTCGCCATATGGTCGCCCGCCTGCTGGCCGAAGGGTCCGACATGGCCTCGCTGATGGTCCGCCTGTCGACCGAGACCCTGGCCGAACGCATGATCATTCCGGCCTTCGTCTTCTTCTTCCGCCTGCTTTATCCCTTCCGCTGGGTCAATGAGCCGCTGCGACGCACCGCCGCCGCCGCCGGGGGCTACATCCTGATCCGCCGCGCCATGCTGGAACAGATCGGCGGACTGGCCGCCATCGGCGGGGCGCTGATCGATGACTGCACCCTGGCCGCCCGGGTCAAGGCCGCGGCCGGCCGGATCACGCTCCATCTGGCGGAGACGACCCGCAGCACCCGCATCTATCCGGGCTTCGGAGGGCTGTGGATGATGATCGCCCGCTCCGCCTACACGCAGCTCCGCTGCTCGCCGCTGTTGCTGACGGGAACGGTTGCGGCGATGACCATCGCCTTCCTGCTGCCTCCGCTGTTCGTCCTGGCCGGAGGGCCGGCGCGATGTCCGGCGCTTCTCGCCTGGGTCGCCATGTCCCTGGCCTTCGCCCCCATGCTGCGCTTTTATCGCCTGCCGATGGCCTGGGCCCCCGGCCTGCCGCTGGTCGCGCTGTTCTATCTGGCCGCGACGATCGATTCGGCGCGACGCCACATGGAGGGCCGGGGTGGCGAATGGAAGGGCCGGGTGCAGGCCGGATCGGACGCGGGAAGGAACTAGACGGCCATGACCACGCGAACCAATGTCGAGCACGCCTCCGGCAAAGGCAGCGGCGACGAGAATTTTCCCGTCGGCTCCTTTCTGATCGCGGCCCCCTTGCGTCGTCATGTGCATGCCTTTTACCGCTTCGCCCGCAACGCCGACGACATCGCCGACGCCAGGGATCTGTCGTCCGGGGAAAAGCTGCGCCGTCTCGACGCCATGGCGGCGGTGATCGAGGGCGGCGACCCCGCCTTGTCGCCGACGGCCGCGAAAATGCGCGAAAGCCTGGCCGAAACGGGGGTCAGCGCCGCCCATTGCCACGAGTTGCTGGACGCTTTCCGACAGGATTCCGTCAAGAACCGTTATGCCAACTGGGATGAACTGATGGGCTACTGCCGCCTGTCGGCGGCTCCGGTCGGGCGTTATCTCCTCGACCTGCACGGGGAATCCCGCGATACCTGGCCGGCGTCGGACGCCCTTTGTGCCGCATTGCAGGTCAATAACCATCTGCAGGACTGCGGGAAGGACTATCTGGCCCTCGACCGCGTCTATCTGCCCACCGACTGGATGGCCGAGGAGGGGACGTCCGTCGAGGAGTTGAACCGCCGGTCGGCAAGCCCCGCGATGAAACGCGTCCTGCTCCGGACCGTCGAGGCCACATGGCCCCTGGTCGAGGAGGCGCGCCGGCTGCCGGGCGGCATCCGCGACCGTGGCCTGCGCGCCGAGGCGGCGGTGATCGTCGGTCTGGCGGATCGCCTGCTGACCCGCCTCGGCCACCAGGATCCCCTGGCCCGCCGGGTGAAACTGGGACCGGCCCAGATCGCAATGGCGGTCGCCGGCTCGATGATGCGGACCGCCCTCGGATGGTGACACCCGCCGCGGTCGCCCCGCACCCCCCGGCCGATGACGAAACGGCGCTGGCCGCCCTGGTGACCGAAACCGTCCGGCGGGCGGGAACCTCGTTCTATTGGGCGATGCGCCTGATGGAACCGGATCGTCGTCTCGCGATGTATGCGATCTACGCCTTCTGCCGCGAAGTGGACGACATCGTTGACGAACCCGGCGAAACCGCCGACAAGCGCCGCCGGCTCGCTCACTGGCGTGACGATATCGCACGGCTGGCGGCCGGGGACGCGCCGTCGCAGCCCCTGGCCCGGGCCCTGGCGCGCCCGATGAGGACGTTCGACCTGCAGCCCGATGATCTGATCGCGGTGGTCGACGGATGCGAGATGGACACGGGAGCGGGTGTCGTCCGTCCCGACATGGCGACGCTGGAGCTCTACTGCGACCGGGTCGCCTGTGCGGTCGGACGCCTGTCCGTCCGGGTTTTCGGCGATTTCACCCCGCGCAGCCTCGACGTCGCGAACCACCAGGGCCGGGCCCTGCAATTGACCAACATCCTGCGCGATGTCATCGAGGATGCGCGCATCGGACGGGTGTATCTGCCCGACGAGGTTCTGACGCGCCACGGAATCACCGGAACCGATCCCATGACGATCGCGCGTCACCCCCACATCGCACGGGTTTGCCGCGACATCGCGGAGATCGCACGCCGACATTTCCAGGAGGCCGGAGCGGCGATGGCGGATTGTCCGCGCAAGGCGATGCGGCCGGCCGCCATGATGATGGCGCAGTACCGCGAGATCTTCGACCGGTTGGAAAAAACGGGCTGGCAACCGCCGGAAAACTTTCATATTCCGAAGATCCGCAAGATCTGGTGCATGCTGCGCCACGGCCTTTTTTAGCGTTTGGCGCGGCATGGCCGCGACAAGGGCCTGTTTTTACGTTCGGCGCGGCATAGCCGCGACAAAGGCCTGTTTTTACGTTCGGCGCGGCATGGCCGCGCCGGGGGGGGGGGCCGGGTGTTAAA
>WASQ01000070.1:0-418 GCA_009712185.1 Telmatospirillum sp. | reverse complement strand
CACCCCCCCCCCCCCGCCCCCCCCCCCCCCCCCCCCCCCCCCCCCCCGGGAGGGGGGACCGGTTTTCAAAGACTTGCAGGACAGACCTGATCCGGTCATATATGGGCCGTTCAGGTTCGTCCTGCCGGAACCGCGTTTTCTCCATGAGGAGGCCGGCCGGCCGGGCGGGGGCGTGCTCCCCGCCGGACGCCAGGTCCAATTTCCGACAGGAAACTCGATAACTTTTCCGCCGCTTTTCCCCTGAGGCGCGTCGGAACGATGTCATGAGGTTTTGAGGTGTCGAGCAGCAATTTGAACCCGAAGACGCGGCCGGACTTTTCCGCTGCCGACGGCCTGGACGAGGCCGTCCGGGACGGGGTCGACGCACTGCTGTCCCGCCAGCAGGAGGACGGTCACTGGGTGTTTCCGCTGGAGGCGG
>WASQ01000012.1:19909-71340 GCA_009712185.1 Telmatospirillum sp. | reverse complement strand
CGTAAAATTGCCACCTCAACAAAAGTTATAATTATTTTTAGTTTTATTGTTGCTCGTGAGGATGATACCGCGGAGTTCACTTCATACTCCGGCGTTCTTTTGCTTTGTCATCTTCAAGTTGATCGATACGACTATTAAGTATCTTTACAGCTTCAACCAGAGGCGCCGCGATGATGTCGTATTTCACGGTCAGCCCCCCATCCGGAGCCTGCCCCACGGCTTCCGGCAGGACGGTCCTCACCTCCTGCGCAACGAACCCGACATCCGGGGCTCCATCCGCCTTCCATTGGAAGCGATGCCCGGTGAGACGCGTCACCAGCCCAAGGGGATCATCGATTCCCCGGATGTTGGTTTTCAGAGCGGCGTCGGAGCTGTGATAATAAACCGTGCTGTACATCTGGCGCGCGGTGACGGTTCCTGCGCCGCCACCGGACCCGGCCGCCACCAGATTGGTGAGGTTGAGTGTCCCCTTGGCATCCGGATTGCCGGTGTAGCTGCCGGTATAAAGGTCGTTGATCAGTCCCATGCGGTCTTTTTCCAGTCCCTGATCGACACCGGCGATCAGAAGCGTTCTGACGTCCTTGATGTCATTGACGCCCATGGACATGGCCGTATGCATGGTGTTGTCTTCGGGGTTTCCGGTCTCAAAACGGTTGAGATACTCGCTCATCAATTCCTTGCCGTTCAGGAACATGCCCAGGGCCAGCCCGCCTTTGGCGGGCGCGCCATAGCCATATCCCGGCGACAGCAATCCACCCCCCCTGCTTTCCCGGGGATCCGTGGGGCAACTGACGGAGTGGGCGGGCGCGCCGAACAGGGCAAGGTCCTCGCACCAGCCGCCATAGCTGCCCCGGACGGTCGCCGCGTCGATCACCAGTCCGGCGCTGGCCCCGGCGGAGGCGGCAATCCGGCTGGCGCGGGCGGGATCCACCGGTTTTCCACCGGTGGTCACGACCACGGCCTCGATCAGCGCCTTGCAATGGATGCCATCCGGTGTCCGCGTCAGGACCGGCGTCGGACAGCCCGGACTGGTGTCGGCGACGATCCGCAACAGAGCGACCGGCTTCTGCCGGAACGGATTTTCCGTCGAGAAATTAGCCGGCAGATACCCCGCGGCCACCAGATCGGCGATCCGCAAAACATCCCGTCCCGCCGTCTGATCAAAGATTCCGGTGTAGACCGCCATGAAGTGGTCGCGCAGATAGGCGCGCGTGGCCTCCCCCACCGCCTTCAACTGCTGGGCGGCGACCTGATTTTGCGTCTCCGCCGCCTGCTGATTGATGATGGCGACGATTCCCGGAAGCGCGATCGCCGTCACGAGAAGCCCCAGCAACACATCGGTCAGTCCCGTGACACCCCGCTGGGCCCTGCGGCGGCGTGGCGGGACCCTGTCCCGGGCGCACGGTCCGGCCTCCCGTCCCGCCCCCCGCCGGCGGACAAATCCGATCGTCATCGTCCACCCCTGCCGTCCGCGCCAGTCAACTGAGCGTGAAGGTGATGGTGTTGGCGCCACCGGCTTTGCAGACCTGCGAGGCCCCGTCCATCGTAAAGGTCTGGACAGCCGTCCCGTTGACGTTAGTGGCGCTGGCCAGAGTCGTATCGGACATGGTGTTCCAGACGGTGGTCAGAAACTTGACGCAGGCCTCATCCGGAATATGGGAGTAGCCGATCGTGAAGCTGGCCCCCGGAGAGGCGGCGCCGGCCACGGTGATCGGATGGTTGAATGCCGACATCAGGGTGTTGCCGCTTCGGATCAGCGGCGCCGGAGCGATCCGGTTGGCGGCCAGGGTCGTGTCGGTCATTCCGGAGTAATTCGATCCGGCAGCATAATAGGCGGACCGGATGTTGCCGACCAGTGCCGTGAAATTCGCAACCTCGTTGTTCGCCTTCGCATTGACGGAACTGGTCTGGAAAAAGCCGACCACCCCGCCCAGCGTCAGCGTGCCGACCACCACGGCCAGCGCCGTGTCGGACAATCCGCCGCTCGCCCCCCGCTGTGCCCGTCGCCGGGCCAGCCCCCGCGCCAGGGATCGGTCATCAAGCCGCAACTGCGTTTTCATTCTTCCCTCCATACCCCGCCTCGGGCGGCGACCACGCGCGCCGGCAGACCCCGGTTAACGGCATGGAAAGACCCTAACACATGTTGACTAAATAATCCAATTTGGAAACATATCCGTCCGGCACCATGCCTTCGTGATCGGGATCGATCACAGATCCTTCAATCTCTCTGACGTTTTCCTACAGCCCCGCCTGGCGGTCATGGATCCGGGACCGGACACCGAAAATTTTCCAAAAAAGAAAGGCGCCTCGGGAATGACCCGGGGCGCCAGTTGAATCCCTAAGGGGAGGAGGGAAGAAAAAGGGGACGCATGAAACCGATGCACATCCGGGGACCGCTGTCCGGAAAACTGCCGCCCGGGGGATCGAGGCGACGCTTCCCGGTCCGGCGGCCCCCCGGACAAACTCAGTAGTGCCGGTAGTAGCCGCCGCCGACATAAACCATCGGCCGGTGGTGGACATAAGGGTAAGCGTAATACACAGGAGCCGGCGCCGGCGCGACATAGACGGGCTGTGGCGCGTAAACAACCGGCGGCGGCGCATAGACCACGGGCGGGGGGGCATAGACCGCCGGAGGCTGGGCATAAACGACCGGGGGGGCGGCCGCATAGGCCGGCGGACTGGACGCCGCGAGGGCACCCAGCACCGCGCCACCCACCAGACCGAGGGCAAGAGCCTGAGCCTTCTGGCCACCGTTGGCCTCGGCCGACGAAAGAGGCAGCGCCACCAGCATCGCCGCCGCCGCCAAACCTGCCACTGTCCTGCCATGCCTGATCGACATGATATCCTCGCAAACACAGTCCGGAACCGGATGTTCCGTCTTTGATGCTGTCAGGCTAGGGGGTAATGGTGACGAAATTATGGCCGTCCTCCCGGCCCCGGAGAGATGGGAGAAACGGGAGAGATGGGAGAGACAGTAGCGGACTGACGCCGCTACGCCGGGCACCAGGGAACGTCGTTTTGCGGCTCCGCCGCCGGGATATACGCATATCGCGCTGACTTCGACATGTAAGGTGAGTTAGGCTGTCCAATAGACAACCTTAGCGATTATCCGGCGCTGGGCCGGAGGCGGTCGCGGTCTTGAGGGAGGGCGGGATGTCGCAGCAGAAATACCGTTTGGTGACCCGCAGCGATTTCGATGGCCTGGTTTGCGCGGTTCTTCTGCGCCATCTGGGCATGGTCGACAAAATCAAGTTCGTGCACCCCAAGGATATGCAGGACGGGCTGGTCGATATCGGACCCAACGACATCACCACCAACCTGCCCTATGTTCCCGGCGCCCATCTGGTGTTCGACCATCATTCGTCGGAAACGTTGCGTATTCCTGAGGCCCCCAACTATGTCATCGATCCGGACGCGGCATCGGCCGCGCATGTGGTCTGTCGCTATTTCGGCGGTCCATCCCAGTTTCCGGCATCCTGGAAAAAAATGCTGGAAGCGGTTGATCAGGCCGATTCCGCGCAATACTCCATCGGCGACATCCTGGAACCAAAGGACTGGACTCTGCTCAATTATGTGATGGACGCGCGAACCGGACTGGGGCGCTTTCGCGACTTTCGCGTTTCCAACTACGACCTGATGATGAGCCTGGTCGACTATTGCTCCACCCATGGCATCGACGACATCCTGGCGCTTCCCGATGTGCGTGAGCGGACCGACCTCTATTTCGCACATCAGGAACGCTTCGAGGAGCAGATCCAGCGCGTCTCCCGCGTCTATGACAATCTGGTGGTGCTGGATCTCCGGGGTGAGGAGACGATTTTTGCGGGAAACCGGTTTGTGGTCTATGCGCTGTTCCCGACCTGCAACATTTCGATCCATGCAATGTGGGGGGTAAAAAAGGTCAACACCGTCTTCGCCATCGGGAAATCCATCGTCAACCGCACATCGCAGACCGACATCGGCGCTCTTTGCCTGTCTTATGGCGGCGGCGGCCATGTCAAGGCGGGAACCTGCCAGGTTACCAATGAAAGGGCGGATGCGGTCCTGGGAGAGTTGATCGGAAAGATCACCGCGGACGGCTGATCGCGGCCACCGCCCCTTCCGCGACCATGACGGCGCCCTCTTCCCCCGCGCCGACGGCCGCCGGGGCGGTATGGCGATGGGCAAACCGCACAAAATCGGCCGCCGGCATCGGCCTGCCGAAGAGAAATCCTTGGGCCTTGTCGCATCCCTCGCGCAGCAGGAAGTCCCATTGCCCCGGTTCCTCCACTCCCTCGGCGATAACGTCGAGTCCCATGGATTTGCCGAGAACGATGACGGTCCGGGCGATCGTGGCGTCATTGGAGTCCGTCAGAATGTCGCGGACGAAGGACCGGTCGATCTTGATCTGGCTGAGCGGCAAACGCTTCAGGTAAGCCAGTGAGGAATAGCCCGTGCCGAAATCGTCCAGCGACAGTGACACGCCCAGCCGTTCCAGCGCCACCATCTTGCGGACGCAGTCCTCCACCTCCTGCAACAGGAGGCTTTCCGTCAGCTCCAGCTTCAGGCGTGTCGGATCGGCGCCGCTAGACCGCAGAATTGCCCGGACGTCGTCGGCGAAATGAGGATGCCGGAACTGACGGGCGCTGACATTGACGGCCAGCACCAGATCCCGCATTTCGGGATCGTCGTTCCATCGGGCCAGCGTGGCGCAAGCCTCTTCAAGAACCTGTCGCCCCAGGGAGAGGATGAGATCGGAGGATTCGGCAAGCGGAATGAAAACCCCGGGAAGAACCAGTCCGCGGTCGGGATGCGACCATCGCAACAGTCCCTCGGCTCCGACCAGCCGGCCGGCCCGGTCGATCTGCGGCTGGTAGTGGAGGAACAGGCGGTCCCCGCCGACCGACCGCCGCAGATCGGTTTCCAGCCCGGACTGTGCGGCGAGATCGGCCTGCATCGCGGGATCGAAAAACCGCCTTGTATTGCGCCCCGCGGCCTTCGCCTGATACATCGCGAGATCGGCCTGTTTCAGAAGATCGTCGTTGGAGACCTCTCCGGTATGGAACAGGGTCACACCGATGCTAACAGTGGAATAATGGGTCTGGCTTTCAAGGTGGTAGGGCACGGCCAGGACCTGAAGGATTTTTTCCACCACCTGCTCGGCGGCGAGTGCGGCCTCTGCCGGATCTCCCGGCAGATTTTCGAGAAGAACGACAAACTCGTCGCCGCCTGAACGGGCAACCGTGTCCCCCTCCCCGACACATCCCTTCAGGCGGCCGGCCATCTCGCCAAGCAGAAGATCGCCCAGGCGATGCCCGCGCGTATCGTTCAAGGTCTTGAAATTGTCGACGTCGATGAAACAGAGCGCGCCATGGCTCCGCGTCCGCTGACAGATCGCCCGGGCCTGGGACAGACGTTCGAGCAACAGCCGCCAGTTCGGCAGGCGGGTCAGGCTGTCGAAGAATGCCAGTTCCTCGATCTTCGCCTGCGCCGCCTTTCGCTCCGTGATGTCCCGGGCGGCGGCATAAAGGAAAGACGCGCCGTTCAGGCTGACGCCGCGACAGGAAATCTCCACCGGAAAAACGCTCCCGTCACGGCGACGAAAGCGGGTCTCGAAGACCGCGGAACTTCCCTCCTCGATCATCCGGGCCACCCATTCGCGAATCCTGTCCGGAGCGAAAAACGCCTCCCAATCCCTGATCGACAGACCGGCGGCCTCATCGGCATCGTACCCCAGCATTCTGAGGAAGCTCTCGCTGGCTTCGCGCAGCCGCCCGTCGTGATCGAGAATATGAATCCCGTCGCTCGCCACTTTCAAAAGGGCCTTCGACCGCTCGGACTGTTCCTCCACTTCGGCTTTCGACCGCCGCAGATCCTCGACGGCGCGGGCCAGCATTGCCTCCATGGACCGGCTCTCCGTCAATTCCGCCTGGACACGTTCTTCCCGCGCCCTGCCTTCGCCAAGCGCCGCGCCGCCCGCATCCAGTTCCCGGATCCCGGTGTGCGGCATCGGGGCGGCATCGCCGTCACCAAACGCGGCCGAGGCGTCGGCAACTCGGGCCACCCGACCCGCCAGCCGGCCGGCGATCCAAAGCGAGGCCAGCATGCCGGATAGCATCAGCAGCGCCCCCCCGATCGACAGCGTCCACAGGGTCCGGTCCAGCTTGGCGTTCAGCACCGCCATCGGAGCCCCGAACACGACCGTCCAGCCGGTTGCGCCAACCGGAGCGGAGGCCGCCTTGACCCGGACGCCGTCATAGGTCACCGAATCAAAGACGCCCCCGCGCCCCTTCGATACCGCGGACAGAACATCCGAACTGGTCTTTGCGCCGACGAAACGGGGCGACGCGCGGTTGCGGGCGAGGATCGTGCCGGTCGCCCCCAGCAACGCGACAGTCCCGTCAAGCGGAACCGCCTCGGCCTCCAGAAGATGACTGAGGCTTTCGGCGGACAGGGCGAGGCTGAGACAGAAAACGGCGCCATTGGCCGCCGTCACCGGCAGATTGACCGATACCACCCGGACGCCTCCCGGTGGCAGGGCGTAAAGGTCCGAGACGGCCCGTCGCCCCGTGCGGATCACGTCCCGGGCGATATCCAGAGCCACCACATCGGCAGGGCTGACAGCCGTTGAGAAAAGAGCCCGGCCGGTCCCGTCGATCAGGACGATGTCACGGATTTCCGGCATCGAGTCCTGAAGCCGGACCGCATGGTCGCGCAGCGCCCGGATATCGCCATGGACCGCGGCGTCGGAGCGCGCCAGGACCTGAGCCGCCATCCCGACGGCCTCAACCCTCTCGGCAACGAGGGACGCCATGGCGCGGGCGTGCTCGACGAGCGTCGCCACCAGCGCCTCCTCCTCGGATTCGGCCAGCCGGTAAAGGGTGAAGCCGCTGAAAAGAAAAATCGGAATCGCGGAAAACAGAGATAGGAGAAGCAGCCAAGCTTTGATCCCCCGCGGAGACCACCGATCCATAGTCCTTTCCCCTCCGGCGGCCGTCACCCTTTCCTACCGCGGTGCGACAGTATCACGGCCTCCCCTCCGGTTGATAGGCCCTACGGGCGGGATCCCGGGGCAGATGCAAGGCCGGCACCCGGGATGCGCGGTCCTCCGACGTCGTCAAAACACGCAAAGATTGCATCTCAACATACAATATTCGACACCATGGCACGGGTAATCAGCCCGGTGCGGAACCGGACAAGGCGAACGCCGGCCTCTCCGGCCATACGCCGTGCCGGCCGGGAAAAAGCCGGTGCTTTCCCCGTGGATCGCACCGTCGTCACCGGACCCGCTGGGAGATCACCGGCGCCCCCGGAGGGACGCCGGGAACGACCGGCACAGACACTCTTCCCGGCATCCCGTCTCCCCTCGTCGCCACGCCGCCCGCGGCGGTCGCCAGGCCCGCCCCGGGTCCGCCGAGCGTGGCGTCGCCCAGAGCGCCGGCCACGGCAGCCGGGCTGATCGCCAATCCCGCGACAAAGGTCGACACCCGCCCGCCGGCCGCCACCGATCGCACCCAGGGGGCCGTGGCATATCCCGGCGGCAGACTGAGGCCGGCGGAGGGAACCGGTCCGTCGGGGCAGCCGGTCCTGAGACACCAGTCGACCGCGGCCTTCTGATGCACCTGCATGGTAGCCGCGACCAGTTCCGCCGGTGGAGCGTCGCGCGCCGGCCCGCTGGCGGGTGGCAGAACGAAGAGATAATAGCCGACGATCGCCAACAAAGACCCGATCATCGCCAGAACAGCCATCCCGCGCCTCCCTGCTCAAAAGCCGCCGGACAACTGCTGTTGCACAGCAATAATGCCAAGCTGGACCCAGGCGATCGTCGCCGCCACCAGCGCCATTCCGACGACCCGCAGGGCATCGCCCGCCGCGCGCATGGACGCCAGACTTTGGTCGACCCATTCCGCGGAAATGCGCGAAAGCGACTCATCGAGATTCCCGAGCGTGGCATAGACCCGCAGATCCTCCACGATCTCGGGGGCGGGAAAGCCGTGCCCCGCCAGATGCAGCGCCTCGCCCAGATCATATCCGGAGTTGACGAAAAACAAGGCGGCGTCGATCCTCTCCCCCAACCAGGGATTGGCCTTCCCGCGAAGGCGCCGCAACGCCTCCGGGATCGGCATTCCAGCCCGCAACAGGGCCACCAGAGCCGTCATAAACGCGGTCCCCATGATGATCCGGTAGAACGACCAGGGAGGCAGGACCTCGAAACGCGTCCGCCATCGCCCCGTCCAGCGCGGCAACGACCAGACGCAGACGGCGGCCAGAGCGAGAACGGCCGCGACGAAGGGCACAAGGCCGGCGCGAACCGTATTGGACAGCACGCCCATGCTGGCGGCCAGCCCGGTCCAGCGCTCCATCGGCTTCACCTCCGCGAATGCGGGGATCGCGTCGGCGCTGAAAATCCACAACAGAAACGCCAGCAGCCCGCTCAGGAACACCGGATAGCCGACCGCGGTCAGCACCGCGCTCTTCATCGCTTTCGAGGACCGGATCAGACCGGCCGCCTCGTCCAGCGCGCGGGACAGATCTCCGGCCCCGGCCTCCATGATCGTGGTCTCGCGATCCGGGACCCAGCCCGCCAGCGCCTGCCCGAAGGAATAACCGTCATAGACACGCCGGCGCCAGGAATCGATCGCCAGGGCTTCCGCAGATCCCGCCCGGCGGCCGCCGGCGGAGGCGACCCGCCAGACGGCGTCAAGGGCTTTTGGCAGCGGCATTCCGGTCCGCGACAGGCTGGCGATCTTGCCATAAAGCTTGAGCCGTGCCCCCGCCGACAGCCGATGGCGGGCCCAGACCTGGCGCAGGTCGACGGAGGACAGGGCGGACAGGGCGTCGTCGAGACCTGACAGCATCACCGCACCAGCTTTCCAAGACGGTATTCAGCCTGCAACGGATCGATCTCGCCGGCTGCGATCTTGGCGGCGGCGTGATCAAGGAAGGGCCGGCCGTCCAGTTCTGCGATCCAGTGGCGAAAGGCGTCCTGCCGCTGTCCATCGCACAACAGGGCGAGGAGGGTGGCATCGGGACGGACCGTCTCGGCGACCACCGTGCGGCCGACATAGCCGTTCCGGCAGGAGGAGCAGCCGTCGCCCGGCAGCCAGAACCGGTCCGTGGGCAACAGGGCGCGCAGGCGTTCGGCCAGATCGGCCGGAACCGTGGCGTCGCAGGAGGATGCCGGACGTCGGCAGAGCGGACAGAGACGGCGGATCAGGCGTTGGGCCACCAGACCGGTGACAAGGGACGGATCGCGCAGTTTGTAGGGTTCCACGCCGATATCGAGGAGGCGCGTTATGATGCCGAGCGCGTCATTGGCATGCACTGTCGTCAACACCTGATGCCCGGTCATCGCCGCCTCGAAGGCATGATGGGCCGCGGCCCTGGTCCGCACCTCGCCGATCATGATCCGGTCGGGGTCGCTGCGCAGCGCAGCGGCGATCGCCTCTGTGTAGGCGTTGTCACGGTCATTGTCGCTGCGCATGTTGGCCACCGGGAGCTGGATCACCCCGGGGATCCTGTATTCCGGAGGATCCTCCACCGACAGGATGCTTTCCCCCGGATAACGGGCGACGATCCGTCGCATCATGCGTTCGAGCGTCGTCGTCTTCCCTGAGCCGGTCGGCCCTGAAATCACCAGAAGTCCGGTCTGACGATCCGCGATGGCCGCGAGATCGGCCACCTGCGCCGCGGAAAAACCAAGCTCGTCCAGAGACGATCCGGCGGCATGCCCGGAATAAAGAAGCCTCATGACAAGATGGCGGCCACTGTATCCGACGGGATTGAACTGCAACCGGACCGCCTGGATGCCGTCCGGCAGCCCCGTCATGATCCTGCCGGCCTGAAAGCTGAACGGATCATAGCTGGCATCGGCGGTTCCGCCCTCGGCCGCCATGGCATAGGCGGTCATGCAGATCTGGCGGCCATGCTCCGCCCTCCAGTGAACCGGCGCCCCGTTGGCTCCGCCGTCGAGCGGGCGCAGATCGCCGTCCACGCGGATCCGCACACCGGCGGCCTCCCCCTCCACCACCACATGAATGTCGCTGGCCTGAGCCTGGGCCGCGCGGGCAAGAAGATCCTGAACCTCCCGCTGCATGGCGGTATCGTCCGGCCCCCCGCCCTCCTGCATCTCACGGCCCGTTCCCGCCCGTCCCGTCTCGCCGCAATAGACGCTTCTCAGCGACCCCAGATCGACGAATTCGGGATCCCGGGTCCGGACCCCCATCCGGCGGGCCAGAGCGATCACCCCCAGAACGTCAACGTCGTCGGCATGCTTGCGCGATACCAGACAACGGCCGTCAGAGAGGATCGCCACCTTGTCACGCAGCGTCGGACTGGCGCGGACCGGACCACCGTCACGGGTCAGAACGTCGGGGCCGGAGGTCAGTGCCCGCATGGCCTCATCCCCCGAAATGGCGCGTTCCAGCCGATGGCAGCGCGTGCACAGCCCGGTCTCCACTGCGCACCAGGACTTTGTCCGGGGTGATCGCGACCACGCGCATCCCCGCGATCACCTCTGCGCCGGGCGGCAGATCCCGGCTTTCTCCACCAGGAAGGACGATAAGCGCGCAAAGGGAACCGTTCACCCGGTGGATCCGTTGAACCACGGGACCGGTCGCCCCGTCGGAGAGGGGGGATGGCGATATGTCCGCATACCCAGGGATGACGGCGGCCGGGGTGGGCGCGGCGCCGCCACCACCCCCGCCCCCGCCCCCGCCCCCAAGGGCGGGCGGCTGGACGGCAGCGGAAGGAGCCTCGAGATCCCGCATTTTCTTCTGCAATTCCGCCCGTTTGAGATCGAGTTCGAGAATGGCCAGCTCGGTCTGGCGCTGGCTGATTTCCTTCAACACATCGGGCATTCCGGGCGCGTCCGGGATCTGTGGATCCCCGCTTGCACCGACGGGCCTCGGCTCCGGCACGGGCGCCTTCGGGGGCAATGCCGGGGCCGCCGACGGCCCCGGCATTGCCGGCACCTGGATCGCCGGCTGCGCCACGGGAGCGGACAGCGGCGCCGAAAGCGCCGGCGCCCCCGGAGCCGCGGCGTCTCCGGCGAAGGCCCCCGTTCCGCCTGCCGCGCCCAGCAGCAGACCGCCCAGGAATCCGATGGGGAGAGATCTTGCCCAAGCTTCACCGCACATAGACTTTTCCCTTCACACGCCAGCCGGAGGGGGTCCACGCCACCTCGTCCATCACAAGGGTCGGCAGCCCTTCCAGCAGGTTTGACAACAGGCGGGGAGACAGACGCCCGCCAAGGGTAACGGACACAATCCGCCAGGACGGCACCTCAGGCGCCTGACCGGCGCGCTGGGACGGGGGCATGGGCTGTTCCGCCATTTCCGCGTCCAGCCGATAGGTTTCCGCGGCTCCCCAGACGCGACGACGGAGCAGATCATAGGAAACCGGCGCCTCTCCCGGTCCCCTCTGCACGAGCCCGCCGGGCGCGGGAAAAACGACCGCCGCACGGTCCGGCGCCGTGACCAGGCTCGCCCGCGGCAACCAGTCGACGGATCCGGAACGCCGGTGATAGGCGGCGCTCAGCCCCCCGGGGCCGCAGGTGACCTGTTCCAGGTCGTAGCCCGGAAGAAAGCCGACCCGGCCGACCGCCGTCTCGCAGGCACGGATCACGGAGGCCGCCGCAGGCTGATCATGCCAGGGCGGCGGTGGCGGTGGCGGTTGCACCGGAACGTCGGGAACGGCCGGCGTCCGCTGTTCCGACGCCACCCAGAGACCGGCGCCGCCGGCCAGCAGCGCCGTGACGAGAACAAGGGGAATCCGGGTCCGGCGGACAACGGGCCGCAGCCGGGCATCCCGCGCCTTGGACAGCAGGTCCGGAACCGTCTCGGACCGGCTTCCGGCCAAGCGCCAGGCCGCCGGAGCAAACAGTTGCGGCCCGGTGGTCGCACCGAGCTCCTGCTCCATATGAGCGCGCGCGGCGGCCTCATCGGCGAACAGCAGATCGCCATCGGGCATGATGGCGCCCTTGCGCACCGTGACGAACAGCCAGACGCCCTCCACCGGGAAGGCCCCGGTCCAGTCGCTCTGGCCGACACCGTTGGCCAGAGCCGCGGCGATGGAGCGCATTCCGGGCCGATGGCCGGACCGGGTCTGGCCAAGGGCGAACTGTGGCACCCCCTGGCGGCGTACGCAGAACAGATCGGCGCCGATTTCCTCACGCGAGGCGACGATCCGCGCCTCACGCGCGGCGACCGCGACCGTCGGGACCGGCTGCCAGAAAAGACCGGCGGCGAACGTCTCCCGGCCGATCCGGAGAACCGGCGTGGCGCCTGCGGTGCCCGATGGCGGCCTGTCATGCGCGCCCATGTCACGGAGCGTCCATGGCGTGGCGGGTCAGGATGTCCGGAGTCAGCAGGATGACCAGGACGGATTTCTGCCGTGCCGACCGCACCGATCCCCCCAGCAGAGACGCGCCGAGGCCGGGCAGCCCGTTCTCGTCGGCGAGATCGGTCACCGACTGATATCCGGCGAGAACCAGGACATCGCCATCATGCATGATGGCCTGTTGCAGGAAGGACCGGATGTTCACGTCGGGCAACTGCACGCGGGTTCCGTTGGAATCGAAATCCGTGAGCTTTTTCAAGTCGGAAAGACTGAGCCCGTACTGCAACAGGACCTGCCCGTCATCGAGCACCCGGGGCAGGACCTGCATGTTGAAACCGGTCACCAGCGTCGCCGGCGTGATCTGGGTCTGCGTCGTTCCGGTAGCGCCGCCGGCCAGCGTGGTCGCGCTGGACGCCACATAGCTTTGCTGTTCCGCCACGGAGAGCGGCGCGGCCTGTCCGTTCAGGGTGGTGACACTGGTTTCCGTCATCAGACTGACCTTGCCCATGGTCTGCAAGGCGTCGACCACCGCGTGCGTGGTGCTTCCAAGTGCCGGGCCCGTCGCCCATTGCCCCTTCCCGGTCTTGGTGTTCTGGATCGACTGGACCAGAAAGCTGGCCGGCGTCCCCGATGTCACCTTGAGCGGCGTGGGACCCGCGAAATTGATCGCATACTGCCCTGCAAGCTGCTGGAACACGGCCCCGAGATCCAGCCCGAGGTCGAAGCTGTCGCCGACATCGACCCGCAGAACCTTCACCGACACCGTCACCTGACGGGTGATCCGGTCGTTCTGCTGTTCGATATAGGCCGCAATCCGGCGCATCGCGAGCGGCGGCGCGATCACGGTCAAAGTTCCGGGGGCCGGTGACATGGTCGCCTGCGCGCCGGCTGGCAGCATGGACTGGACCGTCTCCTTGATGTCGTCCCAGACCTTGATCGATGTCTCGTTGGCGGTGTCCTGCATCATCGAGCCGGAGGTTGTTCCCCCCTGTGACCCGTTCTGGCCATTCCCCGAACCCGATGTCTGATTGTTGCCCCCGGTGGTACTGACCCCGGACCGGATCGTCGAACTGGATGGCAGGGCGGCCAGGGTGAAGGTCCTGACCTCGTTCCGGTAGATCCTGATCTGGCCGGACCGGTAGTCCCATTGCAGGCCGAAATAGGCGCAGACGCTGTCGAGAAGGCCGGATAACGGCCCATTCCAGGAGAGGGGCATGCCGCCGCGCGGTCGTGGCGCACCGGCCTGGGCCGGCCCCGACGGCGCCCCCCCGTCCAGATGTTCGTCCAGCACCACGCGCAGGCCGGTCTGGGCGGTGATCTCGGCGGCGATATCGCGCATCTCGAGAGCGACGCCGAGACTGTTCAGGACCACGGCCGACAAGCCCTCCGCCGTGACTGGCAGCGCCTCGCCATTCGGGCGGATGACGCTGCGCCCGCCCACCCAGATTCCCTCATGCATGATCGCGGCACCGCTGCGCGCCTTCGGCGCCGGGATGGCGCGATCCATGATCGACTGGGTCTCCCGGTCGCGTTGAAGGATGGACGCAGCCCGGTCATCGTGGGTCTGGCAGGCCGACAGAAATGCCAGGGCGGAGGCCAGAACGCAGCGGGCGGCGGTCATCGCCCCTCTCCGGACAGAACCAGAAGCACTTGATTTCCTTTATAAAAATGCGCATAGGGAGCCGGCACGGCCGTGGCAAAGCCATCCAGCAGATGACTGGCCGCGGTGGCGAAATCGCCGGTAAAGGTCGCCTGGGCGTCGACCGGATAGTCGCGATCGGATTGCCAGACAATGGTCCAGCCGGCCCGGTCGCCCCAGGTTCGGAGCACATCCCGCAGAGACTTTCCAACGGCGGCGGTCCACGTCTCCTCGACGACGACGGGGGGTTCAACGATCGGCGCGGCGGGAACCGGGGCCGTCGCAAGAGGAGACTGGGAGGCGGCGGGCGGGGCGACCGCGGTTGCCGGCGGAGTCTCAATGGAAGACGCGGTCGCGGCGGGTGGAGGCAGGATCGGATCCGGAGGCGGTGATGATGCCGGCGGAGGCGGTAATGATGCCGGCGGAGCCGGTGGCGTCAGCGAGACCGGTGCGGTGGATGATGGCGGGACCGACGCCAGCGCAGCCGTCGCCACGGCCGGGGCCGGAGGAACAACAGCATCCATCGGGGCATCGACCGGCGCGGACATTGAAGGGAGGGGCATCCCGGATGGCGGCTGGACGGGCGGCTCCGCCACGGGACGGCGTTCGATCGGCGTTCGCGGCAGATCTTTCGGCACCAGACGCAACATCAGCGTTGCAGCGACCGTCCCGCCGTATCCTGATGAAACCGGGCTGTCGGTCCTGACCCGTTCCGCGGTCAGGCCGCGCCGGGACAATTCCTGCTCGACGGTGGCCATCCGGGCCGTCACGAAGGTCCGGGCCGCCGGATCGGCCGGCGTTGGCGCCAGCAGCAGAAGGCGCTGCCCGTCCTGGAACGTCATGCGCGCGGCCAGCCGGTCAAGGCGGCCGGTGTCGAAGGGACTGAGACGGTTTGACCGCTCCTCGAAGCCGAGAACGATATCCGCTCCCGCGTCCCCGCCGTCCCCGCGCGCGGAAAGAGACTGCGCATTGATCGTCGCGGACCGTCCGAAGACGCCTCCCGCGATCAACAGGACCAAGAAAGCGGCCCGCCCCCATCCCGTCACGTCGCGGCAGGTCATTCCAGTTCTCCTTGTGTCCGGGTGGTCCGCGGTCGCAAAGACCGGACAGAGTCTTCCGTCGCGGGCGCCCCCTCCGGATGGCGGGCCTCCGGCGACGCCGACGGTATCCGCCGGACGCAAACCACCCGATTTCCGTTTCTCAGGGTGAAATCGCCCACGGCCTCGGCGATCAGGACATTTCCTTTTTTCCCGGCCGTGCGGCTGTTGACCACCGTGTCGACCCCGTCCACCACCTGATGCACAACCGGCCGGGCCACGCTGTCCCCCCGGTCGCCATAGTCGAAATAGGTGAAGACGCCATCCTCGAACACTCGCTCCGGGGCGATGTCGGCATCCTCGTCCTTGCCGATGAACATTTTCATGTCGAACCGCAGATCTTCAGGCCGGAAGACGATCCGGCGCAGGTAATCGGGCATCGCGCCGGCGGCCACCCCCGGCAGCGCGGCGCCGGCAACGGTGTCGGCGCGGACATCGAAGGCCTCGCCTTCCGAGGCGGGATGAGGCGCGTCGACATAGACCGTAAGGTCCGTGACCTGCGTGGAATTCCACGTTTCGGATCGAAGATAGAAGTTGTAGGCGTTGCCGCTGGCGCCAAGGATCGTGAGGTTGCTGTCGGCGCCGGCATTGCGCGACCGGACCGCCACGACATTGGGGCGGACCCGTTTCACCTCGAATACCACCGGGTCTCCGACATAAAATTCGTTGGCGCGCTCCCAGGGCGGCAGCAACACCGTGGTCACCATGAAGTCGCGGGTCCGCACCCCCATCACGAAATCGGGATGCCACATGTAATGGATGATCCCGGGAGCCGCCTGACCGCTGGCGGGAACCGGACGGTCCCAACTCCGCTGAAGCGTCCCGAGAGGCAGCGAGGGACCACGCTCCATGGTGGGAAACTGGCCCTTTGCCTGCTGGTCGATGGAGGCCTCGGTCGAGGTCAGAAGCTGTTGCGGTGTCGCCCCGCGGGATCCCGCGCCTCCCGGAACGCCGGGCGGCAGGGACGCCGGCAGGGGCGCCGGCGGCCGCCCCGACGGTATCGCCACGGTCGGCACCGTCGGATCGGCCGCCAGGGCCATCCCGGACAACGGCAGGGCGGCCAGCAGAACCAGGGCCGTGATCGCGCGCGGGGTCATTGCTTTTGTGTCACAGAATAGGATGTCACCACGAATCCGAGGGGATTCATGAAGCGGTCGTCCCAGGTGATCTCCCGGGCGACATAGGCGACGCCGAGAGACGCGACCCAGAGCGTTTCGGCGATCTTGCGATTGCCGCTGTCATAGTCGTCGGCGGTGAATTCAACCTGCCAATAGCCGTCGGCGATCCGGCTGGCGCGGTGAATGGCGATGGACCGGACCAGACGGCGCTGGCGGATGTCCTCGTAGGTGGGAGCCACCTCGGCGACAAAACGCCGGTATTCGTCGGCGTCCGACCGGTGGGCGATCATTCCCTGGCCTCCCCAGCGATGACGCATCTCGCCTTCGTCCAACAGTATTTCCTGGCGCATCAGCACATAGTCGCGCACCAGCATCTCGGTCATCAGGTCATAACCCCGGGTCCCCCGCGAGAACGGCTCGACCTTGACGACCTGCTCGCCCCGGTCCTTGAAGCTGAGCAGCATCGGTTCGACACGGACCAGTGGAGTCAGGCTGGCGATCGCGAAGCCCAGAACGACGTTCAGGCAAAGGCTGAGGAACAGACCGATGGCGAAGGCTCTCGCCGTCCACAGATAGCGCCGCCCCTCCAGCGCGGGGACATCGCATTCCGCGGGATAAACGCCCAGCCGGTCTCCGGCCGCGGCGACAAGGGGGGCGGCGGGAACGGACGGCGGCGCAGGTGGATTGCCGGAACCGGCGTTTTTTTCATCGGCCGGGCGGCGCCGGAACGGACGTCCCCGCCCGGAGAGGCCGAACATCACGACAGCGCCCACCCCGCATAGTTCTGGCGCAACTCATAACAGGCGCAGGGACTGCGTTTCAGATCGTCGCGCCCGGAGCCGATGCCGACCGGTTCCAGCGCCGACCGCCCTCCGCAGGCGGAAAGCAGCAGACCCGGGACCACAAGCAATGCGACCGAACGGCGGCGCCGCAGGGCATCCCGGGACCGCGGGGTCGCAGACGGGTGTGAATCGGACGGAACAGGGTACCGGGTCATCGTGTTTCTCCTCCTGAGCCGGCAATGCGGGACATGCTGCGGATTTCGAGAATCGAGCCCAGCAGCGTCCGCACGGTGCAAAGCTCCTCGTAAACGGCAAGCGAGGCTGCCGTATCGGCGGCGACATCGCCCCGGGCGTCACGCGATGCCTGGGCCTCGTCCGTCAGAATTCTGGCGCGGTCCGGCGCGGTGCTGGCGCCTTCGCGGGCGTGCAGCGACAACGCGTATCCGTCCTCCAGCGCCTTGCGCCTCAAGGTGTCGACAAGCTGTCGGACCTTACCGGCGGTGGTCACGTCGGCGTGGGCGGCGACGGGAGCCGTCAGGGTGCGGGCCAGGGCCAGGGCGTCGTCATAGGACCGGATCCTGGCGTGGCGCAAACCGCCCACCCGGCCGGCGATTTCTCCGATCTCCGGACCGGCGCCCTTCAACCCCTCCGCCAGATCGAAACGCCAGAGCCCGGCGGTGGACAGGGATCCGAACCGTCCCACCGTCCGACTGAGCTCGTTGACGGCGTCGAGCAGGTCGGCCGCGCGGGACAGGGCCTCCGCCATATGGGCCGACTTTTCGGCCAGGAGAGCGATCTCCGAGGGATCCCAGACCAGTTGCTGGGCGGTGGCCGGGCGACAGGAACCGGCAAACAGGGCCAGGGACAGCCCGCAGGCGGCGACGATGGTGGAAGTCCTGCCGAAATGCGTCATTGGTTCCCCCATATGGACAGGAAGCGGCTGGCGGAACTGTCCGCGGCCGCGACCCGCGCGACGTCGCGCAACCGCGTCACCACCGCCTCGATATCGGCGTGCCCCGTATCGCCGGGAGCGGCGTGATCCAGGCTGTCATAGGTGCGCGACAGGGTTGCGAACCGGTCGATCAGACGTTGCTCCTCACCGGCGGCGTCGACGGACCGGACATCCATGCCGAACCGGGCATTGACGTCCCCGATCCTCTGATCCAGCCGGGCGACCGCGGATTGGGCGCCCTGGCGCAACGGTTCCCAGAAACGCACCTGCTTATCGCTTTCGAGCCAGGCGGCGAAGCGCGCCGCCAGTTCCTGCGCCAGGGCGGCCGCTTGCGGACCGGCGGCCGGCGGCGGTCCCGCCGGATCACGGACCGTCCCAAAAAGTCCCGGCTCCGCAAGGATCAGGGTCGCCACCGTGGCCGAGGCCTCGGCGGCTGCCGCCGTTTTGGTTCCGCTGTCGCGCCAGCCCGTCCGGTCGAGGTCCGAAAGCCGCTGTCTTGCGGCGGAGAACGCCTGCGCCCCGTCCAGGAAAAGACCGGACAGGGCGTCGACGGCGGCCCGGGCGTCGATCTCCCGGAATTCGAGAGCCTTGTCCGCACTGGCGATGGTGGTCCGCAGACCGGGATACTGCGCCGCCATGACGCCCGCGGCGTGACGCTGGTTGTGCAGGCGGGCGATCTCGGAGACGGTGGCGTCCATGTCCTGAACGGCGGAGCGAATCCTGAGGCGGTCCGCCTGCCGCGACGCGGCGGCTGACGCCGATATCGCCATCGGCGAGGACTGCGCCGACCGCGTCGTGTGCGGCAGAGGTTCGGCGGCGACGGCGTGCCGCACCGCGCCTGAGGCCGCCTCCATCGACGCCCAGCGCGACAACAGCAGGGTCACCGCCGTGAGAGTCTCGGACACGGCCTGACGGGCATCGGCATTGCCGGCGAAATCCGACCGGGCATCTCTCGCCTGTTGCGCCTTGTCCGCTTGACGAGAACCATCCCGGGACACCTCAGACAACCAGGTTTCCGCGGACAGGCCCCCCGCGAAGGCGTCGAGGCAGTTCGCCGCCCAGGTCCCTGCGCGCTCGCCGACGCGCGACACCTGTCCGGTCAGTTGATTGACGGGAAGCTTTCCCGGGTCCAGCAGACTGGTTTTCAACATTTCCGCGACGGCGCGGGGATTGGAAAAATCCCCCTCCTTCATCATTCCGGGCGCCGCGGCGCGGACGGTCGTCATGATTTTCGAGACATTTCCGGGAACCCGTCGCAGCTCCGTCGCCAAAGGACCGTTAGGACCGAAGGACGCCGCCAGGGTCAGATAGCTGTTGGCGATCTGGCGGCATTGGTCGACGGATTGCCAGATCTGGCGGGCCTCCCCGGCCGCCTCCGCCACCCGGGCCGGGTCGATCACCGGGCAGGGCGTGGGGCAGCACAGGGGATTGATCGGGTGGGCGGCGCAAAAGGCGATCAGGACGGCGCGACCCGATCCGGGCACGGCCGGTGGGACGATCCGGCGCAGTCCCGCTCGCAGCAATCGGGTAAGGAAAAGACGGGCCATGCCTTCCCCCTTAATGCCGGCCGCCGGCCGCCGGACTGCTCTTGTCCTTTCCATCGCCGCCGCCGGCGGGGCCGTGATCTCCCCCCTCGATCGCGATCGTCGGATCCATGTCCGCGAGACCGGACGCGCTTTGCACCTCGAGCACGGCGGCAAGAAGCGCCTGCACCTCGGCCAGTTGCTCGTGCATGGCCAGCATGACGGCGGTATTCGCGGCGATATCGGTCCGCATGTCTTTGGATTGGCCGGCCTGGCGCGACAGCTTTTGCGCCCGCTCGCCCATTGCCGAGACCTGCTGGCGAACCGTCAGGGCGATGGCATAGCCGTTGGCCGCGGCCTCGCCCGCCAGCATCGAACGGGCTTTACGGGTCAGGTCGATCGCCGTCAGACTGGCATCCTTTGGAACCGTCAGTTCCTTGCGCACCCAGCCCTCTGCCGAAGTAAGGCTGGAGAAATCCGGTTTCGCCGTCGCGCCACCGGCCTGCCCCTTCTGCTTGTCGGCTTCGGCCAACGTCGCCTTGAAACTCTTCCCGACCGCGCCCGAGACCATCTGGGACGTTTCCTGTTCCATCAGGTCCTTCACCGGCGACCCATATTGGGAGATGCCGCTCTGGGACAAGGCTTCCTGGAACAGGAGGGTCGGCACGCCCTCCTTGCCGACGGTCTGCACGATCGACTGGACCTGCGTCAGCATGTCATTCAGTTCGCGGACCTGCTGTGTCAGCGCATTGACGGAATCGACCGCCTTCGCGACCGCAGCGGAATCGATCACCGGATATCCCTGACCCAGGGCCGGCCCAGGAAGGATGATGGCGACCGACAGCGCCGACACCAGCGCCGACACCAGCGCCACAGGGCGGGTCCACGCCCTTGCGCGACTATTTTCCCGCGACATAATGAGCCACCCAATCCTCTCCGAATTTGCGTTGCAGATCCCTGGCGAAGGCCACGCTGTCGCGCCCGGAGGAAAAAACGCGCAGATAGGGGCCGAGCGGCGAGAGATCGGTATCGAGGACGACCGACTCCCCCGATGCCCGCTTCACCAGGACGGCGCGTTTCAGCCGCCGGGACACCGGCAGATTTCCCTTGATGAAAGCCCATTCCGTGTCGGTCAGGCTCCAGTCGGCGTAATCGGCCTCGCGGGCCTGGGCATTGGGGAACAGAAACACCGTCTGGCACTGGCCGCGGATGGCCTCCCCCATGCCGGCCTGGGCGATCGCCTCCGGCCTCTGGAAGGCGGAAATGACGGCCGCGCCGCGCTTGCGATACTCCTGCAGCATCGTCAGGTAATAGGTGCGGAACATCGGATTGCGCAGCATCGGCTCCGTCTCATCGATGAAGATGAAGGCCGGCGCGTTGAATTCGGCGATGTTGGCCTGGATGCGGTGCATCAGGTAGGAAATCGTCGCCTGCGCCAGCAGCTCGTCCTTGAAAATGTCGGTCATATCAAAGGTGACGAGCCGGTTTTGCTGAATTTCCAGGGTGTCGGCCGGGGCATTGAACATCCTGCCGTAATAGGCGGGGTCCACCCACTTCAGAAGCTGCTGGCGGACAGCGCCATTGACGCTGAAACAGGGGTCGTAAATCGTGGCGAGCGACCGTTGCTCCATCGGCAGACGGCTTTCGAACAATGCCTGAACGGCAAGACCGATCTCCTCAAGCGAATCGGCGTCCTCGCACCCCGAAATCGCGCGCAGCCAAAGACGCAGGAAGGCCCGGTTTTCGGGAGAATCGGCGCATTGAAACGGGTTGAGGCTGCATCCGCCGCCGGCCGACTGCCCCGTGGCGAGGTCGAGATAGCGGCCGCCCAGGGCCGTCGTGAACACATAGGCGCCCTGATAGCGGTCGAAAATATAGGCGCGCAAAGCCTTATGACGCAGCGCCATCCCGGCCAGGAACGTCATTACGGTGGTTTTTCCGCTGCCGGTCGGTCCGAGACAGACCGCGTGGGCGACCGCATCCTTCTCTGTCGAGACATGGAGCTGGAAGGAATAGGTCGTTCCGCCCGCGGTGCGGAACATGGCAAGAGGACCCGCTCCCCAGTCGGAGGAAGGCAGGCCCGGCGGCGGACGGTCAAGGGTGATCGTGCAGGCGACATTCGACGAGAACAGACGGAAGTTCCGCGGCCAGGAACTGTAGCTCGGAAAAATCGAGAACCAGCTTGCCTGGGCCGCCGCCCCCTCGCGGACGGCGGTGACTCCATAGGATGAACAGATCTTGCGGATATCGGCGTCGAGCGCCCGGACCTCGTCGGGAGACCGCCCGAAAATGAACATCGTCAACGCATAGCTGAGAAGCGCCGAACGGTTCTCGTCCAGACCCTCGATGATCTGCATCGCCGCGTCATATTGTTCCCCCGCGGCGCCGGAGAACCGGGTCACCATGCTCATCCGGTTTTCCTGGGCGATCTTGAGCGCGGCGACGGCCTTGCTCCAGGGATCGATCAGATTGAGGAGCACGAATTCGCCGTCCAGACTGGAAAAATCGGCAATCATCTGCTCATCGACATGGTCTCCGAACCGCCGGATGCCGATGGCGGCGGCAAACAGCGTTTCGTCTCCGCGTCGAAACCGGATCAATCCCTCCTCTCCGGTGAATTCTACCGTGTCGGCGGCGATCGCATCCGACACCCCGGAGAAGACTCCCACCGGCGAGGGTCTTGTCAGGGGACTGGCTAGACGGCCCCAGAACGCCAGCAGATGGTCGGCCGGTGCCGGCGAACCCGCGAGGTCCGGCTGGCTCATCAGGCGGGGACGATAGGGGTCGAGGACCTGAAGGGTCAGATCGATCGCCTCTGCCAGACGCGTGGAGGCCGTCCGGCTTTTGCCCGGAACCGAGAGAGCGATGACCTGCCGGTTGTGAAAGGAGGATCGGAAGGACTGGTTCCAGGCCTTGGCAATGTCGCGAAACAGGGGATGGTCAAAACTGTCTTCGCGGGAAACGCCGATGCGTTCCCGCAACAGAAGCACCCGGGCGGCGACCCCGGTTTCGGCCAGGGCGTCGAGCCAGTTCTTACGGACGCGGAACAGGGCGTCGCGCTCGGCGGCGCTGAGAAACATGGTGTCACGCCCCTCGACGGTCAGGCATTGGACCAGAGTTCCGTCCCGGCACACGATTGTCCGTCCGTCGGGAAGAACGCGGTCGAAGGGCAGATGATCCGCGAGACGCGTTTCCTTGGGCGGCGGCAGCACCCAGCGCGCAACCCCGGGAACGGTCAGACCGGCGAAAGCGGCCGCCCCGGCCAGAACGCCAGCCACCCCGGCGCCCACGCCCCAGACCGAGGCCTGTCCGGTCAGGGCGGTGATCGCCCCCTCGGACAGCCGGACCGCGACCTCCGGCTCAAGCGACATATTTGTTCCCCCTGACGGGCGTCAGATTGACCGTTTTGCGCCGGGCTTCCATCCACGCCGCCATCAATGTCGACAAATGGGGTTCCCGGACGGCATATCCCGCGATAACGGCATGACCAAGAACTGTCGTGACAAAAAACGGCATCGGATTAACATTGAAAATAATGATTCCGAACATCATTGCGGAAAAATTGAATAAAACATTCACCGCCGCAGGAAGCAGAGGCGCCCAGAAAATCTGCGGGGGCTCTGCTATAACGCGCAACACCATTGTCCGCATGATCAGATCTCAGCATTTCTATAAGCCGGAATTTAATTTACCGGAATATTGGCATTGGAAATGAAGAACTGAACGACCTGACCAACGAAAGCAATCAGCGCCAAACCGCCCAGAAGACTGACGGCCCATGACCATTTGAACTTTCCGAAGAACGCCATGGTGGCAAGACCCAGCACACCGATGGCCCCGACGATCATCAGGATGTTGCGGACATTGGTGAAAATGTCCGTGGCCTTGGTCTGGACACTTGAAAAGATCGTCGACGACGACCCGCTGTCGGCGAATGCCGGAGCGACCCAGCAAAGAAACAGCAATCCGACCGACCATCCGATGCGGGATACACCTTTTCTCATACAATCCTCCTTTTTCCGCGACGCCGATTATTATCCATTTTGGATACATTTGTCAACATCAGAGGATTTCCTGTTTCCCCTCATCCGTCACGACCACGCCACCGTTTTGCCCAATTGGACCCAAGAGGAGATTAAGAAATAGGCATGATATGTTAACAACGACATAACTAATAAAAAACCGCAACAGACTGCCCTGGGCACATGTATCCATAATAGAAACATTGCCCAAGATTTAGGCAGCGCAGGTTGCTTGACGCTGAAGGAAAAAGGAGGAATTCTCCTTTGTAATTTCAGTTGGATTTGTCCTGACGACAGCGTGGCAATCCACCTATCGGCACACTTTATCTCTTCCAGAAATCTCAACTCTTGCTGGCTGATCGCGATATGAGCACACCGGAGATGACGAACCGAATTCGCGAATGGCGTAACCGCCGCCGCATGTCTTTGGCGGAATTGGGAGAAATCGTCGGCCTCAGCCGCTCGGAAATCAGCAAACTTGAAAGTGGAAGCCGACGGGTGCGGGCCGACCATCTGGTCGTGCTGGCCAAAGCGATGAAGGTCGCCCCCGAGGATCTCATGGACAAGGAGGCCGTGCGGGAACTGATCGGCGACGGAACCCCGACCCGCCCGGCCGCGTCCAGTCTCACCATCGCCCAGGCTCGTCGCCAGAACGGCATCATCGCCCTCCTGGTGGATCAGTCCAGCGTCAACGGAGAGGCTCCGCCCCAGATCGTCAATGTCCCCGGCGCATTCGCGTTTTACATGCCGGACACCAGCATGGAACCAAGGGTGCCCGTGGGCGCCCTGCTCTATGTTCATCCGATGCTGCCGCCCCGCGCCGGCGATCTTGCCGTCATCAGCCATGGCGATGAGCCGCCCTGCCTCGCCTCGGTCGAACGGCGGTCGAACGCCCTGGTCGCAATCCTGGGAGCCAATCGCCCGCCGTTGGATCTCAACGACCCGGATGTGACACATACGGCGCGCATTGTCGGAATGTGGTTCCCATGACCGGCGCCCGTGTCGCGATTGCCCTGGTCCTGGCGGGGCTGTTGATGGCAGCGCCGGGCGCCGGTGCCGGAGCGGCGCCGCCGCCCGATCTGGGGAGTGTCGACAGGATTGTTCCGGCCGCCCATCCCTACGATGAAAATGCCGATGCCCGCATGGAGGTCGATCAAGCCCTGGAGAGGGCGCGCGCCAACGGCCATCGCGTCCTTGTCACGCTGGGTGGGAACTGGTGCCCGGATTGCCGGGTTCTGGGTGGCGCCTTCGCACTTCCGGCGCTGAAAACATTTATCGACAGCCATTTCGAGACGGTCGCGGTGGATGTGGGCCGTTTGAACAAGAATATGGATATCCCGGCCCGCTTCGGCGTCGGCAAACTGGCTGGCGTCCCGACGGTTCTGGTCTTGTCGCCGGAAGGGACGCTTCTCAACCCTTCGGATCTGATCGCGCTGGGAGACGCCCGTACGATGAGCGCGGACGCCATCGCGTCCTGGCTGGCGCAATGGGTGGCTCCGCCGGGCTGACGGCGATCCGCCGGACACCCCTGCTCCCGTCGTCACCCCTGCTCCTGACACCCCCCCTGGGAGCGCAGCGCCCGGGGAACCGTCTGGCCGACGCGGTCCCGCCCATCGGCCTTTCCACGATACATTGCCCTGTCCGCGGCGATCAGAAGCTGGGCAGGCGTCAACCCGTCCTCAGGAAAAAGAGCAACTCCGGCGCTGGCGCTGATCCGGATGTCGTCGCCGTCAAGCCGGAAAGGCAACCGCATCGCCTCGACCAGGCGCCAGGCCAGCGCGTCGATTCCCTTGGCCGAGCCACGCACCATCATGACGAATTCATCCCCGCCGAAGCGCGCGGCGCTGTCCGAGGACCGTATCCGCTCAACGATCCGGCCCGACGCCTCGATCAGCAACTGATCGCCGCAAGTGTGGCCCAGACGATCATTGACCATCTTGAAACCATCCAGATCGAGAAAAATGACCCCGAGAGTAGCGCCGTCCCGGGTTGACAGAGCGAGCGCCCGGCCGAGAACATCCAGGAAGCAGGACCGGTTGAGGAGTCCCGTCAGGGAATCATGGATCGCGGTCCGGCGCAGTGCGGCTTCGACGCGATCCCTGCGGGCCCCCTCCCGCCTCAGAACGACATAGAGCAACAAAGAGGTGAGGAGGACGAAGCCCCAGCCCTTGCACATGCTGAGGATGGCGAACCCCTGGGGAAAAAGAACCGACAGCAACCAGTCCGATCCGGTGATCCAGACCACCGATGCACAAAAATAAACCAAAGATATCCAAAATGCCGGCCCCATCCCCCCTCCTGCGGTTGTGGAAATCATACTGGGGAATGGCAGTTTCGTCTCGATAAAATATTATGTCACCCCACCTTGGCAGGAGGTAATGGGCCGTCAGGCGCGAAGACGCCGGATCGCCTCTCCGAACGCCTCCTCTCCGAGGAGCGCGATCGCCTCATCGGGAGAACACCACCTGAGATCGCGCTGGCCGCGCTCCGGCCAGTCATCGAGGCAGCGCATCACATGCAGGGGATAGACCCAGACCTCCACGACCTCTTTCCGGCCGTCCGCCGCGCGCTTGGTCGCCCGGTAGGACGCGAAGGACATGCCGCTGATCTCGCCCTCGACACCGGCTTCCTCGAATGCTTCCTTGGCTGCGGAGGAGGAGAAAGACATTCCATGGGGAATCCGCCCCTTCGGAACACCCCACCGCCCCGACTTGCGGGTCGTCACCAGAAGGATCTCCATATCCCCGCCCTCGGTGATCCGGTAGGGGAGAGCCGCCGACTGGACGTTAACGCGCGAAGACCTGTACATCACCTTTCTCTTGCCTTGAACCTGCCGCGCCGTGGCGGGCAGCATCCGTCGGCGCATATCATCGCATGTTTTCGGGAAAGCGCCACCGCGACATCCCCCCCGGGATAATCGGGACATTGGTGCCCATTTTGAGGACGGGCAGCCCTTCGGACCGGAGACATCCGCACGGGAACAGGATGGCCGGAGACCATCGGACCAACCGGCTCCCGGCTCAGAAGGAGGGTGGACAGCCCGCCGGCGGACTTTCATCGGGCAAGACCATTGACAGGCCGCGCGACGACGCGGTGACATGCTGTCCCCCCCTGTCCGACGGAGAACGATATGCGCATTGTCGCGCTTGACTTTGAAACAGCCAACGAAAGCCGGTCGAGCGCCTGCGCCTTGGGACTGTCGTGGCTTGCGCCCGATGGCGGCTTATCCACCGAAAGCCGTCTGATTCGTCCCCACGAGCCCCGATTTTCGGGAATGAACATCGCCATCCACGGCATTCATCCGGAAGACGTGGCCGGCCAGCCGGAATTTCCCGAGGTCTGGTCGTCCATGATCGCGGACCGGACGCCGGATCTGGTGTTGGCCCACAATGCGTCCTTCGACATCAGCGTTCTCCGTGCCTGTTTCGACCTTTACGGCCTTCCCTGGCCGACGTTCTCCTATCTGTGCACGGTGAAGCTGGCGCGCGCGTTGTGGCCGGATCTGCCGGATCACAAATTGTCGACGGTGGCCCGGCATCTCGACGTCGAACTGGTCCATCATCATGCCGGCAGTGATGCCATGGCCTGCGCAGCCATCGCCAGGGCGGCACTTGCCGAGACCGGGCAGACCGACCTGCTGGCGACGGCCACAGCCCTGGGAATTGACGCAGGAAATCTCTTCCCCGGCGGATACACTCCCTGCAGCAGCAGGTCGCGGGGGCCGGGTCGCCGGCAACCGGGCCGGCGCTCTCCCTGGCGATCGGCCGGATGGCTGTGATGACCGGGGAGCGCCTTCGGTGGGCCCTGTCCCGGCGGACCATGGCTCCGCTGGCGATCCTGCTGATCCTGATCGCCGCCCTGCCGGCCGCCAAGGCGCAGGACGGGGCGCTTGAGACCATTCTGAAATCCGGCGTTCTCAGGGTTGGCACGACGGGGGACTATATTCCATTCAGCATCCGGGACACCGCCGAAGGCGGCTTCACCGGCGCGGATATCGACATGGTGAGGGGACTGGGCGCCGCCCTCGGGGTCAAGGTCGAATTCGTGTCCACCACCTGGAAAACCCTGCTTGAGGACTTCAGGGCCGGCCGCTTCGACATGGCGGCCGGAGGCGTCAGCATCACGACCGATCGTGCGGACGCGGGTGATTTTACGATCCCCCTCCTCGAGGACGGGAAACGCCCTATTGTCCGATGTGCCGACCGCGAAAAATTCGGTTCGGTCGATGCCATCGACCAGCCATCGGTCCGGGTCACCACCAATCCGGGCGGGACCAACGAGCGTTTCGCCCGTGATCACCTGAGCCACGCCCAGTTAATCATCTGGCCTGACAATCGCACCATTTTCGAAAAGATTGTGGACGGGACAGCCGATGTGATGGTGACGGACGGGACGGAAGTGATGCAGCAAGCCCTGCGTCATCCCGGCATTCTATGCCCGGCGGCCGTCCAGGCGCCCTTCACGCATTTCGAAAAAGCCTATCTGCTGCGCCGCGATCCACAGTTCAAACGGGTCGTCGACAGCTGGCTCAGGACCGCCATCGCCGATGGCCGGTGGCAGAAAGCACTGGACGGCGCGATGCGGCGTCCATGACGCCACCGCCGCCGGAACGAAGATTTCCGGCCGCCGCCAACGACCGGAGACGGCGCCGCATCGTCAGCCGGCCGCATCGTCAGCCGGCTCATCTCCAGGAATATATTCCAGTATATCGCCAGGCTGGCAATCCAGCGCGTTGCAAATCGCCGCAAGCGTCGAAAAGCGGATAGCCCGGGCCTTTCCTGTTTTCAGTATCGAGAGATTTTGAACAGAAATGCCCACCGTGTCGGCCAGATCATTCAACCTGATCTTCCGCCTTGCCATCATAACATCGAGGTTTACTTGAATGGGCATTCTAAGACCTTAAATCGTCAGATCGACGTCTTCCTGAAGGGTGATAGCCCGCTCCAGGATGAATTTGAAGGTCAAAATGAAGACACCGACCGCCAGTGTCGGCACGTCGAGAGAATAGTCCGCCTGGAATCGGGCGACATCCCCGGTCAGATAGAGGCCGTAGATCAGGCCGTTGTTGACGACACTTTCGTAAATGCCGAGCCCGACAATCAGAAATCCTAAATATCGTACGCCCTCCAGCGTCCGGTGAACGAAAATCTGTCCCCTGGCAAACCGGTGAATGGCTAAGTGGACGACCGCCAGCATGCCGCAAAAAAACAGATGCACGGTCCCGAAGAAGGACCAGAACAGCATTTTTCCGGCCAGAGAGAAATTCGCGGGCAACGGCAGGCTGGCGACACATCCCGCCACATCAACCTTCATCAGAGCCTGCAAACGCGACGGGTCGAGTTCATCCCCGATGGATACCCAGAGCATCGCCACATAAGCCAGCCAGACGCACCAGAACAGCCGGTCGATCCGGCGGAACAGCCGGACGGTGCTCTCTAATGAGCCCATGAATTCCCTCTTCCCAGGTAGATCCGGGTCTTGAACGAATGAGCGACGGCCTCCCCGTCGACACCGCCCCCCTCGTCCAACTGAGATACCACGGACCTTGAGGACATGCCCACAACATCATGCACCGACATGGCGTCGAGCAGGGAATGCACGGCCAGCCAGCAGGTCGCGGCATAAAGAACGCCGATCAGCCAGAACGACCAATCTGACGAAGGAACCCAACGATTGTCCCGGCGCAATATCTTCATGATTCCACCCGCGATCACTTGGAAATCGCCTGTTTCTCCCGGGAACCGGCGCCCGCCCCCGGCATCACCGGGGTCCGGCGGACCTGCCGTTCCCAGCCCTGATGCGTCTCCCAGGGCATGAATTTAACGATAAACATGAAAACCGTCCTTGACAACATGTTTTTAAGGAAATAAATAACGATTATCGTTAATTTTATCGTGGAAAACGGTTTCTGAAACATACCAAAACGCCCTGGCCGGCGATCCCGGCCACAAGTTGGCCGCCCCCGCCGACAGGTAACATCGCCACGGCCGGAGGGTTGCCCGCATGCTGCGGTCTGGTCCGGTTCCGCGCCCCCTGGCGGAACCGGATTCGCGGCGAGGGATTGACGGATGCCCCCCGAGATCCGCCGATCCCTCGCCCCCCCCACTTCGGGAGGGACGGTGTCGGTACAAAATATTTACATACCATTCAACATTACATTTACAAACCACCCCGCTTCCGTGCATCAATGGTGTCGGATGGGGAACAGGAGAATCGACTGAAATGACCAAGATGTCATGGTCCGGCGCATGGTTGCCGGTCCTGCATCGGCTGCCTGACGCCAGCAGCGACAGAGAGGTCGCGCTGACGATCGACGATGGCCCGACCAATAGCACCCCGGGGGTGCTGCGGATCCTGGGACGGGTCGGTGCGAAAGCCACCTTCTTCCTTTCGGGGGAACGGATGAACCGGCACCCCGGGATCGTCCGCGATATCGTGGAGGCCGGGCATGCCGTCTACGCCCATGGCATGCAGCATATTCCGCTGGAGGGGGAACCGGCCGAACGGATCGCCCGCGATATGACGGAGGCCGAAGCGATCCTGGCCGGGCTGCGCCCGACACCGTCGCCCTATCTGGTTCGTCTGCCTTATGCGGCCGGGCGCCGCCTGCCCGCCGTCCACAAGGCGATCCGGGCCTGGTCGCCGACCGCCCAGATCGCCCATTGGAACGCCTCGACGGACGACCACACCATTGCCGGACGCTGTACCGACGAGGCGGACATCCGGGCGCTGTCCGCCGCGGCGGTCTGCCGCCTGGCGAGTCGTCGTGATCTCTCCGGTTCGATCCTGCTGATGCATGACGAGCCGGTCGGCATACCAAGCCCGTTCGTGCCCGCCGTCACGCTCACCCTGGCCGAAATGCTGGTCACCACCCTCTCCGGCCGCGGGTACGCGTTCGTCCCCCTTCGACCGATACGCCGACCGCCGCTGCTGTCGCGCTTCATCCTTGAGAAATGAACGCCATGAAAGTCCTTCATACCATCGCCGCCCGGGATTGGGGGGGCATTGCCTGCCGGGTCGTCGACCAGGCCCTGTGGACGAACCGGAACGGACATGAGTGCTGGCTGGCCTGCCCGTCCGACAGTGCGGTGGCAGCGGGAGCCCGCCGCGCCGGCGTCCCCACCATCGGGTTCGACTTCGACCGTCCCTTCGCGCCCTCGACCATTCTGGCATTACGGCATCTCGTCCGGCGCCTGGATTGCCAGGTGATCGAAACCCACACGGGGCGATGCGCGAACGCCGCCATGTTCTGCCGTGACCGCGCCGTGGTGATCCGCACCCGGCATACCACACAGACGGTCAAGCCGTCGCTGACGCGGTATCTGCGCTGGCGCATGGCCTGGGATTGGACCATCGTCACCGCCGACGTGATCGCCCAGGACCTTCTGGCGGCCGGACTGGTCCCCCACAGCCGTCTCGACGTCATCGGCGAATGGGCGGCGGAACGGTTTTTCGACCGCTCCTCCTGGCCGGTCTGGCGGGCCGAAACCCGTCAGTCCCTTGGGGTGGCCGAGGATGACATCCTGGTCGGATCCGTCGGCATGCTGAGGCCGGAAAAAGGCTTCGACCATCTCCTGCGCGCCGTTGCCACCCTGTCCACCCGATGCCCACGCCTCAAAACGGTGATCGTCGGCTCGGCCGCGGGGGACGCCGGCTGGGAACATCATTTACGGTCCCTGGCGTCGGAACTGGGACTGGATGGCCGCGTGATCTTTACCGGATACCGTTCCGATGTGGCACCGTTGCTCCAGGCGCTCGATCTGGTCGCCGTCCCGTCGACGTTCGAGGCCCAGAGCCGGGTCATCCCGGAGGCCTTCGCCTCGGCCCGGCCGGTGGTGGCGAGCGATGTCGGCGGCATCGGCGAGTTGGTGCTGGACGGAGTGACCGGCTGGCTTGTCCCCCCCGCCTCGCCGGAGTCCCTGTCCCGCGTGATCGCATCGGTTTACGAGGATCCCGGGCAGGCTCTGGCGATCCGCACCGTCGCCGGGCGTTTTGCGACAGAGCGCCTGACCATCGACGCCGGCATGCATGCCCATATGGCGGTTTATGAAGCCGCCTGGGCCTGCCGCCGGACCTCCCCTTTCCGGCATCTGGTGCTGTCGGATCTGCGGTCGAGGGCGGCGCCGGTCAATCGCTGACACCAGCCGATCGGGGATACCGGGCCTCCCGCCCGGCGCCGATCGACCGCCGGCTTTTCAGTGACACCGCGCGGACCCGACCGGGATGGGAGGAGCCATGTTCACCCCATCCCGGCGGAAGACCGCCCCGTCGGCTCATCCGGGAGGCGATCCCTTTTACGCGCGGATTTCCTTGACGAAGGATGCGGCCTCCTCCCGAAGATGATCGACTTCGCCGCTCATCGTCTGCGACGCGTCCAACACGCTGCCCGAGGTATCTCCCACCCGACCAGTGGTCGATGTCAGGGTGCCCAGATGGGATGTCACCTCCTGGGTTCCCTTGGCAGCCTCGGCGATATTGCGCGAGATTTCCGCCGTCGCGGCATGCTGCTCCTCAACCGCCGCCGCGATCGCTCCCGCGATCTCGTTGATCCGGGTGATCGATCCTCCGATCCCGTGAATGGCCTCCACCGCCTGCTGAGTCGCCGTCTGGACCGTGGCCACCTGTTGGGAAATCTCGTCGGTCGCCTTCGCCGTCTGAGTAGCCAGGGTCTTCACCTCGCCGGCCACGACAGCAAAACCTTTTCCGGCCTCGCCGGCCCGTGCCGCCTCGATGGTGGCATTCAGGGCGAGAAGATTGGTCTGCGCGGCAATGCCATGGATCAAAGCCACCACTTCTCCGATGCGCCCCGCGGCTTCGGCCAGACCCTTGACCAGATCGTCGGTGCGACGGGCTTCCGACACGGCCTCGGTCGACATTCCCGAGGATTGCTGAACCTGCCGGCTGATCTCATGAATCGACGCGGACAATTCCTCCGTCGCGACCGCCACGGTGGCGACATTGGCGGACGCCTGCTCCGCCGCCGCGGCAACGGCTGCCGCCTCGGTGGCGGCGTCATGGGCCATCCCCGACATTGATTCGGCCGCCGACTGCATACGGACGGCCTCGTCGCTCATGCGTTCGGCAACCCGTGTGACGCTCGATTCGAACGAATGGGCCAGACCGTCCAGAAGCGCACGCCTGTTCCGTTCCGCCTCCTCCCGCGCGGCGGCCCTCTCCCCTTCCATGCGGCGCATTTCGATGGCGTTGTTCTGGAAGACCTCCAGTGACCGGGCCATGGCGCCGATTTCATCCCCGCGGTCGAGCGCCGGAATGGCGATATCAAGCTTTCCCTGGCTGATCGTGGTCATCGCCCGGGTCATTCCCGTGATGGGAACCGCGACCAGCTTCTGGAGAACGCCCGCCAACGGCAGCAGGATGACCAGAAGCGCCGCCACCAGCGATACCGCGAGGACGGTCCTCAGGGCATAGACGGGGGCCAGCGCGGCATCCCGGTCAAGGGTGATGCCGACCAGCCATTTGACCGAGGAAAGTCCCTTGATCGGATGGAACACCGTCAGCATCCGCCCCGACGATCCCGCCAGCGTTTCGGCCGCAGCGTCCGGCCGGACACTGCCGTCGAGACGGGTCATCACCTTGGACGAGTCCGGATGGACGAGGATCGTGCCATCGGCGTCCACCAGGAACACATATCCCCGGCCCGGGACATGGAAGGACGACAGGAAGGTCTTCACCGTGTCGAGGTCCAGATCGACGCCGGCAACACCCTGCAACACGCCGTCGCGCATCACCGCCGACGCCATCGACATCGTCAGCTTTCCGTTGGCGTAGCTGACATAGGGACGGGTCATCGCCACCCCCTTGCCGGCGGCCCCGTCCTGGTACCATGACCGCGTCCTCGGATCATAGCCGTCCGGGACCGGGGTCTCCGGATAGCGCGCGAAACGTCCGTCGGCAAACCCCATATAGGCCGAGGAGAACGTCTGCTGAAGAAGGGGCCGGTCGATCAACTGCTCCACCGAGCCGTTTCCCAGCCGCTGGACGTTTTCGGCCAGCGATTCCACGAGCAGGGCCCGGCCTGCCAGCCATTTCTGAATCCCGTCGGTCGCGGCTTCCCCCGTCATGGCAAGCTGGGTGTCGACCTGCGCAGAGACCGTGCCGCTGGATATCCTGTAAATAAAGTAGCCTAAAATTCCAAATGAAACTAATATTAATGAGGCTACTATCAGGATAATTCTGTATATAAAATGATTTTTCATTGACGACTCCTCGCACGATTCTTATGGACCGGCGTAGCATCGTCGTCTACGACGATCTTTTCCCCTCTGTTCCGTCCAGATCATGTCCCTCGTCGATCCAGACGTCTTTTTTGGCTTATGACGCAAAGATCGGCGCCAAAGCGGATTCCGGAACTGTTCCACGCACTTTTTGTTGCGCAGACTACAACTATTTCCAGATTTCTATCGATAATAGCAATGACACGTTGCTAATTTATGAATCCGTGGAACATCTACCATAAATTACTATAATATTCACCGGCTTAACTGGGACCAATCAGCATAGTCCTCGTCGCCGGTTGGTCTGACGCGCTCAAGCGCGATATGTCCCGGCGCGCCCCGCCCCCGGACGCCTGATAACCAGGCGCCCGGAACGCGACTGCGCCAGGGTGGGAGAGCGTGTGAAAGAAATCCACCGGTGGTTCCGGCGTCCCTGCCGGAGTCCGCCGCGAAAGCGGCGGAATTTCCGCACGTCGGCTTCGCCGGGACACAGGCGCGGAGGCCCGGGTCCCTCTTTTTTTAAAGGCCCGGAGACCCGCTCAGCCGGCGAGGACGGCCCGCAGCAGTCCCAGTCCCTCCGCGACTTCGGCGGCGGTGGTATTGAGGGCCGGCATGAACCGCAGGCAGTGAGGACGCGGCGCATTGATCAGAAGACCGGCGTCACGGGCTCTTTCGACCACGCCGGGCGCGGTGTCGGAGCCCAGCTCAAGCGCCAGCAGCATCCCCCGGCCCCGCACATCGCCCAGACCGAGATCCCGTGACAACGCCCGCAGCCCGTCGGCGAGCGAAAGGCCGACCGAACGCATGCCCTCCAGGAAGCCCGGCGCCGCCAGGCTTCGCATGGCCGCCACGCCGGCCGCGCAGCACAAGGGGTTGCCGCAGAATGTCCCCCCCTGGTCTCCCGGCTCGAAACAGGAAACCTGACGCTTGGCCAGCAACGCCGACAGGGGTACTCCGCCGCCCAACCCTTTGCCCAGCGTCATGATGTCGGGTTCGACGCCCGAGTGCTGATAGGCGAACATCGTCCCCGTCCGGCCGCAGCCGGTCTGAACCTCGTCGACGATCATCAGAAGTCCGTGACGGTCGCACAACGCCCGCAGCGCCATCATGAAATCGTCGTCGGCCGGCAGAACTCCGGCTTCGCCCAGGACCGGTTCCAGCATCACGGCGACGGTCGCGGGGCCGACCAGGGCCTCGACCGACGCGATATCGTTCAACCGGGCCTTGGGGAAACCCGGCACCTGCGGCGCGAACATGCTGTCCCAGCCCGGTTTTCCGCTGGCGGACATGGTGGCCAGAGTCCGCCCGTGAAAGGCATTCACGAAAGTGATGATTTCGTGGGCGCCGTCCTTGTGCACGCGCCCCCATTTCCGCGCGAGCTTGATGGCGCCTTCGTTGGCCTCGGCTCCGGAATTGCCGAAAAAGACATGGTCGAAGCAGCTCAGGTCCGTCAGCAGACCCGCCAGTTCGAGAGCCGGGGCGTTGTAAAAGGCCGGGCTTGGATTGATCAGTGTCGCGGCCTGACGGGCGACGGCCTCGGCAATCGCGGCCGGCGCATGCCCCAGGCAGTTCACCGCCCATCCCTGAACCCAGTCGAGATATCGCTTTTCCGACTGGTCGAAAAGCCAGGCGCCCTCGCCCCTGGTGAACAGAATTTCCGGGCGGCTGGTGATCGGCATCAGGCTCGCCGTCGACAGCCGCTCAGGCGGGTGGAGGGTGAAGGAGACAGGATCGCAGGACATGGGATTCACCTCGGATTTCGGGGAAAAAAGACACAAAAAAAGACCAGGGCGGTCGCCGTGGCCTTATCCGTGAAAACGGTTTGACGGTGGGGGGAAAAATCAGGTCCCGAACCGGACCTGGATCCATCTCTTCGTCGACGTCTCACGCACGCGCCACGACCGGCCCGACAGTCGTCGGGCGGTGGTAGCGGTACGTCGGAGCGTGCGGACGGATGTGATCATGCGGAGACAATCGGGGAGAAGCGGCACGATTGTCAACCGCCTTTCTCCGCGAAACCGGGGAAAACCGGCCCCGCCATCCGATGCCCCCGCCCCTGCCCGCGGGATCACGCCGGCGAAGGCATCTTCCCCCGGTGCCGTTCCGTTCGCGTGGAGGTGTCCCCGGACGCGCCCGCCGCGCAAGAGGGACACACCAGGGGAAAATCAGGTCCCGACGCGGTTCCGCCCAGCAACGCCCCGACCCGTTGCAACTGTCCCTCCGCCACCAGGGGCCGGCCGCAGATCCGGCAGGACAGCATCTGCTGGCGGCAAACCACTGTCCCGGTGATCACGGTGCTCCGGACACCCCGGAGATCGTCGACATGAATGGCCCCGGTCGGGCAGATGGCGGCACAGGCCCCGCACCCGACACACCGGCTCATTGGCCGCGTAAAATCGTCGAAGGCCAACCGACCGGATGGTGTCTCGACCATCCGCAACGCCTCGGCTCCGCCCTCGCTGCAAACCAGTTCGCAAAGACCACACCCGACGCAGAGATCGCATCGCAGGCAGCGGTCGGCCTCCGCCCTTGCTTCGGCCTCGGCAAGGCCCAGTTCGATCGGTTGATAGGACGTCCTGCGCAGAACCGCGTCGCGTTGCGGCATATCGGGACGACGCCGGTTGCTGCGGCGGGAGGCGTCGGTAACGGCGGGGGGGACGATCGGCGCTCCGCCCCAATGGCAGGGCGCCGCGCCATCGCCCATCATGAAGGCATGCATCGAGGAGGCGGCCGTCTTGCCCGCCCGGATGGCGGCCACAACCGTGCTGGCGCCATGGGCGACATCGCCGCCCGCGTAGATGCCCGGCAAAGAGGTCGCGCCGGTTTCGGGGTCCGCGACCACATGGCCGGACCGGATGTCGATCCCGCTGCCGTCGAGGCAGGCCAGGGACGATTCCTGTCCGATGCCGACCAGAATGTGATCGGCCTCCATCGTCAGGAACTCGCCCCGGGCCGCCCGCTCCTCCGGCCCGGCTTTGGGCGACAGCCGGAACACCATCCGGCGGTCGGGAAGAATCCTCTCCGGCATCCAGAGTTCGAGGATCTCAACCCCCTCGGCCTCGGCCAGACCGATTTCGTGGGGGCTGGCCTTCATCTCGCGGCGACGCCCGCGATAGACCATCGAGACATGCGACGCCCCCTGGCGGAGAGCCGTCATGGCGGCGTCGACTGCGGAATTGCCCCCGCCGACGACGATCACCCGGGGGCCGACGCGGGGATCGGCCCCGGCCCCGACAGCTCCCAGAAAGTCCATTCCACCGATGACGAAGGGCAGGTCGTCGCCCTCGACCCCGAGACGACGGGAGAGTTGCAGTCCCATGGCGAGATAGACGGCGTCAAACCCTTCGGCCCGCAGATCCGTGATCGATCCGACGGCGGCTGCGGTGTGAATGGAAACGCCGAGACCGCAGATATGGTCGATTTCCGCGTCAAGGACATCCGTCGGCAGACGGTAGGAGGGAATCCCGTACCGCAACATTCCGCCCGCCTGCTCACGCGCTTCGAAGATGTCGACCTGATGGCCCCTGGCGGCCAGATAATAGGCCACCGTCAGTCCGGACGGTCCCGATCCGCCCACCGCCACTTTCTTGCCCGTGGCGGGCGCCCGGCTCGGCGGGCCATAGCTGTCGCAATGCTCCGCCGCGACGGCCTTCAGCGGCCGGATGAACAGGGACGAACCGGCGGTTCCACGCAGACAGGCGGCCTCGCAGGGGGCGGGGCAGACCAGCCCGCAGGAATGCGGCAATGGATTGTCCCGCGCGATCACCCTGAGCGCGTCATCATAGCGGCCACTGCCGATATGGGCGAGAAAACCGGGAATATCGATGTCGGCGGGACAGGCCGACCGGCAGGGGGCGCCCGGCCTGCCCGGGCATCGTCCGGCGGCGCACCCCTCGCCCCTGGCATGGGCGATCCACTCCTCCTGGTGACGGGACAAGGACTGGAGAAGCCGCACCGACAGATCGTGGTCAACACCGTCGAGTTGCCCGGCCAGACCATGGAGCGCGGCCATCAACGGGACGGATCCGCGCCCTGTCGCGAGCAGGGGGGCCAGTCGGGTCGCCCCCGCCAGCGCCAGCCGGGGCGGCCGGGGTGCGCGTTCGGCGGCGCGCCAGGCCAGTCTCAGATCCTTACGCGCCTCGTCCACGGCACAGCACATGCCGGACGACCGGGCCAACACTTCCATGATGAGATCCAGCAGTTCCGATGACGGGGGGACCCGGAACCCGGAACGGTCAACGGGCCCACAAATTGTGTGGGAATGCACTGTGCCGGAAGAGACGATCCGTTTTCAAGGAAAGATCGGCCACAAAGGCGAAAAGTGAAATTTTTCTATCATTGAACGGACATACAATGAATTTTGATTTCACTGTTGATCGAATTTCGCCTTTTGCGGGCCCCGTGACAGCGAACATCCATGGTGCGGCGGAAAGAGGATTGCGCCCCGTCCCGTCCAGCCGCAAAATCGGCGTCCGCGGCCGGTAATAAACGTTCGCCGTCCCGCGTCCAGGACCGGAAAGGCCCGGTATCCGGTGTCCGTCTCCGCCCCCTGATCGTTCCGACAAAAAAAGGAAAGAGCCATGAGCAGCACGGTAACACTTGGCGGCAACCCGATTGACGTCGCCGGACCCTTCCCCCGCAAGGGCGAGGCCGCTCCCAAGTTCTCGCTGGTCGGCAAGGATCTGTCCGATGTCACGCTCGCCAATTTCGCCGGCAAGCGGAAGATCCTGAACATTTTCCCCAGCATCGACACGCCCACCTGCGCCATGTCGGTGCGTCAGTTCAACAAACAGGCCAACGACCGCCCGAACACCGTGGTGCTGTGCATCTCCGCGGATCTGCCCTTCGCGCAAAGCCGCTTCTGTGGCGCCGAGGGTCTGGCCAATGTTGTGACTCTGTCCCTGATGCGCGGCCGCGACTTCCTGGAGGCTTATGGCGTCGCGATCACGTCGGGCCCGCTGGCCGGTCTGGCCGCGCGCGCGGTCATCGTTCTCGATGCGGAGGACAAGGTGATCCACAGCCAGCTCGTTCCGGAGATCAAGAACGAACCCGACTATGTCGCGGCCCTGGCTGCGCTGGCCTGACCGTTTTTCCCGGTGACGATCCCCGGTGCCGCCAGCGGGCGTCACCGGGTTCGCCGGCCGGTCCGGCGGGTCAGCGGATGAAATGCGGGTCCAGGGGATTTTCGGTGGTGCAGACCTCGCGCCATTTTTCCCCGGCCAGCCGTTTTCTCTCCTGGACCACGATCTGATCGACCGGCTGGTTCCGGAGATAACCTTCCCACGCGATATTGGCGCATTCCTGGTGCATTGACACAAACAAAGGAGTCTCGTGGCAGGCCAATGCACTTAAGCCCGAGCGGCGTTTGAGCATTAAAAAAAGCGAAGCTTTTCGTTCGTGCAGAGTTTCGTGCACGGGACCTTTCGAATGAGTCGGCGGGCTCGTCACCCGTGATCGGGCCAAGGAGCGTGACGGCCCCCGGTCTGCCCGGCACCATCTCGCGCGTCCGGCCGGCGTTGCCGGTAATCCCGACATGCGCCGGAAGGATTACCGGCCGCCCTCCTTCGCGGGCGATTTCCGGGTGATCCGGTAGACGGCGGCGGGTGGCAGGTTCAGATAGACGCGCCCCAATCGCACCGCCTTCAGGTCGAGCCGGTCCAGGATTCGTTTGGGAACCGGACAGCGCGGACCATAGGTGAACTGATAGAAGGCCCCGCCCTGGCGCAGGACGGCGAAAGCGCCGGTCAGAATGGCTAAAACCTGACGGGGCGTCATGGCCAGCAGCGGCAGACCGCTGACCACCGCCCCCGCCGGACGGCCGTCAAAAAGACGCGACCGGTCCAACCGTGTCGCATCCATCTGGAAAACCCGCACATCGGGAAACCGGCGGCGCAGCAGATCGGCGAAATCCGCCCCCTTCTCCACCAGTGTCAGATTCCCCGGGGGAATTCCACGCGCCAGCAGCGCGCGGGTGAAAACGCCGGTCCCGGGCCCCAACTCCAACACGCCGCCGCAGTCCGGAGTGATCTCGGCGGTGATGAGGCGGGCAAGCGCGGTTCCCGAAGGGGCGATGGCTCCAACGCGGCGGGGATTGTTCGACCACGCCTGCAGGAACGACAACATGTCCCGATGACGGGGACGCTGGATGCGCGCCCGCGCCCGCGCCTGCTGGGGCCGCGATGACGCCGCCGCCCCACGGAAAGCGCCAGCGGACCGGCATTCGGGAGACGCGAAAAAGGAGGTGTCGCATGGCCTGGACGACGGAAAGGGCGTCTCGTGCATATGACGGACGACCTGATCGATCTTGGCAAGCAGCGAGACGAACGGATTGATCATGAAACGCCGGTCTGGGCCAGAAACCTCGAAGAGAAACGCCGTCAATCCCGCCCCGAGACAGGGCCGTCATCCATCCGGCGCAAGGCGCCCCGACGTTTCGCGCGCACATTATCCCAGCTTCAACTGTTCGTCATGTCCCGAAAATGAAAACCGGCATTGCATCATCCGCTGTTCCCGACATGGGCGACCCGGCCGGGAAAAAGGAATTGCCCCGGCGGGCGGCATCGGGCAGGTTAGACGCCGGGCTTTCCCTGCCCCGAAGGGCCGGCCGCCCCGGCGATGTCCGCCCGAGCCATCCCTTGACGCCCTTTATCGCAGATCGCCCTCTATCGCAGATCAACAGCATGACAAAACTCGACAACAGCTTCGGGTTCCACGACGTGTCTCCCGACGAGCGGCGGAACCGCATTCGCGATGTGTTCACGGCCATCGCCGACCGCTACGACCTGATGAACGATGTGATGTCGTTCGGCATCCACCGCCTGTGGAAAACCGTGCTGGTGGAAGCGGCCGGAGCCGGCCCCGGCCAGGTGATCGTCGATCTTGCCGGCGGCACCGGCGAAGTGGCCGCCCGGATGTCCGGAGCGGACCGCTCCGTCACGGTGTGCGACCCCAGCGTCGCCATGATGACCGCGGGCCGGCGGCGGGCCGACACCCGCGCCGTCACCTGGGTTGCCGGAGAGGGCGAGGCCCTTCCCTTCGCCGATGGTTCGGTCGACACCCTGACCATCTCGTTCGGCATCCGCAATGTCACCCATCTGGATGGCGCGCTGGCGGAAATTCACCGCGTCCTGAAGCCGGGCGGTCGCCTTCTCTGCCTGGAGTTCTCTCGGGCGCACTGGCTGATCCGTCCTTTCTACGACGCCTTTTCCTTCCTGATCATCCCGCGCATGGGCGCCTGGATTGCCCGCGCGCCGTCGGCCTATGTCTATCTGGTTGAATCAATCCGCCGGTTTCCCGACCAGGAGAGCTTCGCCGCGCTGATCAGGAACGCCGGATTCGCCGACGTGCGGTATCGCAATCTGGGGTTCGGCATCTCCTGCCTGCACATCGGCACAAAGGCGCCATGAGCTCACCCGAAGCCTGGCTGCGCCAAGGCGCCAGGACCGCGCCCAACGCCATCGCGATCCGCTTTGGAGAGACGGAAACCAGCTTTGCCGCCCTGGACCGGCACATCGACGCGATGGCGACGATCCTCATCGATCGGGGACTGGTGTCCGGACGATGCTTTGGCGCCGTCACCGGCAACGCGATGCTTCTGGGGCTTTTGTCCCTTGCCGTCCCCCGGGCCGGCGGCGCCTTTCTGCCGGTCAATCCCAGGCTGCCCCAGCCCCAGATCGATGCCCTTTTCGCCAAGGCGGGCGGCGCCGTCGCGCTTGCCGATCGGCCGTTGTCCGGGTCGGTGGCCGGGTTGGACCCGGCATGTTTCACCCGCTCCGCCCTTGAGTCGGCTCCCGTCCCGGACGGCCTGCTCTCTCCGGCGCCCGGGGAGGCGATCCATCTGATCATCGCCACCAGCGGCAGTACCGGTGAACCGAAAGGGGCGATGCTGCGCGGCAGTAATCTTTCCGCCGCCGGCAAGGGATCGCGCCGGTCGCGGCCGGTCGATCCCGGCGACGTCTGGCTGGGATGTCTTCCGCTGTTCCACATCGGTGGTCTGTCGGTCCTGTTCCGCTGTCTGGAAGCCGGCGCCACCATGCTGCTGCATCCCCGGTTCGACCCCGAAGCGGTTGGTCGGAACCTTACCGAGGGCCAGGCCACCCACGTTTCCCTGGTTCCCGCCATGCTGGCCCAACTGATCGACATGGAATGCCGGCCATCGCCGCGGCTGCGCCATGTGCTGATCGGCGGCGCGAGCCTTCCCGCCGTTCTTGCCGAACGCGCCATCGCCGCAGGCTGGCCGATCCACCCAAGCTACGGGATGAGCGAGGCCGGGTCACAGGTCGCCACCTGGCTCGACGCCCGCACCTGGCGGCCGGGCCTCGCGGGAGACCCGCTGCCCGGCGTGATGGTGGGAACCTCGTCCACCGGCCGCATCCGGATCCGGGGACCGCAGGTGATGGCGGGATATGTCAATCCCACCCTGACCCCGGGGACCGGACTGGACCCGGATGGCTGGTTCGAAACCAGCGATCTCGGCGGCCTTGACGGGGATGGACATCTGACGATCATCGGCCGTGCCGACGATTTGCTGATCAGCGGTGGCGAAAATGTGGCCCCGGCCATGGTCGAGGATCTGGCGGGACGCTGCCCGGGGGTCGAGGCCATCGCCGTGACGGGCCGCCCCGACCCCGCCTGGGGCGATCTTCTGGTCGCCGTGGTGGTGGGGCCGGTCTCCCGCGACACATTCCTGACCTGGTGCCGGGAGCAGTTGCCGTCGCATCTGCGCCCGAGAGCGATGATCTCCGTTGCCGCCCTGCCGGTCACCGCCGGCGGAAAACTGGACCGGCGCGCCCTGCGGCAGCTAGTGGTCAAAATCCAACAGACGAGTCCCTGAATCAGGAGTGGGGCCAAGCGTCCCGCCCGCCGTTCGGCGAAAAGCCGAAATGCCAGCATTTCCGCCGCTTTCGCGTCGGAGGCGGGCAGGATGCCCGCCCTACTCGCAAGGGACCCAAATGTTAGATTCCGACCACTAGCCATCCAAAGCGCCTGATCAGGGGCCTCCGCCCCCGGTCACAGGGCAGACGCGCCGCACAGCTTCCAGACATCCCCGCCAAGGGCGAACAGCATCACATATGATTGCCTGGCCCCATGGTCGACAACGACGCGGAACCGGTCGCCGACACATTTGGCACCGACGGATGGCACCGGCGTCTTGACATGCTTGCTGTTGAGGCAGCCATTGACAGAGGCCGGCAGCGCCCCCTTTAACGGATCCGGTCGCTTGCCATTGATCTCCACGAAATAGGTGGTGGCCTGACCGGCCACGACCTCGGCGCGCAGGACGATGGTTCCGAACCGCGACCGATAAAGCCCGGCGTTCTGGGTGCCGTCCACCGCCCCGGGGGGAACCGGGCGAAAACTGAGGGCGGAACAGGATGGCGGTGTTTTGCCTCCGTCCGCGGCACCTGCGACACTCAGCGGCGACAGCGCCGCCAGAACCGCGACGCCGAGAAGAATTGTCCGGGAAATTCCAATGGTTGTCCGAAAAGCTCCGGGCATCAGCGCACTCCTTTCCGTTTTCCAGGGGGATCCGGCGCACGAGCTTTAGCACACTCCCGCGGACCGGCGCCCCCGGACAGCCGTCCGTCGGCCGGAAGGCAGGGACGGACACACGCCCCGGCATCGGCCCCGGTTCCGCCGGCGGGGTCCGTCGCGACGCGACGCCCCTTAGACTCCGGCGGCAAATACCACATTGAACTTATTGGTATTCTATACAATTTTATGTCAGGAAGGCCCCCTGAAAGTCCCGGCGTCAAGGGTGCAGGGCGTCGCTATTGCGGAGCAATCGGTCGACCCGAGCGCCCCGGACAGCTATGGACCCCCAGGCATGACCACCCTGTCGATCGCCGTCATCGTCTTTTTTTCCTATTTCGTGCAATCCGCCTTCGGTTTCGGCGCCGGCATCCTCGCGATTCCGATGTTGAGCCTGTTCATGGATGCGAAGGACGCGATCACCGTCGTGATGCTGTTCTCCTTCCTGTGCGGGCTGCTGATCCTGGCATCCTGGCGCGATATCGACTGGCCCAATACCAGGCGTCTCATCCCGGGCCTGGCGCTGGGCGTGATCGCGGGGCTGATCCTCTTTTCCATCATCGACCGGCGTTTCCTTGGCGCCTGTCTTGCCGCCTACATCATCCTCTATGTCCTGGTCGACCATTTCAAACCCCCCTCTCTTCTGGCGCTCGGGCACTCGACGCCCGCCGTTGTCCAGGCGTTGATGTGCGGATTTGCGGGGGGACTGGTCCAGGGGGTGATGGGGACCGGCGGCCCCATGCTGGTCACATTCCTAAAGTCCCATACACGGTCGGTCGATCAGTTCCGGGCCAGCGTGGTCTGCGTTTTTTTCATCGCCAATACGATGCGCGTCGCGGTCATGGGCGCGGGTGAGATGATTCCCCGCGCCCTGCTTCTGGAATGTGCGTGGGCGCTGCCATTTTTCGGGGCCGCCCTGTTCCTGGGATGGCGCCTCCCCCGCAAGATCGACAGCCACCTGTTCCACGCGGCCATCAATCTTCTCCTGCTGGCCTCGGGGATCACCATTCTGTTCAAACAGGTCTTTTAATCCGGTCCCGCCGGTTCCTCATACCAACCGGCCCCGCCCCGCCACGGCGACCACACCGGCTGGACGTCCATCCCGCAGGGTATGAAGGCTGTCGACCATGTTGGACACCACGCAGGCATGGTTCGGCACGATCCGGATCTGATCGCCAACCGACAGTCCCGTCGGTCCATCCGCGGTGATGCGTCCATGTTCTTCGGACAACTGGTCGATCCTCAAGTCCGGCCGGCCGAGGACATGACCATATCCCGCCAGTCCCAGCAGATCGGACGTCAGGATCTTGGTGCCGGCGTCGATCACCGCGCGCGCGGGCTCCGGCGTCGACACCACCGTCGCCAGGACCGTCAATGCGCAGTCGTCCCAGCCGCAGACCTTGCGCGCCACCAGGGAACGGTCGTTGTACACATAAGTGCCGGAGCGATATTCGCTGACCGCCGGCGAAAGATGGGCGGTCCACATGTCTGGGGCGCCACCGCTGGAGATCACGGGCACGGTGATGCCGGCAGCGGCGCAGAGATCCCTGGCACTGACCATGAAGTTCTCCACGGCCCGGGCGGCACCGACCGGAGGATAGGTCATCAGGCCGCCGAAGGTCAGTCCCGCCGAGCGATCAATGACGATCGCCAGATCGCGCGCGGCCTCAGGCGTCATGACACCGCAGCGATGGGCTCCGGTGTCGCATTCGACCAGGACGGCAAGGGTCACGCCCGTCCCGGCGAAAGCGCCCGACAGGCCCCGGACGACCGCTTCGCTGTCGGCCACGACCGACAGGCGCACCTTGCGGGCCAACCCGACCAGACGGGCGAGCTTCGCCTGCCCCACCACGTTGTAGGTGAGCAGCACGTCCTCCAATCCCCCATCGGCGATCATCGCCTCGGCCTCTGAGATTTTCTGGCAGGTGATGCCGACGGCGCCGGCGGCGACCTGCCGGCGGGCCAGGAACGGCAGCTTATGGGTTTTGATGTGGGGACGGCAGCGGATGCCATGGCTGGAACAGTAGGACTGGAAGCGATCGATGTTCGCCTCCGCGATATCGAGATCCACCAGCACCGCGGGCGTTTCAATGTCGAACGGCATGATGCCTTCCTTGACAAGGGCGAAAGGGGACCGCCGGTTGCCGGACCGAGCGGCTTGACTTGGGAATAACGGAATCGAATAATGCCCGAAGTCCGTTATTTTGTAAATAAGTCCGTTATAATGGATTTTGGCGGACGAGGAGGCGGAGATGGTGTTTGAGACCGTGATCACCAATGTCTATCTGCTGGACGGCAGCGGCGCTCCGCCGGTCCGCGCGGATCTTGCCATCGCCGGCGGGCGGATCGCCCGCATCGGCGACCTGGCGGGCAGTTCCGCGCAAGCCGTTTTTGACGGCGGTGGGCGGACCCTCTGCCCCGGATTCATCGACGCCCACACCCATGACGACATCGTTGCCATCCGGACGCCCGGAATGCTGCCAAAGCTGTCACAAGGCGTGACGACCGTGATCGTCGGCAATTGCGGGATCAGCGCCGCGCCCGTCACCCTGACGGGCGCGGAGCCCCCGGATCCGATGAATCTTCTGGGAGACGCGGAGGCCTTCCGCTATCCCCGATTCTCCGACTATGTCGCGGCGCTGGAAAAGGCCTGTCCGGCCATCAACGTGGCCGCCCTGGTCGGCCACACCGCGCTCCGCGCCAACCATATGGACCGCCTGGACCGCGCCGCCGCGCCGGACGAGATTGCGGCCATGCGGGCTCAACTCTCCGAGGCGCTGGATCATGGCGCCCTGGGCCTCAGCACCGGGCTCGCCTATTTGTCGGCGATCTCGGCGACAACGGAGGAGGTGGTCGCCCTGGCGGAGCCTCTGGCCGCGGCCGGGGGACTCTACGCGACCCACCTGCGCAGCGAGACCGCCGCCATCCTGGAAGCGATGGAGGAGGCCTTTCATGTCGGCCGTGCCAGCCGCATTCCCGTCCTGGTTTCCCATCTGAAATGTGCGGGCGTGCCGAACTGGGGGCGCAGCGGCGATGTCCTGGCGGCCTTCGACGCCGCCGCTCAAGGACAATCGGTGTATTGCGACTGTTATCCTTACACCGCCAGTTCCAGCACCATCGATCTGCGGCAGGTGACCGGCGACATCGATATCACCATCACCTGGTCGCAGACGCACCCGGAGATGGCCGGACGCGCCCTCAAGGATATCGCCGCCGAATGGCAGATCCCGGAAGTCGACGCGGCCGGGCGACTGCAACCGGGCGGCGCCATTTATCACTGCATGACCGACGCGGACGTCGACCGCATCCTGAAGCATGACGCGACGATGATCGGATCCGACGGCCTGCCCAACGATCCCCGGCCGCATCCGCGTCTGTGGGGGACCTTCCCCAGGGTCCTCGGCCATTACCGCCGCGACCGGGGCCTTTTTCCGCTGCCGGAAGCGGTCCGCAAGATGCCCTCGCTGCCCGCGGCGCGCTTCGGGCTGGCGGGACGAGGCCTCCTGCGCGAGGGGTACTGGGCCGATCTGGTGCTGTTCGATCCCCGGACGGTCCGCGACAGCGCGACCTTCCTCGACCCGGAGGTCGCCGCAGCCGGAATCGAGGCCGTCTGGATCAACGGCGAAGCCGCCTACGGTCGTCACGGAGCCACCGGTCGCAGGGCCGGACGGTTCCTCCCGCGCGCCTCGGCATAAGGCGCCTCAACAAAAAATGCGATTGCGGGGGCGCGGTCCGTCGGGCCGCGCCCCCCTCAACGGGAAAGACACGTCCATGTCCGACATTGCCATGTTGTCCCTGGCCGCCGGCTCGGTGGCCGCCATGATCGTCCTGATCGCAAAACTGAAAGCGAACCCCTTCATTTCCATCCTCACGGTGTCGGTCATCATGGGGCTTGTCGCCGGGATGCCGGCGGCCAGCGTGGTCAAATCGTTCGAAACCGGGGTGGGCAACATTCTGGGCCATATCGCCATCGTCGTCGCGCTGGGCACCATGCTGGGCAAGATGATGGCGGAATCCGGTGGCGCCGAGCAGATTGCCAATACCCTGATCGATCTTTTCGGCCCCAGGCGCGTCCCCTGGGCCATGATGGTGATCGGATTTGTGGTCGGCCTGCCGGTCTTCTTCGAGGTGGGGTTCGTGCTGCTGATCCCCATCGCCTTCAATGTGGCGAAGCGTACCAATACGTCGATGGTGCTGGTGGGACTGCCGATGGTCGCCGGCCTTTCGGTCGTCCATGGTCTGGTCCCACCCCATCCGGCGGCGCTGCTGGCGGTAACGGCCTATCATGCCGACATCGGCCGGACGATCTTCTATGCCCTGGTCGTCGGCCTGCCGACCGCCGCCCTCGCCGGCCCTGTGTTCGCGCGTTTCGCCGCGCGGACCGTCATTCTGCCGGCGGAAAACCCACTGGCGTCCCAGTTTGTCGAATCCGCTCATGGCCGGACGCTGCCCCGGTTCGGGCTGACCCTCAGCACCATCCTGTCCCCTGTGGTGCTGATGCTGCTGGGCAGTTGGGCCGATCTGTTCGCGGCGCCCGGAACCGGCGCCAACACGGCGCTGCGCTTCATCGGCTCCACCGACATGGCTTTGCTGTCGGGTGTCCTGATCTCGTTCTACACGCTGGGATACCGCTGCGGCATCACCCGCGAGAGAATTCTCGCCTTCACCAATGAATGTCTCGCCCCCACGGCCGCCATTACCCTCCTGGTGGGCGCGGGCGGCGGCTTCGGACGGATCCTGATCGACAGCGGCGTCTCCAACGCCATCATCAAGCTGGCTCTCGACGCCCATATGCCCATCCTGCTGCTGGCCTGGATGCTGGCGGCCCTGGTCCGGATCGCCACCGGCTCAGCAACGGTTGCGATGACCACGGCGGCCGGGATCATCGCCCCGATCGCCGCCAGCGCCGGGGGCGCGGTCAACGCCGAAATCCTGGTTCTGGTCACCGGCGCCGGATCCCTGGTGCTGTCCCACGTCAACGACGGCGGCTTCTGGCTCGTCAAAGAATATTTCAACATGAGCGTCCCGCAGACGTTCCGGACCTGGACGATTCTGGAAACCATCGTTTCCGTGGCGGCCCTGCTCCTTGCCCTGGCACTCTCGACGGGGGGCGGCTGATCTCACCGAGACCCCACCCCGGGGAGGCACGGGAAAACACCCTCCGGACCGCTGGTCCGGAGGGTGTTTTCGCAAGGGTCGGGTGAGCGTGTGAAAGAAGTCCCCCGGCGCCTCCGGCGTCCCTGCCGGAGTCCGCCGCAAAAGCGGCGGATTTTCTGAACATCGGCTTCGCCGGAACGCAGGCACGGAGATCCTATGAGGCGGCCTGTGCTGCTGATTTTTCACGAAGTCCGGTCGTCCGCTCGCGCTCAGGAGCGCGCCGGCTCGCCCTTCAGCTTGCTTTCGAGAGCGCAAGCGCAATCGAGAAGGACCTGCCGATAATCTCCGTAATGAGCGAGCGCGTCGTCGCGGGGGGCGACGATGCACAGCGTCGCGATCGCAATCCCGGCATGGTCCCTCACCGGAGCGGCGAAACAATGGGTGAAATTGTCCGACACGCTGTTGCAGGAGAAAAAACCCTCTGAACCGGCCCGTCGGGCTTCGGCGATGAAGGCTTCGGGCGCGAGACGGCTGCCATCCGGCAGAGTGAAATCCTCCGGCGGGATCAGCTCGCGGATCTCCGCGTCGGACAGATGGGCGGTCAGCAGACGTCCCGATGCGGTCCAGGGAATAGGCGTCAGCTCCCCGACATCAGAACTGATGCGGAAATGCCGTTTTCCCTCCTTCATCATGGCGACGGTGTATTTGCGGCCGTCCAGCACGCACATCTGCGCCGTCTCACGCGTCCTTTGCGTAATGATCGACAGGAATTCGTCGGCCTCACGGGCAAGGCTGAAATGCTTGAGATGGGCGAGCCCGAGATAATAAAGACGGCGCCCCAGAAAAACACGGCCGTCGCCACCGGCCCGGTCCAGGATCTTGCGCTCCAGCAGCAGGTCGATGATCTCATAAACGGTGGATTTCGGGGCCCCGATACCGGCGGCGATCTCGTTGGGACGCAGGGGATGCCGCTGATCCTTGAGATAGTCCATGATGTCGAAGGCGCGATCCAGTCCGCGCGTTCTGCGTCTGACGTCGCTCTCCACCGTCATCGATCCAGGTCCCTTCACCTCTGCGTCACAGGTTTGCCGATGGCGGAGAAGTCCCGTCCACCGGCCGCCGCCACGAAGGCCGCGACAGCGGCCTTCGTCGGGTCGGACGCGGTCAGGCCTCCTTGGACTTATCCTTATAGGCCACGCACTCGATCTCGACCTTGCAGTCCACCATCATCGACGACTGGACACAGGCCCGGGCCGGCGGACAATCGCCAAAATATTCGACGAAAACACCGTTGAAAGACCAGAAATCGCGGGGATCGTCCAGCCACACTCCGACGCGCACGACATCGGCCAAGCTATAGCCGGCCTCGGTCAGAATCGCCACCAGATTGTCCATGGTCTTGCGGGTCTGCGGAATGATTCCCCCGTCGATGATCCGACCATTCTCCATCGCGACCTGGCCCGACACGTAAAGCCAGCCGTCCGCTTCGACGGCGCGTGCGAACGGCAGAGGCTGACCGCCCGCGCCCTTTTCGCCGGATCCATAGCGGATAATGCTCATTCCATACTCCTTCACATTTTGTGTCACACAGCGGCGCCCCACCCGGGCGGGCCGGCACCGCCCCCGCCCGTCCGGATCGCTCTCATCAGAATTCCGGAATAGCGGACTAAAATCTAAAATAACGGACTTCACTATGGAGAGGTGCCCGCATGCCGTCAAGTCTCGCGCGGCCTTTGCGCCCGAGACAACGGACTCCGGCGAAACCGCCAGCCACCGGGACACGAACAACAATGGCAGAGGCCTCCGCGCCCCTGACCGCGGACGTCGGTGAACAACCGGCTCCGGGGGCCGCCAGCCGGGATCAGGGCGTCTCAAGGACGTCGATCAAAGGCAATCAGTGCCGGTCGAAATCCGAAGATCCGGCGGGCCGGTGTCTCTCGCCGGACGCCCGGCTGTTTCCGGCGAAAGGCGTCACCCCCAGCCCCAGACAGCCCTCCAGCGTAACGCGTCCCGCGGCGACCGGCAGGGGCCGGGCGACATCCTCCGCCAGCCAGTCGGAGGTGGCCAGTCCATGGGCGAGATCGCGGGATCCGGCGGCGGCGGCCCAGTGTGCCGCCGCTGCGACTCCGATCGCGGAGTCAAGCGCGGTGGTGATCACCACGCCCAGCCCCGAGGCACGTGCCCGCGCCGCCAGCCGGGATCCCGCCCGGAGGCCTCCGACCGTCCCGGCTTTCAGAACCAGACGCCGGACCGGTTTGTCGGACAGAAGCGCTTCCGCGTCGAGGACCGGCAGGCTCTCGTCGACGGCGATATCGATCGCCGTCCTCTCCTGCAGGAGGGCCAGTGACGCCAGCGTAGGCTCACTGAGCGGTTCCTCCAGCGAATCGACGGGCAGGTCCGCGACCAGATCGAGAAACAGGGCGGCCTGATCGAAGGACCAGGCGCAATTCGCGTCCAGGCGCAGCAGGGAGCCCGCGGGGATCGGCAGGCGGTGCAGAAGAGCGGCCTCCTCCTCGGGACCGGCGCGGCCGACCTTGACCTTGATGACCGGCCAGCCGGAGGCGATCACCCGGTCGTCAAGCGCGGCCACCGCATTGACGGAAACCGACGGAGCCGCGTCTGACGACAGCCACCGCCCCAGCGGCACCCCCTTCCGGCGGGCCTGCAAATCGAACAGGGCGCATTCCAGCGCCCACAGCGGCGGCGCCGACACGGAGAAGACCGCAGCGGCCGCGCCGGCTTCCCTTCCCGGCAGGCGCGCCGCCGCCGAAAGAAGCATCTCCTCCTCTCCGGCCGGCCGATCCTGGTGCGGTGGCAGGACGTAATCGCCGTATCCGAGGACACCGTCGGTGTCGCACATCTCCACCAGCCACCCGCGACGCCTTGCGGCCTCTCCGCCGGAGGTCCGCCATGGCCGTGCCAGGGCCAGGTCATAAGGGATGACACGCGCCCCGGCAATTCGCGTCATGGTGTCCGACCATCCTTTGCCCGACGGTCGCCCCCGGAACAGATTTGGGAAAAATCAGGGACACCGGCCGTCGCACCGGTGTTCAGGCGACGGCGAAGATCAGTCATTCCGCCGCTTTCGCGGCGGCGGCGGGGGGGGGGGGCGGGCGC
>WASQ01000012.1:0-19899 GCA_009712185.1 Telmatospirillum sp. | reverse complement strand
CCCCACCCCGGCCGCCCCGCCCGCCCCGGCGGGCGCAAGGCGGTTCCGGATGGTCGCGCCCCTGCCCATGTCGGGACGTCAGGGCCGGCGGACGAACCGCGTGAAGTCAGGATCGCGCTTTTCGAGGAAGGCATTGCGCCCCTCCTGCCCCTCCTCGGTCATGTAGAACAGGGCGGTGGCATTGCCCGCCAGTTCCTGAACGCCGGCGGCGCCGTCCGCGTCGGCGTTGAAGGCGGCCTTCAGGATACGCAGCGCCGTCGGGGACAATGTCAGCATCTGCCGGCACCAGGCCAGAGTCTCCTCCTCCAGCCGCTCCAGCGGAACGACCGCGTTGACCCAGCCCATTTCCAGCGCCTGCCGGGCGTCATACTGCCGGCACAGGAACCAGACTTCCTTCGCTTTCTTGATGCCGATGGTCCGGGCCAGGAGGCTGGCGCCGAAACCGGCGTCAAAGCTGCCGACACGCGGTCCGGTCTGACCGAAACGGGCGTTCTCCGCGGCGATGGTCAGGTCGCACAGAAGCTGAAGCACATTGCCGCCGCCAATCGACCAGCCGGCAACCATCGCGACGATGGGCTTCGGACAGGTCCGGATCTCTCGCTGAAGATCGAGCGCGTTCAGGTGATGGACGCCGGCCTCGTCCTTATAGCCGCCGTTGTCGCCACGAACCTTCTGGTCTCCGCCCGAGCAGAAGGCCTTGTCGCCGACGCCGGTCAGGATCACCACCCCGATCTCGGGATCGAAACGCGCATGCCGCAGCGCCTTCATGATCTCGACCAGGGTTTCGGGCCGGAACGCGTTGTGCACATGAGGCCGGTTGATGGCGATCCGGGCGATCCCCTCCGTCCGGTCATAGAGGATATCGGTGAAGCTCTGTCCCTCGACGGGGGTCCATTGGGTCATCTGGCCTACTCCTGAAACTGGAACCGCCGGCGGCCGGGAATGACGGCCGGTGCGATCCTCCTGTTGACGGGGGCCGGACGGCGCAACCTGCCGTCCGGCCGGTTAATCCCGGGTGCCGATCACCGCCGCGCGCGCCGCCAGCGCCCGATGCGCGGCAAGACTTTCCTCCCGGTCGACGGAGATATGCAGGACCGAGACACCCGGCGCCGCAAGGGCCTCCGTCAGTGCCGGTCCGACCCCGGACGGCGCCACCTTCCCGTACCGATGGCCCCAGACCGCGGCGGCGGCCCCGAGGTCGGCATTCTGCGGCGTCAGCCAGCCCGCCTCGAATTCGGGCAGCACGGCCTGCGGCAGATGCCCGAAGATGGCGCCACCGCCGTTGTCGGTGACACAGACGGTCGCGTTCAGTCCCCGCCCGGCGGCGAGACCGCCCAGGTCATGCAGGAACGTCAGATCGCCCACCAGGGCCACAGCCGCCGTGAACCGGCCGCTGGCCGCCGCGCCGAAAAAGCTGGACAGGTTGCCGTCGATCCCGCTGACCCCGCGATTGCAGAGGATCGTCAGGCGTTGCGGGCCGGTTCCCGAGAAATCATCGAGATCGCGGACCGGCATCGAATTGCCGATGAACAGCAGACTGTCATCGGGAAGCGCGTCGATCACCTGGCGCACCACCCGGCCTTCGGGCACAAGGGCCTCGTCCGCCAGTCGGCCGGCCGCGTCCTCGGCAAGACGGAACCGCCGCAGCCACGACGCCGGCGACGCCTCGCCGGCCATCCTGGTCAGCGAATCCGCGAAGGCAGCGGGATCGGCATGCACCATCATATCGGAGGAGCGCTGGGGATCCGGCCAGCGGCTGTCGCCGCTCACCACGACCTGCCGGGCGCCGGGCGCGGCAAGCCAGAGCGCCAGCGGCTTGGACACCGGAAAGGCGCCAAAACGCAGGACCCAGTCAGGCGATGGCAGGGTCCCGCGAAGGAAGATATCAGACCGGGCCAGGACCGGAGACAGATCATGACCGCCGAACCGCAGGCCGCTCAGTGGATCGGCCAGGACCGGCCACCCCAGCCTTCCCGCCAGCGTGACGATCGGGACGGCGGGCAGGGGTTCGGCTCCGGCGACAATGACGCCGGTCCGTCCGGCGAACTGCCGGGCGAGATCCTCCACCATGTCCGCCGGCGCCTCCTGGCGCGGCAGGATGACCCGGGGGGCCACGCGTCCCGCGGCCTGGGGGAGGTCCGACGCCGCGTCCGGCGCGAGAAGCGGCTCACGGAAGGGGACATTGATCTGAACCGGTCCTGGCAGCGGCCAGAGACTTTGCGAAACGGCCCGGGCAGCGGCGTTGGCGAGCCAGCCGGCCTGGGACTCGGCCGGTGGCAGCGCGATCATGGCGCGGAGCCCGGTCCCGAACAGTCCCGTCTGGGCAAGCGTCTGGTTGGCGCCGCAATCCTGGAGTTCCGGCGGCCGGTCCGAGGACAGCAGGATCAGCGGAACGCGGGACATGTCCGCCTCCACCACCGCGGGATGCCAATTGGCAACGGCGGATCCCGATGTGCAGATCAGGGCGACCGGACGGCCGGTGGCCCGGGCCAGACCCAACGCATAGAAGGCGGCAACCCGCTCGTCGAGCAGGACCCGGCAGACCAGGCCGGGAGAGCGGAGGCAGGCCAGCGACAGCGGCGTCGAACGGGATCCCGGCGAAATCACAACATGGGTCACACCGGCCGCGGCAAGTCCGGCGACCAGAGCCGCCGACCACCGTCCGTTAATGCTGCCCTGCCCTTCCATGTCAGGCGACCTGCAAGGCGTCCAGCATGGTCTGCAACTTGAGTTCGGTTTCCGCGAACTCAGCCTCGGGCTGGGATGCACCAACGATTCCCCCACCCGCCGACAGTTCGGCCAGATAGCCGTTCAACAGAGCACAGCGGAGCACAACGTCCAGTTCTCCGTCACCTCCCCGGTCGATCCAACCCAGGGCGCCGCTGTACCAGCCGGACCGGGTCTCGCCCAGATCCGTCAGGATCTGCCGGGCGGTCGCCAGGGGAAGACCGGCCACCGCCGGAGTCGGATGGAGCGCATGCGCCGCCTCCAGCAATCCGGCATCCGGGCGCAGCACGCCGGAAATCGGCGTCCAGAGATGCTGCAACTTGCCCAGGGTCATGCGGCGGGGCTCGGCCGGGACATCCAGCGTCTCGCACAAGCCGCGCAGCGCCTCTTCGATCCAGCCGACCACCAGACGATGCTCGTGCCGGTCCTTGGCGCTGCACAGCAGGCGCCCGCCCAGGAACGGATCGGCGGAATCGCAGCGGGCCGTCCCGGCCAGCGCATAGCTCTCGACACGCCGGTCGCGGCAGGCGACCAGCCGTTCCGGACTGGCGGCGACGAGAATGTTGGACCCGAAGCTGGCGGTGAAAATCGCGCAGGAGGGATGCTGTTCGGTCAAAGCCGCGACCAGCCGCGCGGGCACGAAAGGACGGCTGCCCGCAACGACGACCCGGCGCGACAGAACCACTTTTTCGACACGCCCCTCGGCAATGGCCGAGGTGACAGCCTCCACCCGGCGGTGGAAGACATCCTGCGTGGGGCTTTCGGACAGCCGGGCCAGCACCGTGCCCGACAAGGAAGGCAACGGCGTCTGCAGCGAGAGAAGGAGGCGGTCCGCGGCATCCAGCCATGACTGCCGGACGTCGGCCGGCTCGTCATCGCCGGAATGGCTGAAGACCATGTCGACACGCCCGGACTGGTATCGCATCAACAGAGAGGGGATCCGCAACAGTCCGCCAGGCAGGCCGGACGGATCCTCCCCCCCGAAACCATGGCCCAGGAAAGCGACGGGCCGGTCCCCCTCGCCCTCCAGAACGCGATGGTCCCACCGGATCGACGGCATGGCGCCGGCAAGCTCGTCGGGACCGGCATAGACGCGCTGCAACGCGACCCCTATTCCGATCAGCGCCAGTCCCTCGGACGGACGCGCCCAGGACCAGACATCGGGCAACAGCAGCGGCGAACTGCTGAGCGGCAGCGACGGAACCGCGATCGAGTAACTGACGACACCGTCGCCGCAGGGTTCGGGCAGCGGCAGCCGGTCGGCCAGGAAGGACATGATCCGTGGCCGGTCGATCGACGGGGGCGTGGGGATGGAGCAGGCAGAAATCATCCGCGGACCAACAAAAGCCATGTCCTGCAGAGGGGCACAGGGGAGTTGGAACCCATGTCGGCTGGAGGCCTTTCGGAAACGCGCACCCTTCCGCCAGCGGGAAACGCCAGGGTGGAAGGGAAAAAACAACGATCGCCACACATATCCGCTCGCGGCGAATTGGTCAAGGATGTGCGAGGGTGGAAATCGCCGCGCCGGAAAGCAGGGCCCGCCGCAAAGGTCCGGCAAGGCCGGCCCCCTCGACCCCCGCGAGCGCCGGAGCCAACTCCAGAGCGGGCGAATCCGTCCCGAACAACAACCGTTCCGTTCCGAAGGTGGACGCCGCCAGACGGATCCCGGCGCTTCCAAAGGACGCCGTATCCACCACCGTCCGGCGCAGCCGTCCGTCCGCCCATCGGTCCGGCAGTCCCATGCGGCCGGCGGTCATCGCTATTCTGTCGGCGTAAAGCGCCATGGCGCCGCCCAGATTGGCGACATGAATCACCGCATCGCCAAACGGATCCAGAAAATCGGAATATTCCAGGGTGACGGTGGCGGCGGTCAGGGACTCCTGGAACGAGATCGCGCGCCGGCGCAGCATTCGGGCAGGATCGTTGTCATCCGGATCGCCACCATACCCCGCGAGCTGCCCCGCGATCAGTCCCGTCCCCCCGGGACCGGCGCCCGGCAGCGGTGCAGGATGAATGAAGAGATGCGCGCGCAGACGGTGTGCCACCGCGAAGACATCGGAAAACCGGGACGCTGTCTCCCGGTCGGCCAACGCGTCGGATGGCAGGATGGCCCCCAGCAGCCCCTGTCCGACAACCGCCCTTTCGAGCACCCGGGCGGCCTCGGCGGGATCACGCATCGGCAGGGCGGCAAGGCCGGCGAATCGCGCCCCATCCTCCTTCACCAGACGCGCGAGCCCCCGATTGTTGGCGTCGACCAGCGGCCGTTCCATCGCATCAGGCAGATCGGCCAGAAAGCTGCCAAGAACGACGGCGAGGGACAGAACCTGGCGGGACACGCCGGTCCGATCCATCTCGGCGCGACGGAAATCGAGGTCGAGCTGGCTCTCCTTGAGGGGCCGGCGCACCCCGGCCGCGGGGAGGAACCAGCGCCTGTCCCCCTCGCGGACGACACACGGGAAGGCGGTCCGCTCCGACAGCAGCGCCACCACAGCGGACGGCACCCAGTGGGCATGCCAGTCGACGACCAGATCGCCCATCATCGGCCCCGGCAGGTCTGAAGACGGCAGGATGTCACGGTCAGTTTGCCGGCGGCTGCGGCGCAACGGCGCGCCATGCAGTGCCGCAGGTGGCGACATAGGGATAATAACCGGCCGGGTTGTCGCAATAGTACCAGAGCGCCGGTGGCGGCGGAGGCGGAGCCGCCGGCGGGGCGACGGAGACCGGTGGCGCATAGACGACAGCGGGCGGCGGCACATAGACCACCGGCGGAGGAGCGTAGACCACCGGCGGAGGAGCATAATAATAGGCGGGCGGGCCGTACCAGCCGGGTCCGGGCAGACCTATTCCGACTGAAACAAACGTGCGCGCCGATACCGGCGCCACGGGTAACAGGACCGAGACCAGACAGAGGGCCGTCGCGCCCCGGAGAGCGGTCCCGATCGACCGGCAACAGACCATACGCATCACCCAACTCCGTATCGCAACCCGGGAACTCCCACGGCGACCATGATCCGGAAGACTATCACAAACGCGCTTTCCGGCCGTTCCTTTGTGGGGCCGGGGAGAAAAACGGCCTCCGGTGACGCCCGTCACAGGTGAATTGTCCCGCGCCTTTCTATTATCATCGGAACTGGACGGGAGGAATGCAAAGCGGAGCCCCCGACATGTCCACACCCCAATCTCATGACGACAAGGACGCGATCGGACGCATCAACAGCGTCCTGCGCGGCCCGGTGACAGAACTGCTGCAGGGGGCGATCCCTGAACTTCGGATGGCGCGGCGCCGTGACGCCTACGAGCGGATCATGAACGACCCTGTCCTGGTGGAACAGTGCTTTCAGGAATTCCGCAAGGATCCGGACCGGTTTCGCGCCGTCCTGATCGGCGCCGAAACCGCGATGATCACCTCCGACGATCAGGTTCTGTCCTGCGGCCGCTCCCTGACGGAGGTGATCACCCTCATCGTCCGCGCGGTCGCCAAACGGCATTTCCGTGCCCGCCTGGGATTTTTCCCGAAACGTCCGGCTGGCTTCGGCTCCAGCCGGAAAGGCCTGCTGACCCGCATTTCGGAGTTCTTCTCGCCCCCTCCTCCGCCGCCGCCGAGGCGCAAGGAGTATTCGCGGGCCGACGCCCTTTATCAGGCGATGCGGGCCTCGCTGCTGTTCGAATGGCAGGTCGGTCTGATCCCCCATTACGTCCATATCCCCCTGCCGCTGGCCCGGGAACTGGGACCGCGTCTGCTGGAATACCGCGACCCCGACCAGATCAAGCGCCTGATTCGCGACGGAACGACGGCGGCGGCGCCGGTTCCGGCAGCCGCGTCCTTCGCCGTTCCGAAACTCAAGATCGACGCCCTGTGGAATTTCAGCCTGCGATTCGGACTGCCGGCGTTGTTCGGGGCCGATGATCGCGCCATGCGCCGTCTGGTGGAAACCGTCCAGGGCCCGGGAGCCCCGGTCATGGCGACACTGGCCCAGTCGGGCCTGCGACCGCCGGAAGCCGCGGTGACAGCCATCTGCATGGTTCACCGTCTCGGATCCGACCGGTTCGAAAGGCTGCTGGATTCGGACCGCGCGGGCGCCTTCCTTCGCGATTTCAGTCGCGCTGCGAGCGAACGGGGCATTGCCCGGATGACCTCCGGAGACGATATCCGCAAGACGGTCAATGCGATCCTTGCGGTCGTGATGCCGTCGGTAGGCCGGGCCGGAGGCCTCTGACCGCCTGTCTCCGGGACCGGAAAAAGGGCGCCAAAGACAACAGGGCGCCAAAGACAAGGAGCGGGACGCATTGCCCCGCAGTCCGCGCCGATCACTCCCGATCCGCCCGGATTTCCGGAAGATCACGCCCCGGACGGCGCCGCCGCGAGAATCGCCTGCCGCGCCTGCCAGGACAGCTTCAAGGTCGTGAACAGAAAGACCTCCCGGAGCTGATCCCGTCCCAGGACACCGGCCATTTCCACCCTGGCGTAGCGAACCAGTTCGTCCGGGCTGGCCGCCGAGGCCAGGAGATTGGTCAAAAGTTCGCGCCGGATCAGATTGGGGAATCGCAGGACTTCCCGCAAAAGGAAGGCTTTGACCGACATCGGGATATTGGCGCTGCCGAACAGACGGTCGACGCACATGGAATAGATCCCGAAATCAAGCTTTCCGGCGACCGCGTGGGTGAACTCGATGAACTCATCAAGGAACGCGGCCCCGGAGATCCGCCTGTCCACCATCTGGCGCACGGTATCGAGAAACGCCTTGTAGCGAACGCGGGCGGGCCCGACCGCCCCCCCCAGTTCCTCGACCAGTTCCCGGATCTGCGCCTCGCGGAACCGCCCCACGATCAGCGCATCCACCGCGCCCCGGACACCCGGATCGAACGCCTGCTCCTCAATCAGCTGGAACAGCCGTTCGAACCGTTCTTTCGCGGCCGCGTCGGCGCGGCAGGCGGCAATACCCAGCGGGATCAGCGCCGCCCGGGCGACCTGGCTGTCGCGCGACACGATCACCGCCATCGTCATCGCCGCCATGTCGGTGATCGTCCCGTTCAACAGATCGTCAGTGATCACCAGCCTTTTTCCGGGAGCCAGGCTGATATTGGTATTGAGCGCACCGCATTCCATGAAATGCCGCGCCAGATCCGCCGTCGGGGCGAGTTGCACAGGGGGCGCTAAATCGTAAGGTATTTCCATCCGGTCATTGAGACACAAGGTCGGCCGGACCACAAGAACCATACCCGGGGACACCCGGACGCATGATCCGGCCGAAAAGGCCTCTTCTCCCCTTCAATTCAAACGGAACGGACTTTCCCAAGGAATCCTTCGACCAGGCGGCGCATTCGCTCCGCCTCGGAGGCGAGGCGCGCGGACGCCGACAGGACATCATGGGAGGAATGGCCGGCTTCGGCGGCCGACCGGCTCACCCCTTCGATATTCTCGCTCACCGCATGCGTTCCGACCGCGGCCTGATCGACGTTGCGGGCGATTTCCCGGGTCGCGGCGCCCTGCTGCTCGACAGCCGCGGCGACCGCCGAGGAAATGCCGTTGATCTCGCCGATGGTGGTGGTGATCGTCGAAATGGCCTGGACGGCCTGCTCTGTCGCCTGCTGGACCGATCCGATCTGCTGAGAGATATCCTCGGTCGCCCGTGCGGTCTGATTGGCGAGGCTCTTCACCTCACCAGCCACCACGGCGAAACCTTTGCCGGCATCACCGGCGCGCGCCGCCTCGATGGTGGCATTCAAGGCCAGCAGATTGGTCTGGCTTGCGATGTCGTTAATCAGGCTGACCACCTCGCCGATCCGTTTGGCGGCCGCTTCCAGGCCCGCGACGATCTGGCTGGTGCGGGTCGCCTGTTCGACCGCACGGTGGCTGACCTCGGCCGCGGTCCCGACCTGCTGCGCGATCTCGCGGATCGACGCGGACAATTCCTCGGCCGCGGATGCGACGGTCTGCACATTTCCCGATGCCTGTCCCGCGGCCGCGGCAACGGCGGCAGCCTGTTCGGTCGTCTGTTCCGCCACTGCGGACAGGGCGCTGGCCGTTGCCTGAAGTTCGCCGGCTGAGGAGGCGACCGCCCCGATGACCGCGCCAGCCTCGCGGTCGAAATCCCGCGTCAGGCTGGCGATCATGCCGGTTCGCTGCTCCCCGGCCTTCTGTTCCTCGGCCTGCTGCGCAGCCAACCGGTCTCCTTCGATCATGCTGTCCTTGAAAACCAGCACGGCGCGGGCCATCGCGCCGACCTCGTCTTGTCGCCGGACCGCCGGAATGTCGATCGACGTGTCATGGCGGGCGAGATGACCCATGGCCTCCGCCAGGGAGATCAGAGGCCGGGCAATGACCGCCCGAATGATTCCCCCCAGGATCGAGGCCAGCGCGATAACCGCCGCCAGGGCCAGGACGATTGCGAGGAAAGCGCCGTTGTAAACACGTCCGGCATCGGTAATCGAGCCGTGAGCGCCCTGAGTGTTGATCTGCCCCAACTTTTCGGCGTCATCCAGAACAGCCCGGAACAGAGGACGTCCATTGTCAACCGCGACCACCCGGGCCTGCGCCGGATCGCCGGCGGCAACCAGCGTCTCCGCTTTCGCGCCGGCGGCCAGGAACGCGTCGTAGTGAACGCCGAACTGCCGATAGGTCTCGGTCTCCTCCGGGGTCCGGATCAGAGGCTCGTAACGGCGGCGGATCTCCGCGATCGTCTGTTCGATCTTGCGCATCAACTGGACGGTCTGGCCCCTGTCCCCCTCGTCGGCAATCAGCAGGGCAAGCTGGTTGGTGCGGTGGCGCGCGATCTGGTACTGAAGATCCCGCACCATATCGATGCTGGGCATCCAGTTTCCCGACAGGTCCTCCGCGGCCTTTTCAAGATCGCGCAAGCCGACGAGCGCAGCCGCGCCCAGACCGACAACCAACAACAGAATGACCGAAAAAGTCGCCAGTAACTTACGGCCGACCGACAAATTTACGAACCAGAGCATCTTCCCCCCGAACTCTGATAGCTGAATCGATGATTTGTCCCACCCGCGATAATTTATCCCACCCGGCTGCGAAATTTATCAACCATTACATCAATCTATAAACGAACAAATTCCCGATTTCCGGGAATTTAATCATCCGATGTCATTGGTATTTCGTGCAAAAAAAATGCGGCGCCCCCATTTTCAGGGGCACCTCATACGTACCTTTGATGACAGGACAACTGCCTTTTGATCACATGACGGCCGGCGCCGGCTCTTTTGATCGCACGGAAAGCCAGCATCGGCCGGCGCCCGGACCCGGACAGCGGACCACATCCGAACGATCCGGCCCCCGTCCCGGGGGATCAGCCCATAATCTCCATGGCGTGCTTTTCCGTGCGCGCGATCGATCCCATCGCGACCGCCGCGGCCTTGTAGCTGTCGGCGGCGGACATCATGGAGACCAGTTCCGTTCCCTGATCGATGGCCCCACCTCCGGGCTCAACCAGAACACGCAGTCCCGGCGCCGTCGAGACGGGCAAAGCCCGCAATGCGTCCGCCCCTGGAACGGTCGACTGGGCGATATTCCGGGCAGCAACGTCCACCTCGGTCTGGTACCCGTTGAGAGCCGAGGTCAAAATGGCGGTCGGAGATCCGACAGGAGCGATGGACGATGGCATGGCAAAAGACCTCCTTGTCCCCGAAGATCTATACCATAACGCACAGGACCGGCGACAGTGACGACCGTCACCGGACGTGGACAATCGCCTCCGCCGATTGCCCGCGTCATCGGGTGTCCGCCTGAAACCGCCGTGAAGGCTCAGGCGGCACCATCCGGCATGTCCGCAATGGTGCCCAGCGGCACGTCAACCACCATGCGAACATCGAAACCGGCCCCGCGCAGGGCGGCGATCACCTGCCCCGCATGGACGGCGGAGCGGCATTCGATGGTCAGCTGCAATTCCGCCGCCTTCGCATTGGCGGCGGTGAACAGGCGCTGATGCATCGCCTCGATGATGTTGCCCCCGGCCTCGCCGATCAGCGTCGCGATCCGGCCGAGTGCTCCCGGCTGGTCGGCGATGCCGACCTTGATCGCGATGACACGCCCTTCGCGCACAAGCTGGCGCATCACAACCTGCGCCAGAAGGCGCGGATCGATATTACCGCCCGACAACACCAGCCCGACCTTGCGATCCCTGAACCGTCCGGGGTCGCGCAGCAGGGCGGCCAGTCCGACAGCCCCGGCGCCTTCCGACACCGTCTTCTCCACCGACAGGAACAGGGCGACCGCCCGCTCGACATCCTGATCATCGACAACCAGAACATCGTCGACCAACCGTCGCACGATCTCAAATGTCAGCCGTCCAACGTTTTTGACCGCAATACCTTCGGCAATGGTATCGGTCCCCACCTCCGCCGGCAGTCCGTGCAATGCCTGGTGCATGGTGGGATAGGCCGCGACCTGGACCCCCAGCACCTGAAGACAGGGCTTGACCGCCTTGGCCGCCAGGGCGATTCCGGAAACCAGCCCGCCGCCGCCGACCGGCACCAGAAGCGTGTCGAGGTCTGGCGCCGAAGCCAGCATTTCAAGAGCAATCGTCCCCTGTCCCGCGATCACCAGCGGGTCGTCGTAGGGCGGAATGAAGACTGAGCCGTTCAAGGCAGCCAGACGTTCGGCTTCGGCCTGGGCTTCCGACAGGGTCCGCCCCTTGAGCACGACATTCGCGCCGAAATTCCTCGTATGCTCGATCTTGATGAAAGGCGTCCCCTCCGGCATGACGATGGTCGCACCGATCCCGAGGCGTCCGGCATGGTAGGCGACACCCTGGGCGTGATTGCCGGCGGACATCGCAATCACCCCCTTTTCGCGCTGCGACGGCGTCAGCGTCCGCAGCTTATTGAGGGCGCCACGTTCTTTGAAACTCGCGGTGAACTGCAAATTCTCGAATTTTACCCAGACCTCGCAGCCGCAGATTTTCGACAGAGTGCGGGAATAAAGGCAGGGTGTTTCGACGATATGCCCCTTGAGGGCCACCGCCGCCTCCCGAACGAAAGAGGCATCCACGCAGGGCGAGGACGGCGACACCCCCCCGTCCGATCCGCCGGGGATGCCGTCGCTGCTGCTCTGTTCCATTGTCATTGATCCGACCAATCTGCCCGGAAGCCGGTTACGGAGCCCCTTGCCCCGCCCGTCCGGGCAGGACACTGTGGCCTCGCCCCGGGAGATGGTCAAGACGCGCCACCGACCGGCGCACGGCGATCGCTTGAAAGCGCCGGGCGTGCCGGCCGGCGGCCGCGAGCCCGGGGAGATTGGCGCCTCCACCATGGTAGTCACAACCAGGCGGCTAAGGGTATTTTATACTATAGCTATATTTTAGCAGAACCCCCACAGCCGGCCAGGTTGCCTAAACATACCAAAACCCGCAGATTTCCTCGGTTTTGCCTATTAACACGGGAAAAGGCAGCGCCGTTTTTTGTCCTTTCATCATACTAATTTTGAGACTATTGTGCCCCCATCGGGGAAGGGTCCGGGACAGGATCCACGCCGAAGGCTGGCAGGCCATTGATGGCCGCGGGGAAGAAAAATTGGTCTGGCCACCTTACAGAGAGTTCTCTATCCTCTGGCCTCCAGATACCCTTTTTGCCTATGCCGTCATAATCAAAAAGCCGGGGAAAAACCTCGGTGCCCGGAGGGGGGGAATACGTCGAAAATCCGAATAATCTGGATCGCGGCCAACAATCAAATGGCGCACAAAAATCAAAAAATATAACGCGTAATCCAAATTCGCGCCGCGACAGATCTTTTTTTCACCAGGACGCTAGAAAACATCGTGGAGGCAACACCGATGCAACGTACTCGTAAAATTCTCTTGTCGACGCTGGCAGGCGCGCTCTTTGTCGCGGCCCATGCCCAGGCGCGTGAGTTCCGGTCATCCGACGTTCAGCCGGAGGATTACCCGACCGTCCAGGCGCAGAAGTTCATGAGCGACGAGCTCGGCAAGCTGTCCAACGGGAAATATTCGATCAAGGTGTTCCACAGCGGCCAGTTGGGCAGCGAGAAGGACACGATCGAGCAGGTCAAGCTGGGCGCCATCGATTTCCTGCGGGTGAACACCGGCGCGCTGAACACCGTCTGCAAGGCGACGGTCGTTCCCGTGATGCCCTTCGTTTTCAAGAGCAAGGAGCATATGCGCGCGGTTCTCGACGGCCCGATCGGCGAGGACATCCTGAAGGACTGTGAGAAGGAAGGCATGATCGGTCTCGCCTTCTATGACTCCGGATCGCGCTCCTTCTACACGAAGAAGCCGATCAATTCGATGGCCGACCTCAAGGGGATGAAGATCCGCGTCCAGCAGACGGACGTGTGGGTGGCGGTGATGAAGGCGCTGGGCGCCAATGCCACGCCGATGCCCTATGGTGAAATTTTCACCGGCCTCAAGACCGGCCTGATCGACGGCGCCGAGAACAACTGGCCGAGCTATGAATCCTCACACCACTATGAAGTGGCGAAGTATTTCAGCCTGACGGAGCATTCGATGGCCCCCGAGGTCCTGCTGATGTCGAAGCGGATCTGGGACAAGCTGACGCCGGAAGACCAGCAGATGATCCGCAAGGCCGCCAAGGACTCCGTCCCCTACATGCGCAAGCTGTGGGACGAGAAGGAAATGGCCGCCCGCGCCACGGTGGAGAAGGCCGGCGTTCAGGTGATCACCCCGAACAAGGCCGAGTTCCAGGCCGCGATGAAGCCGGTCTATGACCAGTTCGTCAACAACGACCCCGCGCTGAAGTCGCTCCTGGACCGCATCCAGGCCACCAACTAAGCACTTCGCTGGCATCTGTCCGGCGCGCCGCTCCAGATGGGGTGGAGGGCGCGCCGGACGTCCAAGTCACGTTCTTGAGGAGCCTTTCTAATGGCTTTAGAACCGCAAGCCGCTCCCGACCCCCGGCCTGACGCCGCGGCGCACGTTCCGCCCTTCATTGCCGCCTATTTCCGTTTCAACGGCTGGCTCTCGCGTCAGTGTCTGCGAGTGTCCGTCTTCGGCCTGTGCGTCATTCTCGCCGCCGTTCTGATCCAGATCTTCGGGCGCTATGTTCTGAACGACTCACCCACCTGGACCGAAATCTTCGCCCTGGTGGTGGTCCTTTACGTCACCTGCCTCGCCGCCGCCGTCGGTGTCCGCGATTCGCGCCATATCGGCATGGAATCTCTGCTGACCTTCATGTCGGAGGAAAAGCGGCGCTGGATCGAAATCGTGGTGTTCCTGGGGATGATCGTCTTCGGGCTCGCGATGTCCTGGGGTGGCACGATCCTGGCCTCCGAAGTGTGGGATTATCTGAACCCGGGTCTGCCGATCTCCCAGGGCTGGAGCTATGTTCCGCTCGGCTTCGGCGGTCTGCTGATCGCCTATTTCGCAATCGAGCAGATCATCGCCCGCATTCTCAATGTGAAGGTTGTCCCGTCATGGCATTGACCATCCTCTGCCTGACCTTCGTGGTCGGGCTGCTTATCGGCATGCCGGTGGTCTTCGCCATTGGGCTGTCGTCCATTCTGACGATCGCCTACGAGGGCCTGCCGATGGCGATCGTGTTCCAGCGCATGGCCGCTGGCATGAACGTTTTCGCCTTCCTCACCATTCCGTTCTTCATCTTCACCGGTGAGTTGATGATGTACGGCGGCATCGCCGACCGCATCATCCGTTGCGCCAAGGCGACCGTGGGCCATGTCCGCGGCGGTCTCGGCATGACCAATGTGGTGGCCTGCACCATGTTCGGTGGTGTCTCCGGCTCCCCGGCCGCCGACGTGTCGGCCATGGGCTCGGCGATGGTCCCGCTGATGAAAAAGGAAGGGTATGACGCCGACTACGCCGTCAACGTCACAACCTATTCCTCGCTGGTCGGCGCGCTGCTGCCCCCCAGCCACAACATGATCATCTATTCGCTGGCCGCCGGCGGCACGGTGTCGATGCCGTCGCTGATCCTGGCCGGCGCCCTGCCGGCGGCCCTGCTGACCATCGCCAACATCCTGGTCGCCTATTTCGTCGCGGTGCGCCGCGGCTACAAGGCCGGCGCCTTCCCGGGCTGGCACGAGGTCGGCCGCAGCACGGCGGCGGCGGCTCCGGGCCTGTTCATCATGGTGATCATCACCGGCGGCATCCTGTCGGGCGTCTTCACCGCGGCCGAGGCCGGTGCCGTGGCGGTGGCCTATGCGCTGCTTCTCACCGTGTTCGGCTATCGCAGCCTCAGTTGGGAAAACTTCCTGAAGGCGGCGGCGAAGGCCTGCAAGACCACCGGCATCGTTCTGCTGCTGGTCGGTATTTCCACCATGTTCGGCTATCTGATGAGCCTTTACGGCGTCGCGGAAATGGCCGGCGAGGGTCTCGCCAAGATCAGCACCACCCCCTGGGTCGTGTTCATCATGGTCGACCTGGTGCTGTTCTTCTTCGGCATCTTCCTCGACATGGCGGCCCATATCCTGGTTTGCACGCCGATCCTGCTGCCGATCGTCGTCCATTATGGCATGAGCCCTGTCCAGTTCGGCATCATCGTGCTGCTGAACTGTTGCATCGGCCTCAACACTCCGCCTGTGGGCGTCACCTTCTATCTCGGCTGCGCCATTGGCGAGATCTCGGTCGGCAAGGTCGTGAAATCGATCTGGCCCTTCATGCTCGCTCTCTGGGGCACCCTGTTCATCATCACCCTGGTGCCAGGCACCAGCATGTGGCTGCACGACATGCTGCAATGATCCCCACCCGCTCCTTCTTCAACGGAGGGCGGTCAAAGAAAAAGCCCGGCGGGTTGCACCGCCGGGCTTTTTTTCGTCCGCCGCGGCGATCAGGCGACCACCAGACGAACCGGAACATTGTTGCGGGTCGCGTTGGAGTAGGGGCAAACCTGATGGGCCTTGTCGACCAGCTCCTGCGCTGCGGCCCTGTCGAGGCCCGGCAGGGCAATCTTCAGTTCGACATCGATGCCGAAACCACCCTCGGACCGGGGGCCGATGCCCACCGTCGCGGTGACGGTGGCGTCCGCCGGAACCTTCGGCCCACCCTGGGAGGCGACAAACTTCATGGCACCCAGGAAACAGGCCGAGTAACCCGCCGCGAAAAGCTGCTCGGGATTGTTGCCGGGACCGCCGGCGCCGCCCAGTTCCTTCGGGGTCGACAACTTGACGTCAAGAGAGCCGTCTTCCGTCCGGGCATGACCGTCACGACCACCGGTGGCCGACGCTGTCGTCTTGTAGAGAACCGTCACAGGCATCTTCAATTCCTTTTCTTAATGGCCTTCGCAGGACCGGAACCCGTTTGCCGTCCCTCCCGGGGGATCGGCGTTACTCAGATAGAGTACATCGCGATTTAATCGCGCGCGATATATTTTTCCGCCGGCGCAGAAAATTTATTCCATTGCGATTATATCGCGCACGATATATACGGAAGGTTTGACGAAAGGAATTTCGGCATGGACGAAGTGGACCTGACGCTGAACGAATTTCTGTGCTTCGCCATCTACACGGCGGAACATGCGTTCACGCGGCTCTACAAGCCCCTGCTGGACCGGTTGGGCCTGACTTATCCGCAATATCTTGTGATTGTCGCGCTCTGGGAAGAGGACGGCGCCAGCGTCGGGCGGATCGGCGAAAAGCTGTTCCTGGAATCGAATACCGTCACCCCCCTCCTGAAGCGGCTGGAAACGGCCGGTTTCGTCCGGCGGTCCCGCAATCCGGCGGACGAGCGACAGGTCCGGATCCAGCTGACCGATCGGGGTTGGGCCTTGCGCAAAGAGGTGGCTGATGTTCCCGGCTGCGTCATCCAGGCGACCGGCCGCGACCTCCCCGACCTCAAGCGCCTGCGTGATGAGATCTGCGCGTTGAGGGATGCCATCGCCGCCTTCAACATCTCGACGGCCGGCCGCCGCACGGAGACGGCCTCCTGACACAAGGGGCCGGCGACGTACCGCCGGCCCCACGGCCTCTGCCGCCCGGTCGTTTTTTCCCGCGACAACTCGCGGAACCGGGGGCTGGACAGCCAAAGTTCCGATGAATTCAACGCATCGAAACGCGGTATCAGGCGCGCCAGTGTCCGGTCCAGACGAATCCCAGACGACGGGCCTCCGGGTCCGACGCGGATCTCAGTTCACGCGCCACCATCGCACGGTGGGCGTCAAGCCCCGCGAAATAGGCGGCCACAGCCCGTTTGGCAAGATCGACTGCTCCGGCGACGAGTCCACGGTCGGACATCTGACGCAACGACCGGGAAGCAAGGGCGGTCATAACACTCTCCTCTGATAACCTTGTGGTTGAATTGACAAAACCGGGTCCCGGAGACTGTCCCGTCGCGGCCCCGGCTGTCGCGTTCCCGCCCTCCGCGCGGCAGGTGGCGTGAAACGATCAGTCCGGAAACAGCCGCCCGGTGTGGGACGGCCCGCGGCCCCGTGCCCCGCAACCAGGAGCCGGTGCCTGGTTTCGATCTCCAGGGACTTGGTATGGCACATACATAGGCAGGAATATGGAATGAGAACAGGTCGGAAAACCGGAAGCTCCCCTGCATTTTGTGCATTGCACCATAAAACAGCCCAGCCATGCGTTTTTGGGGGATCCGAAGCCCGGCACCCAGGAAAACAGCGCCATTCCGCCCCTTCTCGCGACAGGATCCGGCTGAGGCTTTACGCATTGCGGCGCCGGCAACGCTGTGCGAGGCTCTCGGCATGACAGGGAAGCAGGGCATGACAGACAGCATTTCCCGGGCGGACGGCCCGGCGGCAAACATCTATGCGGGAGGGGGCCTCGACCGCGCCTCCCTGTGGCGAAGCGACGACAAATGGATCCTGTCGCAACTGGATCGTCCGGAAGCCCGGCTGGTTCCCCTCTCCGCCGGCCGAGTGGCGATCTTTCAACAGGGCGGTGGACCCGTTGTCGCCATGCCCCGGGCCGGCGATTACCGCTTCTGGCTCCGGAACGGCTGGCCGCTCCATTTCCTGGGATTGCGGGACGGATCCCCGCTATTCGTCATCGACCTGCCCGACGATGCTCCGGCGCCGGCAATCGACGGATCAGACGCTCAGTTCACCGACCTCCGGGAGGTCGGTGCCATTCTGCCCCACCCGGACGCCTCCCTGCTGGCTTATGCCCGCGCCCTCACCCACTGGCACCACACCCACCGCTTTTGCGGCCGGTGCGGTTCTCCGACGGAAAGCCGGCAAGGCGGCCATATGCGCCAGTGCCTGTCCGCCGACTGCGCGGCGCAACATTTCCCCCGGACCGATCCCGCGGTCATCATGCTGGTCATCGCCGGGGACCACTGCCTGCTGGGACGCCAGGCACGGTGGCGCCCCGGGATGTTCTCGGCGCTGGCCGGATTCGTCGAGCCCGGGGAGAGCTTCGAGGAGGCCGTCGCCCGCGAGGTGATGGAGGAAACCGGAATTCCGATCCGCCATCTTCGCTACCATTCGTCACAGCCCTGGCCCTTCCCAGGAAATGTGATGATCGGCTTTCATGTTTCCGCCGATCGATCGCCGCTGCGGATCGATCATAACGAACTGGAGACCGCGGACTGGTTCACGCGTGACGATATCCGCGCGTTCGACCGGCATGGCCGGTCCCTTCCGAATGCGGATTCCATCGCCCGCCGGCGGGTTGAGGACTGGGTCGAGGGACGCATCCAGGCGCCCTGACCGCCCGGCGCCGCCCCCCGCGCCGGCGGCAGTCTGAGGTCAGGGCTGCGGAAGACCGGACTCCGGCAGGGGATCGGCGAACCGGTCCCGCACAGCCAGAACCTGGGGCCAGACGCGCAGAAAAGCGTCGACGCAGGCGGGGTCGAAATGTGATCCGCGGCTGTCCTCGAGATAGCGCCGGGCCCGGTCCAGGCTCCATGCCGCCTTGTAGGGGCGGGCACTTGTCAGGGCATCGAAAACGTCCGCCACCGCGACGATCCGTCCCGACAGCGGGATGGCCTCGCCCTGGAGGCCGGACGGATATCCGCTGCCGTCGAATTTTTCGTGATGCGACAGGGCGATCTCGGCTCCCAGCCGGATCACCGCCGATCCGCTGCCATCCAGAATCGAAAAGCCGATCCGCGCGTGTCGCCGCATGATCTCGGTCTCCGCCGGATCCAATGGCCCGGCCTTCAACAGAATGCCGTCGGGAATGCCCAATTTGCCGACGTCATGCATCGGAGCCGCCCGCAAGATGCGATCGCACCATTCTTCCGGCAACCCCAGTTCCAGGGCGATCAATCGCGAAAAATGCGCCATTCGGGAAATATGGGCGCCGGTTTCGGGATCGCGAAATTCGGCGGCCCGCGACAGCCGGATGATCAATTCCTCGTCGCGCTCCGCGATGATTCTGGTGGCCCGGCGAACTTCCTGGTCCAGATCCTGGGCCCGATCCATCAACTTCAGATGACTCCGCCGCAGCGCCAGGAGATTGGCCAGCCGGGCCTTGACCTCGGCCGGCTCGATCGGTTTCACGATGAAATCCGTGACGCCCAGATCCAGGGCCCTTTGACGGACCGATCGCTCTTCACTTGCGGTCACCATCACGATCGGCACATCGGCGCCGGCGATTCCCGTCCGGAGTGCCGTCACCACTTCATGCCCGTTCATGCCGGGCATCAGAAAATCGACGATGACAAGGTCCGGAGGGGCTTCGCGGCAACGGGCCACCGCCTCCTGCGGAGACAGGAAGGTCTCGATCTCGGCGGATCCGTCGACGGCGCCTGCAATCTGCCGCAGCAGACTCAGATTGATGTCGTTATCGTCGATGACGCAGATGCGCATGCCCCATCCCCATCCCGTGCCGCGTCGGCGGTTCCCTGACGGCTCGAAGCCGCGACCCTCTCTGCCAGGGCCAGTTCCACGTCCACCGCCTCTCCGGACTTGGCGCGTCGCTCAAGCTCGCGAAGACACTCCCCGAGACGCCGAAATCCCAATGACAGCGCCGCCCCGCGAAGAGAATGGGCCGATCTGGCAAGGGCAGGCAGGTCGCCCAGCCGGACAGATGTGGACAGATCCCCGATTTTCTCAGGCAGGCTGGCGAGGAAGCGATCCAGCAGGGACCGGAACGCCTCCTCGCCCAACGTCGCGGACAGTTCCGCCACCAGAGCCCGGTCGATCAGCGGCTCCTCCACGACCGGAGCAGGCATCCCGCGAACAGCCTCCTGCCCGCCCCCGGATCGGCGCTCCCCGGCCGGGACGTTGGCCTGGGCGTTGGCCGGGACGTTGGCCTGGGCGTTGGCCGGG
>WASQ01000129.1:48873-71932 GCA_009712185.1 Telmatospirillum sp. | reverse complement strand
CGACACGGCCCACCGAACCAGTGCGGCTTCACGATGGATTCCCTCCCCCCCCTCCGCCCCCATTCGGCGCGGAGCCTTTTTTACCTGATATGACAATCGGTTCCATCTCCGGCACTGCGCAATCCACGCCGGGGCCGCGCCCCGCCATCGTCGCGGTAAATGCGGTCCGCGGGGCCGCCGATCCGCCACCCCGCCACCCTGTCGTGGCCCCCGATTGTCAAAGGAGTCCGGAGCGACCAGTGCCTGTTTGTCGGGAAAACTTACATACGATGATCAATCAGAAATTAAAATATAGAGATATCAACGACATGACTCATTGGCACGCTGATTGCTTATAGAGTTAGCGAGTTTCCACCGTGGGCCACCCGACCCGTTTTCGAGAGAAAAGGACCACCGCTATGGCTTTCATGAAATCCATCAAGCTTTCCGGGGCGATCGCTGCGGGCGTGCTGGCCCTTGCAATGGCCACTCCGGCTCACGCCGGCAGCGTGACCTTCGCCTATGATTACACGACCGACGCCGGGAAAGGCGCGGCCGCCTCATTCAGCGGCTTCCTGAACACCGTGCTCGATCTGACACCCGGCGATCAGATCGCCGGTTACACGACCTATCAGATCACCAGCATCAGCGGCAAGCGCACCGGGCCGCAGGGCGTGGCTACCGTCACTGCGCTGGTCAATCCGTCGAACCAGCTGACGACCGCTTTCAACTATGACCAACTGGTCTATATCAACAACACCACCGGCTTGGCCCGCCTTGATGATCAGGGCATCGCCTATCTGGCGCTGTCCGCCAGCGGTCTCGTCGAATTCAATACCTATTTTGACGATTACGGCGATATCTTCGACGGGAAATACGTTGAAGCCAACACAACCGGAAACTATATCTCCATCCATCAGCGCATCACGCAGGTGCCCGCTCCGACGGCCCTTGCGCTGCTCGGGATGTCGCTCCTTGGCGTCGGTCTGGTCCGCCGCCGCAAAAGCGTGTAACACGTCTCTCCCCCGCCTGGAACTATCCAGCCGGGAGGACGGATGAAAGTACGGAAAGTGCCTTTGGAAAGGGTGACGGGACTGGCAGAAACAGTCCCGTCGAACCATTCCGATAATCACCTCCGGGATTGTTAATGTGTGATGATCATCACTTCTGAGTTGAAGCTCTTCCGGCTAATATATGAGCCGAAATTGACGCGGTGATCGCTTAAATCGCCTGGTAACGAGGCCGAACCCGCGAGAGAGAGTGGTCTTGGACCACGATAAAGACGGGGCACCTACCCCGCGAAGGGCTGCGGACCGGGTTTTCCCCGTGTCCGCCGACAACCACACCCCCTGTGATGGAGTCTACGATGAGCGACAAGATTCAGGACAAGAAGGACCAGACTGCGGACAAGCCGAAATCCTCCGAACTCAAGGACGAGGATCTGAAGAATGTGGTCGGTGGCGGCCCCGCCGGCTCCACCCCGACTTCCGGCCCCGGCCGTCATCTGGGACCCGATATTCCGAGCGACTGAGACTGTCAGGTTTTTCTGACATTCGTGTCATGGCCGCACCGGTCACTACCGCCGGTGCGGCTTTTCGTCGTGTTTATACATAAGCGGAAAGAAAATCACTAAAACCTGAATTCAAATTTGAAAATTCCAACCTTTTAACGGTTGTGAATGCACAGAATCCCTCCATTGTCGTCTCACCACTTTCAAATAACTCACTTTATTATTTTGCAGCCATACCTCGAGCGCGTATATTCCTTCCTGGATACCTGACCGGGAGTCCAGCGAGAGCCATGATCAGATGAGCAAACTGATTTTTCGCCAGTCATCGCTGGATCATCTGTCGACGCCGGAACAGCTCGATCAGGTGATGCGCGTCACCTCGCCCGCATCCTGGTCCGTCCTCCTTACACTTGCCGTGGTCATCCTGGGGGCCGTCCTCTGGGGCGTTTTCGGATTTGTCCCGATCAAGGTTTCGGGACGGGGAATTCTGATCAGCCCAGGCGGTGTCCTGGACGTCGTCTCGGCCAGTGGTGGACGGGTCGGACGGTTCACGGTCAAGCCGGGCGATCAGGTCAAGGCGGGTCAGATCGTTGCGGAGATCGCCCAGCCTGATACTGAAAATCAGCTCCAGATCGCCCGGGGAGAGGTCGAGGACGCCAAAAGGCAACTTGCCAAAATCATCGAATTTCAGGACCGCAGCACAACCCTCCAGAAAGGATATCTGAAACAGAAGCGCGACGTCCTTTTGCAGCAGGAGGGATTTCTGAATGACCGTCTGCGGTGGCTGCGGGAACGCGAAACCATCGAGACGGAGCTCAATGCGAAAGGACTGCTGGAACGCCGGCGGCTCGTCGACACGAAAATCGATATCAATTCGACCCGCGAGGCGATTGCCCAGGCGGAAAACGACGTCCGTCATCTGGATCTTGACGAGAACAACCTCGAAGTCACGAAGGAGAAGGAGCGAATCGATCAGGAAATCCGTATTTCCGATCTGGAACGCAAGGCGACAACGTTGCAGGAGCGGCTGCAACGGACCTCGACCCTGATCAGCCCCTACTCCGGCACGATTGTCGAATTGAAAGTCAACGAGGGAGAAGTCATTGGCAATGGCAGCGCGCTTTTTTCGCTTCTCCCCCGGGAACAGGCGAGAGAGGGCGACGGAGGCCAGACGGCCGGGCCGTTGGAGGCAAGGCTTTATGTCCGCCCCGAGGATGGGAAAAAGATCCGGCCGGGAATGGTGGCGGAGATCACGCCATCGACCGTCAAGCGTGAGGAATTCGGTTTCATCGAGGGTATCGTCACCGCTGTCGCCACCATCCCCTCATCCGAGGAGGGAATGATGCGGACGCTGAAGAACCGCCAACTGGTCCAGGATCTGTCCGGTGGCGGCGCGCCATTCGAGATCACCGTCAAGCTGACCCCGGACCCGTCCGGCGCGGGTTACAAATGGTCGTCCGCGGCCAGACCCTCCAACGAAATCAATCCGGGAACATTGGCCGAGGGACGCATCCGGGTTCGCCAGATTCGCCTGATCGGCCTGCTCGATCCCGCGCTTGGCCGCCTTTTCTCCTCCGGTGAGCCATGACGCCCCCGTCGCGGGACCCCGTCTGGTCGCCGCCCCGCCGCAGAGTTCGGGTTTCCTCCGTCTTGCAGATGGAGGCCGTCGAATGTGGCGCGGCCTGCCTTGCGATGATCCTCGGCTACCATGGCCGCCACGAGCCTCTGGAAACGCTGCGCTATGCGTGCGGCGTTTCCCGCGACGGCACGTCGGCCGCCAATGTCTTACGGGCGGCCAGGGGGTTCGGACTCGTCGCGAAGGGATTTTCGGTGGAGTTGCAGGCCCTCAACGACTTCACCCTGCCCTTCATGGTTTTCTCCGGCTTCAACCATTTCATTGTGGTCGAGGGATTTGGCAGGGACAGGGTCTATCTCAACGATCCCGCCGCCGGACGGAGATCGGTCGCGTTTGAGGAGTTCGACAGGCTTTTCACCGGAATCGTTTTGACTTTTGAGCCGGGTCCCGAGTTCCGTCCGGGGGGGCACCGCCCCAGCGCCAGGGACGGTTTACTCCGCAGGCTCGACAGTAACCGCAAGGCATTCGCCTTTATCATCCTGTCCAGTCTGGGGCTTATTCTGCCGGGGATTCTTGTCCCCGCCCTGACCAGGATTTTTGTCGATTACTATTTGATTCAAGGCGTCAAGGACTGGCTCAAGGCCATCGTCGCCGGTTTGATTTTCGCCGCCCTCCTGCGCGCCCTCCTGTTCTGGCTGCGCCAGCATTATCTCCTGCGCCTGCAAACCCGGCTGGCGCTGAATGGCTCTTGCGCCTTTTTTTGGCATCTTTTACGGCTCCCGGCGCGGTTCTTCGGACAACGTTACGCCGGCGATATCGCCGCCCGTCTGTCTCTCAACGACCGGATTGCCGGGCTGATCGCCGGCGATCTCGCCATCGCCGTCGTGGGGCTTGTCACCATGGTCGCCTATGCGGGCGCCATGGCGGGCTACGATCCCGTATTGACCGGGCTGGCCGTCCTCTTCGCCCTGCTCAATCTGGGCGCCTTCATTGCCGTGGCGCGGGATCTCGCGGAAAGCGCCCAGAAACAGCTTCTCAATGAGGGGCGTCTCCTGGGCGTCGCCACCCAGGGCCTCCAGATGATCGAGAGCATCAAGGCGGCCGGGGCCGAGGACTTGTTCTTTTCCCGTTGGGCCGGCTATCTCGCCAAGGCCGTCAACACGGAACAGGAGCTCTCCCGTGTCCGTCTCAAGCTGGGCAGCTCCCCGACGCTGCTCGCCATGCTGGGATCAGCCACCATTCTCGTTGTCGGGGGCCAGAGGGTGATGACGGGCGCGATCACCATCGGGACGCTGGTCGCCTTCCAGTCTTTGATGACGAGCTTCACGGCCCCGCTGATCGATCTGGTCCGGCTTGGCGGCCAGTTGCAGGAGGTCGGCGCCGATATCATCCGTCTCGATGACATCGAAAGCCACGATCTCGACCCCGATTTTGCCACGTCCGTTCCCGTTTCCCTGCCCCAGCCCCAGCCCCAGGACATCGAAGTGACGCCGCCCTCGCCGGCGGACAAACCCTTATCGGCAACCGCGATTTCCGCCCGGTCTCCGGCGTTCAGCCAACCGGAAGCGAAAGTCGTGTCGCGGCTGTCCGGTCGCGTGCAGATCCGCAACCTGACGTTTGGGCATGTTCCCACCGATGCCCCCCTGGTCCAGGGCTTCCACCTCGACCTCGAACCGGGACGACGGATCGCCCTGGTCGGGCCGTCCGGCAGCGGAAAGTCAACGATCGGAAAACTGATTGCCGGGCTTTACCGCCCCTGGGATGGTGAAATCCTCTTCGACGGCCTGCCGATGTCCCGAATTCCGAGGGTCATGTTGCGAAATTCCGTCGCGCTGGTGGACCAGGACATTGTCCTGTTTACCGGTTCCGTCGCCGACAACATCGCCCTTTGGGATCAGACAATGCCGGAGGACCGCATCGTCCTCGCGTCACGGGATGCCCGTATCCACGACGAAATCGCGGTCCGGCCTGACAATTACGCCTTCGAACTGACGGAGGGAGGCAACAATTTCAGCGGAGGCCAGCGTCAAAGGATCGAATTGGCAAGAGCGCTGGCCGCCGAACCGACGGTCCTCATCCTCGATGAGGCCACCAGCGCCCTCGACACGACGAGCGAAAAGCAGATCATCGACAATGTCCGTCGCCGGGGATGCAGTTGCGTCATCATCGCTCACCGTCTCAGTACGATCCGTGATTGCGACGAGATTCTGGTCCTTGAGCGGGGATCGGTGGTGGAACGCGGGACGCATCAGGATCTTCTGGCTGGAAATGGCGTTTATCGCCGTCTCGTTGAGAGTTGAGCGATGACGACCCTTCCTCTCAGAGACGATCTCGACCTGCGCCTCGACGAGACGGGCACCGCGGTCACGCTGCCTTGCGGGACGACACGGGTTTTCGATGATCCGGACAGTGTGTGGTTCATCCGGGAGGGAACGGTGGACCTGTTTGCCGTTCAGCGGCGCAATGGCGTGCAGACCGGCCCGAGAGAGCATATGTGCGCATTGTCCGCCGGCAGCCTGATTTGGGGAATCGATCAGGAGGAGGAGGAAGACGGCATCCATCTCGTCGCCTTATGCCCCGAAGCGACGGTTCTGAGCCGGGTTGACGTCGCGACGATCGAGCAGTGGGGAACGGATCAGGTTTTGGCCGGACCTCTTTCGGACGCCCTCGACCCCTGGATCACCGGACTGAACCACGGGGTCACGCGGCATATCTCGCCCCGCAGGACGCCGCGTCACACGCTGGTGCCCGGTGAGGAAAGCCCGGTTGCCGAGACGGAGCGCGTCATCAGCCGTCGCAACGTGACTTGGGCCACATTCGAGGGCGGGACCGCTTTTTTCATCGACATCAAGGAGATCGGCGGCGACGGCAAGGCCGCCTATGTGCCGTTGACGCCACAGGGCTGGCTGCGGGCCGGTTCCATCCGGTCCGTGCGCGGATTATCGACCGAATCGGTCTTGCGCTTCGGCCAGATCCGGTCGCGCATGGACCTGTTCCACAACTGGATTTTTCATCTTCTCCCCTACGGCTTCCGCAACGTCGCCTCCAAGGAGGCCGCCAGAATGCGGCTCAGAAAGGCGGCCGCCGCGGAAGACACCAGCTCCATTCTTGGTTTTTTCTCCCGTCTTTTTGATAAGGAGATCTTCCATAAGGTCGACAAGGGGAGCGACGACGCACTGTTCCTTTGCTGCCGGCTGGTCGGGCGGGCCTTGTCCGCTGAGATCTCGGCTCCGGCGGCGGCCAAGCGCCGCCGCGCCGAAGAGGCGCCGGTCACGATCGAGGATATTGCCTCCGCGTCCCGGATGCGGATCCGGCGCGTCGCCCTGCGGGACCAATGGTGGCGCGCCGAAAACGGACCGATGGTGGGTTTTCTGGCGGAACAGGAGCAGCCGGTCGCCCTGCTTCAACGATCGCCCGGGACCATGGTTCTGCACGACCCGGTGTCCGGAGAGGAGACGGTGATCACCGAGGCGGTGGCGGATTCGCTCGCCCCCATGGCCTATACCTTTTATGCGGGATTTCCCGAACGCCAGGCGACGGCCGCCGATCTGTTGCGCCTTTGCCTGCGATACTGCCGCCGCGATCTTCTGTTGCTTTTCCTGACCGGCGCGGTCGGGGGCATTGTCTCGATGAGCATCCCCGTCGCGACAGGTTATGTTTTCGACGAAATCATTCCCGGACATCAACTGTCCCAACTGTTCCAGGTCGCCATCGCCATCGCCATCGCCGCCTGGACCGCGACGGTCTTCGAATTCGCCCGCAGCCTGTCGCAACTGAGAATCGAGGGACGGATAGCCGGCGTCGTCCAGGCGGCGTTGATGGACCGCCTGCTGCGCCTTCCCTCGCCCTTCTTCGCGGAATACTCGTCCGGTGATCTGGCGCAAAGAGCGCTTTCCATCGAGGCTGCCCGAAAAAACCTGACCGGGATGGTTCTGGGATCGATGGTCACCGGCATTTTCTCGCTCTTCAACCTGGCCCTTTTGGTCTATTACGCGCCTCTGGCCGCCCTGCTCGCCATTTCCTTGCTGGCGGTTCTGGTCGCGGTCGCGGTGTTCACCGGACGGCGTATCCTTTCGGTGGCATCGGCGATGCAGGAATTGGCAGGCAAAATGAGCAGCCTCGTCCTCGAACTGGTGGGAGGCATCAACAAGATCCGAATCGCCGGCGCCGAGGACAGGGCTTTCCATCGGTGGGCCATGGCCTTTGGCAGATATCGGAACCGGATGAACCAGTCACGGCGCATCCAGATCCGCTATGGCACCTTCTGGATGGGCTATGAGGTCCTGTGCCTTTGCTCGGTGTTCGTCGTCGTCGGCATCACCAGCAGAACCCCGGTCACCACCGGCGCCTTCCTCGCATTCGTGGCCGCTTTCACCGGTCTGTTGAGTTCCGTCTACGCGCTGTGCCGGTCCCTGATCGAGGTCATGGCCGCGGTCCCTCTTTACCGGCGCGCCCTGCCCCTGCTGACGGCGACCCCGGAAGCCGATGTCACGAAAGCCGATCCGGGTCGCCTTGGCGGCGATATCGAGGTCAACAGCGTCACCTTCCGCTATGCGCCGAACCTGCCGAACATCCTGAATGGTGTCACCCTGTCGATTTCAGCCGGGGAGATGGTCGCCCTCGTGGGGCCGTCAGGGTCCGGAAAATCGACCCTGGCCCGCCTTCTTCTGGGTTTGAACCGTCCGGATTCCGGGGCGATCTATTTCGACGGCCGCGATCTCCGCGGCCTCAATCTCCAGTCGGTGCGCCGCCAGATCGGTTCCGTTCTTCAAAATGGACGCCTGATGCCGGGATCCTTGTTCGAAAACATCCGCGGCATCCACGATGTCACCATCGACGAATGCTGGGCCGTCGCCGCCCAGGTCGGGCTGGCCGACGATATCGAGGCCATGCCGATGCGGATGCATACCATGCTGACCGACGGCGCCAGCACGCTGTCCGGCGGCCAGGTCCAACGCTTGCTGATCGCGCGCGCGCTGGTGGGAAAGCCGGCGGTTCTGCTTTTCGACGAAGCCACCAGCGCTCTCGACAATGAAACACAGGCCGTGGTGATGAAGACGCTCGACCATATTTCGGTGACCAGGATCGTCATCGCCCACCGCCTCAGCACCGTCAGGAATGCCGACCGGATCTATGTTCTGAAGGACGGGGAAGTCCGGGAATCGGGGACCTACTCCGAATTGCTGGAAGGCGGCGACCTGTTCACCGCCCTGGCCTACCGGCAACGGCTGTGATGGCGTCGGGAGCGGTATCGCCGGAGGTCCAACGAAAATGAACGGCCCCTCCAGGAACGACGATGCCCTTGAAGACGAAGCATCCGGCAGCGGTCACGGGCTTACAGTCCGACCGCCCGACTGCTCTATGTCTACAACAGGAACTGTCACTGAAAATGCACTCCCTGTCCCCATACCCATGCTGGTATATTGACGAACTTTCCAATATGTTGACATCTCAGGATACGATATTACCGTATTTAAGCTAAGCCGTTAGGTATAGGATCGTAGGGAAATGAAGGAGCACTGGTGACGTTGCCGGATCTGCATTTGCCTTCCGGGCGCCTGTGGGGATGGCGCTGGAGGGAAAATCTTTCCGGATAACCACAAAGTGCCAGGGGGCAGAGGTCTGAATGTTTCGTCTCTTTAAACACTATATTGACAAATCAACGATTATTCTCTTTACCGGCGAGATCTCCTACCTTTTTATACAATCTATCGTTGTATTTGGTCTGCTTCAGAGCTTTCAGGCGCGCATCACTTTTGAATCCGGTTTTTTTCCCGCCCTGGTGGTTTCCCTTCTGACTGTATCCGGCATGGCTTGTGTCGGGCTCTATAATCGCCATCATTTTGTCCATTATCAGGATGTCTTTTCCCGGTCGATTGTCATTCTGCCGATCGTTCTTCTGGTAATCCTGACGGGCCTGTTCGCCAGGGACCGGGCGTTCGATATTGCGGTCATGTCGGGCAACTATCTGCTGTTCTTCATCAGCCTCACGGGTTTCTTTCCCGCTTTGCTGATCTGGAGAGCCGCCTTCATCCGTATGATCGATCATTCCGATACCCTCAAGCGTCGGGTCCTGATCATCGGGTCCGGAAAGCGTGCCGCCAAGATCGAGAAGCTTAACCACGAATTGGGAAACCGGGCGATCACCGTCGTCGGATATGTCCGGTTCGGATTGCCCCCCGCAGCCCAGACCGCCGAGGCCCAGCAGCAGGGGGCGGATTATTGCCGCCGCAGCGCAGACCGTCGCACGGATTTCTGGATCGCCCCCGCCGATCTGCCGGGATTTTGCGCCGAGAAAAGGGTCGATGAACTGGTGGTTGCGGTGGCTGAACGCCGCGGGCTTCCCGTATACGACCTTCTGGCCTGCAAATTGCGCGGTGTCCAGGTCACGGAATATGCAAGCTTTTGGGAACGGGAAAGCGGACAGGTCGATCTGGAGGAGATCAGCCCGAGCTGGCTGCTGTTCTCCGACGGCTTCCGCATCGGTCCGTTCCGGGGATTCTTCAAACGCAGTTTTGACGTGGTCATCAGTCTTGTGGTCCTGGTGCTGACCCTGCCGCTGACGATTCCCACGGCGCTGCTGGTTAAAGTTGAAAGCAGGGGTCCGCTGTTCTATCGACAGGAACGGGTCGGAATGAAGGGCAAGCCTTTCATGGTCTTGAAATTCCGCAGTATGCGAACCGATGCCGAAAAGGACGGTCCGCGGTGGGCCGCCAAGAACGACAATCGTGTCACCAAGGTCGGCGCTTTCATCCGCAAGGTCCGGATCGATGAGATTCCCCAGGTTATCAATGTGCTGAAGGGGGATATGGCGTTCGTCGGGCCGCGGCCGGAACGCCCTGTCTTTGTCAGGGCCCTGGCCGAAAAAATCCCCTATTACAACGAACGCCATGTCGCCAAGCCCGGGATCACCGGTTGGGCGCAGATCAACTACCCCTATGGCGCCACCGAACATGACGCCAAGATGAAGCTGACCTACGACCTTTACTATATTAAAAATTGCAGCCTGTTCCTGGACATCATCATTATCATGCAGACCGTGAAGGTCCTTCTTTGGAATCAGGGTGCAAGGTGACTGACTTCGCCATGTCGCCATGGGCATCCGGCCGGGTGCCCGGTGGGCGGACAGCGCCCCGCCCGACCGGTACCGACCAGGGATCCCGGGTGTGACCGATATCGTCGGAACAGCGATCTTCGGCGTGTCCGCGGTCGTCTATCTGGCTATCGCCGCAATCGCCACGGCCGCGCGGGTCAAGGCTCTGAAGCGCTGGTATTTCGTCGCCGCCTGCCTTCTCACGGCGCTTTGGGCGGCGCTGACGGCGCTTCCTGAGACTGTCGATCTTCCGGTACTGATGACCGACATCGCGGAAATGGCGGCCAATGTCAGTTGGATTTCCTTTCTGCTGACGTTATGGGGGCGGCTCGATGATCATGAGGGGGCTCCGCCGCGCCGCGTTCTGGCCAGCCGCGCGTTCCTCCCGCTTCTGGTCATTATCCTTTTGGTTGTTCTGCCCTACTTTTATAACCAGGGCTCCCCCTCACACGCCCTGCTGATCCTTCTGTCCCTGGTCAATATCATCCTGCCGGTGATCGGGCTGCTGCTGATCGAGAATCTGCTCAGAACCAGTGGCCCTGCCGGCCGTTGGGAGATCAAGCATCTCTGCCTGGGTTTGGGGACCGTGCTCACGTTCGGTTTTTTTCTGCGCTCGGCCATTCTGGTGGAGGGTCATGTCGAGGACGGCCTGATTGTCGCCGACGGCCTGGTCTATCTGCTGGTCGCCCCCTTGATTTTGAGCTCGTTCCAGAGGTTGAAAAACTGGAAGCTGCAGCCGGAGGTCAAGATCATCGCGTCGCCCAAGCCGGCGCTTTACACCGTCGTCCTGATTGCCAGCGGCTGCTATCTGCTGCTGATGTCGGCATTGTCCTATTACGTCCATGACATCGGCGGGAAATGGGGCATCTCCTTCCAGGTCACGCTGATGGTCGGCGCCCTTCTGGCCATGCTGGTCAGCCTGACGTCCTCGAAGATCAAATCCCATATCAAGGTTCTGGTTCTCAAAACCTTCTTCACCTACCGGTATGACTACCGGGAGGAATGGTTGCGCTTTATCCAGATCGTTTCGGCACAACAGCCATCGTCGCTCGAATTCCGTCTGGTGCGCGCCATAGCCGACCTGATGGACAGCCCGGCCGGCGGCCTGTGGGTCCTTCAGCCGGCAGACCGGTGTTTTTTCGTCGAGGCGACATGGAATCTCGCCCAACCCCACCCGCCGGTCCGCGCCGACGATTCCCTGATCGCTTTCTTCCGGCGCACCTGCCGGATCATCGATATCGACGAATATCGCCAGTCGCCTGAGCGATATGGCGATCTGCGGCTGCCCGAATGGCTGACCGGCCGGACCTCCGTCTGGCTCATTGCCCCGCTGATTCATCGTAACGACATCATCGGCTTTTTCGTTCTCGACCAGGCGCGCGCCAGTCACCGCCTGGACTGGGAGGATCGCGATCTTCTGAGCACGGCGGCGATTCAGGCGGCCAGTTATCTGGCGGAGGAATTGACCTCCGAGGAGTTACGGTCGGCGCGCCGGCTTGAAGACTTCAATCGCCAGTTCGCCTTCGTCGTGCATGACATCAAGAATGTCGTCGGACAGATGTCGCTGATGTTGGAAAATGCGAAAAAATATGGCGACAACCCGGACTTCCAGAAAGACATGCTGGAAACCGTCGGCAATTCCGTGACGCGGATGCGCGCGATGCTGGAGCAACTGGCGGCGCAGCGGCGGCAGCCCCTGACGCCAGGGGCACTGGAACTGGTCGGCATTCTGTCCGGCGTGGCGGACCAGTGGCAACGGACAGCCCCCAATCTCACGGTCAACCTGCCACCGGGACCGGTCGGGGCAATGGGGATCGAGACCACTCTGAAATCCGTTCTCGATCTTCTGATCGACAACGCGCTGTCGGCGGTCGGACCTCAGGGAAGCGTCGAGTTGCGATTGCGCAGCGACGGCGAAAAACTCATCATTGAGGTTGCGGACAACGGACCGGGGATGGATGAGAATTTTGTCCAGAAGGAATTGTTCAGACCGCTGGCGTCGACCAAGTCGACCGGCTATGGAATAGGGGCTTACCAGACCCGGCATCTGGTGAGGGAGATGGGGGGTGAACTTGAGGTCGACACCGCGCCGCAACGGGGGACAACCATGCGGATCGTGATGCCCGCCGCACAGCGACCGACCGTCGGCGATCCCCAGGTACCGGTGGAGGAGTCCAGGGAAGGATGACCGACCAGAAAACCGTCACGGAGGAAAAACGCAAGATCCTCATCGTCGAGGACGATTCCGGACTGCGCACGCAGATGAAATGGGCGTTGGCGGACTACCAGGTCCTGGTCGCCGAGGACCGGCCGGCGGCCCTCGCGCTGTTCGACAAGGAACGGCCGCCCGTGGTCATTCTCGACCTCGGCCTGCCGCCGGACCCCAACGGCGCGTCGGAGGGGCTTGCCACTCTCGAGGAACTGCTGCAACGAGACCATACGACCAAGGTCATCGTTGCCTCGGGCAACGAGGAACGGACAAATGCGCTGAGGGCGGTGGGACTGGGGGCCTATGACTTCTATCCCAAGCCCGTCGATCCCGATGTGCTGCGCCTGATCATCACCCGGGCCATCCACCTCCATGACCTTGAGGAGGAGAACGAGCGCCGGGCCAGGGAGAAGACTTCTCCGCTTGCCGGACTGATCGCATCCTCTCCGCAAATGCTCGCCATCTGCCGGACCGCGGAACGCGTCGCCTCCGCCAACATCGCCGTGCTGATCACCGGCGAAAGCGGGACGGGCAAGGAGGTCCTGGCGCGGACGATCCACGACCTCAGCACCCGCGCGGGACGCAGTTTCGTCGCCATCAATTGTGCCGCCATTCCCGACAATCTGCTGGAAAGCGAGCTGTTCGGTCACGAAAAGGGCGCCTTCACGGGTGCAGTCAAACAGACCATCGGCAAAATCGAGCAGGCCCATCTTGGCACTCTGTTCCTCGACGAAATCGGCGACATGCCGCTGCCATTGCAGGCCAAACTCCTCCGGTTCCTGCAAAACCGGACAATCGAACGGATCGGCGGACGCAAGGAAATCGATGTCGATGTCCGTGTGCTGTCGGCAACCAACTGCGACCTGGCCAGCATGATGAAGGAAGGGGGATTCCGCGAGGATCTCTACTACCGTCTGAATGAGGTCAGCATCCATCTTCCGCCGCTGCGCGAACGCCCGGGAGACGTCGTCCTTCTGGCCCGCTTTTTCCTTTCGAAATATTCGAAAGATTTTCAGAAGGCCCCGAAGAGCTTCACCCAGGACGCCCTGGCCGCCATTTCCGCCTATCCCTGGCCCGGCAACGTCCGGGAACTGGAGAACCGGGTCAAGCGGTCGATGTTGATGGCCGACGGCAAGGGAATCACCGCGGCGGACCTCGACCTCGGGATGGAAAATCCAGCCGAGGCCACCCTGATGCCAACGCTTCGCCAGATCCGCCAGCAGGCTGAAACGGAGGCCGTCACCCGCGCCCTCGCCCTGACGGATAACAATGTGTCCGACGCGGCCCAGCTTCTCGGGGTCTCGCGTCCAACGCTCTACGAGCTCATGCGTACCGCCAACGTCACAACAAAAAGGAAAGACCGCTCATGAAGCCCAATCGCTCGCTTTTGGTTGCGGCGTTGGTTGCCATCGGAACCATCGCCGCGTTCCCGGCCCACGCTGTCCAGGACCCGGAGGACGTCCGCTCCATCGCGAATGCGCGGACCGCCCTTGAGAAAGGCGATCTCCGGACGGCTCTCATCGAGCTTAAGAAAGCGGTCAAGGCCAATCCGTCGAGCCCGGAGGCGCGTTACGAACTGGGACGCCTCGAACTGCACACCGGCGACTTTGTCGCGGCCGAAAAGGACCTGACACAGGCGCGTGAAAACGGCGCGCCGGAAAAGCTGGTCCTGCCCCTGCTGGCCAATGTCATGCTTGCCGAGGGCAAATATCAGCAGCTTCTGAACACCATCCAGCCCTGCCCCGCCGATGCGGTCTGCAAGAGCGACGTTCTTGCCCTTCGCGCACGGGCCGATCTTGCGCTGCGCAATGTCGAGGAGGCCGACCGGGAGTCCCAGGCCGCCGTGGAGGCGAACCCCACCGGCAACTCGGGACAGATCACCCGCTCCCTCGTCCTGATGCGGCAGAATGATCTGGCCGGGGCCGAACAGCTTGCCGACCGGGTGCTGGCCGCTAATCCCAAAGTTCCGGAAGCGTTGATCATCAAGGGCGATCTGAGGCGGCGCGCCGACGATGCCGATGGTGCGATCAAGAATTATCAGGCGGCCCTTGATCTCAGTCCGCGCGACGGCCGGATCCGCCAAAGCCTCGCCATGGCGCTGATCGCGAAAGGCAAGGACGCCGACGCCCGCGCCGAAATCGACAAGGTGCTGGAACAGTCGCCCAATGCCGGCATGGCTCTTTATATGAAGGCCATGCTGCTGGTCCGCGCGAACAAGAATGCCGAGGCCATGGACACGATCCGTCCCGTCGAGGCCTCGGTCGCGCAGTTCCCGCAGGGCATGTTCCTGCTGGCTTTGATCCATTCGGGCAACAACAACCTGGAGCAGGCGCTGGACTACGCCGGCCGTTTCCATGTCGCCGATCCCGACAGCCTGGTCGGCGACAAGCTCCTGGCGTCGATCAATTACCGCCTGCGGTCCTATGCCAAGGTGATCACAATCCTGGCGCCGGTCCGCGATCGTTTGAGCGATGACGCCGAAGCCCTGGACCTTTTAGGGTCGGCCTATCTGGCCGAAGGCCAGATTGCCGAGGCGAACGACCTGCTGAACGCGGCGGTGCGCGCTCAACCGGACAATCCGATGGCCAAGGCTCGCCTGGCGATCAGCCGGACCCGCCAGGAATCGACCCGTGAAGAGGGTATCCGCGAGCTGGAAGGCCTCGTGAAGGCCGATCCCAAGAACATGCAGATCGACCTCGCCCTGGTCGCCAATTATATCGGCGCCGGCCAGTACGACCAGGCCATCACCACCGCGACCACCATGATCGGAAACCAGCCGGACGCAGCCCTTCCCTACACCATCCGGGGATCCGCCAAGATCGCAAAGGGAGACGAGGCCGCGGCACGCAGCGATTTCGAGGCCGCTCTCGCCAAGGAACCCACCTATGTGCCGGCGGCAGTCTATATTACCGAACTGGACATGCAGGCCGGCGCTTTCGACCATGCGAGGTCCCTGCTGGACGGCATCCTGAAGCGTAGTCCGGCGGATCTGCGGACCCTGCTCCAGCGCGAACAGGTCGAGGAACGGGATAACAAGCCGGCCGCCGCCATTCCGTTCCTGGAGGCCGCCATCTCCGCTCATCCCGAGGAAGTGGAGCCGCGCGTCCGCCTGATGCAGCTCCATATCTCGCTCGGCAATCAGGACAAGGCGATCCTGGCCGCCACCGACCTCGCCCGCAGCCAGTCTGGCAATCCCGCGGCGGTGGATGTCGCCGCCCGCACGCTGTTCTCTCTTGGGAAGGATGAGGACGCCATCGCGCTTTATCAGAAGTTGCAGGCGTCTTATCCCGATTCGCCGCAGATTCAGGAACGGTATGGCCAGATCCTTGCCGCCGCCGGCCGCAACGATCAGGCCAAGACGGCGTTTGATCGCGCCATCGCCGCCGACCCGCGCTACATGTCCGCGTGGTTCAATCGTGTCACCCTGGAACTGAAGACCGTCAATCTTGATTCGGCCATGCATATTGCCGAACGCGCCAAGGCCCGCAACGCCAGCGACCCCGGAGCCCAGGTCCTGCCGGGAGACCTTTATTTCGCGGCGGCCAAATATCCGGAGGCGGAAGCCTATTACCGCAAAGCGTTCGAGCAGAAACCGTCGGCCGTCACAGCCAACCGCGTCTTCCGCTCTCTGACCCAGAAGGGCGATAACACCGCCGCCGACAAGTTCCTGGGACAATGGCTGGAGAAGACACCGACGGACGCGGAGACCCGGGTGGTGTTCGCGGACCATCTTCTGTCCGAGGGATCCTACAAGGATGCGGCCGCGCAATATGAAACGGTCGTCAAAGCCTTCCCCAGAAACGCCGCGGTCCTCAACAATCTCGCCTGGACCTATGGCCGGCTTAAGGATCCGCGGGCGATGGACACGGCCAAACGGGCTTATTCCATGGCACCGAACACTCCCGCACTGATGGACACTTACGGCTTCATTCTTTACCAGGGCGGCAATCAGCAGACCGGCGCCGATCTGGTGAAGCGCGCCTACCAGGCCAATCCCAGGGATCCCCAGGTCGCCTACCACATGGCGCGCGTCCTCGCCGACGCGAAGAATGTGGCTGAGGCCAAGAACATCCTGAAACCGGTGGTCGAGGCGAAGGAACGCTTCGATGGCGACGTGGAAGCCAGGCAGCTTTTCAGCGAGCTGGGTGGAAGCTGACATGGAGGAGACCCAACTGGTGACGGATCGTCCGATCCGGATCCTGACGTTTTCCAGTCTTTATCCCAATGCGGCGCAACCGGTGAACGGCGTGTTCGTCGAGAACCGGTTGCGGCATCTGGTCGCCAGTGGCGCGGTCGAAGCGCGGGTGGTGGCGCCGGTTCCCTGGTTCCCGTCCTCCCACCCCCGTTTCGGATCCTGGGCGCGGTTCGCCAGCGCTCCGGTTTTCGAGGAGCGTCACGGTCTGAAGGTCTGGCATCCCCGCTATCCGGTCATTCCGAAGGTCGGCATGACGGCAGCGCCGACGCTGATGTATCTCTGGACACGGTCGCTGGTCAGGACGCTGGCGGCCGACATGGACTTCGATCTGATCGACGCCCACTATTTCTATCCCGACGGCGTGGCCGCCGCGATGATCGCCCGTGACCTTGGCAAGCCGCTGGTGATCACGGCGCGGGGGACCGACATCAATCTGATTCCCCGTTACGCCCTTCCCCGCGCCCAGATTCTTCGGGCCGCCGCGCGGGCCGATGGACTGATCACGGTGTGTGATGCCCTGAAACAGGCGCTGGCGGGCCTTGGCGTGTCCCCGGACAGAATTCAGGTTTTGCGGAACGGCGTTGATCTCTCGACATTTCGTCCGGGCGACCGGGAGGAGGCGCGCAGAGAGCTGGGCCTGTCGGGCCGCGTTCTGGCCTCTGTCGGGCTGCTGATCGAACGCAAGGGCCATCATCTGGTAATCGACGCCCTGGCACGGATTCCCGACACCACACTGGTTATCGCGGGGGGAGGCCCGGATCGACGCGAACTGGAGAACCGCGCCCGAAGCGTCGGGGTGGCGGACCGCGTTCGATTTCTGGGGGAAATTCCCCATCACACCCTCCCCTCCGTCTACCGCGCGGCCGATGCCCTCGTGCTCGCCTCAAGCCGTGAGGGATGGGCCAATGTCCTGTTGGAATCCATGGCCTGCGGTACACCCGTGGTGGCGTCCGATGTTTGGGGAACGCGGGAAGTCATCGGCGACAGCGAAGCCGGCATCCTGGTCGCCGGGCGAACGGCCGACGCCCTCACGGAAGGTATTTCCCGCCTGTTCTCAGCCCTTCCGGATCGGGCGGCAACACGCCGCTATGCGGAACAATTCGACTGGGACGCCACCACCAGGGGGCAGTACGAGCTGTTCTCGCGGATTGTCGCCAACCGGCGAAGCCCGCGCCGGGTTCTGCAACCGGCGGGCGCATGACTGGAAAACCGCTTCTTCTCCACGTCTTCCCCGGTTTTGCGGTGGGGGGCGCCCAGATGCGTTTCGTGCAGATTGCCAACCATTTTGGTGGCGACTACCGGCACGTCATCGTGTCCCTCAACGGCAATGATGAGGCGTTCCATCGATTGTCACCGGATCTCGACGCCCGCATGGTGGAGGTTCCCGTCGTCAAAGGGGCCACTCTGCCCAATATCCGGACCTACCGGACGGTCCTTCGCGAGCTTGCGCCCGATCTTCTGGTGACATCGAACTGGGGATCCATCGAATGGGCGATGGCAAACTGGGACGGGCGGGTCCGCCACCTGCATATGGAGGATGGATTCGGCCCCGAGGAGGCGAACCGACAGATCCCGAGGCGCGTCTGGACGCGCCGTCTGACACTGCGGCGATCAACCGTCATGTTGCCTTCAATCAACCTTTTCCACCTGGCCCGCGATGTCTGGCGTCTTCCCCGGCGGACCATTTGCCATATTCCCAACGGAATCGACTGCGACAGGTTCGCATCCGGTGCCGACCGTTCGTTCGCCTCGGCGATGGGATTGACGGAGGGGTCTCCGATCATCGGGACGGTCGCCGCCCTCCGGTCGGAGAAAAACCTGCTTCGACTGATCGACGCCTTCGCCCTGGTGGCGGACAACCGGCCCGCGCGCCTGGCCATCGTCGGCGACGGTGCCGAGAAGGAGGCCTTACGCGCCCGCGCCATCGACCGGGGAGTCGCCGGCAGCGTTATTTTTACCGGCGCCTGCCGCGAGCCGGAGAAACTGCTGGGGGCGATGTCTGTCTTTGCGCTGTCCTCGGATACGGAACAGATGCCGATCTCAATCCTTGAGGCCATGGCCGCCGGCCTGCCAGTCGCCTCGACCGATGTCGGCGATGTCAGGCGGATGCTGGTGTCGGACAACGACCGCTTCGTCGTGCCCAGGGACGCATCGGCACTGGCCGGCGCCATCGCAGGGCTTCTGGACGACCCCGGGACCGCCGCGGCGATCGGAGCCGCCAACGCCCGCCGCGCCCGGGACGTCTATGACCAGTCGCTGATGTTTGCCGCTTACCGCACCTTGTTCGACGGCGGGGATGCCGGAGCACAAACGCGACCGTCCTGAACCAGGGCCAGTACGCGCCGGGCGTTGTTGTCCCAGGTCAGGCCGCGATCCAGGACCGTGCGCTGAGCCCCCTCTCCCAGACGCCGTCGCAGATCCCCGTCGCCGCACAGGCGCATGATCTGAGAGCGGAAATGGGACGGGTCGTCCGGCCGGAACAGCAGCGCATTGTCCCCATCGACCAGAATCTCGCGGATATTCGTCTGGTCCGGAGCGATGATGGCACGCCCGAGGCCCATATATTCGAACAGCTTCAATGGGGACGCATAAGAAACGACTTTGGGTTGCAGTGCGATGTCGAACGCCGACACATAGGCGGCAACGCCATCCCGGTCGACCAGCCCCAGGCAGGTGACCTGTCCGGCCATACCGACTTTCCTCGCATGCTCCTCCAGCTCGGCCCGGCCCGGCCCGTCACCGACGACCAGAAAATGCAATTGTTCGCGGTTCTCCATGGCCGCCATCGCGTCCACGACATGCGGCAATCCATGCCAGTCCCGAATAAATCCGACGAAGCCGAGGACCGTTTTCCCCGTCAGTCCCAAACGGGCGCGCACCCCGTCGCCATCCTTGTCGGCCGGAAAGCGGTCCTGATTGACCCCGTTCGGAACCACCATGATCCGGGACTCCGGAACCTGTTGGGCGCGCAGGAAGTCGGCCAGGACATTGGTCACGGGCAGTGTCATGTCGGCTCCCCGCCAGACCGAACGTTCGGTCCAGGCGGCAAGAGCCTTCAGCTTCAATCCGCCATAGGCGGAGCGCTCATGGGCCAAGGGCGCGTTCACCTCCAGCAGATAGGGGATGCCGGTCCGTCGTTTCAGCCACAAACCCGGAAGAAAAAACAGATTGTATCGTTCGTAAAGAACGTCCGGCCGATGGGTCTCATAGGCCTGTTTCAGTTTCCGATACGCCAGGAACGAATAGGAAAACTCCATCGCCTCATAGACAAACCCCGGCAGCAACCTGCGAATTCGAGCCACGATACCGCCATCATGGCCGAACGAGGCAGAGCCGCTGACCGCGGGCGCCACCAGGATGACCTCGTGGCCTTGCCGGCGCATCGCGGCGATCATCTCCTCGATATGGACATCCTGACCGTCCTTGGATGCCGTGCGATGATGATAGAGGACTTTCATGAAAGGCTCCGGCTGCTGGTGACAATCTAAGAGATCGCATGCGCGCGACCATCCCGACCGTCCCCCCATTCAAATCGTTGGTGGACCACTCGCGGCTTCCGGACGCAGGAAGCGCCGGGCCAGATCTTCGATCCTGCGCAACAGGCTCGATCGATACGCCGCCATCCAATAAAGCGTGTCGCTTCCGTTGGAAAGGCTTTGCTTGTAGCGGGCGTCGCCGGCAAGGAAATGATAAACCGAGATCTTTTCGTTGCCGTAACGACGCATCGCCAGAAGATGGGCCACGAGACCCGGCCGCCACCGGGGGTCGTCTGCATGGGTAAAGCCGCTCTGATAGGCATAGACGCGGTCATGCCACCTCAGATTGTAAAGGTATCCCAGAACCGTTTTCCCGGCACTCAGACGAAGCAGATCCACGACTCCCTGATCGAAGGTCCGCGCAATCAGCCGGCGGTGAAAAGCGGCGAAATCCTTGCCGCCAAAAGCCCCGGCGTTACCCCGGCGAGCCCAGGAGGCGGTATGGAGAAACTCCAGCTCGCGAAACCACTCCAGAGACTGGCCGATGCTTTCCGCCCGGGACAGCCCCACCGGTCCGATGTCCTCGAAACGGCGGATCGAACGGCGGATCTGTTCCCGGCTGTTTTTCGAGAGCGACCGCAAGGGGTCGGTCGCATCCATCGCCCGGAGATCGGCATAGGGGGCGCCCTGGCGGAGGCGAAGCAACCGCCAGTCGACGCCGGCATGACGGCACAGGTCGAACCACTGGCCGTCCACACCGGACAGCCGCAGTTCGCCGCACCGGGGTGACCCGGCGTTCAGCACCGCGTCCAGACCCGCGCGTGACACCTGGGCGGCCCAGCCGGGCTCCGCCAGAACGCCATTATATTCGATCATGATCCGGTCGTGCTCGGTCAAGCCGGTCTCGCCCAGATGCCCGCGGGGACGCCCCCCGGGAAAAGCGGCCTTCCCCAACCCGACCAGAGCCAGTCCGACGACGCGCCCGGCGCAACGGGCCTCCACGACCAGGGCGCGCGGGGCGAACACGTCAAGGACGCACCCGATCCACGCCCAGGAGCGGAACACTCCGGCATCGCAACGGTCCTCCAGCCCACGCCAGAGCGGCTCCAGCCGGTCGGGCGGCGGGCAGGGATAAACCATGGTCTCGATCGAGCAGCCTTCGCCCATTGACCCGTGAATTCCCCAAAACGCGGTCAACGGCCCCTCCCCCCTGGTCAGGACCGGCGTTCTTCATTGGCGTCAATGATTATATGATATAATGTCTTCGCGCAAATCCGCGTAGACCTCAGGAAATAGGTGGTTACTTCCGGTCAACGTCCGGAGTTTCCGTTGTTGAGGCGGACGAAAAGCGATATTTTCTTTTAGGATTTCCTGCCTTTCCGTCGGTTTTCCTTTCATCCGACGGCATGGCGAGCAACCCGACAGTCTTTCCATCGATGGAAACACCGTCATTTTTTCGACACCACAGGCAAACGAATCCGATGGCGATGATCGACAACAGGAAGACGACACCGTCCATTGCCCACTCCCAAGCGAACTCGCGCTTGCTCCATTTTTCAGTCCGTGCCACTAAGGCATGATCGGTCCAGGAACGCAACACCCCCATGCGCGACATCGCACTCGTCAGCGGCCTACTGGTTCTGCTCGGCATCACCCTCCGATATCCCTATGCCGGCGTACTGACCTGGGGGTGGATGACTTTGATGAACCCCCACATGATGGTCTACAGCTTCGCGCGGGGGGCTCCGCTCAACTTCGCGGTGGCACTGGTGACGGTGGTGTCCTTCCTGATGTCGCGCGAAAAACTGCGCTGGCCACGGGATCCTTTGCCTTATCTGATGGTGGCCTTCGTCGCCTGGATGACCTTCAACTCGTTCTTTGCCGCCGATCCTGACTGGTCCTGGCCCTTATGGGATCGGACGATCCGGATTTACGCGTTCATTTTCCTGGCTCTGGCGACGATGACATCGAAGGCGCGGCTGCATGCGATGGTCTGGGTCATCGTCATTTCGATCGGTTATTACGGGGTCAAGGGCGGTGTCTTCACCCTGATGTCCGGAGGCAACTTCCGGGTCTACGGACCCGAGAACACGATCATCGGCGACAATAACCAGCTTGCCGCGGCCATCGTCATGATCCTGCCGCTGGTCTATTACCTGATGCAGCATACGGAAAACAAATGGCTGCGTCTTGGCTTCAAGCTCTCCTTTCCGCTACAGATCGCAACGGTCCTCGGCAGTTATTCGCGCGGCGGCGTGATCGCGCTATCGGTCATGCTGTCGCTGTTCTGGCTGCGCAGCCGCCGCAAAGTGACCTATTTCATTATGGGAGCCCTGCTGGTCTGGGGAACCTTCCAGTTCATGCCGGCAGAGTTTTTCGGCCGGATGAGCTCCGTCGGCGACGCGAGCACCGACCAGTCCTTTATCGGGCGTGTAAACGCCTGGCAGGTCAGCTACCATTACGCCGTCGACCATTTCCCCTTCGGGGCAGGATATGCGGGAACGCAGCGAAAACAGGTCTTTAATTATTATTTCCCGGATACCGACACACATGCAGCCCACAGCATTTATTTCCAGGTTCTGGGCGAGCACGGATTTCCAGGACTGTTTCTTTACCTTCTGATCGCTGTTCAGGCGCTCTACAATACCCGGATCGTCCTCCGCCGCTGCCGGGGCCGGCCGGAACTGGCCTGGGCCAGGGACCTCGCGACCATGACGGAAGTGGCACTGATCGGGTTCTATGTCGGTGGCGCCGCTCTCAGCATGGCTTATTACGACGGTTTTCTTTTGTTGCAGGCCTTCACATCGATCCTGCGCCAGCAGACCGAGCCGGATCGCAAAACCTATGGCATGGCACGGCGCATGGCGCAGAACCCGGCGACACCGGCCGCGGAGCAGGTGGCGGACAGTCGTCTCCCCGGGGAAAGCGTGTCCCGATGACCGCCGGGGAAGAAAGAGCCATCAGTGTCCCCGCGGACCGCGGACCACCCGCGCCCCCCGCGCGACGGCCGCGCTGGCGCGG
>WASQ01000129.1:0-48863 GCA_009712185.1 Telmatospirillum sp. | reverse complement strand
CCCGCCCCCCCCCCGCCCCCCCCGGGCCCCCGGGCGCGATGCCTCGGGCGACAACCGGGATTCGTCCCGTCGGTTTGCCACCCCCGAATGCGCCGGATCTGTCCTCGCGATCGGATCCGGCTGGCAGGGCTCAGGGGCCTTTGCTATGATGCAACGGCTGGGTGGGACATGTCCGGGAATGCACGCGTGAACGTCACCTCACGTTTCTTCGTGACAACGCGGGGAAAGAAAGAGCCGCCGAGGCCCGATCGATGACCGACTCGGCCCAGCCCTCTCCTTTGACCGAAGCCCCCTCCTCTGTTCCGTCGCCGGCCATGATCGATGCGCCGTCGGACGAAAGTGCGCTGACAGTTGAGGACCCCCGGAAGGACGATCCGTCCGTTCCCGTCGCACTGGCCGACGACATCCCGCCACCGGACAACGGCCGGTTCGTCCACTTCCCCGCCGACTGTCCTCCCTTGCTGTCGGTCATCATCGACGCCGAAGAGGAATTCGCCTGGGACAGCTTCACGCGCTCGGCAACGTCGGTGACCAACATCCGCGCCCAGACGCAGGCCCAGGCGCTCTTCGAACCCTATGGCGTGGTTCCGACCTACTGCATCGATTATCCGGTCGCCTCCCAGGAGGACGGCATTGCGCCCTTGCGCGATCTGATGGCGGATGGGCGCTGTGAGATCGGCGCTCAGTTGCATTCCTGGGTGACACCTCCCTTTGACGAAACCATCACCCGGACGAGCACGTTCGCCGGCAATCTTCCCAAGGCTCTCGAACTGGCGAAAATCCGACAATTGACCGAAATCATCGGGGAGACGTTCGGGATCGCGCCCAAAGTGTACCGCGCGGGACGATACGGGCTTGGCCCGAATACGGCCGACGCCCTTGTACAATTTGGATATGAGATCGACTGCAGCGTCCTGCCCTGGGTCAATCTGCGGCCCCGGCAAGGACCCGATTTCAGCCGTTTTTCGACCACGCCCTTCTGGCTCGACCAGAGGGGCGGACTCCTGGAATTGCCGGTCACCGCGGGAATGGTCGGTCTTCTCGAAAGTGTCGGGATCGGCGCGACGGTCTATCGGCGGACATCGACCCCGGCCGCCAATCGATGGCGCGTTCCGGCGGTGTTGTCGCGCTTGGGATTTCTGAACCGTATTCCCTTGACCCCTGAGGGCACGACCCTGTCGGAAGCCAAGAAAGTAACCCGCTGGCTTGCCGAGAGGGGGCATCGGACGTTCTGCGTGAATTATCACAGTTCCTCTTTGGCGGTCGGCCACACCCCTTATGTCCGCAATTCAAGGGATCTGACCGCTTTTCTGGACTGGCTTTCCGGCTATCTCGAATTCTTCTTCGGCGAGATCGGAGGACAGGCGGCGACCCCGGGTGAGATCCGCCTGCGCGCTCTTGGATCCGGCCGGGCCGCATGAACGGACCCCGTCGGCCGGACCGTCAGGGCCGGACACCGTGACTGACGACGCCCCCTCCGGCAGATCGATCGGGCGCGAGATGGCGCGCGGGACGCTCTGGATGGTCGCGATGCGCTGGGTGATCCGCCTGATCGGCCTTGTCAACACGGCGATCATTGCGCGCCTTCTGGTGCCGGAGGACTTCGGGATTGTCGCTCTGGCCATGATTGCCGTTGATCTCGTCGTTACGCTGACGGATGGCGACATCGAGATGGCGCTGATCCGGACCCGGTCGGCATCCGAACGATTGTTCGACACCGGCTGGACCGTCAAGATCCTGGCGGCGCTGGCAACTTTCGCGGTTCTGTGGTTCCTGGCCGCGCCGGCGGCGGCCTATTTTCACGACGACCGCATCGAAACCGTCATCCATATCGCGGCGCTGCGCCCCCTGATCCTGGGATTCGAGAACATCGGCGTGGCGGAATTCCGTCGCAATCTGCGATTTGACATCGAATTCCGTTATCTGGTGCTGCAAAGGGTGATCACTTTTGTGGCCGGACTGGTTCTGGTGTTCCTGTTTCGCAACTATTTCGCCCTGGCCTGGTCGATGCCGGCATCCGCCGTCCTGACGGTCGCCCTCAGCTACGCTATGGTTCCGACCCGTCCCCGCCTGTCCCTCGCCCATTGGCGGGACTTCTGGCAATTCTCCCGCTGGCAGATGCTGTTCAATTGCGGCCGTCTGCTGGGAGAGCGCTGCGACCAGTTCGTCATCAGCCACATCGGCGGGGTGGCGGAAACCGGGATTTACGCCGTCGGTTTCGATCTTGCGATGATGCCGACGCGGGAAATCATGTTCCCGGCCGGCCGGGCGCTGATGCCGGCCTATTCCACGATCGCGCATGACCCCGTGCGCATGCGCGAAGCATTCCGCATGGTTCTTGGATTTGCTGCCGTGATCGCCTCTTCCGTTGGTATTGGCATGTCATGCATCGCCGACGATGCGGTCAACCTCGTCCTGGGTGGCCAGTGGTCGGCGGCAGTGCCTTTTGTCCGCTGGCTGGGAGTCTACGGCGCGCTCGAAGGCGCCTGGTTGATGCTGGACCCATTCTTCATCGCCGCCAGACGGGAACGTGCCCTTGCCCTGTCCAATCTCGTGTTTTCGGCGATCACCATACCCGCCGTGGCGGCAGCGGCCTTTATTCTGGGAACTCCGGCGATTCCGGGGGCCAGGATCGCAGTCATGACGGTTCTCCTCGTCGCCATATTCGCGCGGATGGTCCAATGGCACTGGATTTCCGCGACCGAACTGGGGCGACTGCTGTGGCGGCCAGTCACCGCCTCAGCCGGCATGGCGCTCGGCTTATATCTGCTGGGCGGTCATGGCCCCGCCCTGCCGCATCTTCTATCGATGATCAAGGATATTGCTGCCGGCGGTCTCATCTATGTCGTCCTCCTGTTCGGTCTCTGGTTCCTGTCAGGACGGCCTCAGGGCGTGGAGAATGACCTGCTCGGCGCGGCCACCTCCTGGCTGCAAAGCCGCCGCCGATAATCACACCCCCGTGGCGACGGCCCCGTCAGGTCAAGACATGAGGCATGGGCTCCCCGGCATCGCTGGCGCGACCCGTCAGTCATTCTTCAAAGAAATATAACCATTGGCTTTATTTTTCCGTCAATCTATACACTTACGGCAGAATCCGTAGAAAATTTCCAGGAATTTGCTCCGCGCATGCCAGAGGATCAGATGGTATCCGACATCAAGACATCCCCCTTCATTCGTGACAATGCCGCCGGGTCGTCCCGTCCGCCACGAACCGCGGTTCTTATCCCCTGCTATAATGAGCAGGCGGCGATCGGAAAGGTGGTTGCCGATTTCCGCAGGGCGTTGCCGGATGCCACGATCTACGTCTATGACAACAATTCGGCCGACGACACGGTGACCGTCGCCCTCGGGGCCGGGGCCGTGGTCCGCCGGGAAACCCAGCAGGGCAAGGGATATGTGGTCCGGCGGATGTTCGCCGATATCGAGGCGGACATCTATGTTCTTGTCGACGGTGACGACACTTATGATGCGTCGAAGGCACCGGATCTGATCGAGCGCCTCATGGCGGGATCCCTCGACATGGTCAACGCGGCCAGGGTGACGGATATCGTCGCCGCCTATCGTCCGGGACACCGCTTCGGGAACCGCCTGCTGACCGGCATCGTGGCCCGTATTTTCGGCGACCGGATCGGCGACATGCTGTCCGGATACCGCGTCTTTTCCCGTCGCTTCGTGAAGTCCTTTCCGGCGCTTTCCGGCGGTTTTGAGATCGAAACGGAACTGACCGTCCATGCGCTGGAGTTGGCCATGCCGGTCTCGGAAGTGAAAACGGCCTACAAGGACCGCCCGGTGGGGTCGACGAGCAAACTCAGGACATACCGGGATGGGTTTCGCATTCTTCGGATGATCCTTCTTCTGGTGAAAGAGGAAAGGCCGCTGGTCTTTTTCTCATCCCTCGCCGGAGTTCTTCAAATTCTGGCGTTGCTCCTTGCGATTCCGGTCATCGCAACATGGCTTGAGACCGGCCTGGTGCCCCGCCTGCCGACAGCGCTCCTCGCGACGGGTATCACGCTTCTTGCCTTCCTCAGCCTCACTTGCGGCATGGTCCTTGACACCGTGACGCGAGGCCGGCGCGAAATGAAGCGTCTTTACTATCTGTCCATCCCCGCTCCGCCGAGTCCCCTGACAAATGCGGCGGAAGCCGGCAAGGCCTCCTGTCAGGAGCCTGCGTGACGACATCGCGGCCGGCGCCCTCTCCCGTCAAACCGCTTGCTTCGGTGCTTCGGATTCCGAAGGGCAGGACGATCCCGGGGTGAGACCGGCCCGCCGATCAGCGGAGACCGCTTCCCGACACCGTCCGACCCGGCAGGTCGGCGGTACCGTGGCAAGGACATCGGAATGCTAATGGGTTCACTACTTTCGCTTTTATTTTTGTTCCTCCTGATCTGTGCGTTTCAGGGATACGGAGGGCTGGCGCTACGCCGTCTCGCCCCCGCTCTGGCCGACGACGCCGGGATCGCCGCCGGACTGGGAATCGCACTTTTTTGCGCGGCCTGCGGCGTGATCGAGGCCTGGGGTCTCGCCAGTCGCCCGCTGCTGCTGGCGCTCGTCGCCGGTGGGGTGGTGATCCGGCTCGGATTGCGCATGCCACCGACGGGGCTGTTGCAGGGGATGACGCCGGTCATGGCGTTGGTGCTCTGCCTTTATGGACTCTATCTTCTCAATGCCTCGTCCTGGACATTCGATTTCCTCGATGACATGCATGGTTATCTGGTTTTTCCGGAACGAATCCTGAGCGAAGGCTTTATCGGTCGGGACCCCTTCCAATACCGCCGCATTGAATCGGGCCTGAGCGGCGGCGGCGCTTATCTTTACGCGCTGTTCCGAACCCTGTTCGACGTGCCCCATATGCGCCTTGCCGACCTTGGAATCGGATCCGTCACGCTGGGACTGCTGGCCTATTCCCACGCGCGCCGCGAGGGTCTGAGAGGATTTTCCCTGACGCTCGCGCTTCTGCTGGCCCTGGTGGTGGCCCATTGCAGCCCAAATGTGAACAACACCGCCGATACCGTCGCCAAGGCCCTGCTGTATACCCTGCTCCGCCTGATTTTCGCCCTGGCGGAAGAGACGCCGTCCTGGCGCCGGGCCGTTCTTTTTGCGCTACCGGCCTTTGCGCTGGTCAGCCTCAAGACAACCAACCTTGCCGTCGACACGGGCGTACTGCTGGGGTTTTACGCCCTGGAGATCTGCCGCAAAACGAAGGCGGCCGTCCTGATGGAAATTCTGCTTGCCGCAGCGGCGGCGCTGACTTTGGCGCTTCCCTGGATGTGGGTCTGTCAACAGCTCGCGCAGACTCCATGGTTTCCGCTTCTTGGAACCGGAACGCTGGGCAACTCGGAGATCTCCGGCTGGACAGCGCCCTATTCCTATATCCTGAATGCCGGACGGATCGGCTGCATTCTGGTACCGGCGATCCTGGCCTCCGTCCTGATCGCGACGGATCGCCAGGCCGGCCCCTCGCGGCTCCTCTATCCCGCTGTGATCGGCGCCGGCATCGTCCTTTTGCTGGCCGCCCAGGGAAAATACACGATTGCCGGCTATCGCTACGGCCATATGGGCGCGGCCACACTCGCGCTCTTTTCCGCGATCCCTCTGATCGCACGATGGTCGCAGAGGTGGGATCTCCGCCGGGCCGCCATCGCCTGCGCGGCGCTGGTGGCGCTGGGGACGACCGCCACGCAGACCCACAGCGGCCACTGGCGGGGCCATGAGGGACTCGTCGCCGAAGCGTTCACCGGGGGACCGGACCAGGGGTGGCGCGACGGACGAGACCGGATGATCCGCAGCCTGCGCGCCATGGAACTCGCCATTCCCGAGGGCGAACCCATTGCCGTTATCGCCGACTGGCCATCCTCGCTCGATTTCCGGCGCAACCCCATCCGCGTTCTGGACTGGCCCGGCATGGTCGGGCCGCCCGGTCTTCCCGATAGCACGGACGCGGAAGCTTGGGCTCGCTATCTGCCGTCACAGGGTATCCATTACATCGCCTATTCCTATGGCGATGAGGCCGGTCTTCCCCGGGCAAGAATCAAGCGCGACATCGAGAACTTCTCGACACCCGGAAATTTCAGTCCGTTCCAGGTCGCACTGCTCGTCAAGACACGTGAGATGCATGATACGGTCATGGCTTTGAAGCAATATGGGCAGGTGGTTTTCGATGACGGGAGAGTGATCGCCATCCGTCTATAAAGCAAAATTCAAAGGGGCGGCATTTACTCCATTTTTCTTTAGTGTGAAATTTGCATTTTGGCGCCGTTCCGCGCACAGGTGGCGAACCAACCCGCTGGTGCCGACCGGTGATGTTTTGATATCCTTTCGCCCGAGTCCGCCATGTCGTGCGGAAAAGGAGAGACGTCCCCTTGCTTGATCTCATCCCCTATCGCATCCGGCGCCCTCTTGAGATAAGGCATCATCACCGCATGATCGCCGGGATCACCGAAACCCGGCCGATTGTGGCAACCGGATCCGGCCTGACCTTTCTCAGCATGGTCTGTCACGCCGACGTCCTTCCCTGGCTTGTTTCCATCAAATCGATCTTCCGCGCGTTCGACTCCGGATCGGTATCGGTGATCAATGACGGGTCTCTGACCGGCGACGATCTTTCCCTGCTCCATCATCACGTCGAGGGTCTGCGCGTCATTCCGATTTCCAGCGTGGACACCGGCCCCTGCCCCAAGGGCGGCACGTGGGAACGTCTTCTGACCATTCTTGATCTGTCTCGCGACAATTATGTGATCCAGGTCGACGCAGATCTGGTCGCCTCCGGGCCGATGGCCGAGGTGGTTGAGGCGGTTCGGACGAACCGCGCCTTCACGCTGGCCGGCGGCAAGGGACATGATGTCCTGTTGACGCCCGCGCAAGCCGCGGCCCGGATGGCTGGGAGCGAAAGCACCCATATCCAGACCGTGACCGAGCGGATCCTGATGGATTGCCCGGAACTGGCCTCGATGCGCTATGTCCGGGGATGCTCCGGCTTTGCCGGGTTCCCCTGCAACGACGGCGGACGCAGGCTGGCCGAAATGTTCTCGACGGTCATGGAACGGAAACTGGCGGGTCGCTGGTTGGAATGGGGCACAGAGCAGATCACCTCCAATTTTCTGATCGCCAATTTCCCGGATCCGCTGATCCTGCCTTGGCCGAAATACATGTCCTATTTCGACGAGGTCGAGCCCGATTGCGCCGACCTCGTCCATTTCCTGGGACTGCACCGGTACCATCGCCACCATTACGGTCGTCTCAGCCAAAGCATCATTCGCGCCCTGATGTAATCGGCCGTCACGCGGCCACGATGCGGGCGGCCAGCCTGGCCGTCTCCGCCAGAACCGCGTCGCGCTGCACGGCCGTTCCTGTCGCGCCCGTCAGATAGACCGACAAAAGAAAAGGGGCGCGACCTGGAGGCCACACCAGGGCGACGTCGTTGGCGATTCCGACGCCGGAGCCCGTTTTGTCGCCGATCTTCCAGCCATGAGGCAGGCCGGCGCGCAGACGATGGGCCCCCGTTTGATTGCCGATCAGCCATTTTGTCAGGCGATGCCGCATTTCCGGCGACAAACGGTCGCCCAGAATCAACGCGTCGAGGTCGGCGGCCATGGCAGCCGGTGTCGTCGTGTCGCGAATGTCATCGGCCACCATCAGATTGAGGTCGGGTTCCTTCCGGTCGAGCCGCGTGACCGGGTCCCCCAGACTGCGCGCGAAAGCGATTAACGTCTCCGCTCCTCCCAGGGCGTCCAGCAGAAGATTGGCCGCCGTATTGTCGCTCAACGTCATCGCAGCGTCGCAAAGTTCGGAAACCGTCATCCCCGGGCCGTCCAGGTGTGTCCGTGTGACCGGTGCATACTCCAGAATATCTTCGGATCTGATCATGATCCTCCGGTCGAGCCGCTCCTTGCCGGAGTCCACCTGGGACAGGACGGCACCAACCAGCAGCAGCTTGAATGTGCTGCACATGAGAAAGCGCTCATTCAATCGATGACCGCGGACGGCTCCGGTTTCCTTGTCGACGAAGGCGACGCCCAACCGGCCGCCCGACGCGGTCTCAAGCGTCTTGAGCCGCCTTTCGAAGTCGCCCTCCATCAGGGGAACCGCGGCGGCCGGGGATCGTCCGGCCAAAGGAACCGCGCCGCCCGCGATCAGCACGCCCGCCAGACCAGCCAGGACATTCCGTCTTGAAAACATGGCAATCTCCTTCCTTTCAACGGGCGTCATGCTGACCGCGCGCAACCCTGTTGACAAACGACGATCTCTTGGGCGACCCATTAGAAAAATTTGGGCCGGGAGATGTCATGATCCGCTCCACGTTACCGCTCAATTCCCTGCGTGCCTTCGAGGCGGCAGCCCGCCATCTCAGTTTCACGCTGGCGTCGCAGGAGTTATGCGTCACCCAGGCCGCGGTCAGTCATCAGGTGAAAAGTCTCGAACAATTGTTGGGTGTCCGGCTGTTTCGCAGACTGCCCCGCGGACTGGCGCTGACCGATGAGGGCCAGGCCCTGGTCCCCGTGGTGACGCGGTCGTTTGACGCCATCCAGACAACCCTCGACCGTTTTGTGGATGGCCATTTCCGGGAGGTCGTCACCATCGGAATGGTCGGCACATTCGCGACCGGCTGGCTGCTGGCCCGACTCCCCGCTTTTCAGGATGCGCATCCCTATATCGATCTCAGAATTCTCACCAACAACAACCGGGTCGACATTGCCGGAGAAGGCCTGGATTTTGCCATCCGGTTCGGGGACGGATCCTGGACAGGGACCGACTCCCTCCCCCTGTTTTCCGCCCCTCTCTCCCCGGTCTGCTCGCCGGCCGTCGCGGCTCATCTCGGCGGCCCCGGCGACCTGCCGGGAGAAGTCCTGTTGCGATCCTATCGCGCAGACGAATGGGCCTCCTGGTTCCAGGCCGCGAACATTCCCTGCCCCGTTATCCGGGGCACCGTTTTTGATTCCTCTCTCGCCCTGGCGGAGGCGGCACGCCAGGGCGTCGGGATCGCCCTGCTTCCCGTCCGCCTGTTTTTCCGCGAACTGGATCGGGGGACGCTGGTGCAACCATTCCCGATCGAAGTTGATGTTGGCGCCTACTGGTTGACATGGCTGAAATCCCGGCGCGAAACAACCGGGATGGCGATCTTCCGGGACTGGCTTGTCGGTCGCGCCGCAGAGGAAAGATCGTGAGTTCGGCCAATGAGTCCCTGACTGAAGGTGTGGGGCGGGCGTCCGGGGGTGTGAAAAAATTCCACCAGTGGCTCCGGCGTCCCTGCCGGAGCCCAGGCCACGACACGCCCCAATACTAACCGGCACCCCTCTTTATTGCCTTTCCAGGCGCACCACAATGATCTCGCCGTCGTCATGGACGACGGTGCCGCAGCGGCTGATCCGGGAAAAAACGTCGTGAAGCAGTCCTGCCTTCCGCACCATGCGGATCTGGAACTCGCTGTAGGTCTCTTTCGCTGTGAAGATCGCAAGATCGTGGGCGATGTGTTCCTTATTGAAACCGGCTTCGTTCCGATAGGAATAGATCACGTAGCGGATGCCGTTATCCAACAGATAGTCCGCCCACTGGCGTTCGTCATCGACCTCGGGCATGGGACGCGGTCCCATCCAGCCGGGATTGTCCATGATATGCATGGGATTGCGGGCATAGTCGAAAAACGCCGGCCAGTCGACGATGGCCACGATATCCTGCCCGGCCGGAACGCTTTGCTGGGCGGCCGCGACCCGTTGCCGTGCCTGGGCAATCTGTTCGCGCTCCTTGTCCTTGCCGGGAAACATCGTTCCATCCACAAACCAGCGTCGTCCGGTGGTGTTGTTGAGAGCCATCACGATCACCGACAGGACGCAAAGAACGGCCACACTGTAACGCGCGCCCTGCCTCACCAGTCCCCGGGCCGGGAAGCCTTTTGAAAACGCCTCAACAAAATAACCGAGAGCCATTGCCTCCACGGCGAAATACAGGAACGCTGCGGCCGCCACCGCATGCCCGTAGCGGTACGGGAAAATGGTGAACTTCAACTCCGCGGCAGCCAGCGCAAGGCAATAGAGCAAGGGAGCCAGGGCCGCGAAATAGCGTCTCTTTCCCAAATTGTCCCTGAACTGAACCAGCGTCAGCAGCAGCATCGGCGACAAAAACAGCATCAGGCGCCCGGTATCGCGAAAATACATCCAGGGCGTCGTAATACCGGTCAATGCCATTTTTTCGACCAGTCCAAACCCCAGGAACGGGAACCAGTAGGTCTGAGCCACCTGATGCATCGACAACATCCATGGCGTCATGAACAGCAGGATCAGGACGATACAGGCGCCACCCTCAGCGATCAGACGCCAGTCGAAACGGCGGAACAGCCGCGCCAGATAGCAAACCCCGCCCAGTGTCACGGCGGCGGGAAGCAGGGTCGTCTTGAGCGCGATGACCGCGAACATCATCAAAGCCAGGGGAGCCGCCCCTCGGATGGACGGCCGGTCCTCCCGCTCCGCGATCAGATGTGCCAACCGGAACAAGGCGTAAATCATCGCCTTGCCAATAGTTTCGGGCGTGTTGTTGATGATCGGACTGAAAGTTGCGACGGCAAGAGCGATAAACAGAAGCACCACCGTCCGGACCACGGAGAGCCCCAGATCCCGGGCATGGGAGATCACCAGAAGAACCAGAAGGACGCTTCCCAGGCCGACATCGGCCAATCGCGTCTGCGCCATTGGCAGAAGGGATCTGAACAGGACGTAGAAATAGCCGCCACCGCCGCCGAGACCGGCCTCGACCCGCCGTTCCAGAAAGGGATCGCGGCCAAGACTGCCCTCAGCCAGGATCCGTTCCGGCAGGACCAGATAGCCATGGCGATCGTCGATGGTCCCGTAGACCCAATCCCCCCCATTCAGCAGGAAGATCGCGAAAACCAGAGCGAAGGCACCGGCCGCGAGCCAGGCCATCCCGGTCCATCCGATGCCTCCTTCCGGGGCGTCTCCCCGATGGCGCCAGAAAAGATAAATCTGGGCGGCAGCGCCGCAGGCGACCGGAATGACGAACAAGGACGCGCTGCCGATGCGCAACAGATCCACAATCCCGCACAGCACCAGGAAGGCGGAGACCCCGGCGGCGGCGGACAGCCCGGTATCCCCGGAAAATTCCGGGGCCGTCCAAAGAAGAATCCGGCGTCCGAGAAATGTCAGTGCCAGCACAATCGCGCCCAACCACAGCACGGCCACCAGAGTCCCCGTCATGATGCTCCCCTGCTTTTCAACTCGTTCTGACCGCATCCGGACTGCCCGCCGCGATGGCGGCAACGGTTCCTCACGGTCCGGTCGTTCCGGACCGGTCGATCGACCGGTCCCGCCCCCCGTCTACTCGCCGCCACGCGGAACCACGGCGTATGTCGGATCGTCGGACATCCCCTCCAGTACGACCTGAGCGTCGGCTTTCAGGTTGCGAAGCCCGTCCTTCGCGTCCGGCATCCCGAGATCGACCGCGAGCCCAAGCATGGCGTAGGACCCCGCGACATAGCCCGAGGCCCCGCCCCATCCTTCAAAAGGAAAGCGCGAGGGGCAGGTGGCGGCATCCGGCCAGTTGGCGCGGAAGAGATCCCGCAATGTCGTGAAATAACGACCATCCGCGCCTTTGATCTTGATGTAGTAGGCGGGGGCCATCTGATGACAATAGCCCTCCTGGTCCGCGGCCCAACGGCGGACGCCGAAGCGGCCGAGAAATTGGAACAGATCCCGTGCCTCGCCGTACCCTGCCTCGGCCAGATGCCCGAGACTGAGCATCAGAAAATCCTGCTGCCAGGGGGCCATCCGGTCAGGCTCGTCGGACTTGGGAAGAATTCCCAAGGGCGACACGGATTGTGAACTGATCTTCCCGCTGAAGGCCTGCTGATACCACTCAAGATTGTTTTTCAGCAGTCGATTGAAATATCCCCTCAACGGGTGATTGTCGGGCATGATCATAGCCGCCTCGCCGAGGGCGCGGAATCGCCACGCCAGACCGCGCGTCTGATCCGGTCCGAGGAGACCGCGCGCCCCGTCGCGATAGGCCGGATGCCCGCTGATGATGACATCGTTCCCCCAGAAGGCGATCTCCTCCAGGTAGAATAAGTCGCCACTGATCAGATAGGGGACGTAGAACAGCGATGGCAGATGCGCGGAATCCAGAGTCCAGGGCGTTTCCGGCACGAGAACGGCGGGCAACCGGTCATCGCTGCCCCTCGACCAGGTTATGTTGGTGGTCAGATTGGGATGCTTGTCCAGCGAGATGAGCAGATCGGTCTGCTTATCGCGGTAATGGACAGGCATGCTGGCGCCGGCGTCGGCGTTGGCAAACAGGACTGTCCGCTCACGCTGGTCCATGGTGAGAAGATAAAGCACCGCCCACCGCGGCAGCGGCCCGATGTCGGCCCGTCCCCCCGTGGTGGGCATGTAGCGCGTCACTCCCGCCGTCCCCATCGGCCCGGTATCGGCTTTTGCGATGGCGCGCGAATCCGCGTCGATCGAGTTCCCCGAGATCGGAAGCTTGCGGTCATAGTTCAGCACCAGCCGGCTGTCCAGAATCGTCGGAATATCGTGGCGTACGGCAGGCTCCTTGCGTCCGTCGAGCCAGATCGGCACATGCCAGCGTGCATGATGGAAATGGGTTACATTGCTGTGGGAGAAGAGAGCCTTGTCGCCAGCCCGTATGGCGACATCATAAAACACATTTTTCGGCCCGGGCTCGAATGCCCAGTCATTCTCGATAACCACGTCCGCTCGGACAGCCTGCGACTGACGATAGCGCCGAAGATGATAGCGAACCGACAGGAGTGGATGCTGCCTGCCGCCTGTCTGGGACAGCAGCGGCACCAAAATGTCGCTTTCCTCCGCCACGGCCCCCTGAAGCCAGGGTTTCGCCACGGTTCCGGGTCCCGTCAGCCGCGCCGTCCAGGTTTCGCGGGACTCCACCGGAATATAGGGCGTGACGGCAATTTTGGCCGCGCCGGCGTAGTCCACCGCAACCTTGAAGGGCTCGACCGTGTTGATCGTCGAGATGAACACCTTTTCATAGCCGTCGTTGGCATCCGTCCAGTCGGCCCGGTAATAGTGACTCTGCTCGTTGATCAGAATCTTGAAGGCGATCGCGATATTGAGATAGGGGTCCAGGGACCCGCCCGACATCTTCGGCTGGACGGTCAGCGTGAAATGCTCCTCATGGGCACCCTCGCCGACACGGATCGTGATCGTTTCGCCGACGCCAAACGGAATACCAGGCACTGTGCCGTTCCGATTGCCGAACTTCACGATGGTCACCTGACGCGAGAACAGCGTCAGATCGACAGAAAGATCGGGAATGGCGGGCAGCGCCTTTCCGGCCCCCTGCCCCATGCCGCCGGCTGTGCCGTCGTCCGTCAAAATCCGGATTTCGCGGGTCTCCCCGGAGGCCATGTCGGGGATGTCCATGCTGAGAACCGCGAAGCGCAGTCCCCCGCCGCCCGGAGCGCTGGTGCGCGCGTCCATCTGAACGGGGAAGCTGTGACCCTTGTTGTCCTTTGCCATCAGGCGGCCGTCGGCGGGCACGCTTCCCGATCGGAACGGCTGACCGAAGGTCACCGGCTGCCAGCCATCTCCGGCGTCCTTGCGCGTGACCTGGACACAGGTCACAGCCGGCGACGGACAGGGAATGGCCTTGGCCACGGTCATCGATTCCACCGCCGCCTGGGACCGGGGGGGCGTAATCACCGGTGCGGGCGGGGGAGAAACGACCGGAACGGCCGGTGTCGGCGCAACGGGCTTTCTGACGGTCGCGGGCGCCGCAGTGACGGGCGGTTTGGGAGGCGCGGCATCCGGGGCCGGAGGATCCGCGGGCTCGTCCTCGACCGGAACGATCGTTCCGTCGGGAAGACGTCTCAGGGCGCCGATATGCACCCCCTTCGGAAGCGAGGGACCACCGGATCCCGCATCGTCCTGCCCGGCCGCGGGAACGGCCAACAGAATCAGACACAAAAGCGCCAGAAACCGCCTCATTCCACGTCCTCTCCTCGACAAGGGTGAGGGGTCCTGCCGCCCCCTCGGCCATCGGGATCCGGCAATCAGCCGGGCTGACAGGCTTTTCCGGCGCGCAACGCGTCCTTGAAGAAGTGCGATGCCCCGGCGTAGACACTTTCCGGCTTCAGGCCGATAAAATGGAAAATGGTGGGGCTGTGCTTCACCCATCCATGGGGAAACAGGGGGGCGCGGATGAAGAAGCGGCTGGGCTTCTCAAGATAGGACACACCAGCCGCCGGATCCATGCGGCAGCGACGGGCGCGCCAGGTCGTCACCATCCAGGATCCCTCCGACGGCCCGCCATCGACAGGATCGATGCGGAACTCGCCCATCGCGGTTCCGAACAAAGGTTCGTCGGCATACTGCCCGGCACGGCCCTGGTGAATGTTCGAAAGATCGTCCCGGTGGTTCCGGTACAAGACATCGAGACGGTCGAAGAAGGCTTTCGATTCCGGGCATTTACGGAAATAGAACACGCCGCTGTTCATTCGCACGACATAGGGAATATTGAAGTCCCGGCAGGTCTTCTCGATGGACATATCGTTCCATACGCCGCTTGTGCATTTGTCGCCGGTCATCCCGAAATAACTCTTCGAGGCGGCCCGCCAATGGCGGTCGATGTCCGCTTTGGCGAGCAGGCAGTCCGCGTCGATATACATCGACTCGTCATAAGGCGAGACATCGTAGAGCCTGATCTTGTTGGTGCATCCGACATAATCCGGATCGGCTGGCAGCAGCACCTTGTCGGTAAACACCGCGTCATCGCCCTGGGGCAGGGACACCTTTTCGTTATAGATCAGGCAGACGGGGCGACCGGGATCGAAATAGCGGATCGACCTGGCAAGATTGACCGCCATATCGACGTATTTCTGCTTATCCAATGCGACCGTGACATAGCCCTGCATAATGACTCCCCAAAGCTGTCGGCGACAACCGCCCGGCCGTTCAATGACGCCGAACTGAGACGGTTATATCTGTCCGGGATATGTGCATGCCCAAGCGTTTTCGCAGGAATGGCGGAACAAGCACGGCTTTTAGGCGGACAACCGCAAATGCGGACGTCGGATGCCGCGGGAACAAGGCCCCCGATGGCCTTCGTCAATTCCCGCTTTCCCCGGAAAGACCTTAAAAAGTTCCCTTCCGCACAATGATGATTTTATGACGTCCAGTTTAAACATCCGCCCATAAAAGAGCTTAAAAATGCTAGCTCTGGCTTAGTCGCACATATCCTATGTCCCGTCAAGGAATGGCGCCCCCGTCACGCGGCCTTGATGGACGGAACGTCTCCCTGTAAACAGGGGACACGTTTATTGAATGCGAATGATCCGGCCAGCGGATCGGGGAATAACCTTCAAATGAGTGGCTTCCGCTCCCGACTTGTCCAGCCCCAGGCGCTGTCGGCTGAAGAACGGGCGCTGTGGGGGGCATGGTCAGACGCCCTTCCCGCCCCGGCCAATGCTTTTCTCAGCCTGCCCTATGTGACTGCGGTCAACCGCGCGTTGGGTGGTGTCAGGGTCTGCGTGATCGACGAGCAGCAACGGCCCGTCGCCTTCTTTCCGTTCCAATACCGAAGCCGCTGGCATCGCGTCCTGGGTCTGGCGGACCGCCTCGGTGGCGAGCTGTCCGACTATTTCGGTCTGATCGCGGAGCCGGGTTTCACGATATCGTCTGACCGCCTCCTTGACCTCGCCGGGATCCGGTCGCTCCTGTTCACCCATCTGGACGAAAGCCAGGCGACATTCGGATTGACGGGGGAAAGCCCGGAGACCGGGCTCAGGATCGAGCTGCCGGAGGGCGGAGCGGAGTTCTGGCAGGCCCTGCGGGCCAGCGACAAAAAATTCGTTTCCGATACCGAACGCCGGGAACGCAAGCTGATCGAGGCGGCGGGCCCTCTGAAACTGACCTTTCATCATGACGATCCCGCCGAGCTTACCTTTCTGATCGACCGGAAACGCCAGCAATATGCCCGGACCGGCGCAGACGACGCCCTCGGCCGGCCGGAGGTCAAATCGTTGCTGGCCGAGTTGCAACAGTCGCACGCGCCTGACTGCCGGGGTGTCCTCAGCACACTCTATGCCGGCGATCAGTGGGTGGCCTCCCATTTCGGTCTTATGTCCCACGGAACGTTGCATTTCTGGTTCCCGGTCTATAATCCGGACATGCGGACCTATTCCCCCGGACGGATGCTTGTCCTTTCCGTCATCCGTCAGGCCTCGGAACTGGGGGTTCTGTGCATCGACAGAGGCGCTGGAGACACACCGGCGAAGCGGGATTTCGCCAATGCCTCGCACAGCTACAGCCGGGGTCTTTGGCAGCGCCCCGGTGTCACCGCGCTTGCCGTTCGCGCCAGCCTGGCCGTGCAATGGCGTTGGAAGAGAATTTGCGAACAACGGAGAGGCACGGTAACATGACCCTCCATTTTCTGTCGGTTCAACATTCGGGTATCTGGCATGGTTGAAGGTCGCCTCGGTCATGCCCGTCCGCGGGTCACCGGTTCGTCCGTCCGACAGCCCCCGCTTCTCAGCGTGATCGTCCCGGCCCATAACGCTGCGCGAACGCTTCGGCGCGCGCTTAACTCCATCCTCATCCAGAACTACTCCCCGATCGAAGTGATCGTTGTCGACGATGCCAGTACCGACGACACCGTGGCGGTGGCGGAGGAGTTCGCTGCGGGTGGCGTCCGGGTGATCGGGACCGGACACTGTCGCGGCGCGGCCGGCGCCCGCAATTTCGGGATCGAGCAAAGCCGGGGAGAGTTTATCGCCTTCCAGGATGCCGACGACGAATGGCAGCCGGGAAAGCTGGATGGACAGGTCGATCTGCTGCTGCGCGATCCGGCGATGACCTTCGTTTCCTGCGGCGCCAATCTGATCGCCCCGGACGGGCGCGATCTTGGCAGCCTTTATCCGGGCCGGCCGCCTGCCACCGGCAGCGAGGCCTGGCGGGTTCTTCTGGCCTACAATTTCGTCGCGACGCCCAGCGTTGTTGCCCGCCGCGGCGCCTTCGCGGCCGCAGGACTGTTCAATACGGATCTCCGGGTCGGCGAGGATCAGGACATGTGGATCCGGCTCGCCATGGCGGGACCGATCGGATATCTGGACCAATCGCTGGTGCGTGTCCATGACACGCCGAACAGCCTGTCCAGCAAGAACTTTCACGACCAGTTGACCTATACGCTGCCGATGATCCGCCGGCATATCGGCAGTCGCCGCGAGGTTTTGTCGCGGACGGAGATCCGCCAAATCCTGGGCACCAGGATCGGCCGGATCGGCCGGTCCGCCTTGGGACAGGGACGGCTTGGTGAAGGGGTGCCGCTGGTGGTCAAGGCCCTGGCGATGGGAAACAGCCCGGTCGAGAATATCAGCAAGCTTCTCCGGGCCCTTCTCCCCCTGGCCCCGATCAAACGCCTTTTCCTGCGTCCCGGACGGTAAATGGCGGACGCCGCGGCAACGCGGCGCAGGGACCGATTGCGGTCATTCCGCGGGGGCCGCCACCCCCGGCAGACTCCTGACCTGATCGAGGAAACGCTCCATGTCCCGGGCAAGCTCCTCCTTGCGCCGTTCCAATGTGGCACGCCGAGCCGCCCTCCCCTCCCACAGGCGCAGCAGGCTGAGGGTCAGCCGTTCCGCCGTGACGTCCTCGGGAGCGATCACCTCCAGTGCCCCGACAAACTCGCCGAACGCGAAATTCTTCGCGTCATAGGCGATGTTGATCGTCGGAACGCACTGGTTCACCGCGAAAATCGCGGAGTGCAGCATCATGCACAGATGAATGTCGAGAGTGGCGTACCAGTCCAGCATCTCGGTCGGCGAAGTATCGATGACGGTGACGTCGATGCCCGCGTTCCGAAGCAGGGCGGGAAGGACCCGTTCGGAATCCGAATGGACGAAATAGAGGAACCGGCAGGGCAGGTCGTCCTTCAGCTTTCCGAGCGCGGCCGCGACATGGGGGAATGCCTGACGAAGCCGTCGTGCCGAGACCTTTCCGTGGAAGGAAAGGTTGACCCCGACCCACACCGCGCCGTCGTCATCGGGACGATGACGTCCTCGGCCGGCCGGTGTCATCAGGACCGCCGGATCCGGAACCAGAACAACGCGCGACCCGTCGGCACAGGCCGCCGACAGCCGCGCGGCGGTACCCGGATCGCGGGCCGAGCAGGCCGCGAAATGGCCGAGATAGCGTTGAAGCAGGGTCTCCGAGTCCGGGCTCAACCAATAATTGTCATGATCCGGAGACTTTCCCAGCAGGACATTGACCCCAAGCCCCAACCCGACCACGGGAACCCGAATGCCGGACACCAGTTCCGCATGCCGGCGGATCCGTTCCGGCAGATCGCCATGCTCATCGATGAAGAAATAACCGCCGCCCGCGAACACCACCAGGGCTGCTTCCTTATTTGCCATCCGCACGAAGTCCGGCCCGATCCCGTTCCAGCCGAATTCGCGAACGCGGATATCAGCGCCAAGGGTCCGCCGCAAAAGCTGAATCGAGGCGATCCGGATGGCCGCATCGCCACGGTTGGTGTTGCGACGGTCCTCATAGGTGCTGAAGTCGAAGGTCCATCGCCGGAAGACCATCCACATGGTCCGGTCGATCGACCGTCTGGCCCGGTTCCTCAGAAAGCGGTAGAGCCCGCGCCGGATCGGCGCCCCCTCCTCGGCCGACGAGAAAGTGCTGACCACAAGCACCACGGGGCCGGTGCCGCTCTCCGCCACAGCGGCCGCCACCGGCTTTCGGGCGAGCCATCCCGAGATCTTTCCGACCATGGCCTTTTCCGGCCCCTCGGGACGCCCGGATAGCCGCCACAGGGCAACCATGGCGGCAGCGAATGAAACGGCGCCGACCAGGGCGTCGAAGCTCAGACGGAAGACGGGCATGGTAGCGATCAGCGGATGCGCCGGATGCAACAGCGTCACCACGCCGGCCATGATCGCGGAGGCGATCACCGGACGCCAGAGGCGGCCAAGAATGTCCATCGGCCCGACAGGCACGACCCGCGACAGGGCGAAGAACACGCCTGGAACAAACAACAGACTAAGCACGGTCCGCGCCCAGGCAATGGTTTCCATGCTGCCGAGAATGGCCGCCGCGATCAGGACCGGCACGGCGGTAACCGTGCGGGTGATCGCGAGCGACGCCGACAGCCGTCCATGCCCGCTGGCAGAGATCAGGGTGATCGCTCCGTTCGCGAAGGCATAGAATCCGCCGCTGAACGCCAGGATCTTCACCAGGGGGATGATTTCCATCCATTTCGCCCCCAGGGTGACCATCACGAAGTCCTCGGCCACCAGATAGACGCCGACCGACGTCGCGCACACAATGATCGCCACGCTGGCTTGAACATCAAGGAAAGCCCGGCGCAACGCATCAAGATCGTCGGACATGCGCGAGAAGATCGGGAAGAGCGCCCGGGTGGTCGGCAGAACCATCTCGACCGTCGGCGCGGTGGACAAGTCGGCCGCGACATTGTACCCGCCCAGCGAGTGGGCATCCTTCAGATTGCCCACCACGAACTCGTCCGTCTTATCCTGAATGAACTGCGCCACATGAACCAGCAGCATCCAGAAGGAAAAGGACCATATTTCGCGTGTCTTGGCGAATGAAAGCCGTGGCCGGTACGGATGGACGAAAAAGCTCATCGCCACTGACAGGAAACGCCCGCCCAGGATTCCGACCACCAGCGCCCAATAATTGCGCAGCCACATCGCGACGACCAGGGTGACCACAAGATTGATGACCCGCTGCGCCACCTGATATTTGAACTCTTTGGAAAATTGGAGGTCCTTGCGGAACGCCACGACGCCGACGTTCTCAAATCCCGAAATCAACGCGCGGAACGACAGGACCTGGACCACCAGAACAGCGCGGTCGTCGTGGAAATAGCTCGGAGCCAGGGGGGACAGGGCCCATAGCAGCAGAGTGATCGCCAGTCCCACCAGGATGGACACTGTCCAGACCGTGTCGTAATGCTCCCGCGTCGGATTGGGATGACGGATCAGCGCCAGAATCTGCCCGGTCTGCCCGAAGATCTCGACGAACCCGACCATCAGCATCCCCATGGCCACCAGACCGAAGTCGTCGGGAACCAGCAACCGGGCCAGAACGAAGGTGTTGGCGATACCGATCAGCCGCAGCGCCCAACGCAGCGCCAGCATCCAGATCGAGCTGCGCAGAATGGTCTTGTTCACCGATTCGTTGGGCAAGGCCTGCATTTTTACGATGTCGTCCTTCGATATCTTGCGCATATCCGGCGAGGGATGCCGGTCCGCGCGGTTACGAGGCGGGTTGCCGCCGCGGCCGCAGGAAAAGCCACGAGGCCAGACGGTGAGGATCGAGCCCCCCGTCCGGGCGGGAGATCTCATGGGCCGGTATCTCGATCCGGCCGATGAGATCTCCCTGCATGCCGTGGCGCATGTCATTGAGCACGGCGTCGCTGGTGAACAGCGGAAAAAACCCGCATTCTTTCGCCAACGCCGCCACCCTCGGCGAATATCGTCCATGGGGAAAGGACAGGCTGACCGGCCGGTCCGCCGTTTCGCCGGCAAATGTGCCCAGCCATTGGCGTGCCCGGCGAAGATCCTGTTGCGGATCGGCAAGAAGGCTGAGTGGCAGATGGCCGGCGCCATGCCCTCCCAGGGCAATTCCCATCGTGCCAAGCCTGAGAGCGCGTTCCGGTGTCAGCATATGACGCCCGGGCCGCCCGGTCGTCGCGGGCGCGGGACTGAGAGGCGCCAGGATGCGTTCGCGGTCAGCCTCCTCCAGGGCGCCATACCGGACGAGCAACGCCGGGTGACGGGCGGGACCGGGCGGCGGCGGAGCATCTTGCCCGGGAACAGCCGCCCACAGGTCCGCGAACGACCGCAGGCCCTCTCTCAACGCATGGGAGAGAGTTTCCTGCCACCACCAGGCAGTTCGGGAGGACACGGGGTCGGTGGCGAGGAAAACCAGTGCCGGCAGACCTCGTTCCACCAGCAACGGCGCCGCATGGCGCAGATTGTCATCCCACCCGTCATCGAAGGTGATCAGCAATGCACGAGGTGGCAGACGGGGGCCTCCCCCGATGGCGGAAACCAGATCGTCGAGACTGATGATCCGGTAATGCCGGCTGAAAAAATCGAGGCATTGCGCAAAAAGCGTCGTCGAAACGGTGTATCCCGGATCGGCCGATCGCAACTCGCTCTCGGGCAGCACGCGATGGAACATGACGACCGTCAGGGTGTCGCGGTTCACCAGCCGGTGCCATGCGGCCACGGCGCCGGTACGAAATGCCAGATCTTTCGCCACACGACCCAATGACATCGCCACCATCCGCACCCGTCAGGAGACCGGGGAGTCCGCCGGCAGCATGACGCCGCCGGCAAGCAGCCGCTCATAGGCCATCTGCTTGTCCTGCCAGGAATAGTCCTGTTCGATCCGCCGGCGGGCGGCAGCCCCCAGCCCGGCGACAGAGGGATCCAGCAGCCCTCTGACGCAGGCCTCGACAAAGGCGCCGGCCTCGTCGGCCACCAGAAGTTCCTGCCCGGGAATGGCGTCGATCCCTTCCAGTCCCTGGCCGGTCGTCACGACGATCCGTCCCATGGACATTCCTTCCAGCACCTTGTTCTGGATGCCCCGCGCCACCCGCATCGGCGCGACCGCCAGGGCCGCATGGGCCAGATAGGGGCGAACGTCGGGAACGCGGCCGGTTACCGTGATCCCCGGGCCATTGCCAAGCGCCCCCACGGAGTCTGTCGGATTGCCGCCGACGATATAAAATAAGGCCTCCGGGACCCTGTTCCGGATCTCCGGAAAGAGGCTTTCAGCGAACCAGCCGCAGGCATCGACGTTGGGCCAGTAATCCATGGCGCCGGTGAAAACAATGGGGCGGCTGCCGGCCGGAAAGGGGTTGGCATGCGCGGCAGACTGGGAAAAATAGTCGAAATCGATGCCATTGCTGATGGCATGGGTCGTCGCCGCCACCTCGGGCGCCAGTCGGCGAAACAGATCGGCCTCCGGCGGAGAAACGAAGATGCTTGCGTCGGCATGCCTGGCAATTGTCCGGTCGAACTCCAGCAGCCGGCGGCTCTCGCGATTGTAGATCCAGCGCATAGGTCCCGTCCGCATGGCGGCATACTGGCGCCATTTGTCGGAATCGACGTCGACGAAATCCATCACCACGCGTCCGGGCCTCAACGGGCCGTTGAAGGGAATATATTGCCCCATGACCGAGGAATACAGGAACGCAGCCGACGGCCGGACATCGCGGAGAACCCCGTTGACCCAGCCGCTCATCCGGGCGTTCCGGAAATATGGCTCACTGAGGGATGTGCCCGTCATCAGTCCCTGAAGGCTGCGAATCTTCGCCCAGCGGCGATCGAGCCCGACACAGCACAGATCTTCACAGTAGGGGCGCAATTCATCAACATATTGCCAGTCTGCGGGGTCGTCGATGAAACACCCTAAATGAATTTTCCATGATTTCGCCAAATGCCGAAGCACAAAAAAGGCGCGAAGCTTGTCGCCTTTGTTGGGCGGAAACGGGATGCGTTGGGAAAGAAAAAGGAGAGGCTTCATGTTTCGCCTGATTCCGCTATCTTTTTGCCTCTTATTCGGCAAACTATCATGGAAGGGTTTTACCATCAATGATCAACGGGCACGGTCCAAGGATGAACGACAGCCTGACGCAATATACCGGTGACGCACAAAGCGGCTGGAAGTCCGCCATGGGGGGGCTTGGCTTTTTAATCCTATTGATTCTGGGGGTATATTGGGGCGGCGTCCAGTCGGCGCTCTATCAATGGATCCATACAGGCTCTTATAATCATTGTTTTCTGATATTGCCCGTCTTTTTCTATTTGATCCGGACGAACCTCCCCGATCTGGATGGATGGCGCCCCATGTCCGCGCCCTGGGGCGTGCTGATTACCCTGATATTCGCGGTTCTATGGTCGCTCGCCTATCTGGTCGGCATCGCCGAGGGAATGCAGTTCGCGATCGTGGGAATGATCCAGGGAGTGATCCTCACGATCCTTGGATGGCGCCTTTATCTGAGGTTGCTGATTCCGTTCAGTTACCTCTGGCTGCTGGTCCCAAGCGGCGAGGCCCTCATTCCTCCCCTGCAAACCCTGACCGCCAGATCCGCCGCCTGGATGCTTGATCTGTCCGGGATCCCGACCTTCCGGGACGGAATCAGCATCGAGGTCCCCACCGGTAATTATCTTGTCGCGCCCGGATGCGCGGGACTGAATTTCATCCTGGCTGCCCTTGCCACCTCTCTGGCCTATGTCGAGCTGGTTTACCGGAGTTGGGGACGCCGGATCGGCTTCGTCGCCGCCCTGTTGATCGTCGCGGTGGCGGGAAACGCGGTCCGCGTATTTCTGATCATTGCCATCGCCCATCTGACCAATAACGTCGGAGACATCGTCGACGACCATCTGCTGTATGGCTGGGGGTTCTTTTCCATTCTGTTGCTGGCGGCAATGATGATGGGACAGAAATTTCGCCAGGATGGAGCGCCGTCGCCGTCGACCACCTCCTCCCCGGCGTCCCTCTCCCCGGTCGCCGGAATGACCGCCGCCTCCAGGCTGCCGGCGTTGCGAACGGCCGGCGTCCTGTCCGGTGCGGCCCTGCTTGTCCTGCCGGTCGGCCTGCGCCTGGGCGCGCCCCCGGCGGCCGGCACGGTCCCGCCGTCCCTGGCGCCCCTGACATGCTCCGGCGACTGGCAGACGGCCATCCCCACCCTGCCCTGGCCGACGGAGGTCCGGCAGTTGGATGTGCTGCGGTTCGTCGACTGCCGGCAGGCCGGCGATGCCGGTCCCGTACCGGGGGTGCATTTCGCGATCGGACTGCTGGAAAGACCGGTCAGGGATGGCAAGATCCTGGGCGCCGATCGCTGGATCACCGGAAGCGACCATTGGGAACGGCTGTCACGAACCCGGATCTCCGTCCCCCTGGCCAGCCGCAGGGTTCCCGCCATCGCCGATCTCGAGATACTGGGGCCGAGAAAGCGGCTGGTCTGGACGATGGTCTGGGCGGGAGGCGACTGGCGCAGTTCCGCCGTTGACACCATCCTTTCGGATCTGAAGGCGGAGCTTTCCGGCCACCGCCGCGCCCTGCTGGTGGTCGTGGCCACCGAAATCGATGACACACCGGACGCTGCGGCAGACCGCCTGCAGGCGTTTTTGTCAACCCAGGCTCTCGACGCGCTGGCCCACGGGAAGGCACACTGAGCCCAGACCAGCGTCCGGTCCCCTTATCCTACGGAGCAGTTTTTCATGTGCGGTTTGGCAGGCATTTTCGACCCGCGGGGACGTCGCGATATCGATCGCGGTCTTCTGGCCCGGATGACCGACGCCCTGGCCCATCGCGGCCCTGATGGACGCGGAGAACATGTCGGTCCCGGCATCGGGCTGGGACACCGCCGGCTGGCGATCATCGACGTCAGCGGCGGATGGCAGCCGCTGTATAACGAAACCGGCAGCGTGGCCGTCGTCTTCAACGGCGAGATCTACAATTACCAGGACCTGGTGACAGAACTGGAACAGGCCGGCCATGTGTTTCGCACCCACAGCGATACCGAGGTCATCGTTCATGCCTGGGAACAATGGGGACCGTCCTCGGTCGAACGCTTCCGCGGCATGTTTGCCTTCGCCCTTTGGGATGAACAGGCGGAGACCCTGTTCATTGCCCGCGATCAGATGGGCAAGAAACCGCTGTATTACGCCCGCCTCGACGATGGCCATCTGGTCTTCGGATCGGAATTGAAGGCCCTGCTTCAACACCCCGGCCTGTCCCGCGATCTGGACCCGCTCGCGGTCGAGGACTATTTCGCCTATGGCTATGTTCCCGACCCGCGCTCGATCTATCGCGCCATCAGCAAGCTGCCGGCCGCGCATCGCCTTCTCTGGCGCCGCGGCACGCCCCAGCCGGTCATCGACGCCTATTGGGATCTGGAGTTCCGCGATCCCGACATCCACGATCTGGAGGACGCGAAATCGGGACTGATCAGCCGTCTGACCGAGGCGACGCGCATGCGCCTGATGTCGGAAGTGCCGCTTGGCGCCTTTCTTTCCGGCGGCGTCGATTCCAGCGCCATCGTGGCGACCATGGCCGGTCTTTCGGATCAGGCGGTCAAAACCTTTTCGATCGCGTTCGGTGATCGCGACTACGACGAGTCCGCCTATGCACGGCGGATGGCAGAGCGTTATCAGACGGACCATCACACGCGGGAGGTCAGTCCCGACGACTTCACGCTGCTGGACAAGCTGGCTGCGATCTACGACGAACCTTTCGGTGACAGCTCCGCCATGCCGACCTACCGGGTCTGCGCCCTGGCCCGGGAACGCGTTACGGTGGCCCTGTCGGGCGATGGTGGCGACGAACTGTTCGCGGGCTATCGCCGCTATGCGCTCCACGCCGGCGCGGAAAAGGTCCGCCGCGCCCTCCCCCTCGGTGTGCGCAGCCCCCTGTTCGGCACCCTGGGCCGCGTTTATCCGAAGGCGGACTGGGCGCCACGCTGGATGCGGGCCAAGACCACCTTCCAGGAACTGGCGCTCGACAGTTGCGACGCTTATTTCCGTGCGGTGTCCGTAATCAATGACGAATTGCGCGCGCAGTTGTTTCATCCGTCCTTCCGCCGCAAGCTCCAGGGCTACAACGCGGTCGAGGTCATGCGGGGACATATGCGCCGGGCCGATACCGACGACGTGGTGCTGCAGACGCAGTACCTCGATTGGAAAACCTGGCTGCCCGGCGGCATCCTGGTGAAGGTGGACCGGGCCGCGATGGCCAACTCGCTGGAGGTCCGGGCGCCCCTGCTCGATGTCCGTCTGGCCGAGTGGAGCGCCCGCCTCGATCCCGGCCTCAAACTTTCCGGCAACGAGGGAAAACTGGTGCTGAAGCGGGCCGTCGAACCGATGGTCGATCACGACCTGCTTTATCGTCCCAAAAAAGGATTTTCCATGCCATTGGCACGCTGGTTCCGGGGCCCCCTGCTGCCCCGACTGGAAGCCATGGCCACCGGCGCCCGGCTAGCGGAGACGGGAATTTTCGATATGGACGCGATCTCGGCCCTGGTCCGCCATCATGCGTCCGGCCGCTGGGATCACTCGGCCGCCTTGTGGCTTCTGCTGATGTTCGATTCCTTCCTGAAACAATCGACCGAGGTCGCGACCGCCGGGCTCCAGAATGCCTGATCGCGCCCGGCCGTTCATTCGCCCGAGTCCCTGCGGTGTCCGGCTGGAGACTGCCGGCAATCACGCCGGACGCCGCCGCCGCCCGGGAGATCGCCGGCCATGATCTATCAGATCGTCAAGGCCCTGGCCTTGCCGCCGGCGTCACTGTTCCTGCTCGCCTTTGCGGGCCACATCGCCTTGCGACGGTGGCGTCACGGCCGCCTGCTTGTGACCATTGCGCTGTCTGTCCTTTACCTTCTATCCATTCCGGTCATCAGCACGGCGTTGATGGCCCGGCTCGAAACCTGTCCCCCGCTGGCCGCCCTGGGCCCCCTGTCCGCGGATGCGCAGGCGATCGTCATCCTGAGCGCCGAGGCGAGACTGGAGCCGGAGTATCCCGCCCTGTCCCCCGGACCGCTAACCCTTGAACGCCTGCGTTACGGAGCGGCTTTGCAGCGTCGGACCGGACTGCCGATCCTGGTTTCCGGTGGGACCCAGCAAAATCGGCCCGACAGCCTTGCCGGCGCCATGCGGAGATCTTTGGAAGAGGATTTTCACGTTCCGGTGACCTGGGTCGAGGACCGGTCGCAAGACACCCATCAGAACGCGATGCGATCGGCAGACATCTTGAAATCACAGGGCATCACCCGCATCCTGCTGGTGACCCATGCCTGGCATATGCCACGAGCCGTCCAGAGCTTCACCGCTGCCGGTTTGACCGTCACCCCGGCCCCGACCGCCTTTTCCCACGAACGCCTGCCGCCCGACAACACGGTTTTCGGCGTGATCTACAACATCCTGCCCTCCACCCGGGCGCTGTCCGAAAGCTATTACGCCCTGCATGAACTGGGCGGTCTGGCCTTCTACAGGGTGGCTTACGGGATCAGCGGCCGGCAGACGCCAGCTCCGTGATTTCCCGCGCGCGACGCCAATGACGATCCGAATGCGCCATCGCGCGCGCCGCCTTTGCGCCGAGATATGCCGCTTTGGATTTTTCCCCTTTCAGCAACGCCTCCTCTGCCAATGCGTAGGACGCCATGACGTCGTCGCCGCATTTCCCGTAGGCCACACCGAGGGCCGCCCATAACGGACCCGCGGTATCGGGCTCCGCCACCCGGCTCAGGATCTCCTCAAGGCGGGGAATGACCGCCCGGATCGCCGGCACATCGGCCTGTTCGTTGGCGGCCGAGGCCCAATCCAATGCCAGCAGGGCATCATCGGGACGCATGTCGGAGGCCGAACGATAGTCCTGGAGGGCGGCCCGGACGTCGGCATGGGTGAAGAGAACTCTTCCGCGCGCCTGTCGCAGGAACGGTGACGACGGGTCCTCCGCCAGAAGACCGTCCAGCAAGGAAAGGGAAGCGGGAAGGTCGTTTTGCCGCGCGAGCGCGATCGCACGGCCATATCGGGCGGCCCGATCGGACTTGTCCGCCCGGTCGCGCATCAACGTTTTCTCCGGGGGATCGAGCAACGCGGACATTTTTTCAGCCGCCCAGGACAGCCGTTCGGAAACCTCACCGGGAAGCGGTCCATCATCGGCCACCAGCAACTCCGCCTCGTTGCGCATCGCCCCGATCCGGTCATCGGTGAGGCGGTGGGTGCGGACAAATGCGCTTTGATGATCGTCCGCGCGCTGGTCCTGGCCGCCACCATCCTGAAAAACCGACACCAATCCCCGAACGGGCCAGCGCTGGTCCGCCAGCAGGCGCAGGGCCTCCCGGTCGGCGGCAGCCTCCTGTCCGGAGTTGTAGATCGGATATTCCGCCGGGAAGGGGTCGGCAACCATATAGGAATTGATCGCCTTCGACGATTCGGCGCCATCTCCACGGCTGAGAACCGTCAGGCCGATCATCGTCAGTCCGGCCAGTGTCCTTATGCCCGAAATCGTCGTTTTTTCATCGGTCTCCCGATGATTGGCGAGGGTTGGCATATCGCCGTGAGCGAGGTGGGCGACGCCATGCGCCAGAAGGGCCGCGACTTTCTCCGGGGGCTGTCCCATGACCACTGCCGACGACAGCACAAGTGTCCGCTCCGGCGCCGTGTAAACATTGACGGACGGCGACAGAACCACCCGGATGGAAACGCTCCCCGGCTCCAATCCCGCCTTGAGAAGCAGCGGCGCCGCCATGGCGCGCAAGGAGTCCTCAACCTCGGAGTCGCGGAAAAAGACCGGCGCCTGGGAAGAGGCCGCCAAAACCGGCGTCGCCAATGAAGCGGTCAGAGCCGACAGAATCACAGCCCAAGCAGAAAGGCGTCGCATTGTCCCCGCCTCCGGTTTGTCATCCGATCCGACGATGTCCCACATCCAGACCTGGGCACCGGCAAGTATTTATTATTGCAAAAAGGAAAATTGACAAATACCTTTTCCAAATTACTCAATTCGTATATGTAAAATTCCGGATCTGTATGGCTTTTCTCCAGTCATAATCCCGTGGCCGCCCATCGTTCCGGTCCGCGCAAGCCTCCGTCGGCTGAGGCGGATTTACTGCTCTGTCGGCTTCGCCAAACATCGGGCGGGAGGGCGTGTGAAAGAATCGGTAGAACAGGCCTCCGCGCCTGTGGTCCGGCGGAGCCGGAGTTCAGCAATTCGGCCGATTTCGCGGCGGACTCCGGCAGGGAGTCGCGGTAGGGACGTCCGTTACTGGGCGCCCCCCGCACAGAACCGTACGTGCAGCTTTCCCGCATACGGCTCCCACCTCGGGTACTTGACGGCGAAGCGCTGTCCGGGCCAGGGATGGAGGATCTTCGGTTTGGGAAAGAAGTCGCCGGTCAGCTTCTCCATCGTCGCCCATGTCGTGTGGTCTCGGTTTCCTCGGCGTCTGAGCGTACGGAACCAGAGCTTGGCGACATGCCGACGGAACATCGCAAGTGTCGTAAAATTCGTCGGCACCGCGTGATAGTTGAAGAAGCCTCTGACGACTTGCCCCAGCCATCTCCCGATTTCCGGGGTGGGCTGGTGCATGCGCCGTCGCAGCTTGGCCTTGATGTCCTTGAGCTTCGTCCGGACGCGGTCGTGACGGGATTTCCGTTTGACCAGGAACTTGCCCGCGCGCGTCTTGCCGCAGATGTGGGTGAAGCCCAAGAAGTTGAAGGTCTCCGGTTTTCCGAGCCCACGTCTCTCGCGGTCGGTCGCCGCATGGGGGCCGAATTCGATGATGCGGGTCTTTTCCGGATGTAGTGACAGTGCGAACTCCTCAAACCTTGCGCGCAACGCGTCGAGGAAGCGCTTCGCATCGGCTTCGAGCTCGAAACCGGCAACCAGATCATCGGCGTACCGCACGATGATCATGTCGCCCGTCGCTTCGCGCCTCCGCCAGCGCTCGGCCCAAAGGTCGAAGACGTAATGAAGGTAGACGTTGGCGAGCAACGGTGAAATCACCGAACCCTGTCCCGTCCCCGTTTCATTGACCGTCAGCACCCCGTCTTCCAAGACTCCCGCCTTCAGCCATTTCTGGATCAGGCGGAGCATGCGCACATCGCCGATCCGATGTTCCAGAAAGCGGACGAGCCAATCCTGGCTCACCGTGTCGAAGAACGTTTGGATGTCGGCGTCGAGTATCCAGTTCACCTTCCGCTGGCCGATACCCACCATCAGAGCGTCCAATGCATCATGCGCATTGCGCCTGGGGCGGAACCCGTACGAGAACCCGAGGAAGTCTTCCTCGTAGATCGCGTTCAGCACCTCTTGCACCGCCCTCTGGACAATCTTGTCTTCCAGGGCGGCCACTGCCAGCGGCCGTTGCTTGCCATCCGCCTTTGGTATGTACCGGCGGCGGGATGGAAGCGGGTGATACGGCCCCCCTTTGTGGACCCGATCACAGAGATCGGCGAGTTTGCTGTCGAGATCGGCTTCGTACTCTCGCCACGTCACCCCGTCCACTCCCGGCGCCGCGTTCCGCTTGAGGGCATAAAACGCCTCCCGGAATTGGTCGATGTGAACGTGGGGCAGCAGGGTCGTGAACCGTGTCCCCTTCCCTTGCTTGGCTGCTTGCCGTATGCGGGCCAATCCCTGTGCCACGCGCTCCCGGCCCTGAGACCGGAGCGTGCTTCGCTGGTCCGCATTCCCCTCGGTCCCCGTCCTTCGCTCCACCAACTCCTCGGCCAGTCTCCCGGCTCCGTTCGCTGGCTTCTCCGCTACTATGTTGGGGTCCGACTTCTCACGTTCGTGCATCATGGGCTACGGCTCCTCGCCTTCCCCATGCGGGCCGGGGCAGTCATTCGCCACCGGTCAAACGTGAGACCTCTCAGGTTCCAACGCATTCCTTTCGTACGTGATGGGGTCTTTGACCCCGGTAGGGCGTCAGCGCCTTGCATGGCGGCACCGCACATTCCGCCTTCGACATTGGCGACAGTCTCGGCCCCTACGAACTTGTGGATTTCGTGGCTCAATAACCCACCCCGCACGATCGCTGTGTACGCTTCGCCCTGATCGTCACCGACCAGCACGCAACACTCGCTTCCAGGCCGGGCGCTACCCCTTTACCTGGGTTGGACTTCCACCAACTGGAATGCGTCAGCTTGCCTGACGCACCGCCGAAGCCACTGGTGGATTTCTTTCACAGGCCTTCTTGTCCGCTGCACTGATGTCCCGCGGTTACACCCGGCTGGAGGAGGCCCTCCAAAGATCGATACCGCCGTCTCTGGCATAGTGGTCGATCCCGGCCAGTTCTTCGGGACTGAGGGCCGGTCCTGCCAGGGCGTCGAGCGAGTTGTCGAGCTGTTCCACGGTGCGCGCGCCGATCAGGGCGGAGGTGACCCGGGGATCGCGGAGCACCCAGGTCAAGGCCATCTGGGCCAGCGTCTGCCCCCGCTTCTGCGCTATGGCGTTGAGGTCGCGGATCCTGCCGATATTCTCCTCGGAAAGGAACGAGTGGCGCAGCGACCCGCCCCTTGTGGCTCGCGTCCCTTCGGGGATTCCATTGAGATAGCGATCCGTCAACATTCCCTGCGCCAGCGGCGAAAAGGCGATGCAACCAATTCCAAGCTCTTCCAGCGTATCGAGGAGGCCGTTCTCGATCCAGCGGTTCAGCATCGAATAGGACGGCTGATGGATGAGGCAGGGCGTACCGAGATCCTTGAGAATCGCCGCCGCCTTGCGCGTCATATCCGGCGAATAGGAGGAGATGCCGGCGTAGAGAGCCTTTCCCTGGCGAACAGCCTGATCCAGCGCGCCCATGGTTTCCTCAAGGGGCGTGTCAGGATCGACACGGTGGGAATAGAAGATGTCGACATAATCGATCCCCATCCGCCCCAGGCTCTGATCGAGGCTGGCGAGCAGATATTTACGCGATCCGCCCACGCCATAGGGGCCCGGCCACATGTCATATCCGGCCTTGGTCGAAATGACCATCTCGTCACGGTAGGGTTTGAAGTCGAGCGTCAGAATGCGTCCGAAGTTCTCCTCTGCCGAGCCGGGCGGTGGTCCGTAATTGTTGGCCAGATCGAAATGGGTGACACCCCGGTCAAACGCGCGGCGCAGGATGGCACGCGACATCTCAAATGAATCGACCGATCCGAAATTTTGCCAAAGACCGAGGGAAATAGAAGGAAGCGTCAAACCGCTTTTCCCACACCGTCGATAATGTCCCTGGTTGTAGCGATCCGGATTTGCGGTATGAACCATCTTTTTCCTCACGTGATTATCATCTTCAGTTTTGATCAATGGTTTTCATTTTCCAGATCAATACCGCAGATAGCTGGAGTTTCTGATGGTTTGATTATGTCTGCCTAAGAGCCTGCCGGAAAGAGAAATCCCCTCCCGGCAGACGCCCTGACCGGCTGGCGATGCGCCCATCACGGAACCAGGATGATCCCGGCGGTGGTTTGTCCGGCCTCGAGATCCGCATGCGCCTGAGCGGCGTCCGCGAGCGCATAGAGTCGAGGCCGGGAGGGGATCAGGCCGTTCCGGATTTCCTGGAAAAACGCCTTCGCGGCGCGACGGTAGCCGTCGACGTCCTCAACGAACGAGATGATACTGGGACGCATCAGCGCAACGTTGGGCGCAAGCTCCGCAATGGCGATCGGCGGTACCGGACCGGCCGGCCAGCCGACGCTCGCACAGGTGCCGAAGGGCCGGACCGTTGACAGCGTCGACGCCAGCATGGCGCCCCCTATTCCATCGATGGCGAGATGAACTCCTTCGCCGTCGGCGATCCGGACCGCATCGGCGGCCCATCCATCGTCCGAATGAAGAAGGACATGGTCCGCGCCGGCGGCCAGTGCGACCTCGCGCTTGGAAGCCCGTCCGACGGTGCCGATCACCCGTGCCCCCCTGTTTTTGGCCCAGCGCGAGACCAACTGCCCCAGTCCGCCGGCCGCCGCGTGGACAAGGATCCATTCGCCGGGGACGACGGTCCGGACACGATGAAGCAGCATCCAGGCTGTCAGTCCGCGCAAAAGACTGGCGGCGGCATCGGAAGCTGACACGTCATCCGGAAGGGGCAACAGCCGTTCCTCACGGATGATCCTGGATCCGGCATAGCCCCCGAGCGGCATGCCTGCGTAGGCAACCCGGTCACCGATCCGGATATCCTGGACCGCCGGTCCGACCGCTTCGACCACGCCTGCCCCTTCGACCCCCAGAACCGCGGGAAGTGCCGGTGGCCGATGGGTTCCCCGTCGAAAATAGACGTCCAGGAAATTGACGCCGATCGCCTCCTGGCGGATCCGGACCTCCCCCTCTCCCGGGGGGCGCAGCGGCAGATCCCTCGCCATCAAAACCTCAGGTCCGCCATGGGCGGCAATCTCGACAACTGTTGTCATCCTGTCCTCCTCCTGGTCATCCGATGCCGACGGGCCCGGGCGAAGACAGAAAACCACGAGTCTCTAATGTGCGAAAATTCTATAAAGTTTCACAATAATAGTGCATTTTTGCACAGATCATGGATTGGCAGGATCTTCACTATTTCTGTGTTCTGGCGCGTCTGGGATCGCTGTCCGCCGCCGCGCGCGAACTCGGGGTCGATCACGCGACCGTGGGGCGCCGGGTTGCCGCGCTGGAGAAAAGTCTTTCCCTGCGCCTGCTGGACCGGCTTCCGAGACGCGCGCTGCTGACGCCACAGGGGCGCGTCATCGCCAGCCTTGCCGCCGATATGGAGGTGGCAGCCGGATCCATCGGACGCCGTGCGCGCGAGATCGGGGGGGCGGCCGAAGTCCGCGTCAGCGCCCCGCCGGCGCTGGCCGCCCGCCTGATCGCCCCCCATGTCGGCGATTTCCACGTCGCCCATCCCGACATCACGCTGGTCTTGTCGGGGGCCTCCGGCCCGGCCGCCCTGGACCAGGGCGAAGCCGATGTCGCCCTGCGCATGAGCCCGCCCGGAGACCCCGACCTCGTCGCCCGAAAGGTCGGCACCGTCCGGTTCGGGCTCTATGGCGCCGCGTCGATGAAGGATCTGGATCCCGATCATTGGGCCTTCGTCGGCTATGACCCGGCCCTCGATCATGTGACGTCGCAACGATGGTTGCGCACTCTGCTGGCCGGCCGTCCTCTCGTTTTCCAGGCGAGCGACCTGTTCGCGCAGCAGGAGGCCGCCCGCGCCGGCCTGGGCGCGGTGGTTCTGCCGACAATCATCGGGGATGCCGATTCGGGGCTGGTCCGGCTGCCCGTCCCCCTGGCGCCGCCGACGCGCGACCTGTGGCTGGCCGTCTATCCAGACCTGCGGAAATCCGTTTCGGTGGCGGATGTCCTGGACTTCATCGTTGGCGTGGTCGGCCGGACTTGTCCGCTCCATCCCGTCGGAGATGCCGTGTCCTGAGCGGTGTCCGGGGCTGTCGGGAGGACGATGACAACGCTGTCATGCGTCGACCGGAGATTGCGCCGGCCCGGCTTTCGCCTATGCTGTTCCTTTTTCCGGATCGCCAAGGGGTGGTCCGGTCCCCTTCTTCGAAAAGTTCCGCCGCCCCATGGCCAACGCCCCACATTTCCGCCGGACGGCGCTGATCGTTGCCAGCGCGCTGTTCATGGAACAGTTCGACGGCACCGTTCTCGCCACCGCGCTACCCAGCATGGCCCGCAGTTTCGGGATCTCGCCGCTTTATATGAGCGTCGCCCTGACATCCTATCTCCTCAGCCTGGCCGTCTTTATTCCGGCAAGCGGCAAGGTCGCCGACCGGTTCGGGACCCGTCGCGTATTCTGTTCGGCGATCATCGTCTTCATGGGAGGGTCGCTGCTCTGCGCCCAGGCGGACGATTTGCCGATGCTGGTGACGGCCCGCCTGCTGCAAGGTCTGGGCGGTGCCATGATGGTACCGGTCGCACGCCTGATCCTGATGCGCAGCGTTGCCAAGGAGGAACTGGTTTCCGCCATGTCCTGGTTCCTGGTCCCCGCGCTGATCGGGCCGGTTCTGGGGCCGCCGCTGGGTGGCGCGATTGTCAGTTATCTTTCCTGGCGCTGGATCTTCTACATCAACCTTCCCATCGGCCTCGCCGGACTGGTGCTGTCCCTGCGTTACATCGACAATATCTCGGAACCGGTGACCGGACGTTTCGACTGGATCGGACTGGCCTCGTCAGGGATCTCGCTGGCCTGTCTGATGTTCGGACTGGAAATGGTCAGCCGCGGCGTGACATCGCCCTTCGCCTCGGTCTCAATCCTCGGAACAGGGCTGGTGTTCGGCGGCCTCTATCTTCTGCACGCGCGCAGCCACCCCTCGCCCATTCTCGATATCCGGCTGATGCGTATTCCAACCTTCCGACTGTCGGTGATCGCTGGATCTCTGACGCGGATCACCGGGGGATCCCTGCCCTTCCTGCTGCCGATGATGATGCAGCTCGGCTTTGGCAAATCGGCGGCGCAAAGCGGCGCGATCACCTTCATGACCGCCGCGGGGTCCCTGTTGATGAAGGCAGCGGCGCCGCCAATCCTGAGACGCTTCGGTTTCAGGACCACCCTGATCTGGAATGGCCTGATCGCGACCCTTGGCCTTGCGCTCTGCGCCTGTTTCCGTCCGTCCTGGCCGATTGCCGCGATCTACGGGGTCCTGCTGGTCGGCGGCTTTTTTCAGTCCCTTCAGTTCACCGCCTACAACACCATCGCTTATGCCGACATCCCGACGCACCGGATGAGCGATGCCACCAGTTTCTACACAACCTTCCAGCAACTGATGCTGTCTCTGGGAATTTGCGTTTCCGCTGCGGCCCTGCATTTTTCGGTCATGTTGCAGGGCCACGCCCATGCCATGCTTTCCGACTTTTCCGCGGCGTTTCTGACTGTCACGGCGATTTCTCTCGCGGCCTCGCCGGTTTGCGCTGGACTGCCCCGGAATGCCGGCGCCACCGTCAGCGGACATCGCCAGACCGCTGAAAAGTGAGGCGGGGTGGCGAATCATTCAAATATTTCAGATCTATATTGCTGAAAAATAACGGATAGAATCGCCATTATTCGTTGTATTTTCAGCACAATTTAAATACATACTCAAACAAATTCTTCATTTATGAAAAATATTCACTTTTGCATGCTGACTTACTACTCTAAGTTCGATTTTATCACTTAATATATTACTATTTTTGTATAAATTTACTTTCTTTGATATTAAACATGAATTTAGTGTTGTTTTTTAAATTTAACACAACACTTGATATATTTTTGGGCCGGAGCTACTAAAGACGACCGTTTTTTTGGAGGTTCCGATGACAGACAGCCTGTTCCGCCGTTTTGCCCTGGCCCTTTTTCTGATCGTGGGACTGGCGGGAACAGCCAGCGCGGAGACCATCAAGGTCGGTGTCACCGGCGGCCCGCATGCGGAAATTTTTGAACAGGTCGCCAAACTGGCGGCTAAGGACGGAATCGACGTCAAGGTTCTTGAGTTCGATGATTACCAGTTGCCGAACGCCGCACTGGTGAATGGGGATCTGGACGCCAATTCCTTCCAGCATCAGCCCTTTCTGGACGCCCAGGTGCAGGATCGCGGCTATCCGTTGACCTCAATCGCCCGGACGGTCATCTTCCCGATCGGCCTTTATTCCCGCAAGATCAAGAGTTTGGCGGATCTGAAGGACGGTGACAAGATTGCCATTCCCAACGACCCCACCAATGGGGGACGGGTCCTGCTTCTGCTGCAAAGCAAAGGGTTGGTGAAGCTGCGCGCCGACGCCGGTATCAAAGCGACGCAACTCGATATCATCGATAATCCGAAAAAACTCAAGATCATCGAGCTTCCCGCCGCCCAGCTGCCGCGTTCTCTCGACGACGTGACCATCTCCGCGATCAACACCAATTACGCGATGGAGGTCGGGTTGAAACCGGACCGGGACGCCCTGGTCCTGGAAAGCCAGGATTCGCCCTATGCCAACATCATCGCGGTCAGAACAGCCGACAAGGATAAGCCGGTGTTCGCGAAACTGGTCCGGATCTATCAGTCTCCGGAAATCAAGTCCTTCATCAAGGAGCGGTTCGGCTCTGCCGTGGTGCCGGCCTTCTGAACAGGATAGAATCAATCTCGTCGCGAATTGTTCTTTATGATATACAACCTATATGGCCGGTGTCGCGGCAACGACGCCGGCTTTCTTTTCTGATAAGGATGGTTTGCGATTTGGAAGCATTTCCGCAAATATCATCCCCTTTCGCTTTCGGCCCCATAGGCCAAGACAGTGTACCCGGGCTGGAGGTTCGCCGAAGATGGTTCGCGGTTGGTATGTTGCGCTATTCGGCGCCTGCCTCTGTCTCTCGGCGGCGGGATCACCGGCTTGTGCGGCCCCCCCCTCCCTGCCGTCGACGCAGCCCGACTGTTCGAGACCTTTCACACTTGGCCTGCATGATCATGGATTGCTCTATTCCCAGGATACGGGCCAGGGAATAGACAGGGATATCGCGGACGCGCTGGCCGCCCGTTCCGGTTGCCGGATCGTCGTTTCCCTTCTTCCCCGCGCGCGGATCTGGCAATTGGTCGAAACCGGCGCCCTGGACTTCAGTCTGTCCGGGATCAGCAACCCCGAACGGGAGGTGTTCGCCTCCTTCGCCTGGTATTTCGCGAATAAATATTACCTCCTCCTGCGCAAGGACGCAGGACCAAGGGATGTGGACGGTTTCCTGCGTGACAGGCGCCTTCATCTCGGTGTGATCCGAAGCTTCCGATACGGAGCCGCGGCGAACGATTTTGTCGACCGCCTGCAAGAGAACCAGCGGGTCAGTTACGCCGGCGCTCTCTCCCCCCTGTACGAAATGCTGATGAACAACCAGATCCAGGGAATGATCATCGAACCTTTCGACTATCCCGCCCTGCAGGAACGCTCCATCCGCGAGGCAACCAGAATCGTCGAGTTCGACGACCCGGCCATCCCGCATGGCCTGATCATGTCGCGCAAATCCCTTCCGCCCGCCGAGCAGGATAAATGGCGCGCGCTTATCCGGACGATGAAGGACGACGGAACGATGCTGTCCATTCTGGAAAAATATTTCCCGGGCGATATCGCCAGACAATTGCTCGCTTTCTAAGAAGAAATCGTGCGCAGATATCTCAGCCATCTTCCGACCCTGATCGTCTTTCTCGCGTCCGTTCTGGCCACGCTGCTGGCATGGCAACACGAGAAAACGGTTGCTGTGCGCGATCTCCAGTCGGCACTTGACTACCAGCTTCGCCAGACCACCAGCCGCATCGAGCAGCGGATGGCGGCCTATGAGCAGATGCTGCGCGGCGTTCAGGGCCTGTTCGCCGCGACCGGGGAAATCGGCCATGATGCCTTCTCGCGTTATGTGGATGCCCTGCAACTGGGCGCCGACTTTGCCGGCATTCAGGGCATCGGACTGGTGCCTCTGGTCCGTCCCGGCGGAATGGCCGCGCTCAATCAGCGGGCGCGGGCTGGAGGATTGTCTCAATTTCACGTCTGGCCGGATGGGGAACGGGAGTTCTACGCCCCTTTCCTTCAGATCGAACCGCCTTTCGGACGCAATCTGTCGACCGTCGGCTTCGATCTGTTTTCCGATCCCGAACGGCGGACGCTGATGGAGCAGGCCCGAGATTCCGGCAACGCGGTTCTGTCCGGACGCTTGCGGCTGGGGTTCGAGGAGGCACTGGCGGCCCAGCCCGGTTTTCTCATGGTTCTGCCGGTGTACCGCACCGGTCAGAGACATGACAGTCCCGAAACCCGACGCGCCGCACTTGCCGGCTGGGTCGTCGGCATTTTCCGGATGGGAGATCTGATCGCCAGTCTTTATGGCGAAGGGGCGGAAGGGATCGTGACGGAAATTTCCGATGGAACCCGCGTCACTCCGGAAAGCCGGCTGTTTCTGGGTGATATGGCGGACGGAAATTCGGGTCCCTGGGTCCGCTCGGCGGAAGAGATCGTCGTCATTGCCGGGCATAGCTGGACGGTCACGCTGCACGCCACTAAGGCGTTTGACAATCATCCGGGCCGGGACATGTCCGTGCTCATTCTGCTGACCGGCCTGTCGCTATCCGTGTTGCTTACGGTCGTTGCCCGGCAGATGGCCACCGCGCGGGAACGCGCCCGGGAAATTGCCGAGGAAATGACCCGGGAACTGAAGGAAAGCGAGGCATGTTGGCGCTTCGCTCTGGAGGGTGCCGGCGACGGGGTGTGGGACTGGCATGTGGAAAAGGGAGAGATTCGCTACTCCCACCGCTGGAAAGCGATTTTGGGGTCCGGCGACGGGGTGGACGATGTCCGAAGCTGGACCTCCCACATCCACCCCGAGGATTTGGCAGAGGAACGGAACCGGTTCGAAGCCTGTCTTGCCGGTCACGCCACGATTTATCACAGCGAGCACCGGATCCGGTGGCCGGACGGCTCCTGGCGCTGGATGGAGGCTCGTGGAATGGTTGTCAGCCGCGACGGCCTGGGCGTGCCGCTCAGAATGATCGGAACCGTCTCGGACGTCTCGGAACGCCGCGAGACCGAGGACCGGATCCGTCATCTGGCCCAACATGATCCGCTGACCGGGCTGCCCAACCGGGCTCTGTTCTCCGACCGGCTGCAAACGGCTCTGTCCCGGGCCAGGAGGAACGCCGAACATGTCGCGCTGATGTTCGTCGATCTCGACCGGTTCAAGCCCGTCAACGACACGCACGGGCATGGCGTCGGAGATCTCCTCCTCAAGGAAGTCGCCGACCGGATGCGCGGCTGTGTCCGGGATTCGGATACGGTTGCTCGGATCGGGGGGGACGAGTTCGTGGTTCTGCTGCCGGCGGTCGGATCGTCCGCCGACGCGCTGCAAGTCGCGGAAAAGATCAGGGCCGCGCTCTGCCACGACTTTCTTCTGGCAGGCGAACGGCTTTTGATTTCAGCCAGTATTGGTGTCGCCCTGTTCCCCGAGAACGGGGTGGACGCCATCGAGCTGTCGAAAAATGCCGACGATGCCATGTACCGCGCCAAGCAGCAGGGGCGGAACCGGATCCAGGTTTTCCGCGACGGCATCACAGGGGAAACGCCGGACTGATCCGGTTGGAGGCTCCCCCGGCGCAACCCTCCATACGCCATCCACCGACCTTGGCCAACGGCCTAGATCTTAAGACCTGAACAGGGCTTATTGCCTGGATTCCATAGGCCGGAACGCCTTCAATGGAAACCGGAAAGCCGATTGACAGCCCTTAGGCCCCTCCCTATCCTTCGCCAACAACTAACAGGAGAGTTTGTTCTGTCGGCAACAACACAATCTCCTGTGTGTTCCGAAACGTCCGGATCCGGCAACACCTAGTCCCGTCACTGACTTCGAACAATCGGGAGGAACCGATGGTAAGCGCAGGTTTTTCTGGGTCACGATATGTAAACGTTTCACGACACCGATCCCGCCCCCATTCGTTTTCCGGCACAGGCCCCAGCGCTCTGCGGAGCCGGCCATGAAAACGCCGAAGGGCGACCCGGCATCCCGGGCCAAGGCCCCGACGATCCGCGATGTCGCCCATCTGGCCCGGACGTCGATCGCGACAGTGTCCTATGTCCTCAACAACAAGGACCGTTATCTTCGCCCCGAACTAAGGGATCGCGTGCTTGAGGCGGCAAAGACCCTGGGTTACGTGAAAAACGCCGTCGCCAGCAGCCTGAAAGGCAAGCAACGAGGAATCGTTGCCGTCATGGTACCACAATTCGGCAACAATTTCTTCACCCGCATCTGCGTCGAAATTGAAGCCGTGGCGCGTCGCGCCGGCTTTGTCGTGATCATTTGCAACAGCGACGAAAATCCAGGCCAGGAGATCAGTACGCTGGAACGTCTGGTCTCCCAGAAAATCGACGGCTGCGTCCTCTGTCCGGCGCTTTCGCAAACGGAGAGCACGCGGTTGCTGGAGCGTCACCGGGTTCCCACCGTGATCCTCGAACGTCCTTTGGGCGACATCATTCCGGATCAGGACTTTGTCGGTCACGACAACTATCAATCCGGATATATGGCAACCCGGCACCTTCTCGAAGCAGGCCATCGGGCCATCGCCTTTTTCGGCTGGGATTCGCCCATTCCCAACGTGAACCATCGCGTGGACGGATACAAGGCGGCCCTGGCTGACTTCGGGATCACGCCCGAACCCGACTGGGTTCATCTGGACGACCTGTCCCTGGACGCCGGGCGGCGACGGGCCCAACAGGTTCCGTTCGACCGGATTACCGGGATCGTCCTTGGCCATCATCTCGGGGTGGCGCAGGGTCTGTTGCAGCATCTGCGGGAACGCCGGCTGCACTGGCCCGACGATCTGTCCGTGGTCATGATCGGCACACCCGAATGGTATGACCTGATCGAACCGCCCCTGTGCTGCATTGAGCGGCCGGAAAGTGAGATGGGGCGGCAGGCAGCCCTCCTTCTGCTTGAGAAGGTTCGCGACCCGCAACACCGGGGACCTCAGACCATCCTGCCCGTGACATTCATTCCGGGATCCTCGGTCCGTCAGATCCCCCCCACCACCATCTCCACCGGGAGTTGAGGGAGCTTATTGGCATGGCGAAAGTACGCGTGGGCATCATCGGCAGCGGCTTCATCGCCGAAATGCATCTCTACGCCTATCGAAGGGTCTATGGTCTCGATATTGCCGTCGTCGCCGTGGCCTCACGCGGGGATCATGTGATTCCGTTCGCCCGTAAGCACCGGATCCCCACCACCTATCGCGATTACCGGGATCTGATCGCCGATCCCGGAGTAGACGTAATCGACATTTGCACCCCGCCCCACTGCCACAATGAAATGATCGTGGCCGCGCTTGAGGCCGGCCGCCATGTCATCTGCGAAAAGCCGTTCACCGGCTATTTCGGGCGGATCGACGACCGGCCGCCGATCGGCCATACGGTCGCGAAGTCGGTGATGTTCGAGCGCGTCATGGAGGAAATGACCGAGACCAGGGCCTTGATCAGGACCAGCGGCCGTCTGTTCATGTATGCCGAGGACTGGGTTTATGCGCCCGCCATCGCCAAGACGGCGGAAATCCTGCGCGCCACCCGCAACAAGATTCTATTCATGAAGGCCGAGGAAAGTCACAGCGGTTCGCATGCCCCCCATGCGGCGGAATGGGCGCAAACCGGTGGCGGAGCGCTTGTCCGCATGGGGTGCCATCCACTGTCGGCGCTTCTGTTCCTGAAGCAGGTCGAAGCACAGGCCCGTGGTGAGACAATCTCTGTGACCGACGTGGTCGCCGACGTCGGAAATGTGTCCGCGGGCCTGGCACCGGAGGAACGCCAGCACATCAATGCCGATCCCGTCGATGTGGAGGATTGGGGGATGCTGACGATCACCTTTTCCGATGGAACCAAGGGCACGGTCTTTTCCGGCGATATGATCATGGGGGGCGTCCGAAATCTGGTGGAGACCTACACCAGCGGAGGGACGCTTCTCGCGAATATCACGCCCAACAATCACATGACGACCTACCTGACCGACGATTCGCGATTGGGACAGGTCTATTTCACCGAAAAGGTCGACCGTAAGACCGGTTGGCAGTTTCTCTGCCTGGATGAGGAATGGACGCGTGGATATGTCCAGGAAATCCAGGATTTCATGGAATGCGTGGCTTTCGGCCGTCAACCCCTGTCGGGGGTCGATCTGGCGTTCGAGACCATGCGGATCCACTACGCCGGCTATTGGTCGGCCGAGGAGGGACGGCGCATCTCGCTATAAGCGCTCCGTCCGGTGTTCACTCAAAGAATCCTTTGAATCAGAAGGAGAACAGACAAAGTGATGAGTTTGACGAACAGAGCCCGTGGCGCGGGTCCGGCATTCGGACGGATGATGGCCTGCTGCGCGGTGGTGGCGGCGACCCTGGCGATTGCCGCCCCCTCCTCCGCCGCCGACTGGAAGCCGACCCATCCGATCAATCTGATTGTTCCCTGGTCGGCCGGCGGCGCCACCGACCAGTTCACCCGCGTGGTGGCCGGAGAACTGGAAAAGGCGCTGGGACAGACGATTGTCGTCGTCAATCAGGTCGGCGGGTCCGGCGCCATCGGCACCATGAGCGCGCTTGAGGCCCCGCATGACGGCTATACCTGGACAGCCGGGGCCGCCCAGGACCTTGGAGCTTACGAGACCCTGGGGTCGCTTAAGACCCGGATCACCGACTGGCACCTGTTCCTGAGCGTGGCTAATATCCCCATCCTCAGCGTCAATGAAAAGTCGCCCTACAAGACGGCCAGGGAGTTGATCGACGCCATGGCCGCGAACCCCGGAAAGATATCCGTCGGTTCGGCCGGAGTGACCTCGACCGGACATGCGGCGATCGACCGTATTGCCGCTGCCGCGGGCGTCCAGTACCGGCATGTTTCCTATGACGGTGGCAATCCGGCGGTGATTTCGACGGTATCCGGCGAGACCGACGCGACGGCGCAACTGGCGTCCGAACAGGTTGAGATGATTCGCGGCAAACGGCTGCGCCCCCTGGCGACTGTCGCCAACGAACCGGTCACGGTCGAGGGGTACGGGACCATCCCGCCGCTCTCCGCGACATTGCCCGGGTTCACGGCACCGCTCAGCTATTTCGGCATTTTCATCCCGAAGGGCGTTCCCGATGACGTGATTGCCACTCTGGAAAAGGCCTGGCGAGAAACCATCGCCAACAGCGAGGTGGTGAAAAAGTTTGCCGCCAGCCGTGGCGCCCTGTTCGCCCCCAGCTACGGCGACGAGGCACAGAAGATCGCGTTCCCGGCGGTGCAGGCCAATGCCTGGATGCTGTACAACAGCGGTCAGGCCAAAGTTTCCCCGGATACCGTCGGCATTCCGAAACCCTGACGCTCCCTGATCCGGGCAGTCCGGCCTGTGGCGGCGGTCTGCCCGGCTTTGTCCTCCGATGGTCAGACGGGAGTTTCCCATGTCAGTTCTTTCCGAACCATCGCCCGCTTCCGGATCCCCCCTCCCCGGCCCGACTCCCCCCAGCGCGGCTGTTGCGCGGTCCCGTCCGGCTCCGTCCGGCCCGGTCTCCGGGCGGAGCGATTTTTTCGGCGGCATGGCCTGGATCGGGCTCGGTATCGTGATTCTTCTGGCGTCGATCGCGATGGATCGGCTCGAAGCCCAGGGCGTGCATCCTTACACCGTTCCGGGGCTTATGCCGGGCATTCTCGGCATCGCCATGATCTTTCTCGGACTGTTGCTGGCGTTGCGGGGACTTCGACGCGGAGTGGGACGGCATCCCTCCGCTGGCGGGACCGCGCCGGAGGGGCGGCGTCAGATCTTGCGGGCGTTGGTCCTCTGCATCGGCTTTGCCGCGGGTCTCGTCGGGCATGGTCTGCCGTTCTGGCTGGCTGCGACGGTTTTCATCGCCGTGGCCATTCCGGTCCTCCAGACACCGGCCCGACGATCGGCAGGACGGCGCCTGACCTTGCGCGACGTCGCCTTGCCGGTGCTGATCGGCGCCGGCGCGGGCGGATTGATCTCCGTGGTGTTTCAGACGGTCTTTCTGGTGCGCCTTCCGTAAGGGGCGGTGCCCCGGATCATAAAACGCGGTGCCGGCGGATGCCGGTATGGCGAGGCAATCGGCCAGCCTGACCGGCCGGCGAGGAGTGCGTAACATGCTGGACGGTCTTTCCGGTTTCGCCCAGGCCTATGTCAGTTTCCTGAACCCGACATCGATCGCCTATGGACTGGGTGGCGCCTTGATCGGAGTCACCGTCGGCTGCCTGCCGGGGCTGTCGGCAACATTGTGTATCGCCCTGCTGACGACACTGACGATCAAATTGCCGGCCCATGACGCGATTCTGATCCTGATCTGCTCTTATGTCGGGACCCTGTATGGTGGATCGCGCACCGCCATTCTTCTCAACATTCCCGGGACCGCGGCCAATGCGGCGTCCTGCGCCGACGGGCATGCCCTGGCATTGCGCGGGGAAGCCGGACGGGCGATCGGAATTGCGACGTCGGGTGCCTTCACCAGCACGCTGATCGGCGTTCTCTGTCTCGCGACCCTGACCCCGTTGCTGGCCGAGGTCGCGCTGTCATTCGGCGCCTATGAATTTTTCTGGCTGGCGCTGTTCGGGGTCACGATGTCGGGAAGTCTCGTCGGCAGCGACCCGCTGAAGGGCTGGCTGATGGGAACGCTCGGCCTGTTTATCGCGCAGATCGGCCAGGACGGCCTTTATGCCCATGACCGTTTCACGTTCGGATGGACTCCGCTTGCCGGTGGAATAGCGCTGATTCCCGCGCTGGTTGGCGCCTTCGGATTCGCCGAAGTCCTGACCGTGCTGTCCGAACCGATCGAACGGAAAATGGTTGAGATGCGCGATTCCGTTCTGCCCCGGTTCCGCGAGGTCGCCCGGTACTGGCCGACCGTGCTGAGATCCGGTCTGATCGGTGTTCTGACCGGCCTGATGCCCGGCGTCGGAGAGGATGCCGGCGCATGGATGTCCTATGCCGCCGCGAAAGCCACCAGCCGGGAGAAGCACCTGTTCGGAAAAGGGTCGATCGACGGACTGATGGCCGCCGAAACCGGAGACATGTCGGCGATTCCGGGACATATCATTCCCTGCCTCGCGCTTGGAATTCCGGGATCCGCGCCATCGGCGGTTCTGATGGCCGCAATGATCATCCACGGCATCCAGCCCGGACCCATGCTGATGCTGGAACATCCCGGATTCGTCTATGACGTCGTCGCGATGACCTCCATTGCCATGCTGGGGATCCTCTTTTTCGGCCTTTTCCTGGTCCGTCCGCTGTTGTTGGTGATGCGTGTCCGGCGCACAATCCTGATGCCGATCATTTTCCTGCTGTGCACGGTCGGAGCCTTCGCCGGAGCCTCGCGGCTGTTCGACATCTATTGCATGCTGGCCGTCGGGGTTGGCGCCTTCTTTCTGCGCCGCCGCGGCTATCAGATGGCCCCGTTTGTTCTGGGGCTGGTTCTGGGTGGCATTCTGGACAAAAGCCTTCGCCGGGGCCTGGTGTTGTCGGATGGGGCCATCTCGCCCTTCTTCACGCGTCCGTTGTCGCTGGCGCTGGCATCGGTGACGTGCTTCACCCTTCTTCTCTATATCCCCCCCTTCAAGGCCCTGGTGACGCGGACGCTGGCCGCGGTCGGCGGACGTCTGTCCGGAAGCGGCGACCGGACCGCGCCCTGATCACCGGTCGGGGGCGATCGCGTCGATTGCCTCAGCGCGAGATGGCGACGCTTTCGACGCCGACAACGGTCCGGAGCAATCCGACCAGCCTGTCCCGTCTCTCGGAGCATTCGGCCGAAAGATAAAGGTCGACCTCCAGCCTGTCGGCATCACTGATCTCGGGTTCGTCGGAATTGGACCGCTTCCGCGCATAGATCTGCAGGGGAAGAATCTCGAGGCGGGCCAGGACCATGGTCAGACGGGACAAAAGGCCCGGAGCCGGAGCGGCGGTGACGGAAACCAGGTGGGAGGTCATGGAGGACTGTGTTTGCACGGTCGTGGAATCCCGATTGTCGGAGCGGAGGGAGTTCGTGATATGCAAACGATATAAAGAATTCCGCACATAGTCTTTGCAAATATCTTGAAAACCGCTCAATCTTTGCATGAATAATTCTCTGATTAGCAAAAGTGAGTGGTTTTCATGCAGGACAAGCTTGACCAGATTGACTGGCGTATCCTGGATGTGCTGCAACAACGCGGCGATGCCTCCGCCGCCGATGTCGGCGAAATGGTGGGCCTGTCCCAGTCTCCCTGCTGGCGGCGGATCCAGCGGCTGGAGCAAAGCGGGCTGGTCAAAAGCCGGGTGGCCCTGCTGGACCGCCGGGCGCTGGGTCTCAATCTGCTGATCTTCGCGCATGTGAAGCTTGAGGCCCACGGCGGCAACTCCATGAACGACTTTCGCACGGCCATCGCCGACATTCCCGAAGTGCTGGAATGCTACGTGTTGATGGGACAGGTCGATTTCCTTCTGAGGATCGTCGCCCGGGACGTCGAAGCCTATGAAAGTCTGTTTTTCGAGCGTCTGTCCCGTCTTCCCGGCGTGCGGGAGATCAACTCCATGATGGCGGTGTCCACCGTCAAGGAGACGACCCGCCTGCCGTTGGAGGGGATTTCCCAACCGTCGCGTTAACGTCCGTTCAGGCCTGTTTCCCGACAAAACTCAGTTCGTTACGCCTTTCCGGCTGGTTTCAGAGCAACTCTAAAACCGTATAAATTTCGTGGTTATAGGCGAAACGTCGGAATCGAGACATTGCGGATCTGAGATCCAAAGTCACTCAATCAAGCTGAATTAACTATTTCCCTTCGTGACTCCATACCCCTACTATTCTCAGTGTTAATAGTCCTCCAGTGAGGATTTCATCGATTTTTCAACGCCGTGAGAATGGCGGGAAGAGATTGTTTGTTTTTTAACTACAGCCTTTCGTTTGCGACACAACTGAAACTGTTGTCATTGGTTAGTGTATTTTTTGGGGAGTGAGGCAAGACCAGGATAGTGCAGCTCGCGAAGCGGACGGCAGGGCCACCACCCCGGCCGCCCGCTTAACAACAAAAACAGGAAGGACGGCGTTCCCGCCGAAAGAGTCCCGGAACGGCATATTTCATGACGAATTCCTAAGAATTCCGGGTTCACGGCGCCGGCCTCCAACGCGACTGTCAGTCTCTGGATCACTACGGCTGTTCGTTTTCAATTCCTGGTCGTGACGACGACGAGGGATGACGGGCGGACTTTGCCTGACCTCTCCTCCCGGACCAAGAGGAGTTCACGGAATGTCCAAGGTCATATCTATCAGCGACGCCGCGGCCCTGATCAAGGATGGGGCGACGCTTTGTGCCAGTGCCCTGACACTTGCGGGCTGGCCCGAGGAAATTGCCGTCGGCATTGAAAAGCGGTTCAAGGAGACGGGGCACCCCGCCAACCTGACTCTTGTTCACGCGTCGGGCGTTGGCGACTGGAAAACCAAAGGGACCCAGCACTTCGCCAGCCCTGGAATGGTCCGGCGCTGGATCGGCGGACATACGGGGCTCGCCCCCGACATGGCCCGTCACATCATCGATGGCGGCTGCGAGGGCTATTGCCTGCCGCAGGGCGCGATCTGCCAGCTTTGGCGTGAGATCGCGGCTCACCGTCCCGGACTGATCACCAAGATCGGGCTTGGCACCTTCGTCGATCCCCGCCTGGAAGGCGGCAAGATGAACAAGGCGACCACCGAGGATATCGTCAAAGTGATCGAACTCGAAGGTGAGGAATGGATGTTCTATCCCTCCTTCAAGATCGATGTCGCGATCATCCGCGGCACCACGGCGGACGAGAACGGCAACCTGACCGTCGATGACGAGGGCGCGCTGCTTGAATGCCTGCCTCTGGCCCAGGCCGCCAAGAACAGCGGCGGCGTCGTGATTGCCGAAGTCGAATATCTGGCCAAAGCCGGATCGCTGCATCCCAAGAAGGTCCGCGTCCCGGGCGTCCTGATCGACCATATCGTCGTTGCCCCGGTGGACAACCACTGGCAGTCCGCGGCAACCCGCTTCAACCCGGCATTCTCGGGCGACCTTAAGGTGCCGCTCGACTCGATCCCGGAAATGCCCCTGGACGAGCGCCTGATCATCGCGCGGCGCGCAGCCATGGAACTGGAACTGGGATCCGTGGTCAATCTCGGCATCGGCATTCCGCAGGGTGTGGCCACCGTGGCCGCCTTGGAAAAGGCCGAGGATCTTCTCACCCTGACGACCGAATCGGGCACCATCGGCGGCATCCCCGCCAGCGGCGAGAATTTCGGCATGTCCTACAATGCCGAGGCCTTCGTCGAGCAGCATGCCCAGTTCGACTGGTATGACGGCGGCGGGCTGGATCACGCCTTCCTGGGCGCGGCCGAAGTCGATCCGACCGGCAACGTCAATGTCAGCAAGTTCAAGGGACGGTGCGTCGGCTGCGGCGGCTTTATCAACATCACCCAGAACGCCAAGAAGGTCGTCTATTGCGGCACTTTCACGGCAGGCGGGCTCAAGATCGCCGTCACCGACGGCCGGCTTGTGATCCTGCAGGAAGGCAAAGGCAAGAAGTATGTCTCGAAGGTCGAGCAGGTAACCTTCAGCGGCGCCTATGCGAAGAAGACCCATCAGCCGGTGCTGTTCATCACCGAGCGCGCTGTTTTCGAACTTCAGGACGGCTTCGTCACCCTGACCGAGGTCGCGCCGGGCGTCAGCGTCGAAAATGACATCCTGCCCCATATGGAATTCACACCGCGCATTTCCCCCGACCTGAAATCCATGCCCGCGGAGATCTTCCGTCCGCAGTGGGGCGGGTTGCGGGCCCTGCTGGATGCCAAGAAGAAGAAAGCACTCGCGACTGCTGTGTGAGGTTTTTGGGGAATTATCCGGAGAAAGGTAGAAAAACATGACCATCCTAAATCCAGATCAACAGGCCATAAGGCAGGC
>WASQ01000144.1:56260-72780 GCA_009712185.1 Telmatospirillum sp. | reverse complement strand
CCCCGTCTCCCCCTTTCCCCTTTCCCCTTCCTCCGCGTCCCCCGTCCCCCGTCAGCCGGACTCCATGCAGAGGCGGCTTCCGACGGTCACGCGGGTCTCCCCGCAAACCCTGTTTTCCAATGACGCTCCGGTCCGGCGCTGACAGCTGGATGACAGGTTTGCGGCGTTAATGTCTCCTCAAGCTCCGCGCGAAGACCGGAGCCAAGACACTGATCGTGTCCTAATCCGAGGAAACTGCGCATGACCCTGGTGACAAGGGCATCGCCAAAGTGGAGACCCGATATGACCCCGCCTTCCGACGCCGTCCCGTCCGATCTGTCGCTGCCGCTGGATCCGGCCGCGCCCCCAAGGCAAGCCTTTTGGCCCTATGGCTGGTGGCGGATTCTCGATTTCAAAATCGGCATCGTCCCCGTGCCGGTCTACGTCCTGCTGGTTGCGCTGGTTGCCGCCTTTCTGAAGCTGGGCAACGGCAAATTGTCGTCGGACATTCTGGTTTCCATTGCCGTCCTGGCGATCGGAGGATTCACCTGCGCCGAAATCGGCAAGCGACTGCCGGTCATCCGCAATCTGGGTGCCGCCGCGATTTTCGCGACCTTCCTGCCGTCCTATCTGGCCTATGCGCATCTGCTGCCCGATCCGGTGATCGCGTCGACCAAGGAGTTCTTCAAGACCAGCAATTTCCTCTATCTCTACATCTCCTGCATCATTGTCGGCAGCGTTCTCGGCATGGACCGGCAGAGCCTGGTCAAGGGGATCGTCAAGATCTTCATCCCCATGGTGTCCGGAGTCGTGGTGGCCGCGGCTGCCGGGACGCTGGTCGGAACGATCCTGGGTCTCGGGACCTATCATACGTTCTTCTACATCATCGTCCCCATGATGGGTGGAGGCGTGGGCGAGGGCGTCATCCCGATCTCGATCGGCTATGCGCTCATTACCGGCGGCGACCAGGGCGTCATCCTGGCTGAAATCATGCCCATGGTGATGATGGGAAGCCTGTTCTGCATCGTCTTCGCGGGACTGATGAACCGTCTGGGTCAGCGCCGGCCCGATCTGACCGGAAACGGGCGCATCACCCCCAACGGAGATGACGACATCGGCGATATCCGCGCCGCCGCCAAGGGCGCGATCGATCCCGCCGTCATCGGTGCCGCCGGCGTCACCGCCGTGGCGCTCTATCTGCTGGGTGTCCTGGGGCAGAAGCTGTTCGATTTCCCGGCGCCGGTTCTGATGCTGTTCGTCGCTTTCATGATGAAGGCGGTCAAGGCCGTGTCGCCGTCGCTGCAGCAGGGCGGCCAAGTGGTGTCGAAGTTCTTTGCCACCTCGGTGACCTATCCGTTGCTGTTCTCGGTGGGCGTCTCGATCACGCCCTGGGAAAAGCTGACCTCCGCCTTCACTCTGCTCAACATCATCGTCATCGTCTGCACCGTGATCGTCCTGGTCTGCACCGGCTTCTTCGTCGCCCGCAAGATCAACATGTATCCCATCGATGTGGCGGTCGTGTGCTCCTGTTCGGCGGCCCAGGGCGGCACCGGCGACGTCGCCATCCTGACCGCCGCCAATCGGTTGCAGCTGTTGCCCTTCTGCTCGATCGCCACTCGCCTGGGCGGTGCCAGCATGGTCACAATCGCGCTGATATTGATGCGCGTCCTGCACTGAAAATCGTCTCCTCGGGGCGCTCCGGATCGGGGCGTCCCCTGTCTTTTTGCCCCGGACCCGACATGATGAATGACAAGATCTGGCCCTCCGAATGCCTGCTGGGCATCCCTGAAATGGACAACGAGCACTGTCTGATCGTCGACATGATCCGTCGCCTGGAAACGGCCGAGGGACGGCCCGACGCCCTGGCCTGCGCCTTTCGCGTCGTCCGCGACCTCGCCGGTTACGTGACCACCCATTTCACCCATGAGGAGGATCTGCTGGCGCGATCGGGATACCCCGACCTCGAGGCTCATCGCGAGACACATCGACGTTTCACCGAGGCGGTCGCCGGCCTCTCCAGCACGGCCGATATCGATCATGCCAAAGTCCGCGTCCTGCTGGCGGACTGGTTGCGGACCCATGTCATGGATATGGACCGCCGCTATGTGCCCCATGTCCAGTCGTGGCTGGACCGGCGCGACGACGGCCATCGGTGACGGCGCACACCGTCCGCGCCCGGGGCGAGGGCCGCCCGGCGCGCGGCCGCTCCGGCCCGACCGGCCGGCGATCGCCATCGCGGCTGCGCCAAACTGTCGTAGCGGCAAGGCCGCTTCTCACCCATAGTAGGATGATTCCGGGCGGTTGGCGGGCCAACCTGCCGAAGTGTGGGACGGGGCCGGATGCGGATCCTGCTGGTTGAGGACAATGTCGAGCTGGCAAATTGGATCGCCAAGCTGCTGCGGACGGACAAGTTTGCCGTCGATTGCGTTCATGACGGCGAGGACGCCGACCATGTCCTCAGGATCAACGAATATTCTCTGGTCATCCTCGATCTGTCGCTGCCCGGGATGGACGGGCTTGAGGTTCTGCGCCGCCTTCGCCAGCGCAACAGCGACGTCCCGGTCATCATCCTGACCGCCAATTCCAGCCTGCGCGGGCGGATCACGGGATTGGACGAGGGCGCCGACGACTATCTCGCGAAGCCGTTCGAGATTACCGAATTGGAAGCCCGTATCAGGGTCCAGTTGCGACGGGCGGCCAACCGGGCCGCCCCGATCCTGCAATTCGGAGATTTGTCTCTCGATGCGCGGACGCGGGAATTCACCCTGGCCGGCCATCCGCTGCCCCTGCCGCCACGGGAGCATGCGGTCCTGGAATTCCTCATTCACAAGCCCGGCAAGACGGTCAGCAAGAGCCAGATCAGCGGAAGCGTTTTCGATTTCGATGACGAGGCCGACGAAAGCGCCATCGAAGTCTATGTTCATCGTCTGCGTAAGAAGCTGGAGGGCAGCAGAGTGCAGATCCGTACTTTGCGCGGCCTCGGCTATGCGCTGCATGCCGATGAGACCTGAAAGCCTCCGGACCTATCTGCTGATCTGGCTGCTGGCACCACTGGCCGGGGTCGTGCTGTTCAATGTCTTCAACGGCTACCGTGCCGCCAGCCACACCGCCGATATGGTAACGGACCGCACCCTGCTGGCGTCCGCCCATGACATCGTCGAAGAGGTCTCCGTGGTGGACGGGGTCATCGATGCGCAAATTCCGCCCGCCGCCATCGAGATGTTCAATACAGGTCATTCGGACCTCGTCTATTACAGCGTGGTCACCCGCAATGGCGAGTTGTTGGCGGGTCTGCCTGATCTGCCGTCGGCGTCGCCGCCGGCCAACCACGACCCCGTCTATTTTCGCGGCACCTACCGCGGCCACCCCTTGCGGCTGATTTCGCTGAACCACCCGATCGTCGGCGCCGACGAAGCCAGCCCGGTCACCATCGTGGTCGGGCAAACGCTGAACAGTCACCGGGACATGGTCCTTGATCTGCTGGAGGGATCGATCCTGCAGCAGATTATTCTCATCGTCGTGGCGGCGGCCCTGGTGCATATGGGACTGGGACGGGGCCTTGCCCCCCTGTTATGGCTGCGCGATGCCGTGCTGGACGACAAGCGCGACACCCTCGCCCCCCTTCCCACGGACAGTGTCCAGACCGAGTTGCGTCCGCTGGTCGACGCTCTCAACCAGTACAAGTCGCGCGTCCGCTCCCAGATGGCGGCGCAGAGCCGCTTCATCGCCAATGCCGCCCATCAGATCAAGACGCCCCTGACCCTGTTGGCCACTCAGGCGGCTTTCGCCGAGAGGGCGCAGGATTCGAGGGAGCGGACCGAGGCGTTGGAGGCTCTGCAGTCCAGCACCCGGCAGTTGGCCCATCTGGTCAACCAGCTGCTGACCTTGTCCCGGGCGGAACCGGGCGCCCGCCGGCCGCGGTCCGACCGGGTCGACCTGTCCGGCCTGGCCCGGTCCGTACTGGAGGACTTTTCCGGTGTCGCGCTGGCTCGCGATATCGATCTCGGCTTTCAACCCGCAGAGGGCGCGGCCACCCTTCTCGGCGACGAAACCATGCTGCGGGAATTGATCGTCAATCTGGTGGACAACGCCTTGCGCTATACGCCCGCAGGCGGGATAGCGACGGTCAGCGTGGGCGTCGACGCGGGGACCGTCCGGCTGGTGGTCGCCGACAACGGGCTGGGCATTCCGCCCGGCGATCTGCCGCATGTCTTCGAACGGTTCTACCGGGTGCTGGCCAATGGCGGAGAAGGCAGCGGACTGGGGCTGGCGATCGTGCAGGAAATCGCCGCCGCGACCGGCGGCACGGTTTCTCTGTCGGCGCCGCCGCAGGGAACCGGCCTGACGGTCACAGTCGTTCTGCCCGGTGTCCCGTGATGGGGCGCCGTCGCCGGTCGGCATCACTGCCCCATCGGCGCCTGATCGTTGAAATATTTCTGCGTCGGGTCCTCCGGTGTCGCCAGAGTCTTTTCGGCCAGATCGATGAATTCGCCGGTATAAGTCTGGTGGAGGTCGATCTCTTTTGAGCGCAAGGACTTGTTCAGCGCCGAGAGAACTTTCAGGGTCGACTCCGGGCACCCTGCGGGCATTCGTCCGTCCGTGGTGAACATTGCCTTGCTTTCCGCAAGGAGTTCTACATAAAGCGCCTTATCGCCCTCGAAAAAGTCGGCCGGAAGAGTGTTGGCGATATCCGCCGCGGAATGTCCGGCCATATAGCGCATGGTCCGGACGAACGCTTTCACCAGCTTTTGCGCTTCCGTTCGATGAGTGGCGAGCCAGCTGGTCTGGACATAGAAGGCGGCGCCGGGATAGCAACCACCGATGGCGGCCCGGGTCGACTCCGGAGTTCGCAGATCCACCAGAATCCGCGCGCCGGCCCCGTGCAGCAACCGACCGGCGGTCGGATCCGACGTCATGCCGGCATCGATCCTGCCCTGGCGCATGGCGTCGATGAACTGGTTGCCCGCTTCGATCGGCACCAATCGATAATCGCCGAACTTCAATCCGTTCAGTTGTGCGATGTAACGGGTCAGAAAATCAGTGGACGACCCCAGGCCGACGACTCCAAGCCGCCTTCCTTTGAGTTCGGCGACGGAGGTGATTTGTCCGCCGGCCTGCTCCGAGACCAGTTCCATCTCGCCAGGCGACCGGCTGAACTGAACCAGGGAAACGACGTAATTGCCACGGCCCTGCAACATGATGGTGTGGTCATAAAAACCCACCACTCCCTGGGCTGCGCCGGTCAGCAGTTCGTTTTGCGCCTCGACCCCGGCGGTTGCACTGACAAGACGGACATCAAGGCCTTCGTCGGCGAAGTAACCCAGTTTCTCGGTCAGAATTGCCGGAAGATAAATCTGCTTTTCGAGCCCGCTTACAATGATGGTGACCGCGGCCTCTGCCGGATGTTCCGGCACAAGCGCCAATGACAGCGACAAGGATGCCGCCAAGACACCTGCTCGCCAACGCCCCAACGTTCACCTCCCCACCCCGGGACGGACATATCATTGTTGTCGCCGGGCGGCCCGCAAGCGGACGCGGGACCGGCGTGTCCTGCCATGGTGCGTTCACAATACTCTGCCGCCCCTGTTGCGGAAAGCGGGAACGCCGCGCTCGGCGAGGGTGAAATCCGATGTCGGAACGTGCTCCGTATCGATGCCCCACACCCGAAAGAGGAGCCCGCGGCAGGAGCGATGCCGCGGGCAAAAGGAGGAGGTGAGACGGACGTGCGGGATCAGAACTTGAAACGGACACCCGTTGCCACTTCGACCTCGTCGGAGTGGGCGAGGCCGCGGCCGAACGGTCCGTTGTTGCCCTGGGCGTCGTTCACGTGCCAGCCGCCATGGATCTTCATATAGTCCGAGGCGATATAGAAATCGGTCTGCTTGTCCGCGTGATACATCACCGACCCGAACAGGGTTCCCTTCGAACCGTTGGCTGTGGTCGTCACCGACCGGGTGTCCTGCAGGAACGGCAGCAGGGTGACGCCCCCGGCGCTGAATCCGGCGTTATGGCCCGCCATGTCGACATAGCCAAGGGCGATATCGGTGGACTTGACCGGCGTGACGACCACCGACGCGGTCCAGGAATTGTCGGTGCGGGTTCCGGCGCTGTTATGGTCGCCCTGCTGGGCGGTGTAATGCACGTAGCCCGCATTGACCCGCAGCATGCCGATGACATAGTTGCCGCCGATCAGTTCGGCCTGATGGATCAGGTTGTCGTTGTTGGCGCGGTCATAGTTGACGTTGAAGCTCAGTGCGCCGCCGCCGATTTCCAGGCGGTTGTACGCCAGCGATACGGCCTCGCTGCTGCCGTTGCTGAACTGCCCGGGCAGGCCGCCTCCGACGCCGGGATCGGCGCTGCCGCCGTTGCCCTTATAGCTGAAGCCGTAGGCCGCGCCGGCCACGATATGCTCGCCGAACTTCTTCTTCCAGACGATCGAGCTGTCATTGCGGGTACCGCCCGGATCGGCCGAATAGAAGATGAATTGTTTGAAATTGTTGACATTTGTGTATCCGCCTTCCTTCAGCGTCACACCCTGGGTGCCATAGGCATCACCCCAGGTCTGGGTGAAGTCGCGGGTCAGGGTGTTCTGGCGGCCGAATGTCAGTTTTCCCATCTTGTCGGCGTGGAAACCCACCCAGGCATCGCGGTTGAAGATGGTGTTGTTGGTGTCGAAACCGCCATTGGCGACTTCATATTCCCCCTCCAGCTTCGAAATGATCTTCAAGTCCGGCATGCCGATGTTTTCGCCGAATTTCAACGCGTGATCGATATCGAAGCCCCAACGGTTCCCGCTGAACCAAGCGGTCTGGAATCCGATGGCCTGGCTGCCCTTCTTGTTCTGGTTGGTCGCGTCGCTGAGCGTGGCCTCCACCAGGCCGAAGAAATGGACGGACGTGGTGTTGTCGTCATAAAGCATGACCGGCTTGCTGAGAATTCCCAGCAGATTGCCGTTCTGGTCGGTCTCCAGCGCCGCGGGCGTGGCGCCAGCCGTCCTGACCGGCTGGGTGGTTTTCGCGTCGGCCGACGCCTGGGTCCGCTGCGCGGCCTGCTCGTTGGCGGCGGCCTGGGCTTTCAGCTCGGCTTCCGCCCGGGCCACGGCATCGGCCTTGGCCGCCAGATCCGCCTGTTGTTTCGCCAGTTCCTTTTGCGCCTGCTCGATCTGCTTCAGCCGGCCGTCCACATAGGCCTTCAGATCGTCCATCTCATTGGCCGCCGCCGGCCCGGTCCACAAGGCCAAGGCTGCGACAGACCCGAGGAGGACGGGGAATAAAGCTTTCTTAGACATTACCGCACCCCAAAAAAACTGTTTATGACGTCCGGACTGACGTCGCCGGCCGGATCCTCCGATGCGGCCGGCGACCGCCTCCTCCGGCGGATGGCGCTCCGCACGCCGATGTCCGCCTTCGAGGGGCTGTCCTTTTCAACAACAGTGAGTGTGGCAGAAATGCATGTCTGCTTATGTCGCCCCAACAAAGGACAATTTGTCCCCTGTTCGGGGGACAAGAGGTGTAAAATTGCAGCAAACTGTCCGAACTAGTGCCAAAAAAGCACAGCAATAACATTTATATTAAATGAAATTTTGATGATTTATGCGTATAAATACTTCTGATTTCGGATCAACCCCGTGGTTGCCGAGCGAAATATTTATAAAATGGGATCTATCGAACTCTATACCAGCAATCGGAACAGCTGGGTCTGCGACGAGATTCCCAAGCGTGCATAGGCCCGCTTCCGATAGGTCAGGACGCTCGATTTCTTGATGTCGAGATCGAGAGCGATGCCCTCGGCGGTCATGCCCAGAAGGCTGCGGGCGCAGACATCCAGTTCTCGTCGGGTCAGGCCCCGGTCCAGGGCAAAAAGGCGGCGCCGGAACAGCACAAGCGCGCCGTCCAGCGACAAACCGTCCCGCCGCGGCGGGTCGGGCACCCAGGAACCGGGTAACTCCTGAGCAGTCCCCATGATCAGGCGCAAGATTTCCTGTGCAATCCCGGCTTGGGATATCTCCCGCATCGGATCTCCTTCCCTACAGGTTTTTCGCGCGTCTTGCGCGCAGTTTCCTTGATCTTGCGCCACCGAAGCTTTCGTCATGCTTTCAACATTTCCGGCCGGACCGGAGGCGGTGGCCGGATCGCACTTTGTGGGGCCATGAAAGGCAGATGAAAGGTCAACCCCAATAGACTTGCGGGCATAGGCACCGATCCCGGGGCCCGGGATCGCCGTGGTCGGAAAGAGGAGCGTCATGCGGCTTGCAAGTTTCATCACGAAGACCGGGAAGAGCTTTGGCCTGGTGACCGACGATGGCGTCATCGATCTTGGTCGTCGCCTGCGACCCCGTTTTAACGACATCAAGTCGCTGCTGGCCGCGGACGGCCTTGCCCGGGCAAGGGATTTTGCCGACAGCGCTCCGGACCATGCTCTGGACGATCTGATCTTCCTGCCGACCATCGAAAGCCCCGGCAAGATTTTCTGCGTCGGCATGAATTATGCGGAAAAACGCAAGGAATTCGGCGAGACCAGTGCAGCGCCGACCCTGTTTATCCGTTTTCCCGATTCTCAGACCGGCCATCGGCGCCCTGTTCTCAAGCCCCGCCTCTCCGACGAATTCGATTATGAGGGCGAACTGGCGGTGATCATCGGCACGGGCGGTGCGGCGATCGAGCCCGGACACGCCCTGTCCCACGTCGGCGGCTACAGCTGTTATATGGACGGGTCGGTGCGGGATTGGCAGCACAGCTGGTTCACCGCCGGCAAGAACTGGCGCCAGACCGGCGCCTTCGGCCCGTGGCTGGTGACCGCCGACGAGATCCCCGATCCGCATGTCCTGACGCTGAGGACCTATCTGAACGGCGTGACCGTGCAGAACGACAGCACCGCCAATATGGTGCACCGGATCCCCAATCTGATCGCCTATATCAGCACGTTCAGCGCCCTGTCTCCGGGCGACGTGATCATTACCGGATCGCCGGGGGGCGTCGGCAAGAAGCGAAACCCGCCCCTGTTCCTGAAAGAGGGCGACGTGGTCGAAGTGGAGATCGAGCGGATCGGACGTCTGGAGAACGTGGTCTTGCGGGACGCCGCCGTCGCTTAAAGGCCTTCCGCTGTTTGAGCCCGGCTTCCGCAGAGCGGAAGCGTCCTGAAAAAGCCACGGGCCTGTCGCGACATCATCGCTTCAAGCCCGTGGGTTCCATGTGGCGTTTCCGCTCCCGGCCCTTCCGGGCACCCTTTGAGGGGAGCGATCTTTCGGTGCAGGACGAGTTTGAGTTCTACCCCGGCGACCCTCGGGCCGACAGCGGCATCCAGGGGGAAATCCGGACCCTTCTGACGGCGTGCGGACTGGATTACGAAGACGGGATCGAGGTCTTTGTGGTCTGCCGTCCGGAGGGGCGGCTGATTGCCTGCGTCGGACTGGAAGGCAATATCGTCAAATGCGCCGCCATCGAACCCGGCTGGCGCGGGGGGGCGCTCAGTCTGAAATTGCTGAGTGAGGCGGTCCATCTGGCCGTCGAGCGGGGCCACAGCCACCTGTTCCTCTATACCGCTCCCGACAATGCCGAGTTCTTTCGGGGGTGCGGCTTTTATCCATTGGCCGAAGTGCCCGGCTACGTCTCCCTGATGGAGAACAGCCCGGTCGGCATTCGTTCCTATTGCAACCGGCTCGCGACCTTGCGCCGCGAGGGGGCGACCATTGGCGCCATCGTCATGAACGCCAATCCCTTCACTCTGGGCCACCACTATCTGGTGACCAGGGCGGCGGCGGCCTGCGACTGGCTGCATGTGTTCGTGGGCGGCGAGGACGCGGCGCTGATCTCCTACCGCGACCGCTATGCCCTGGTGGAACAGGGACTCCGCGGCATGGAGCGCGTCACCCTGCACCATGGGTCCCAATATATGGTCTCGCGCGCCACCTTCCCCGCCTATTTCTTCAAGGAAAAGGGCATGGTCGGCCAGTGCTGCACGGCCATCGACCTGTTGCTGTTCCGCAATTATATCGCCCCGGCGCTGGGGGTCACACACCGGTATGTCGGGACCGAACCGTTCTGCCCGACGACCCGCAAATACAATCAGGACATGGCCCATTGGCTGCAATGTGCCGAGAGCGCGGCTCCGGTCGTTCGCGTCGTCGAAATTCCCCGGACCACGGTGCTGGGCACTCCGGTCTCGGCCTCGGAAGTCCGCCGCCTGCTGCAGGCCAGGGACTTTGACAGAATCGAGGCCCTGGTTCCCCGGGCAACACTGGACCTGCTTTACGACAAATACCGGTTGGTAAGAGTCGCCTGACCGGGCGACGCCGAAAGAGAACGGCCCCGGTGGACCCGGGAGCCATGATCACAGGAGGAGACATGAAGATCGTCAAGGAGGCCTTGGCCGGAACGCTCGAATCGAGCGATCTGATGGTCAGGGTGGCGCCGTCGCCCGAGGGAGCGCTGGACGTCGTCATCAACAGCGAGGTGATGCGCCAGTTCGGAGCCCAGATCGAGAAGGTGGTCCGCGAAACCCTGGAACGGCTGTCCGTGACCGAGGGACTGATCGTCATCGAGGACAAGGGGGCGCTGGACTGCGCCATCCGCGCCCGGGTGCAGACCGCCATCCTGCGCGCCGTTGAAAATCCGGTCCTGGAATGGAGCGCCCTGTCATGAGACTGCGTCGCAGCATGCTGTTCCTGCCGGGTGCCAATGCCGCCATGTTGAGCACGGCCTTTGTGTACAAACCCGATTCCGTCATGTTCGACCTGGAGGACGCGGTTTCGCTGCGCGAAAAGGACGCGGCGCGGCTTCTGGTGTTCCATGCCCTGCAGTTGCCGGTCTACCGCGAAATCGAGACCGTGGTGCGGATCAATCCGCTGTCGACACCGTTCGGCCGTCAGGATCTGGAGGCCGCCGTGCGCGCCGGTGTCGACGTGGTCCGCCTGCCCAAGACCGACAGCGCCGAGGATGTGCTGGAGCTGGAGCGCGAGGTCGAAAGGATCGAACGGGCCTGCGGCCGCCCCTTCGGGTCGACCCGGCTGATGGCGGCCATCGAATCGGCCGGCGGCGTGGTGAACGCCGTGTCCATCGCCCGGTCCTCGCCCCGCATGATCGGCATCGCGCTGGCCGGATTCGACTATGTCATGGACATGCAGACCGAGCGCGGCGACGGCACCGAACTCTTCTATGCCCGCGCCGCCGTGCTGCATGCCGCCCGCGCGGCCGGCATCGACGCCTTCGACGTGGTCTATTCCGACGTCAATAACGAGGAGGGTTTCCTGAAGGAGGTCGATCTGATCAAGCGGATGGGGTTCAACGGCAAATCCCTGATCAACCCCCGCCAGATCGAGCTTCTGCACAATGCCTATGCGCCCACCGGGGAAGAGGTCGACTACGCGCGGCGTGTGGTCGCCGCGGCGGACCAGGCCGAACGCCAGGGCCTGGGGGTCATCGCCCTGAACGGAAAGATGATCGACGCCCCCATCGTCAACCACGCGAAGCGCGTCCTTCAGCGCGCCGAGGCGTCGGGACTGCGCAAATAACCCCGGGAGAGCAAGAGATGACACCCTTCGTCAATCCGCGGATCGAGCACGAACCCGCCATCGCCCATCTGGAACCCTTCCGGGAGTTCGCCCGGCACGCCCCCTATCTGCGGGACGGGGCGCGCAAATATTCCCGCAAGATCTGCGCCAGCCTGGAGGACGCGGTCCGCGCCGCCGGCGTCCGCGACGGCATGACCATTTCCTTCCACCACGCCTTCCGCGAAGGCGACAAGACCATCAATATGGTGGTCGACCTGCTGGCGCGGATGGGATTTCGGGACCTGACCCTGGCCTCCTCCTCGCTGCTGAGCTGCAACGCCCCGCTGATCGATCACATCCGCAACGGCGTCATCCGGCGGATCTATACCTCGGGCATGCGCGGCAAGCTGGCCGAGGCAATTTCCCACGGCCTGATGGATCAGCCGATCAACATTCATTCCCACGGCGGACGGGTCCGGCTGATGGACAGCGGCGAGCTGGCCGTCGATGTCGCCTTCCTGGGCGTCTCGACCGCCGACGAGTTCGGCAATGCCAACGGCATTTCCGGACGCTCGCGGTGCGGATCCCTGGGTTATGCCAAGGTGGACGCGGCGCGCGCCCGGACCGTGGTGCTGCTGGCCGAGGAGATCGTTCCCTTCCCCAACGCGCCGGCCAGCATCGCCCAGGATGACGTCGACTTCGTCGTCAAGGTCGATCAGGTGGGCGATCCCTCGAAGATCAGCGTCGGCGCGGCCCGCATCACCAGCAACCCGCGCGAGCTTCTGATCGCCCGTCTGGCCGCCGATGTGATCGAGCACGCCGGCTATTTCAAACCGGGCTTTTCCCTTCAGACCGGAACCGGCGCCTCCTCGACGGCGGCGACGCGGTTCCTGGAACACCGGATGCGCGCCCGGGACATCACAGCCTCCTTCGCGCTGGGCGGGATTACCGGCGGCATTGTCGACCTGCACAAAAAGGGCCTGATCGAGACGCTTTACGATACGCAGAGCTTCGACGCCGACGCGGCGGAATCGCTTCGGACATCGCCCCGGCATTTCGAGATTTCGACCAACGCCTATGCCAATCCCACGTCCAAGGCGGTCTATTGCGACCGTCTCGACATGGTCATCCTGAGCGCGCTTGAGATCGATCTCGATTTCAACGTCAATGTCATCACCGGATCCGACGGCGTCATGCGCGGCGCCTCGGGCGGCCACAGCGATGTCGCCGCCGGCGCCAACCTGTCCATCGTGGTCGGCCCGCTGATCCGCAGCCGCATTCCCACCGTGGTGGAAAAGGCGACCACCGTGGTGACGCCGGGGGAATGTGTCGGCGTGGTGGTGACCGATCACGGCATCGCCGTCAATCCCAACCGGCCCGATGTCGCCGAACGGCTGACGGCGGCCGGACTCCCGGTGACGACCCTGCCGGACCTTTACCGGCGCGCGATCTCGCTGACCGGGGAGCCGGCGCCGATCGGATTCCTCGACAAGGTGGTGGGCATCGTCCGCTACCGCGACGGCAGCGTCATCGATGTCGTCCGTCAGGTGAAGGATTGACCATGGACGCCCGTCCTTTGTTCTGGGCCGCCAGCGCCACGGACGGCCCGACGGTCGGCCTGTCGCAGATGCTCGACGCCCGCGACCGCCGCGTCCGGCGGCAACAGGCCGCGCTGGCCCGGTTCGGGGTGCCGGTGCTGTCGCTCACCATGGTGATGCCGGGTCCGGTGAAGGATTGTCCGGCCATCCGCACCGCCTTCGCGGCCGCCCGCCGGGCCGTGGACGATCTGGCGAAAGAGTCCGGCTGGCGGGTCCTCCTCGACCAGGACTGCGGCGGGTCGACCGGCCCGGAGGCCCTGCTGGCCTTCGATGCCGATGCGGTCGTCCTGAAGCGGGCCCTGGTCGCGCTGGAGGACGGGCATCCCATGGGCCGGCTTTGGGATCTCGACGTCCTGTGTCCGGCCGGTGGTGCGATCGGCCGGCGCGTGATCGGCGCCCCGCCCCGCCGCTGTCTGCTGTGCGGCGAGGAGGCCCACGCCTGCGCCCGATCGCACCGCCATCCCCTGCCCCTGTTGCTGGCGGTCCTCCGCAAGATGGTCGATGGGTTCTGATCTGATGGCCGCCCTGTCGCCGCCGGTTTCCCGGCCGATCCGGATGTCCGCCGGATCCGTCGGGCGCCTGGCCTATCGCGCGCTGCTTCAGGAAGTCACCCTGACGCCGAAGCCCGGTCTGGTGGACCGCGCCAACACCGGCGCCCATGACGACATGGACCTCGCCACCTTTTTCGCCAGCGCGCGGGCCATCGCCCCCTGGTTCGGGCGTTTTCTGACGGAGGGCGGGCGGACGGCCGGCGATCCCGCGCCCTTGGCGCTGGGCGCCCTGCGACGCCTGGGGATGGCGTGCGAACAGGCGATGTTCGCGGCCACCGGGGGCGTCAATACCCACAAGGGCAGCATCTTCGCCTTCGGCCTGCTGTGCGGGGCGGCGGGCCGGCTGCTGGCCGGCGGACGCCCCTTCGATCGCGTCATCCTGTGCCGCGAGGTCGAACATCTCTGTGAGGGGCTTGTCGCAAGGGATCTCAGCGGGCGGGCGGCGTCCGCCACGGCGGGGGAGCGGCTGTTCCATCACCATGGCATGACCGGCGCCCGGGGCGAGGCGGCGTCGGGATTCGCCACCGTCCGGCATCACGCCCTGCCGGCCCTGTTTGCCGCGCGCGCCGCCGGCGCCCCGCCCCGGATGGCGCTGTTCCAGGCGTTCCTGACCCTGCTTGCGGTCAATCCCGACACCAATCTGGTGGCACGGGGCGGCCTTCCGGGTCTCGCCCATGTGCAGGCCCGCGCGCGGCGCCTGCTGGACGATGGCGGCTGGGCGGCCCCGGGTTTTCTCAAGAAAATGGCGGACTTCGATCAGGATCTGATCGCGCGGCGCCTCAGTCCCGGCGGCAGCGCCGATCTGCTGGCCGTCACCTGGTTCCTGGCATATCTGCCGCCGGTGTCGTCGCTTCGCCCGTCCGTCGCCCCTGCGTCGCCTTGATCGCCGCCGCGGCCGGCGGGTAATCTCGACCCCTCCAAACCTCTTCAGTCTTTCGGGCGACGCAGGTCATGACATTTTCCCATCCGGAGGCCACCGACCAGAGTCTGATCCGGGCTTCGGCGCGCGTCGACTTCGTTCTGGTGCCCGGGCTCTATGACAGCGGTCCGGAACACTGGCAAAGCCATTGGCAACGGCGTCACGGGTTCTGGCTGCGGGTGACGCAAAGCCATTGGAACAGCCCCGACATCGGCCGCTGGATCGATGCGATCCGCCGCCGTCTGGCGGGCCGGACCCGTCCGGCGGTGCTGGTCGGGCACAGCTTCGGCGCGCGCGCCTCCTGCTGCGTGACGGCGGAGGGGCGCGACGACATCGCCGGGCTCCGGCTGGTCGCGCCGGCCGAGCCGGCGAAATTCGAGGGGGAGGAGGTGGTTCCGGCCGTTCCTCTCGGCGTGCCCGCCATCGTCGTGGCAAGCCACAACGATCCGGTCATGACCTTCGCGCGGGCCCTTTCCTGGAGCCGCACCTGGGATGCCGAGATCGGCGATGGCGGGGAGGCCGGGCATATCAATGCCGAGGCGGGATTCGGCCCCTGGCCCTATGGGCGCGACCTGCTGGCGGGGCTGGCGGAGCGCGGCGGGACCGCCCCGCCCCCCTGAGGGCACCCGTTCTTTCCTGTTCCCGGAAGGGATCAGGCGTCCCCCTGCCCGATCCGGGCGACGATCCCCCGGACGGCGCTGTCGATCAGGGCGAAAGCCTGTTCGAAATCCCGCGCCCCGCCGTAATAGGGATCCGGCACATTGCGGGTCGGCGGATCGGGTGCGAACTCCATCAGCAGGCGAATGCGCGGACGCCATTCGGGCGGACTGAGACGGTCCAGGACATCCTTGTGGCTTTCCTCCAGGGCGCAGATCAGGTCATGGTCCTGGAAATCCGTCACCGCCACCTTGCGGGCGCGCAGATCGCCGATATCGACGCCATGGCGGGCGGCGGTCGCGATGGCGCGCGGGTCCGGCGGGTCGCCGACGTGATAACCGTGGGTGCCGGCCGACGATACTCCGACGCGAGCGCCAAGTCCGGCCGCGGCCGCGCGGACGCGCAACTGGCCGTGGGCGATGGGCGAACGGCAGATGTTGCCGGTGCAGACGAAAAGAACCTTGACCAAGGAGGGACTCCCGAACAGAACATCGCGACAGCGTAAGATATGGCATGACCGGGAAAGGAAGACATCATGTCCGGGCGTGGGATTGTCGTTTTGACCGGTGCCGGGATCTCGAAGGAGAGCGGTCTCGACACTTTTCGGGACGCGGATGGCGTATGGGGCCGGGTGAATATCGAAGATGTGGCGACACCTGAGGGCTATCAACGCGATCCCGCCCGTGTGCACGCCTTTTACAATGCGCGGCGCCGCCAGATCGTGACCGGTGAGGCCAAGCCCAATCCGGCCCATCTGGCCTTGGCGCGCCTGGAAAAGGAGTGGCCGGGACAGGTCTTCATCGTGACCCAGAACATCGACGACCTGCATGAACAGGCCGGCAGCACCAACGTCATCCATATGCATGGCGAACTGCGCAAGGGCCGGTGCGAAGCCTGCGACGCGGTGTTCTCCTGGACCGGCGACATGGACGAGGACAGCGTCTGTCCCGCCTGCGGCGAGGAGGGAAAAGTCCGGCCGCATATCGTCTGGTTCGGCGAGGTGCCGATCGATATGCCCCGGATCTTCCAGCTTCTTGACGGTTGTTCGCTGTTCATGTCCATCGGAACCAGCGGCAATGTCTATCCTGCCGCGGGGTTCGTGTCCCATCTGCGCAGCAAGGGAACCGCCCGCACGGTGGAGCTCAATCTGGAGCCGTCGCGCGGGGCGACCCTGTTCCATGAGGCGATTTACGGCCCGGCCAGCGATGTGGTGCCGCGGTTCGTGGAGGATCTGCTGACCAGCCTGGCCTGAGCGTCCGGCGACCGTCGGGGCGGTCAGGCGGCGTCCTCGTGGGGGGGGGGGGGGGGCGGGGGCGGGGGGGGGGGGG
>WASQ01000144.1:46764-56250 GCA_009712185.1 Telmatospirillum sp. | reverse complement strand
CCGCCCGGGCGCCCCCGCCCCCCCCCCCCCGGGGCAGGCGCCGGCGCAGCAGGATCTCGCCGGCGTCCGGGGTGATCAGTCCGGGCAGGGTGCTGACCGGCTCGAATCCGGTACGGCGATAGAAGGCCCTGGCCCGGGTATTGAAGTCGCTGACCGTGGTCCACAGATTGCCGGCGATGCGGCCGGCCTCGGTGGCGACCCAGGCCACCGCCTCGGCCGCGATGCCCCGTCCCCGCGCGGCGTCGCGCAGGGCCAGCATTTCGAGGAAAGGACCGCGCAGCCAGGGGGAGCGGATTGCCAGCACCCCGACCGTCACGCCGTTGCTTTCGATTGCGAAACGATAAAGCGCCGGATCGTCCCTGGTGAGATAGGCGGTCAGCCCTTCCTCCGACTGGCCCAGCCGGCGGTAAGGGTCGATTCCCGCGCAGTAGCGCCCGAAGTCCGCCGCTTCCCCGGCGGACAGAGGATGGAGGCCGGCCGACGTCAGGAGATGCCGGGTGGCGGCAAAAGGCGCGATGTCGGCGGTCACTGTCATTGGATCAGGCTGTCCAGTCGCACGAACCGGACATTGCGCCGCCGGAGTTCGGCGACGATGTCGGGCAGGGCGTCGCCGGTCGCCCATCCGCGGCCGTTGATATGGAACACCAGGATGGACCCCGCCTTGGTCTTGGTCAGGACCCACTGGGTCAGTTCTCCGGGCCGCAAGCCGCGGATCGGGTCGCCGCTGGCGAAGGTCCAGTGGACGACCTTGTAGCCCAGCGCCTCGACGTCGGCCAGGACCCGGGGACTGAAATTTCCCGCCGGAAAGCGGAACAGGTGGGTGTGGCGCCCGGTGATCTGGAACAGAAGGGCGTCATTGTCGGCGACCTCGCGACGGACCGCGGCGTCGTCCATCTGCTCCATGTGATTGTTGTGGCTGAGGGAATGGTTCTCGATCTCGACGAAATCGTGCGCCGCCAGCGCCTTCAGATCGTCCCTGTTGTGCTCGGCGAAGCGGCCGGAGACGAACAGGGTGACGGGGATCTTCTCGGCCACCAGATAGTCGACGATCTTGCGGTCGAAGGTGGCGGGGGTGCGGTTTTCGCAGGCGTCGAAGGTCAGCGCGACCATCATATCGCTGGTGGGCAGGTGCGTGATCACGTCGGCGCGGGCGGCCCCGCCCCAGGCGGCCGCCAGCATCGCCGCCCCCAGCATCACCCCCCCCAGCATCACCCCCCCCAGGGCGGCCCTAGAAATCGAGATCATCGTAATGCCTGGGCGGCGGCATGCCGGGAAGGTGATCGGTCAGCAGCGGCCGGAAGCTCGGCCGCGACTTGATGCGGGCATACCAGTCCTTGGCCGCCGGGTAGCTTTCCCACGGCACGTCGCCGATATAGTCGACGCAGGACAAATGCGCCGCCGCCGTGATGTCGGCCAGCGTGAAGACGTCGCCGGCCAGCCATTTCCGATGCTCGGCCAGCCAGCCGATATACTCGAGATGCTCGCCGATCGCCTCATAGCCGATGCGGATCAGTTTGGAATCCGGCCCGCCCGGAATGCCCATCTGGCGTTTCAGCGCCTTCTCGCCGACCAGGGTCACGGTCACGTCGCGGTTGAATTTGACGTCGAACCACGCCACAAGCCGCCGGACCTCGGCGCGAACGACCAAATTCTGGCCGATCAGCGGCGGTTCGGCATAGCATTCGTCGAGATATTCGGAGATGGCGATGGCGTCGGCCAGCACAGCGCCGTTGGGCTCGACCAGCACCGGCACGTCCGAGGCCGGATTGAGGGCCAGCAACTCCGGGCTCTGTTCCCAGGGATGCTCCAGGACCATCTCGAAGGCGAGCTTCTTCTCGGCAAGGACGATCCTGACTTTCCGCGAGAACGGGCAAAGCCAGTAATGATGAAGGGTACGCATGGCACCTATTTAGCCGAGCCGGGGGTACCCCTGCAAAGGAATATCGGGGAAATCCACCGAAGGCCGTCCAGGTGGGGCTGTCCCGGATGGCGATGGGCCCGGATGGCGATGGGCCCGGACGGCGATGGGCCCTCCCCCGTACCAGCGCGGCACCGCCACCGGCGGTGCCGCTCCCGTTTCGCCTATTCGGCGGCGGCCGCAACCAGGGGGTGGGACAGCCGGCTCAACATCTCCTTCGGCACCACCTGCCAGAATTTCTCCCGTTCGCGCTGCCAGTGGGCCAGCAGCTCCTCGGCGAAAGGCGACCGGGTCTCCCGGGCATGCTCGCGGATCAGTCCCAGCAGGCTGTCTTCCCAGGCGGCGGAGGCGATGCGCTGGTAGATCACGCTGTCGCCATTGACCCGGTGTTCGAAGGCATTCTCCGGGTCATAGACGAAGGCCATGCCGCCGGTCATGCCGGCGCCGAAATTGGCGCCCGCCGGGCCCAGGATCACCGCCGTGCCGCCGGTCATATATTCGCAGCCGTTCGATCCGCATCCCTCGACCACCACCTCGGCGCCCGAATTGCGGACGGCGAAGCGTTCGCCGGCCTGTCCCGCGGCGAACAGCTTTCCGGCCGTGGCGCCATAGAGGACGGTGTTGCCGATGATGGTGTTCTCGTTGGTCTTGAGCGGGCTCGCCACCGCCGGCCGGACGACGATCATGCCGCCCGACAGGCCCTTGCCGACATAATCGTTCGCATCGCCGAACACTTCGATCTTGAGGCCCTGCACGGCGAAGGCGCCTAGCGACTGCCCGGCGGACCCGCGCAGCCGCACCGTGATATGGCCGGGTTGAAGCCCGAACATGCCATAGCGTTTGGTGATCATGTGGCTGAGCTTGGTCCCCACCGCGCGGTGCGTGTTGCGCACGGTGTAGGTCAGCTGCATCTTCTCGCCCTCCTCCAGGGCGGGGCGGGCGTCGGCGATCATCTGCGCGTCCAGCGTCTCCGGCACCTCATTGCGTCCCTCCTGGGTGCAATAGCGCGGGAATCCGCCCGAATCGGCCTGCACCAGGATCGGGTTGAGATCCAGGTCGTCGAGATGAGCCGACCCGCGGCTGACCTGGGCCAGCAGGTCGGAGCGGCCGATGATGTCCTCCAGTTTGCGCACGCCGAGCGAGGCCAGGATCTCCCGCACTTCCTCGGCGACGAAGCTGAACAGGTTGACGACCTTCCCGGCGGTGCCCTCGAACTTCTTGCGCAGGTCCTCGTCCTGGGTGCAGACGCCGACCGGGCAGGTGTTGGAATGGCACTGGCGCACCATCAGACAGCCCATGGCGATCAGCGAGTTGGTACCCATGCCGAATTCCTCGGCGCCCAGCATGGCCGCGATGACGACGTCGCGGCCGGTCTTGATGCCGCCGTCGGTCCGGAGCTTCACCCGGTGGCGCAGGCGGTTCAGGGTCAGCACCTGATGGACCTCCGACAGGCCCATTTCCCAGGGCAGGCCGGCGAATTTGATCGAGGTCTGCGGGCTTGCGCCGGTCCCGCCCGAATGGCCCGAGACCAGAATGATGTCGGCCTTGGCCTTGGCGACGCCGGCGGCAATTGTTCCGATCCCGGAACGGCTGACCAGCTTGACGCAGACCCTGGCGGCCGGGTTGATCTGCTTCAGGTCGTAGATGAGCTGCGCCAGATCCTCGATCGAATAGATGTCATGGTGGGGCGGCGGGCTGATCAGCGTGACGCCCGGCGTGGCGTGGCGCAGGCGGGCGATCTCGACCGTCACCTTGAAGCCGGGAAGCTGGCCGCCCTCGCCGGGCTTGGCGCCCTGGGCGACCTTGATTTCGATCTCGCGGCAGTTGTTGAGATATTCCGCCGTGACGCCGAACCGGCCCGACGCCACCTGCTTGATCGCCGAATTGGCGTTGTCGCCGTTGGCCGCCGGCTTGTAGCGGGCCGGATCCTCGCCGCCCTCGCCCGACACCGACTTGGCGCCGATGCGGTTCATGGCGATATTGAGGGTGCCGTGCGCCTCGGGGCTGAGGGCGCCCAGCGACATGCCGGGCGTCAGGAAGCGCTTGCGGATCTCGGTGACGGACTCGACCTCGTCCACCGACACCGCCGCGTCGGCCGGCTTGTATTCCAGGAGGTCGCGCAAATTGATCGGCGGCAGCTTGCGCATGCCGTCGGAATAGCTCTTGTAGGTGAGATAGCTGTCGGTCGCCACGGCCTTCTGGAGCAGATGGATCATGCGGCCGTCGAAGGAATGCGCCTCCCCCCCGATGCGGGAGCGGTAGAAGCTGCCGACCGGCAGCACCCCGCCTTCGCCCGCATAGGCCCGGCCATGCATCTCGATCACCTTGTGCTGGATGCCGGCCAGTCCCAGGCCGGAGATGCGGGAACTCATGCCGGGGAAGAATTCGGCGATCAGGGCGCGCGACAGGCCCACCGCCTCGAAGCAATAGCCGCCCCGGTAGGAGGAGATCACCGAGATCCCCATTTTCGACATGACCTTGAGAAGGCCCTGGTCGACCGCATGGATGTAGCGCTGGACGCAATCCTCCAGCGTCAGGCCGGGGAACAGGCCGCGACGGTGGCGTTCGGCAATGCTGTCCTGGGCGATATAGGCGTTGATGGTGGTCGCCCCGACGCCGATCAGGACCGCGAAATAGTGGACGTCCAGGCATTCGCCGGACCGCACATTGAGCGAGGTGAAGGTCCGGAGCTGCTGGCGCACCAGATAGGTGTGGACCGCGCCGGCGGCCAGGATCATCGGGATCGGCGCCAGTCCGGTCGCGGTCTTCTCGTCGGACAGGATCACATGGGTGCAGCCGCCCCGGACGGCATCCTCGGCCTCGCGCTGGATGCGCCCGATCGCCTCGGTCAGGGCATGCTCGCCGCCTTTCGGATCGAACACGCAGTCGATCTCGGCCGCGGTGCCGCCCATATAGGCGCGCATGGCGTGGAACTGGGCGTTGGACAGCACGGGGCTCTCAAGCTGCAACAGCTCGCACTGGGTCTCGTCCTCGTCCAGGATGTTGCCGAGATTGCCGAGCCGCGTCTTCAGGCTCATGACCCGGCTTTCGCGCAGGCTGTCGATCGGCGGATTCGTCACCTGGCTGAAGGCCTGGCGGAAATAATGGTGCAGGCTGCGATAGCGGTTCGACAGCACGGCCAGCGGCGTGTCGTCGCCCATCGACCCGATCGCCTCCTTGGCGTCGGCGACCATGGGGTGCAGGATCAGCTCCAGATCCTCCATCGTGATGCCGTAGCAAAGCTGGCGCCGGCGCAACTCCTCGTCCGGCATTTCGGCGGGCTCGGCGGCATCGCGGCGGATCAGACTGTCAAGCGGCGTGGTCCGCTTCATCCATTCGCCATAGGGCTGGCGGGCCGCCAGCAGATCCTTGAGCGGCCGGTCCTTGTAGAATTTGGCGCTTTTGAGATCGACGGCGATCATCTGGCCCGGACCGACGCGGCCCTTTTCCACGACCTCCTGCTCATTGACGCGGACCATGCCGGCCTCGGACCCCACGATCAGCAGATCGTCCCGGGTGACGGTGTAGCGCATCGGCCGCAGGCCGTTGCGGTCCATGCCGGCGATCACCCAGCGGCCGTCGGTGGCGGCCAGCGCCGCCGGCCCGTCCCAGGGTTCCATCACCGAATTGCAATAGCCGAAGAAGTCGCGGTGCGACTGCGGCATGGTGGCGTTGTTGCCGAGGCTTTCGGGCACCAGCATGGATTTCACCATGGGCGCGTCGCGGCCGGCGCGGACCAGCAGTTCGAAGACATTGTCGAGGCAGGCCGAGTCCGACCCTCCCGGCTGCACCACCGGCTTGATGTCCGCCACCAGGGTCCCGAAAGCGGGGTGCGCCAGCCGGGTCTCGTGCGACTTCATCCAGTTGAGATTGCCGTTCAGCGTGTTGATCTCGCCGTTGTGGGCCAGCATCCGGAAGGGCTGGGCCAGCCTCCAGGTCGGGAAGGTGTTGGTGGAATAGCGCTGGTGATAGATGGCGAAGGTCGAGACGAACCGTTCGTCCTGGAGATCGGGATAGAACACCGACAGTTGCTCGGCCAGGAACATGCCCTTGTAGATGACCGACCGGCAGGACAGCGAACAGATGTAGAAGTCCGAGATATGGTCCGCCAGGACCTGCTTTTCGATGCGCCGGCGGATCACATAGAGATCGGTCTCGAAGGTCTGCTCGTCCGCGCCCTTCTTGTTGGCGATCATGATCTGTTCGATCTCGGGCCGGGTGGCGTTGGCCTTGTCGCCGATCACCGTGACATTCACCGGAACCTGCCGCCAGCCGTAGATGGCATAGCCGAACTTCAGGATCTCGGTCTCGACGATGGAGCGGCAGCGCTCCTGCGCCGAAAGGTCGGTTTTGGGCAGGAAACACTGGCCGACCGCCAGCCGTCCCGGCACCGGCTCATGCCCCTGATGGCGGATGTGATCCTTGAAGAAGTCCTGCGGGATCTCGACATGGATGCCGGCCCCGTCGCCGGTCTTGCCGTCGGCGTCCACGGCGCCCCGGTGGTAGACCGCTTTCAGGGCTTCGATGCCGGCGACCACCACGGCCCGGCGGGGGCGGCCATCCAGGGCGGCGACAAGGCCGACGCCGCAGGCGGCATGGGGCCGGGTATCGATCCCCGCGGCCTCCAGGATCTCCTGGTTGGCGAGATAGTGGGCGACGAACTCCTTGCCGTCGTTGCTGCGGGTCATGTCAGGCTCCTTCAGGGCGGGGACCGGTCCTTCCGGGCGGTCCCGTCATCGTCATCGATCGGTCTTGGCGCGCTGGCGGCGGGTCTCGTCAGTCCGCCGCCGGACGGTCCAACCTGTTGAACTGGTCTCGAAACCCGGCGGGTGACGCGTCCGCCGTCCGCCGGATCGCCGCCGTCAGCGGCCGGCTTTGGTCTCAAGGCCGGCTTTGGTCTCAAGGAAGGCGTGGATGCCGGCGGCGGCGTCGCGGCCGTCACGGATCGCCCACACCACCAGCGAGGCGCCGCGTGCGATGTCGCCGGCCGCGAAGACGCCGGGCAGCGATGTCATGGCGGTCCGGGGATCGGCGGTGAGCGTGCCCCACCGGGTGGTCTCCAGGTCCGGGGCGCCGAACGCCGCCGGAATGTCCTCCGGATCGAAGCCGAGCGCGGTGATCACCAGGCTGGCCGGGATGGTGAAGTCGGACCCCTCGACAGCGGTCGGAACCTGCCGGCCGGAACTGTCGGCGACGCCGAGATGCATGCGCACGCAGCGGACCCCCTCAACCCGGTCATGGCCGAGAATGGCCTCTGGCGCGGCCTGCCAGACGAAGGCGACGCCCTCCTCCTCGGCATGGCCGACCTCGCGCTGGGCCCCCGGCATATTGGCGCGGTCCCGGCGGTAGATGCATTTGACGGAGCGCGCGCCCTGGCGGACGGCGGTGCGCACGCAATCCATCGCGGTGTCGCCGCCGCCGATCACCACCACATCCTTGCCGGCGGCGTTCAGCCGTTCGAAGCCGGCGACCGCGTCGCCCAGCCCCACCCGGTTCGAGGCGATCAGATAATCGAGCGCGGGCAGCACGCCCGCCAGTCCGTCGCCCGGGATCGACAGGGGGCGCGCCTTGTAGACGCCGGTGGCGATCAGCAGGGCGTCGTGGCGCGCGCGGAGATCGGCCAGCGACACATCGGTTCCGACCGCGGTTCCCAGATGGAAGGCGACACCGCCGTCGGCCAGCAGGCGGGCGCGGCGCAGAACGATCTCCTTTTCCAGCTTGAAGCCGGGAATGCCATAGATCAGAAGGCCACCGGCGCGGTCATGCCGGTCATAGACATGGACCTGGTAGCCCAGGCCCCGCAACTGGTCGGCGGCCGCGAGGCCGGCCGGCCCGGCCCCGATCACGCCGACGGACTGCGGCCGTTCGGCCGCCGGTTGCCGGGGCTTGACCCATCCCTCCGCCCAGGCGGTGTCCGTGATATGGCGTTCCATCGCACCGATGGTCACCGCCCCGTGATGGCTCTGTTCCAGGACGCAGCTTCCCTCGCACAGCCGGTCCTGCGGACAGATGCGGCCGCAGATCTCGGGAAAATTATTGGTCGAGGAGGACAGCGCATAAGCTTCGTCCAGCCGGCCCGCGGTCGCCAGCATCAGCCAGTCCGGGATGTTGTTCCCGACGGGACAGTGGATCTGACAGAAGGGGATGCCGCATTGCTCGCACCGGGATGCCTGCGAGGTCGCCGCCCCGCTGTCGAACGGCTGATAGATCTCGTTGAAGTCCTGTCGGCGGTCCGTGGCGGCGCGCTTGTCCGGCATGGCACGGTTGACCCGGGGGAACTGCAACATCTTCGACGGCATGACCTTAGGCTCCGGATACGGGTGCGGTGGAAAGGGGCGGTGGCCCCGCATAGGCTCGGTTGAACAGTCTTAGCGCCAAATTCCAGGGGACGCCAGGGAAAAACGGCAAATAAGACAGTAATGCTGACCTTTAAATGGGGTTCAAACGGAGGCCTGCTGACCGCCGTCGCGGCGGAAATCTGCCAAATGGAAAAATTAGGTATGATTTGTTTACTATCTCGTCATTTTCCAAGCGGTGGCCTGTTGTGCTATAAGCGCGGCTCGTGGCGACCGAGCAGTGGCGATCGCGCCGTGATGGACGTGGCGCCCGCCCTCATCCTCCTCCGGGGACAGACGAAACAGGGGATTTCACTCCGGGACCGGATGCCGGGGCTCGCGCGGGGCCGCATCGGATCATCAGGGGGAACCAGCTTTGCAATTGCCGGATCTGGCGATTATCGCCCTCATCGAGGGGGTGGCGGACGTGTTGCCGGTTGACGCCACCGGTCATGCGCTGGCGGTGTCGAAACTGGCCGGCTGGCGGGCGGGAACGATCGCCGCTTCGGTCCATCTGGGGGCTGCCCTGGCCCTTCTTCTTTATCTCTGGCGCGACATGGCGGCCATCGGCCTCGGCCTCTGGCGCGTGCGGCGTCGCCGGATCGAGCCGGGAACAGTCCTCCTGCTGAAGGCCGTGACGGCCGCGCTGCCCTGGATCGTCGCCGTGGCGGCACTGGGCGCCGTCCCGGTTCCGGGACTGGGGGATCTGAAGGCGGTCGGGCTGATCACCATCGTGTCGGCGCTGCTCATGGGGGCCGTCGACAGGATGTCGATGACCGTGAAACGGATCGAGCATCTCGAGCGCAGCAGCGCCCTGGTCGTGGGGGTCATCCAGCTTCTGGCGCTGGTTCCCGGGGGCGGCCGGGTGGCGATCGGGCGGACCACCGCCCGCCTGTTCGGCCTGGAACGGCCGCACGCCTACCGTTTCGTGCTGCTCGCCAATCTGCCGATCCTGCTGGTCGAGGGCATCGGCCGGTCCCTGCATTATTATGCCCAGGGACTGGGGCCGACGGAGACCGACCTGCTGGCGGCGGCGGTGACCTTCCTTCTGGTCCTGCTGGCGGTCTGGCTGACCATGGCCTGGATCCGCCGGGCCGGCCTGCTGCCCTTCTGCCTCTATCGGCTGGCGCTCGGCGCCGGTCTGATCGCCCTGGCGTCGGTCTGAACCGGCGCCCCCGGGGGGCCGCCGGCCCCTGTTCCCGTTTGCCGCGCCGTCAACGCCGCGGCGCCGAG
>WASQ01000144.1:42629-46754 GCA_009712185.1 Telmatospirillum sp. | reverse complement strand
CCCCCGCCCCTCGCTCTCCCGCCCCTCGCTCTCCCGTCAGGCGGCAGGCGCATAGGGGTTGCGGAACCGGCTGAGATAGCCCGGAACCACCGTCTCGGCGGAGGTCGCCGCGACCCCCAGGTCGGCCAGCCCGGGAACACCCTCGCTCACCACATTGTCCCGTCCGAGGAGCCGGACCTGATCCGGGGTCAGCGGACGGCTGGGCAGATACTGCAACAGTTCCGCCTGAATCCTGGCGACCGAGACCGGCAGGGGCAGCAACAGGCGGCGCCGGCCGGTGGCGCGCAACACCAGTTCCATGATCTCCTTCAGGCTGTAGGTCCGGGGGCCGCCCAGTTCGAAGGTCCGTCCCGCATGGGCGGGAGAGGACAGGGCGGCGATCACCGCTTCGGCGACATCGCCCACAAACACCGGTTGCAGGCGGATCCCGCCATCGCCGAACAGGGGGCAGCCGGCCGAGCCGGCGGCCGGCCACAGCCGGAAGCCCCGGGTCACGATGACCGGAAGGAACGGGCTCACGCTGCTCATGGACGCGAAGCGGTTGAGAAAGTCGTCCTCGGGCCCGAAAACCACGCTGGGACGCAGAATCACCGCCGCCGGAAAGGCGGCCCGCACGGCCTCCTCGGCGGCGGCCTTGCTGCGCGCATAGTCCGATGGCGAGGCCGCGTCGGCGCCGATCGCCGACACATGGGCGAGGCCGGTGGCGCCGGCCTCCTTCGCGGCGGCGGCCACATTGGCGGCGCCGTCGACATGGATGGACTGGAACCGGCTGCGGCCATGTTCGGTCAGGATGCCGACCGCGTTGACCACCCATTGGGCGCCCTCGACCGCGGCGGCCGTGCTGGCCGGGCTGGTGATGTCGGTCCGGATCGCGACGATCTGGCCGACATCGCCCATCGGTTTCAGGAAAGCGGCCCGGTCGGGATCGCGAACCGCCACCCGGACGCGCCATCCGCGCGCCGCCAGGCGCTGGACAAGATGACGGCCGACAAAGCCCGAACCGCCGAACACCGTCGCCAGTCTGATCGTCATGCTCCCCTCCCGTCAGAATTTCGTTCCGTGGCTGCTTGCCTGAGATGGTCGCCCGGGGGCGGAAACGCGATCCGGACAGCAATAACCTAATCACCCGCCAGGGCTAATCAAGCCGCCCGATGATCGGCGGCGGCGGTCCGGTGGTGGGCGGTCGCGGCCGGCGCCACGGGCGGCGGGGACATCGTACAGAAAACCCTGCAAAAAGTCGTTGACAACACTTCGCCGTCCCAGTATCCATCACGGCCTCGGCTGACCCGCCTCGCGGAAAGCCGGTATGCCCAGGTGGCGGAATTGGTAGACGCACCAGCTTCAGGTGCTGGCGGCCGCAAGGTCGTGGAAGTTCGAGTCTTCTCCTGGGCACCAATCTTCCAGCCGGCGGGACGGAATGCTTCGGCATCCGTCCCGCCGGGGGAAGCCCGCCGGATCATCCCCCCCACTGGACAGGCGGACGAAACTCTTGTCGATCCATTATCATCGTGGCGATCTGCCCGACGGCCTCGTTTTTTCGAACGGTGTGGCCATCGATTCCGAGACCATGGGTCTCAATCTTCATCGCGACCGTCTCTGCGTCATTCAGTTGTCGGCCGGCGACGGCGATGCCCATGTGGTCCATTTCCCCGACCGTGACTACCGGGCGCCCCGCCTCAGGGCGCTGCTGTCCGACGCGTCGATGGTGAAGCTGTTCCATTATGCCCGGTTCGATCTGGCGATGATTCAGCGGCATTTCGGGATCGTTTGCGCCCCGGTCTACTGCACCAAGGTGGCCAGCAAGCTGGTCCGGACCAACACCGACCGTCACGGCCTCAAGGATCTCTGCCGCGATCTGCTGGGGGTTGAGCTGTCGAAGCAGCAGCAGACCTCCGACTGGGGCGCGGAGCGCCTGACCGAGGAACAGATCGCCTATGCGGCCTCGGACGTGCTTTATCTGCATGCCCTGCGCGAACGGCTGGACGATCTTCTGGACCGCGAGGGGCGCCGGCCCCTGGCGGACGCCTGTTTCTCGTTCCTGCCGATCCGGGCCGCGCTTGATCTTGCCGGTTGGGCCGAAGAGGATATCTTCGCCCACTGATCCGGGCGGCATCCCGATCATAAAACCGCCGGATTCTTAAGGAATCAGTGGCGTCATGCCACCCCCCGGCCCGGGGGTGGCCGGTGGTCTCCGGTCCCGCGATCGAAGAATTTGACCGTTGCCGGCCGGAGCCGCATACTTCGCCAAAAGTTCAACGCGCCTTGAGGAGTCCGGGGCGCCCCAACATGCGGTCAACGCCGGCGGGGCCAATCCGGCGTCGACGACCAGGAAGAAACGTTCATGACATCGAGCCACGCCCTCGCAACGCCGGACCATGCCGCCGACGACGTCGCCTCCGTCCGGCGGGTCCTGCTGGCTGAATCCGACGCCCTGCGGACGCTTGCCGATCAGCAGACCGGTCTGATCTCACGGGCGCTCGATCTTCTGACCGTCAAGGGCGGCGGCCGCGTGATCGTCAGCGGCATGGGCAAAAGCGGCCATGTCGGGCGCAAGATCGCCGCCACCCTGGCCTCGACCGGCACGCCCTCCCTGTTCGTCCATCCGGGCGAGGCCAGTCACGGCGATCTCGGCATGATCACCCGCCACGACGCCGTCCTGGCCCTGTCGAACTCCGGCGAGACGCCGGAGCTGACCGACGTCGTCCATTATTCCCGCCGGTTCGGCATTCCCCTGGTGGCGGTGACCAGTCACGCCGACAGCGCGCTGGCGCATACGGCCGATGTCGCGTTGATCCTGCCCGATGTCGGCGAGGCCTGTCCGATGGGACTGGCGCCCACCACCTCGACCACCCTGATGCTCGCGCTGGGGGACGCCCTGGCCGTCGCCCTGCTGGAGCGCAAGGGGTTTTCGCCGGCCGATTTCAAGGTGTTCCACCCCGGGGGGCAGCTTGGCCGCCGCCTGTTGAAGGTGTCCGAACTGATGCATTCGGGGGACGAACTGCCTCTGGTGGCCGGCGATCTCGGCATGGGGCAGGTTCTCCTGGTGATGACCAACAAGAGTTTCGGCTGCGTCGGTGTGCTGACGCCGGAGGGCGACGCCCTGGCCGGCATCATCACCGACGGCGACCTGCGCCGCCATCTCGAGCCCGGCCTGTTCGCAAGGACCGCGGCGGAGGTGATGACCGCGGCGCCCAAGACGACCCGGCCCAACGCCCTTGCGGCGGAAGCCCTGCATGTGATGAATGCCCGCTCCATCACCAGTCTGTTCGTGGTCGACGAGACGATGCGGCCGGTGGGAATCGTTCATATGCACGACTGCCTGCGGGCCGGCATTGCCTGATTCGGCCGCGACGAGTCCCGTCATGAGCAAGCGCCCGTTGCCGGGGTCCCCCCTTCCCAGTCCGCGCAAGCTGGTCGGACCGGCGGCGCGCATGATGCAGGCCCGCTACAGCCGGTTCGTCGGTCTGATGAAAATGGCGCTGCCGGCCGTGGCCGCGGCTCTGCTGGGTCTTGTGGTGGTGTGGCCCAAGGTGGCGCCGCGCGATCAGGCCTTTCAGATCGCCTTTGCCAACTTCAACATCAAGGCGGTCGACACTTCCTCGATGGTCCAGCCGCGCTACTTCGGAACCGACGACAAAAATCTGCCGTTCTCCGTCACCGCCGACACCGCGACCCAGGTCGACCCCGTTTCCCAGTCGGTGGCGCTTGAAAAACCGGTGGCCGACCTCACGCGCAAGGACGGGTCGGGCATCGTCGCCAACTCGGACGTCGGCTTTTTCCGTCAGAAGGACGGGACCCTGGATCTGATGGGGCATGTTGACCTGTTCCACGACAGCGGTTACGAGATGCACACGGACACCGCGCGTGTCGACGTCGGCACCGGCAACGCCACGGGTGACGACCCGACAAGCGGGCAGGGGCCGACCGGCACCATCGAAGGAGAGGGCTTCCGGCTGTGGGAGCGAGGCAGGACAATCCTATTCACCGGCAAATCCAAGGCCGTGCTGACCATGGCGCGGGGGAAAGCCAAGTGAGGCGCCCGCGCCGCGCCGAGACCGCCCTTTCGGCCGCCGGCCTGCTGGCGGCCGCGCCCGTGGTGGCGGGGGGGGTCGGGTGGGGCCGGGT
>WASQ01000144.1:20678-42619 GCA_009712185.1 Telmatospirillum sp. | reverse complement strand
GCCCCCCGCCCGGCGCCGTTCCGGCCTTTCCGGCCGCGGGCGTGCTGGGGGCCGCGCCTTTGGTCGCGGTTCTGCTGGCGTTGGCCTGTTTTGCCGGTCCGGCGACGGGCGCGGAGCAAACCGCCGGCCCGTCTCCCGCGGTGCCGGTCACCGCGCCGGAGTCTCCCCCGCCGGAGTCTCCCCCGCCAGAGTCCCGCCCATCTGTCGCGAAGGCAAAGGCGCCGCCCACCGTCCGGGCCTCGTCCGCCGCCGCCGCGCCGGCCCGCAAGGGAGAGGCATCGTCGGGCGGCGGAATCGACTTCGCCGATCAGAAGTCCGGGACGCCGCTTGAGGTTTATGCCGATCAGGGCCTGGAATTGTCCCAGGATGCCAAGACGGTGATCGGGCGGGGCAACGCCAAGGCGATTCGCGGGAAGGTGACGATCACCGCCGACGTGCTGACCGCGCATTACCGCGACAAGGTCGGAGGGGCGTCATCGCCGGTTCAGACGCCGTTCACCGATCTGCCGCCGGCGGCGCCGGTCGCCGGGCAGGCAGCGGGGACCGGAAAGGCGCCCGCTCCGGGGCCGGCCAAGGCGGCCGCCGACGGTGAGGCGGCGCCCGGGGCCGCATCGGCGGGGCCGGGCGGCCACAAGGATGGCAAGGATTCCGAGAACGGGACCGAGGTCTGGCGCGTTCAGGCCGACGGCCATGTGTCGATCGCCGGAGAGACGCAGACGGCGTACGGTGACCACGCGGATTACAATATCGATGACGCGGTCGTCGTCATGACCGGCCAGGATCTCAAGATGCTGACCCCGACCGCCGTGGTGACCGCCCGCGCTACCCTCGAATACTGGGAACGCCGCCAGCAGGCGGTCGCGCGCGGCAATGCCGGGGCGGTGCGGGGCGAGAAGCGGATCCAGGCGGATGTCCTGGTGGCCGATTTCGCCCGCAATGCCGACCGTCAGATGGCCATGCAGCGCGCTCACGCCTACAACCATGTCATTCTGACCTCCCCGCGTGAGGTGGTGACGGGCGACCGCGGCGACTACAATGTGGAAACGGGTATCGTCATCATGAGCGGTTCGGTTAAGATCACCCGCGACGATAATCAGCTGGACGGCGGATACGCAGTGGTCAATCTGAACACGGGAGTGAGCCGCATCTATCCGGTGGCTCCCGGCGCCACCCCCTCGACGGACCGACGGGTCAAAGGACTGTTCGTGCCGCAGAAGCGGCCATCGGAGTCCCAGGCTCCGGCCGCCTCCTCTCCGCCGTCCAACCCGGATCCGGCCGCCGCCGGCCCCGCGACCGGGGCGCGGGGACAATGACGGCATCCGATCTTCACGCAAAACCGGGCGACGAGAGCGTTCTTCCCACCGGCGACGGATTTGTTTCCGCCAGCGAGACCGGGGGGCTGGTGGCGGCCAACATCGGCAAGCGATTCAAGCGCCGTCCGGTGTTGCGGGGCGTTTCCGTCCGCGTACAGCGCGGCGAGGCGGTCGGCCTGCTGGGGCCCAACGGCGCCGGCAAGACCACCTGTTTTTATTGCATCACCGGTCTCATCAATCCCGATGTGGGAACCATCTCGCTGGACGGGCAGGACATCACCGGGCTTCCGATGTACCGCCGGGCGCGCCTCGGGATCGGCTATCTGCCGCAGGAGGCGTCGATCTTCCGCGGGCTGACGGTGGAGAACAACATCCGGTCGGTCCTCGAGGTCACCGAAAAGGAGCGCGACCGCCGCGAGGCGCAGCTTGAGGATCTGCTGAACGAATTTTCGATCTCCCACCTGCGGCGGGCGCCGGCCATGGCCCTGTCGGGCGGCGAGCGCCGTCGTGTCGAGATCGCCCGCGCGCTGGCGTCCCACCCGGCGTTTATCCTTCTGGACGAACCCCTGGCGGGAATCGATCCCATTGCCGTGTCCGATATCCGCGATCTGGTGGGGCACCTCAAGCATCGCGGAATCGGGGTCCTGATTACCGATCACAATGTTCGCGAAACCCTCGATATCATTGATCGTGCCTATATCCTGCACGACGGCATGGTCCTGATGGAGGGCGAGCCCGCCGAGATCGTCGCGCATGAAGGCGTGCGCCGGGTCTATCTCGGCGAACATTTCAGCCTGTAGGTGGGCGCCGATGGCTCTCACCCCGCGCCTGGACCTCAGGCAGACCCAATCCCTGGTGATGACGCCCCAGTTGCAGCAGGCCATCAAGCTGCTGCAATTGTCGAACATCGAGCTGACCTCTTTCATCGAGCAGGAACTGGAGCGCAATCCGCTGCTTGAGGCCGACGACCGCGACCGGACGGTGTCGGAGGAGCCGCCCGGCGAGATCGATACGCGCACCGCCGCCGACGAACCGCTGGTCGACGCGCTGCCCGGGCAGGCCGAGGAGGCCCCGCTCGACCTCGACTATGACAACACCTGGAATAATGACGCCGCCGGCGACGGCGTCGACGGACTGGGCGACTGGGGAGGGCGGGGCGGCCGCCTCGATTTCGACGACAGCGACAGCAATTACGAGCAGACGGTCGCGCGGTCCGAGAACCTCCGGGACCATCTGGTCAGCCAGTTGAATGTCGATGTGGCCGATCCGGCCGACCGGCTGATCGGGCTGCATCTGATCGAAATGCTGGACGAGGCCGGGTATCTGGCGGGATCGCTGGAGGAGGTGGCCGGAAAGCTGGGTTGCCCTGTCGACCGGATCGAGGCCGTCCTGGCCCGGCTGCAACGGTTCGATCCGCCGGGCCTGTTCGCCCGCAGCCTGTCCGAATGCCTGGCGCTGCAATTGCGCGATCGCAATCGCTACGATCCCGCGATGCAGTGTCTTGTCGAGCATCTGGACCTTCTGGCGAAGCGCGACCTGCCTGGCCTGATGCGGCTGTGCGGGGTCGATGCCGAGGATCTGGCCGACATGATCGCCGAGATCCGCGCCCTCGATCCGAAGCCGGCCCTGGCCTTCGATCACGTCGTGGCGCAGCCGATCACCCCCGACGTGCTGATGCGACCCTCGCCGGGCGGCGGCTGGATCGTCGAACTCAACAGCGATACCCTGCCCCGCGTGCTGGTCAACACCCGATATTATTCGAAAGTCGCAACGGCGGCGCGCAGCAAGGAAGACAAGACCTATCTGTCGGAACGCTTCCAGTCGGCCAACTGGCTGGTCAAGTCGCTGCATCAGCGGGCGACCACCATCCTCAAGGTGGCGACCGAACTGGTTCGTCAGCAGGAGGCCTTTTTCCAGAAGGGCATCCAGCATCTGCGCCCCCTGGTGCTGCGCGACATCGCCGGAGCCATCGGCATGCACGAAAGCACCGTGAGCCGGGTCACCGCCAACAAATATATGGCCACTCCCCGTGGTATCTACGAGTTGAAATACTTTTTTACCCAGGCTATTGGCGGTGCCGATGGCGGCGAGGCGCATTCGGCGGAATCGGTTCGCCACAGAATCAAAGCCCTGATCGACAACGAGCCCGCGAACGACATATTATCTGACGACAGGATCGTTGACATTCTGAAGGCCGAAGGGGTCGACATTGCCCGCCGGACGGTCGCCAAATATCGGGAATCCATGCATATTTCCTCGTCAGTGCAGCGCCGGCGCGAAAAGTCGATGGGACGGTGAGAATGCGCGTCGGATGCGGTGACGCCCTTTGCTTGACTCGTTCTGGCCGCGGGCCTATTGTCCGGCGCCTTTCCGGACATGGGGAGCGTCCGGAGGCGAATCGCCGGTTTGGGGCGACATTGTCAGTTCCGGACGGGATGTGTTTGGGCGCACCGGATAGACCATGTCGGACGGCGCGGACCGGAACGTTTTAAGTGTTCCGGCCGAAAGAGTGCGGCGCCCTGGGGGGCTCCGCGAAGAATTTCCACCAATGAGGACCTGCTATGGAGATCGTTGACCTGATCAGCCCGGAAAGCGTGGTGCCCAATCTGCGGGCAACCAGCAAGAAGCAGGCGTTGCAGGAGCTGGCGCGTCGCGCCGCCGATCTGACGGGCCTGCATGAACGGGCGATCTTTGACGTTCTGGTCGAGCGTGAACGGCTCGGCACGACGGGGGTCGGCAACGGGATTGCCATTCCGCATGGCAAGCTGTCGAATCTGCCCCGCCTTTACGGACTGTTCGCCCGTCTTGAAAAGCCGATTGCCTTCGACAGCATCGATGAGCAGCCGGTCGATCTGATCTTCCTTCTGCTGGCCCCGGAATCGGCGGGTGCCGATCATCTCAAGGCCCTGGCCCGGGTATCGCGGCTGCTGCGCGACAAGGCGGTCTGCGAAAAGCTTCGCGGGACCGACACGGCGGAAGGTCTTTACGCCCTGCTGACAGAAAGCCCGGCCAGCCGGGCGGCCTGACGTTTCCCCGCCAGGGAAAAACAGAAAGACGGCCTCCGGCGTTGACCTCCGGAGGCCGGCTATCGCGGGTTTGGCGCCCGGCGCTCAGTGGACGCTGACGGGCTCCAGGTCGTGCTGGCGCACGGCGGCGAAGGCGACATCGCGATCAGGGGCCATGCCGATATTCGCGCCGTCGGCCCCATGAATGGCCCAACAGGCGGCGTCATCGACGATCACCCGTTTGACATAGGCAATATCCTGCATACCCCACAGGGCCAGATCCTGCGCGGACATCGCGCGGGAAGGGGAGAGGATTTTCAAGGCATCGTTGGTCATAGTCGGCCTCCTTTCATCCGGCCAGGGTCACTGGCCCGCGCCGACATCGATGGTGGTCCCGCGATGGCGGGGCTCGGCCTTTTCGATCGGAATCGTGCGGGCGCGGCGTTCGGGCATCGGCCGTTCGAGGTCGATATGCAAAAGCCCGTTGTCGAGGATGGCATTACGGACCTCGATGCCCTCGGCCAGCACGAACGCCCGCTGAAACTGGCGCGCCGCGATGCCGCGGTGCAGGAAAATCCGGTTCGGATCGTCATCGCGCTGCAGGCCGCGAACGATCAACTGGTTGTCCTCCACAGCGACTTGCAGGTCGTCCATGGAAAATCCGGCGACGGCAAGGGTGATCCTGAGACCATTTTCGCCCATCTGCTCGATATTGTAAGGCGGGTAGCCCTCCGCCGAGGTCTTCGAGATCCGATCGAGCACCCGCTCGAAATGATCGAACCCCAGGAGCAGGGGGCTGTTGAACAGCGAAACGCGCGTCATGTTTTACGTCCTCCTCATCGACGAGCGAGTACGGCCTCGGGCCTGGAAAGCACCCTAAACCGGCGATCCGTCACGGCATCACCAATGGGATATTTCGGCATGGACGGGGGGTTCGTCAAGAGAGCGCCCCGATCCGGACGGGTTCCGCACCGGTGGCGATGTTCCCCGGGAAGGGGGCGGGCGCCCTGAGATTGTGAAAAAAAGCTGGCACCGGCCTCTTTGCGCTGGTCCGGCCAAGCCGGAGTTCGATCATTCCGCCGCGTTCGCGCCGGAGTCCGGCAGGGGGCGGACCCACGGTTTTTTTTCACACGCCCGCCCCGCCTGCCGTCCGACGAAGCCGGAAACCGGCCGTATCTGGCGGCGGAGCCGTCCCCGGACCCGGCGATCCAGGCCTGTTTCGGAGCCGGCCGCAACAAACGCAGGGCGGGAAAATGGCGTAATTCTTGCATCTCCAGCGGGGTCGTTGGTGTAGGCCGGCGTCGCCGTCACTCGGGTGGGCCGGCGGAAACAGAGGTGCGCCATGGTCAGCTTCCGGCTTTGTTGGCAGGCAATTCCCGGCGGGCGGACGGAATGTCAGTCGCCCACATCCCTGGAACTGGCGCTTTTCCGCCAGCGGGAACAGTCCGCGACCTTTCCGGCCATCCAACGCTGGATCGTGGCCGAGGACGGCATCCCCGCCAGGGCTCCGCCGCGGGGGGCCGATCCCTGACCATTTTGCCGGCCCGGCAAATTTTGCCCATCGGCAGCTTCTGCTCGCGGTGAAAGCCGCCCGGATATCTCCTTCGCGAAGGCCAGTACGCATGACGGACCTGACAGACATCGTTCTTCCCGCCGATCTCTTGCGCCAGATGAAAAATCTGTTGCTCAGGATCAGCGTCGAGGCCGCCCGGCTGAACGCGCCGGAGGTCATCTTTCAATGTGAGAAATCCGACAAGATCGTGAGCGAACTTTTGCGGCGGCAGACCCAGTGACGGGGGCTGCCGGAGGCCGCCCCCATCAGCCTGATGCCGGCCCGCCGGGCCGAAGACGGACCCCGGGGAGCGGCGGCACGTCACTTGCCTACACCATTTCTTCACGCCACACTGATATGACATGCCCCTTATTGTCAGTGACTGGCAGGATTCGTTCGAATGGCTAAGATCATGACTCCGGGTGACCGGAGGCCTCCGGCCGCTCCGCCGCGGCCAAAGGAGTCCGCGGCGGAGACCCCGGTGCCCGGCACGCCGGCCGCGAAGCCGGGTTCCCTGCCACCGCCGAGGTCGGCGCCGCCGCCGGGCGCCAGACCGGGAAATCTGCCGCCTCCCAAAGCCGCCGCCGCCGCGCCGCCCGCCGCCCGTCCGCCGGGGCCGCCCTCCGCTCCTCCGGTGCCGGGGTCGCCCCCGGGGGGCTCTCGGCCAATGGCTCCGCCGATGGCGGCTCCCCCGGGATCGCCGCCGGGATCGCCGCTTCCCCGACCTTCCATCCCCCGTCCGGCGGCCGCGTCGGGCCCGGCCGCCCCGGGCGTCACCGCCCCGTCGGTTCCCGGCGCCGCGGCGATGCCGGTCCCGGGCGCTGTCGCAGGGTCAACCCCGGGCGCCGTCGCGCCCCCAATTCCGGGCGCTGTCACGACTCCAATTCCGGGCGCAGTGGCGCCAGGGATCCCGGCGCCGGCCGCAAGGCGCGGAGTGGTCTCCGCGATTCAGCCGGGCGTCAAGGCCGGGCCGATGACCGAGGTGGCCTATCTGATCGGTCCCCCCACGGTGCCGGAGGATATCCGCGCCATCTATATCCGGGCGCAGGAGATGACCGCCAACGGGAACGACAGCCTGGCCCGGACCCTTTACGACGTTCGCAGCCGGACGCTCGCCTATGCGACGAAGCCGGAGGGAACGCAAAAAGGGCTGCTGGAGCGGATCCTTGAGGAAAAACTGGGACGTCCCCTGAAGCCGGTCGACGCCAAGGTCGTCGAGGGATGGGTGCATGGCGAACTGGTTCCCAATCTCACCATTTCCTGGACCGGGACGCTTCTGGCCGACGGCAAGCCGTCAAGCCCTATCATCACCGAGAGGATGATCAAGGCGATTGAAAACAGTCTGGGATTCGTTTTTCAGGCCCAGTGGATTGTGACCAGCGTCCGATAGGGCTCCGGTCCCGGCGCCCGGCCACGACCCGGCCACGACCCGTTCGTCGCCGGGTCGTGGCCGGGCGTCTTCGACGTTTCCCGGTGGTCGGATCCGATCACCGGCCCCATCCGTCCGAACTCGCCCCCACCGCACCGGAACGGGATCCGATCGGATGCCCGGCGGATGGGGCTGCGCACGTCCCGGTCCCCGAGGGGCAGTCTCAAGGATTGGCGGTACCGTTTCCATGAGTTCGTTGAAATGAATGGAATAACCCGTCAGGAAAATCGGAATTTTCCCGGGCATGCCATATTTTTCATGAGGAATGTCATAGTTCTCAAATCCGACATACGAAGGAAAAAGTCTTCATCTCCCTTCAGGATCCCTTGCTCGTCACAAAATGTTACTTAATTGTGAAGGAAATTAACAGTATTTTACATAAAATGCATATTCTCACAAAGTTTTTCTACCAGAATTCCTGTCACGGAAACCATAGCGTTCGTCTGACGGCGTGACGCGACGGGTCTTCGCAAAATCGGGCCGTTTTCGTTCCCCCCGCGCGGGGGAGGCGAAAACGGCGAAAGAAGGCTCGCAGTTCCGGCTAGACGCCGGGACTGCGGAACAGGCCATGTCCGAGGAAAAATCCGTGAACGGAGTTCAAGAATGACGACCAAAATTCTGTCCGCAGCCGTAGTCCTGTCCACTGTCTGTGCCGCGACCGCGGCCTCGGCCGAGGAATTATGGGATCCCCATCTGCGCGGGGTTGACGAGGGGCTGGCCGCCGGCGCCCTGCCGCCGCCCGGCGTCTATTTCATCAACAATTCCTATTTCCTGCCCGACGGCTATGTCGGCAATTCCAAATCCACCAGCACCAAGCTCCAGGCCTATGTCGATGTGCCGATCCTGGCCTGGGTCCCCGGGATCACGGTACTGGGCGCCGACTATGGCATCGCGATTTCCCAGCCGTTCGACTACACCAATCTCAATGTCGGGCATGAGGAGGTCGGCAATCACTGGGGCACCTTCAATACCGCTTTGGTCCCCGCGATTCTGTCCTGGACGCTGCCCTATGATTTCCATGTGAAAACGCAATTCGGCATCTTTTTCAACGACGGCAGCTCAACCTATCGCGCCGGCAATACTCCGGCCGCGGGCGGCGGGGCGGCCATGGCGAACTGGACGTGCGAGCCGGGGGGCGGCGTCAGTTGGCTGCATGACGGCTGGAATGTCAGTGTCCAGATGCTCTATGACACCAGCACCGCCGATAACCGCAGCGCCCATCCCCGCTGTGGCGCTACGCCCTGCAAATATCAGTCGGGCGACCAGTTGGCGTTCGACTACACCATCACGAAGACCGTCCATAAATGGATCGTCGGTGTCGGCGCCTATGAAAACAACCAGTTGCAACAGGACAAGGTCAGGGGCGTATCGACGCCTTCCTCCGCCACCATGTCCTTCGCCATCGGACCGGTGCTGGGCTACAATTTCGGATCGCTGGAAACCATGGCGACCTTCAATCATCAGACCGTGAATCACAATGATTCGGCCGGTGACACCTTTAATTTCAGGGTCATCGTCCCGCTCTCCTGATCGCCACCCTCCGGTTGTTTTTCAGGGCCCTCGCCGGGCGCGCGCGTCCGTGTCGGTGTTCGGGCCTCAGCCATTCCGCCGCTGTCGCGGCGGAGTCCGGCAGGGACGTCGGGCCCACTGACGGTTTTGTCCCAAGGTGGGGCGTGGGCCGGCGTCCTGAGGGTGCGAAGAAATCAGGAACGCAGGCCCCGTATCTTGATTTTGCCGACGCTCGATGATGAAAGCGTTGGCGTGAGGGGCGGTGAGAGACGGGTAAATTTAACAATTATTATATGTTAAAATGATCATATTGACTGATGATCATGTGACACCTATATACAACCGCGATATTCCATAAATATGACTGTTATTTATCTTAAATAACACCATATTTTATGTTTTTAACGGGAGCTCTCATGCCGACCTCTGCCGATCTCGCCATCGCCACGCCGCCGCTGGCCGGTGCCCGGGCGCCCTCGCCGGGCGCCAACCAGGCCATTGTCGCCGCCGCGGCCGGCCTCCTGCTGATCGGGGCGCTGGCGCTGACCGGGGCTGTGTCCTGGCGCCAGGGGGCGCTTTTCCTGATCGGCGGCTTTGCCGGGATCAGCCTCTATCACGCCGCCTTTGGATTCACCTCAGCCTGGAGGGTGTTTCTGGCCGATCGCCGGGGCGCCGGATTGCGGGCGCAGATGCTGATGCTGGCGCTGGCGGCTATCGTGTTTTATCCCCTGCTGGCCCAGGGCAGCGTTTTCGGTCTGCCGGTCAAAGGGGAAATCGGCGCCGTCGGCCTGTCCGTCCTGGCGGGCGCCTTTCTGTTCGGTATCGGCATGCAACTGGGCGGCGGCTGCGCGTCCGGGACCCTCTACACGGGCGGCGGCGGCAACAGCCGCATGATCGTCACCCTGGCGGCGTTCGTCGCCGGGTCGACCACCGGCGCCTATCATTTCTCCTGGTGGGCCGCGACGCCCAATATCGGACCGGTGTCACTGGTCGCGACCCTGGGATGGCCCACGGCTCTGGCCCTTGCCCTGGTTCTGTTCGCCGGGATTTCCGCCCTCAGCCTTGTTCTGGAACGGCGCCGCCATGGCGCGGCTGCCGGACCCGGGGCCGGCGGCACCGTCTCCGCGCGCCGGTTCCTCACGGGGCCCTGGCCGTTGCTGTGGGGCGCGGTCGCTCTCGTCCTTTGCAATGTGGCGACCCTCCTGCTGGCCGGCCGTCCCTGGGGAGTTACCTCGGCTTTCGCGCTCTGGGGATCGAAGATCGCCGGGTCGGCCGGCCTCGATGTGGCGGCATGGCCCTACTGGGCAAACCCCGCCCGCGCCCAGGCCCTCAAGGACAGCGTGTTCGCCGACGTCACCTCCGTCATGGATTTCGGCATCGTGCTGGGCGCCATGCTGGCAGCCGGGCTGGCGGGAAAATTCTCGCCCGGTTGGCGGGTTCCGGGCAAGTCGCTGGCCGCGGCGGTGATCGGCGGGCTGATGATGGGATATGGCGCCCGTCTCGCCTACGGCTGCAACATCGGCGCCTATTTCAGCGGCATTTCCTCCTCCAGCCTGCATGGCTGGGTGTGGTTCGCCGCCGCCCTGTCGGGCAGCGCCGTCGGAACCCGCCTGCGGCCCCTGTTCGGCCTCGCGGTGGAACGCACCCGCCTGACCGGGTGCTGATCCCCGGTCAGGTCTCCTGCCGGCCGGCCGATGTCACACCGGGCGCCGCGTCAGGAGACGCGCCGCCCAGTCGGCCAGCCGTCCCCAGGGCGGTCCCAGTCTCTCAAAACCATTGATCCCGCCGATCCGGTGGACCGCCCGGGCATGGCTGAGCCGCCGGAATCCGTCGATCCCGTGATAGGCGCCCATGCCGCTGGCGCCGACGCCACCGAAGGGCAGACCGTCCTGGGCCACATGCAACAGGGTGCCGTTGACGGTGACACCGCCTGACAGGCTGCCGTCGAGGACCCGCTGTTCCGTCCGCCGGTCGCCCGTGAAGCAGTAAAGGGCCAGCGGCCGTTCGCCCCGGGCGATGCCGGCCCGCGCCTCCTCCAGGTCGCGATAGCCGGCGACCGGCAGGATGGGGCCGAAAATTTCCTCGCGCAGCAGCAGGCAGCCGGGTGGCGCGTTCAGCACCACGCTTGGGGCGACGCGTCCGCCTCTGTCCTCGCCATGGCGCAGAATGGTGGCTCCGCCCGCCTCGGCCTCGGCCAATGCAGCCAGAAGCCGTTCGCGATGCCTCTCCGAAATGACCGCCGAATAGTGGGGATTGCCGGCGACGTCCGGATAGAAGGTCCGGACCCTGGCGAGCACGGCATCGGCGAAGTCCCGTTCGCGCCCCGCCGGCACCAGCGCGTAATCGGGCGCGACGCAGGTCTGGCCGGCGTTCAGAAACTTGCCGAAGGCAATGCTGCCCGCCGCCTTGTCCAGCGGGTAATCCGGGCAGACCAGGGCCGGCGATTTGCCCCCCAGTTCCAGGGTGACCGGGGTCAGGTTGGGCGCGGCGGCGGCCATCACCTGCCGGCCGACGGCGGTGGAGCCGGTGAACAGCAGATGGTCGAAGGGCAGGCCGGAAAAGGCGCGCGCGACCTCGACGCCACCGGTTATGACGGCGATCCGGCCGGGGTCGGTGTAGCGGGCGATCAGACCGGCCAGCAGATCGGCGAAGGCAGGGGTCAGCTCCGACGGTTTCAGAAGGACCCGGTTGCCGGCCGCGATGGCGTCGACCAAGGGCGACAGGGAAAGCAGCAGCGGATAATTCCAGGGAGAGATGATGCCGACTACCCCCAGCGGCTCATGGCGGATCCAGGCCCGTGCCGGCTGGAACGCCCAGTCGACGGTCCGGCGTTGCGGACGGACCCAGGACGCGAGATGACGCTTCGCATGGCGGATCGCGCCCAGGGCGGGGACGATTTCCAGCAATCGCGTCTCGGTCTCCGATCGGCCTTTGAAATCGTCGGAGATCGCCGCGATGATGGCCGGGCCGTTCTCGCGCAGCATGCGGGCAAGGCTGTCGAGCACGGCTTTCCGGTCCGCCACCGACGGCGGCGGACCGTTCCGCGACGCCTCCCGCATCCGACGGAACAGGATGTCCATCGATCCGGTTCCGGAAATTTCGGGACCGGCGAGGGGGGCGGATGGGGCAGAGGTCATGGCGCTGCGCTCCTTTCCAGGATCAGGTCGGCGGCCTTTTCACCGATCATCGCCGACGGGGCCTGGGTATTGCCGCTGACCAGGGTCGGCATGACGGAGGCGTCCACCACACGAAGCCCCGCGACACCGCGGACCCTGAGAGCGGGGTCGACGACGGAGCCGGGATCGCTTCCCATGCGGCAGGTTCCGGCCGGATGATAAATGGTGTCGGCATGGGCACGGATCAGAGCCCTCAGATCGGCATCGTTTTCCCGTCCGGTCCCGTAAACAGGGCGACCGGCATAACTCTGGAAGGCGGGGGACGCCAGGATCGACCGTCCGATCGTCACGCCGGCGACCAGAAGGTCGAGATCGTCCGGATGCGACAGGAATCCCGGGTCGATCAGCGGCGCGTCGCGGATGTCCGGACCGGTGATGGCGACATGCCCCCGGCTTTTCGGCCGCAGCGGGCACACATGCAACGCAATGCCGGTGGCGGCATGGGGCGTGCGGTTGTGATTGTCGACCAGCCCGACGCAGAAGTGATATTGCAGATCGGGGCGGTCGATATCCGGCCGGCTGCGCAGAAAGGCGCCGGCCTCGGCGGCGTTGCTGGTCAGCATGCCGCGTCCCTCGCGGACATAGGGCGCGATCGCCATCAATCCCCGCCAGAGACCGGCCGGGGTCAGGCCGAACAGTCCCTCTCCGGCGACCCGCACATTGTCGACGAAATCCAGATGGTCCTGAAGATTGGCGCCAACGGCGGGGCGGTCGAGCAGCACCGGCACGCCCGCGTCGCGCAGAACGGCGCCCGGCCCGATGCCCGAGACCATCAGAAGCTGGGGAGAACCGAAGGCGCCGGCCGACAGGATGACCTCGCGCCGCGCCAGGACCGTGCGGTCCCGGCCATCCACCGAAACCACCACGCCGGTGGCGTGGCGATCCTGGAACAGGATTCTGCGGGCGGCATGGCCGGAAAGGATCGTGAGATTGGACGGCGCTCCATCCAGCAGATAGGCTTCGCCCGCGTTGCGCCGCCGCCCGTTGCGCTGGAACACCTGATAGAGGCCGGCCCCTTCCTGGCTGTCGCCGTTGAAGTCGGGATTGACGCGATATCCCCGTTCCCGCGCGGCCTCGATAAAGGCGGCGGCGGCCGGATTGGCGGTTCGGAGATCGGACACCGCAAGCGGACCGCCGACGCCATGATGGGCGCCGGCGCCGCGCTCATTGTCCTCCTGGCGCAGGAAGTAGGGGCGCACCTCCTCCCAGGACCAGCCGGAACAGCCGGCCGCCGCCCAGCCGTCGTAATCCTGGGGCTGGCCCCGGATGCAGATCATGGCATTGATCAGGCTGCTGCCGCCCACGCCCCGGCCGCGCGGCTGATAGCCCCGGCGTCCGTCAAGGCCGGGCTGGGGGATCGTTTCGAAAGCGTAATTCAACCGGCTTTTCAGGGGGACGGTGACGGCGATGCCCAGGGGCACGGTGGACAGGAGGGGAGGGCTGGCCCCTCCGGCCTCGATCACCGCGACGGTGGGGGCGCCCGGTCCCTCGGCCAGACGGCGGGCCACGGCCGATCCCGCCGGCCCGGCCCCGATGACGAGATAGTCGACTGTCGTGGTCATGGTCGGTCCTGTCCGCTGTGAGGACGGTCCGGAGCTTCCGGAGGACGGCCTTTGCCGCCCTGCCTTCCGTGATCAACTAATTTGACGTCTGTGTCAACTTTCCGTGAGTCGAGGTCCGGTCATTCCTTTTGGGGCGTCATCGGCAACCAGGAGCGCAGGCCGCCGACCATCAGCCGGGTCAGAAAGGCGCCCAGTCCCGCGCTGCCCATGGCCGCGCCTTCCGAAAGGAAGAGGACTTCGGAGGCGGTGGCGACGATCATCGAGGCCATCAGGGTGCGTTCCTCGGGGCCGAGCCGGGCGCCGGGCATGACCCGGTCCAGATCGCGTCCGATGTCGCCCACCAGCCCGGCCATGGTTTCGGCGCCGAACAGCCGCGACCGGATGTGATGCTGGTTGAGCTCGCAGAAGCGCCGCGCCCCCTCGCGGGTGGCTAAGAAGTCCAGATAAACATCGTAGCAGTGCGCCAGCATGCTTTCGAGATCGGCGGCGTCGTCCCGCGCCTTGCCGGTCAGAGTCCGGATTTCGCCCAGCAGCCGGCCCATCAGAAGGTCGAACACGGCCTCCTTGGTCCGGAAATAGTTGTAGAACGTGCCCGCCGACACGCCGCTCATGACGACGATGTCGCGAATCGAGGCGCGGTCGAGGCCGATGGTGGAGAAGACGATCCAGGCCGCCTCCTCGATCTTGCGGGCGTTCTCCGCATGTGTCGCGCTGCGCTTGGGTGAGGCCCGGTACCGTCTCGGGCGTTCGGCGGCGGTTTCGTCGGTCGACATGGGTCCCTGTTGTCCAATCCTGTGGCGGGGATGGAACCCCGGACGCATACCCCGGGGCCCTTCCCCGGGGGCGTCCCCGGGGTCTGCCGGCTCGTCCGCCGGGGCGCCGGTTACGTCTTTATAAGAGTCATTTTATTAAGAGACCGTCGCGTCTGCGACAAGCGCCGGCAGTTCCCACTTTGGCAAATATGACCAACCGGTGGTGGTCGGTGCCGATCACCACGACTTGAGATAATGGGGCAGGAACAGGCTCTGGTTGCCTGTCACCAGACCCGGATCCTCGCGCAGGCCGATACCCGCGGGTTCGCCGCCGATCACCCAGGATCCGACCAGGGCGTGGCGGCCGTCGAACCGGGGCAGCGCCGGCACGGCCTGCCAGACATGCTGGCCTTCGGGGGCCCCGGCGGCTCCCGGGTCGAGGAAGCGGATGCCCGATCCCTCGCGGCCATGGAACGGTTTCTCGACGCACCGGCCCGGCAGGTCGCCGCGCCGGAAAACGGCGGGGAGCAGGTTCGGATGGCCCGGGAACATCTCCCAGAGGATCGGCAGGATGGCCTTGGTGGACAGGACCATCTTCCAGGGGGGCTCCAGAAAGAGGGTTCGGTCTTCCGTCAAATGCGCGGCAAAGCCTTCGCGCAGCATCCATTCCCAGGGATAGAGCTTGAACAGCGCCTGGACCGGTTGTTCCTCCAGATCCGTGAAGGTCCGTCCGTTCCAGCCGATGTCGGCAATGTCGATGAGGCGCGTGGCCAGACCCGCCTGTTCGCAGGTGTCGCGCAGATAGTCCAGTGTCACGAGATCCTCGGCCTCGGCGGTGACCCCCGCGAAATGCAGGGTCTGTCCGGCGGGCAGACCGGATCCGATCGTCCTCCAGCGATCGATCAGCCGCTCGTGAATCGAGTTGAACTGGTCGGCGGCCGGCCTTGTCTCCTCCAGCCAGTACCATTGGATCACCGCCGCCTCCAGCAGCGCGGTCGGGGTGTCCGCGTTGTATTCCAGCAGTTTCGCCGGGCCCGACCCGTCGTAGGCGAGATCGAAGCGTCCATAAAGATCGGGGGCGGACCGGTCCCAGGACCGGGCGATCCAGGGCCAGAAATGTTCCCCGATCCCCAGACGGTCCAGATCGCCGCCGGTGATCAGCCGGCCGGCCGCGGTCAGGCATAGCTCGTGCAGGCGGGCCGTGTCCTCCTCGATCCGGTCGATTTCGGCGGCAGTGAAGGAATAGCAGGCCTCCTCGCACCAGTAGGGGACGCCTTCCTCGGAATGGAAGGACAGCCCCAGGGCCTCCACGCGGGCCGGCCAGTCGGGCCTGGGCGTCACGCGCTCGCGGCGCATCTCAGCCCACGGCCCGGAAGAAGGAACCGATGCGGCCGAACCCGCCGCGCACGCTCGATTCGGTGCCCGACGCCAGCCCCTGGCGCCCGGGACCGGGATCGACACCGGCATCGGGCGCGGAGCGGTCGGCCGCATAGGCGGGACCGCGCCAGCCTCCGCCCCCTCCACCCCCTCCATGCACCGGTCCGCCGGCCCTGGAGTCGTTGAACCGGTCCGCTTCGCACTGCGCCGGCGAATAATCGCGTTCGCAGTCGGCCTGACTGCGGTAAAGGTTGCGCCTGACCTCGGAGCCGGAGGACAGAATTGCCCCCAGAAGGGCGCTGCCGGTCAGGCCCACGATCGAGAGATTGACGACGATCGAGCGTTTGCGGGTCGGGGTCATCGGCCGCCCTCACCCCGCCATGCAGGCCGCGTCGAGGATCCCCAGCGCCAGCGACAGTCCGGCCAGGAAAATGCCGTCCGCGACCTTTCCATCCGCGATCGCGCGGCTCAGTCCGGGGACCACCATCCTTGCCGCCAGGAAACCGCCCAACTGGACCAGCAGCGCGATGACACCCCAGACCAGGACGTCGATCAGATGGGCGCTGTGGGCGATGACGGAGGCCAGCGGCAGGACGAACCCCAGAAGCGCGCCCGACAGGGCCACCGCCGCCGCCACATTGCCCTCGCGGATCAGGACGATCTCGGGATGCGGGGTGGTGCGGCAGTAAAGCGCCAGAAAGAGGGCGATCAGAACCGCGCCGACAGCAAAATAGAGGAGAAATGAGGGAAGCGTCGAAAAAGATGTGGCGACCACGGTCAAGGCGGGGACTCTCTGTTAAACGGTTATCCCGCCGGAGGACGCCAGGCATACTTTCGCGGCCGGCCGACAGCAGGAGATAGCTCGGCGTGAATACTGACATCTGCAGACGAGGCTGGCAACCGGACCTCCGCCTCCCTTCGCCAATCTCTCCCTTTTCCTCACCCTCACCCTCACCCTCTCCCTCTCCCTCTCCCTCTCGCGCCCGCAGGTCCGCTCGGTTATCCTTCCCCATCCCGGGGACACGTCCGTCCGGTCGGTCCCGGGCCATGAAAAACAGGAAACATCCGGGGGAAACGTGACCGTCATTGCATCGAAGGACGACAGGGCGGCAGCCGGACCGGCTGAACGGATGCCGCGACAGATCGCCTATATCATCGGGAACGAGGGCTGCGAACGGTTCAGTTTTTATGGAATGCGCAATATTCTGACCGCGTTCCTGATCTCGTCGCTGCTGCTCTATGTGCCCGACGAGGCGCGTGCCGGAGAGGCGCGGCACATCTTCCACAATTTCATGATCGGCGTTTATTTCTTCCCGCTGCTGGGCGGTTTCGTGTCGGACCGGCTGTGGGGAAAGTACAACACCATCCTGGCGTTCAGCATCATTTATTGCCTGGGGCACGCCTGTCTCGCGACCTTCGACAGCAATCCGACGGGGTTCTTCGTCGGGCTGTCGCTGATCGCCTTCGGATCCGGGGGGATCAAGCCGCTGGTCGCCTCCTTCTGCGGCGACCAGTTCGACGAGACCAACAAGCGTCTGGCGAAGGTGGTGTTCGACTCCTTCTACTGGATCATCAATTTCGGCTCGTTGTTCGCGACCCTTCTGATGCCGATCTTTCTCAGGTCCTATGGTCCGGCGGTCGCGTTCGGCATCCCGGGCGTCCTGATGTTCGTCGCGACGGTGGTTTTCTGGATGGGGCGCCGGCGCTACGTCGTCCTGCCGCCGGCCCCGTCCGATCCGCATTCCTTCTGGCAGGTGGCGAAATCGGCGGCCTTGTCCCCGGCGCACGGCTATCGGGGCGTCTGGATCCTGCTGGCCGGTCTGGCCCTGGTCGTCTGGTCGGTGGCGACGGTGGATCTCGGTTTCGTCACGGTGTTCTGTCTCGCCTTCGTCGAGGGGCTGGCTTTCGCGGCGATTGCCGCCTGGGTGCAACTGGAGACCGTGCTCGACCGCCACCCGCGTGACGCGGTGGACGGCGTCCGCGCGGTGCTGCGCATCCTGATCATCTTCGCGCTGGTCACGCCCTTCTGGTCTCTGTTCGATCAGAAGGCGTCCACCTGGGTCATCCAGGCCGGCCGCATGACGAAACCGGACTGGTTCTCGGCCTCGCAGATGCAGGCCCTGAATCCGGCCCTGGTGCTGGTCCTGATTCCCTTCAACAATTTCGTCCTCTACCCGGCCCTGCGCCGTTTCGGGATCGAGCCCACGCCGCTGCGCCGCATGACCTCCGGCATCCTGTTCAGTTCCGCCGCCTGGGTGGTGGTCGGCACGATGCAGATGTGGATGGACGGCGGCAATGCCCTCAGCATTTCCTGGCAGGTCCTTCCCTATGCCCTTCTGACCATGGGCGAGGTGCTGGTGTCGGCCACTGGCCTGGAATTCGCCTACAGTCAGGCGCCCCTGTCGATGAAGGGGATCCTGATGAGCTTCTGGAACCTGTCCACCACGGTCGGGAATCTGTGGGTCGTGGTGGTCGACGCCGGCGTCGCCAGCCAGGCCATGCGGGCGACCATCGCGGCCAGCGGCCAGAGCCGGGAAGGGTTCCTGATGTTCCTGTTCGCGGGGATCGCCTTCCTGGCCGCCCTGCTGTTCGGGTTGAACGCCTATTTCTACAAGGAGGTCAGCCACTACCGGAGCTGAGGACCGGCTGGCCGGAAGAGGGCGGAGGCGCCCTCTTCCCGACCCGGAACCGTGGCGCCAGACCCGGCGGATGCGCCGCCGGCCGGTCCTATGCGGCGAATCTGATCGGGGATGACACGTTATCAAGGCCGGTCGACAGGACGCCGCTCTCCGGATCCCGATGGATCGGCCCCAGCTCTTCGAGGGCAACGACGTCCTGGTGCACGCGCTTGACATCGCGTCCGGGTATTCGGGCCAGCGCCCGGATACCCGGCGAAGCCCTTTCAACTTGGTGGAGCCAAGGAAGATCGAACTCCTGACCTCTACAATGCGATCGGGTGGCCGCCCCTCCTACTGCTTGAAAAATCGGCCAATTCTGCGGGTGCCAGTGAAGTGAATGGGGGCAAATCGACGGATTTTGCACCCCAGTGCACCCCACCCGCAGGAGACCGTGCCGGCCGCTGTTGCTTCACGCTGCGGAAAGGGGCTCGATGTCCGCTATGTCAGGCGTGTTGCGGTTGGCAATGCTCAGATCATAAAGAGTTTGCACGTTCATCCAGAACTCCGGCCCGGTGTTGAAGGCCCGACCGAGGCGCAGGGCGGTGTCGGCAGTGATCGGCGCCTCCTCGCGGACCAGCCGCTCGATCCGGGTACGGGGTACCTGGCAGCGCTTGGCGAGGGCATAGGCAGTCAAGTTCAACGGCATCAGGAACTCCTCGCGGAGGATCTCACCGGGATGAACGGGAGGGTTGGGGCCGATCATGGTCTTCTCCTCAGTGGTAATCGGTGATCTCGACGTCATCCGCCGCGCCATCGCGCCAGACGAAGCAGATGCGCCATTGGTCGTTGATGCGGATGCTATGCTGCCCCTTGCGATCTCCGGCCAATGCCTCCAGGCGGTTCCCCGGAGGTTGCCGCAGTGCGCCCAACTCGACTGCTGCTGCCAGCATGACCAACTTACGCTGTGCAGGCCGCACCAAATCGGCCGGGAAGCCCTTCAAGGGAGCGCCAATCCATATGGCTTCGGCGTGCTTTCCCTTGAATCCGCGGATCACGGAACATCCTTTTCATTTCAAACAAGCGTATCACCATATGATACCATGGACCAGTATCGTGACGCGATACATGCGAGAAGAGGAATGGTTGGCGTTCGCCGCTGTCGATGAAATTTTTCGCTGCGCATCAGGACGACAAACGGCAGCCAAACCACGGCGGGCATCGTCCTCGCCAACCTGCCGACCTGCGAGAAACAGATGAGAGTCGATTTTCTCCACGGACCCGGATCAGGGGTCTGGACCGGTGGTGTCGCCGGCTGTTGCAAAAGAGAAAGGGCCTCGCCGTTGCCGGCGAAGCCCTTTTCAACTTGGTGGAGCCAAGGAGGATCGAACTCCTGACCTCTACAATGCCATTGTAGCGCTCTCCCAGCTGAGCTATGGCCCCGAATTCTGGGGCACGGTTTGCGCCGTGCAGGTGGCGGAACATAGGGACTTCGTTTAGCTCATGCAAGCAAAAAAATGAGCTGTTTCACGATTCCCTTTTTCCCGCTCAGATCTCGTTTTCGAGGTCCTCGTCGATATGTTCCATGACCTCGGCCATGTCGTCGTCGTCCTCTCCCAGGTCCGACGCGTCCTCGATCAGGGCCTCGTCCTCCTCCTCGCCGTCGGCGGTGGCGCCTTCCGCCTCCTCCTCGTCGGCGGTGTCGAGATCCTCGGCCACATCCTCAAGATCCGCCGTCTCGTCATCGGGCAGCACCGGGACAACCTTCGGCTCCGGCGCCGCGGCCGACTGCCGGCGCGGCTTGAAGGTCACTTCCGGCTCACCGGGCACGCCGCATTTGGGGCAGACGATGGGCGAGCGCGCCATGTCGTAGAAGCGGGCGCCGCAGCTCTGGCAGGTGCGTTTCACACCCCATTCCGGTTTTGCCACCCGTGTCCTCCTTGAATCTCGCAAATTGTGATGCTGTCCGGCCATTTGCCACGTAACCCCGGCCGTGTCAAAACGAAAAATTACCGCCGCGCCCCCAGGCGCGCCGCCACTGGCCGGACGTCCGGGGGTCCATCCGGCCATACCGCCGTCGGCGCAGATTGTCGCCAACCCTCATTGAAGTGTAGGAACGGTTCGAGAGATGGTGTAGGGGTCACTGTTTCATGGACCCGCCGTCCCCGGTTCCTCGCTCAAGGGAGAGTTCGACGCCCATGTCGTCATCCGCCGCCGCAAAACCATTGATATCCTACGCCGCCCCCGCTCTCAGCGGAACCGTCCGGGTTCCCGGGGACAAGTCGATTTCGCACCGCGCGCTGATGTTCGGCGCCCTGGCCATCGGGCAAAGCACCATCGAGGGATTGCTGGAGGGCGAGGACGTTCTGCGCACCGCCCAGGCCATGCGCCTTCTGGGTGCGGAGGTCGAACGCCAGGAGGACGGGCGGTGGGTGCTGCACGGACGGGGGGTCGGCGGCCTGACGGAGCCCGCAGACGTTCTCGACATGGGCAATGCCGGAACCGGCGCCCGTCTGGTCATGGGACTGGTGGCCAGCCACCCCTTCACCGCCCTGTTCACCGGCGACGCCTCGCTCCGCTCCCGGCCCATGCGCCGCGTGATCGAACCCTTAAGCCGCATCGGTGCCGGCTTTGTCGGCCGCTCCGGCGGCCGGCTGCCCCTGGCGGTGATCGGGTCGCCGACGCCCATTCCCATCACTTATGAACTGCCGATGCCCTCCGCCCAGGTGAAGTCGGCCGTGTTGCTGGCCGGGCTCAACACGCAGGGCACCACGACGGTGATCGAGCGCGAAGCGACCCGCGACCATACCGAACTGATGCTGCGCGGATTCGGCGCCACCCTGTCGGTCGAGCCCTTGCCGGATGGGGGGCGCGCGATCTCGCTGACCGGCCAGCCCGAGCTGACCGGGCAGTCCATCAAGGTGCCGTCCGATCCCTCGTCGGCGGCGTTTCCGGTGGTCGCCGGCCTGCTGGTGGAGGGGTCGTCGATCACGGTTCCGGCGGTGGGCACCAATCCATTGCGGTGCGGGCTTTATCAGACCCTGCTGGAGATGGGGGCCGATATCACCTTCGCCAATCCCCGGGTCGAAGGCGGCGAGCCGGTGGCCGATCTGGTTGTCCGCGGATCGTCCCTGACGGGTGTCGACGTCCCGGCCGGACGCGCGCCTTCGATGATCGACGAATATCCGATCCTGGCGGTGGCCGCGGCCTTTGCGCGGGGGACCACCCGCATGCGGGGGTTGGCGGAACTGCGGGTCAAGGAAAGTGACCGTCTGGCGGCGATCGCCCGGGGGCTTGACCTCAGCGGCGTGAAACTGGAGATCGAGGGCGACGACCTGATCGTCCACGGCGACGGCGGCGCGCCGGAAGGCGGGGCCACGGTGCCGGTCCATTTCGATCACCGCATCGCCATGTCCTTCCTGATCATGGGCATGGCCGCCCACCGTCCGGTGCGGATCGATGACGCGACCGCCATCGATACCAGCTTTCCCGGTTTTGTGGCCCTGATGAACGGCCTGGGCGGACGGATCGAGCCGGTGTGACGGCCGCCGGGACCGGCAGCGGAGGCAAAAGCGGGGAAAGCCAAGGGGCGGATGGCCCCGCCCGGCGTTTGAGGGGATGATGAGGACTTACCTCGCCCGTTCTCGGGCG
>WASQ01000144.1:0-20578 GCA_009712185.1 Telmatospirillum sp. | reverse complement strand
GCCCCGCCCGGCGTTTGAGGGGATGATGAGGACTTACCTCGCCCGTTCTCGGGCGCCGCAGCGTTGCCGGGAGCGGCAGCGGAGGCAAAAGCGAGGAAAGCCAAGGGGCGGATGCCCCGCCCGGCGTTTGAGGGACATTTAAAGACTATGATTATCGCGATCGACGGTCCGGCGGCGGCCGGCAAGGGAACCCTGGCCCGGCGGCTGGCCGCCCATTTCGGGCTCAATTATCTGGATACCGGGGGGCTCTACCGGCTGGTCGGATGGACCGTGGTGCGGTCGGGCGGCGATCCCGCCGACCCGGCGTCGGCCACCGCGGCGGCGCGCGCGCTTGATCCGGCGGCGCTGGCCGACGGGAGGCTTCTTGCCGATCCCGCCCTGCGCGCCGAGGGGGCGGGGCAGGCGGCGTCCAAGGTGGCGGCGATCGGTACGGTGCGCGAGGCCCTGCTGGACTTCCAGCGCGCCTTCGCCGACAGGGATCCGGGGGCCGTTCTGGACGGCCGCGATATCGGCACGGTCGTCTGCCCCGGGGCGGACGCCAAACTGTTTGTCACCGCCAGTGTCGAATGCCGCGCCGCCCGACGGTTGAAAGAGTTGCTTGACAAGGGCGAACAGGCTATAGGAGAGCGCGTTCTCGAAGAAATGCGGGAACGTGACGCGCGTGATCGCGCGCGGAGCGTCGCTCCGTTGGTTCCGGCCGCCGACGCGGTTGTGCTGGATACGACGGAGCTGGACGCCGATGCGGTCTTTGCGAAGGCCGTGGCGATCATTTCCGGGCGGCGCCCCGCGAGCCTTTGAGAAAGGCCCCTGGCGGCAGTCAGACCGTTCCCCGCGGCGGGGGAGCGGCACCGGTTCTGTTTTCCGCCGACGACCGCCGGAACCAACCGGCCGGCCTGAGAAAAGATGTTTGAAAGGATTTTTGTACCATGGCTCAAGCCACTGATTTCGCGGCGACGGAAGACTTCGCCGCCCTGCTGGACGAGACGTTCGGCGAATCCGGCGCCTTCGAAGGCTCCGTCGTCAAAGGTGTCGTCGTCGAGATCGACGGCGATTTCGCGGTGATTGACGTCGGACTGAAGTCCGAAGGCCGCATCCCGCTCAAGGAATTCGGCGTCCCCGGCCGCCCCGCCGACATCAAGGCGGGTGACGAGGTCGAGGTGTTCATCGAGCGCTATGAGGACCGCAACGGCGAAGTCATGCTGAGCCGTGAGAAGGCCCGGCGCGAGGAAGCCTGGACGCAGCTCGAGAAGTCCTTCCAGGACAACCAGCGCGTCACCGGCGTGATCTTCGGCCGCGTCAAGGGCGGCTTCACCGTCGACCTGTCGGGCGCCGTGGCGTTCCTGCCGGGCAGCCAGGTGGACATCCGCCCGGTCCGCGACATCGGCCCGCTGATGGGCACCCCGCAGCCCTTCCAGATCCTGAAGATGGACCGGTCGCGCGGCAATATCGTCGTGTCGCGCCGCGCCGTCCTCGAGGAGACCCGCGCCGAGCAGCGCTCGGAGCTGATCGAGAGCCTGAAGGAAGGCCAGATCCTCGAAGGCGTGGTCAAGAACATCACCGATTACGGTGCGTTCGTCGACCTGGGCGGCGTGGACGGCCTGCTGCACGTCACCGATATCGCCTGGAAGCGCATCAACCACCCGTCCGAGGCGCTGCACATCGGCCAGTCCGTCAAGGTGCAGGTCATCCGCTTCAACTCCGAGACCCAGCGCATCAGCCTCGGCATCAAGCAGCTTGAGGCCGATCCGTGGGAAGGCGTCGAGCAGAAGTACCCGGTCAGCGCCAAGTTCGTCGGCCGTGTCACCAACATCACCGACTACGGCGCGTTCGTCGAGCTGGAGGCCGGTGTCGAAGGTCTGGTCCACGTCTCCGAGATGTCCTGGACCAAGAAGAACGTCCATCCCGGCAAGATCGTCTCCACCTCCCAGGAGGTCGAGGTCATGGTGCTGGACGTGGACGCTCAGAAGCGCCGCATCAGCCTGGGCCTGAAGCAGACCATGTCCAACCCGTGGGAAGGCTTCCTCGAGAAGTTCCCGGTGGGCACCGAGGTCGAGGGCGAGGTCAAGAACATCACCGAGTTCGGTCTGTTCATCGGCCTGCCCGGCGAGATCGACGGCATGGTTCACCTGTCCGACATCTCCTGGGAGCGTCCCGGCGAGCAGGCGATCCTGGACTTCAAGAAGGGCGATGTCGTCAAGGCCAAGGTCCTGGACGTCGACGTCGAGAAGGAGCGTATCAGCCTCGGCATCAAGCAGCTCGGCGCCGATCCGTTCAAGGAAGCCATCGCCCATGTCAAGAAGGGCGACGTGGTGACCTGCTCGGTGACCGGCGTGACCGACAACGGTCTCGAAGTGACCGTCGAGGGTCTGTCCGGCTTCATCCGCAAGAACGAGCTGGCGCGTGACCGTGCCGACCAGCGTCCGGACCGTTTCGCCGTCGGCGAGAAGGTCGACGCCAAGGTCACGGCCATCGACAAGGCGACCCGCAAGGTCACGCTGTCGGTCAAGGCGCGCGAGATCGACGAGGAGAAGCAGGCGATGGCCGAGTATGGCTCGTCCGACTCGGGCGCGTCGCTGGGCGATATCCTGGGCGCCGCCTTCAACCGCGCCAAAGAGGAAAAGGCCCAGTCGGAAGACAAGTAATCGTCCGGCTGCGGGCTCCGCTTCGGCGGTCCTTGCGAAAAGAGGGGCGTCCCGGTTTTTCCGGGGCGCCCTTTTTGCTTGTTCTTCGCCATGCGGATCCTGAATTATCCCCTTCGGGATCACGGTTTTTCCCTTATATGATCGTTCGATCACTCTGGCGCGGCGGGATGGCCGGCGCGGCGAAAGCTTTTTTTCTTTTCATCCCTCCCGGAATTTCGTTTCTTGCTTGAGGCCGCCCGGGGGCGCGTCGTTTCGTGCGTCACCCCGGATCACCCCCGCTTTCATGTAAAAAAGCTAAGTATCATAAAGGCTTATCTTGACGCTGGGGTTCAGCTTTGGCAGGCTCTTGGCGTGATTGAGAGCGCCTCTCAGCAGGAGCCAGGAGAGCCTATGACCAAGTCGGAGCTGATTGCCCGCCTGGCAGAGTTGAATCCCCATCTCTACCAGCGTGATGTCGAGCGGATCGTAACCACCATTTTTGACGAGATCACGGCGGCGCTCGCGCGCGGCGACCGGGTCGAGCTGCGCGGTTTCGGCGCCTTTTCCGTGAAGCGCCGCGACGCCCGCCAGGGCCGCAATCCGCGGACCGGCGAATCGGTGGATGTGTCAGAGAAAGTCGTGCCGTTCTTCAAGACCGGCAAATTGCTGCGCGAGCGGCTGAACACCGACGAGTGACGACAGTCATGCCGTCACCGTCCCGATGATGCGGGGGTGATGCCGCGGTGAAAATTTTATCCTGGTGTGCCGGTATCGTCTTTGCCGCGGCCGTGCTGCTTTTCGCCCTTTCCAACCGGCAGACCGTAACCCTGGGACTGTGGCCCTTCGAAGAGGGCCTTGCCATGCCGGCCTATGCCGCGGTTCTGATCTCGCTGCTGGCCGGCGTGGTGGTCGGTCTCCTGCTGTCGGGCCGCGCCACGCTGCGTCACCGGCGCCAGGCCCGGCGCCAGGCCCGGCGGGCCGACACCCTTGAGCGCGAGCTGAAGACGGTCAAAGATGGGGAGGCCGCGGCCACCCCGTCCTCGCCGTCGGCAGCCGCAAAATCCTGACCGGCAGCCGTCCCTTTTGACGCGGACGGCGCCGGCGCCCACCTTCCCTGTCCCGGACGGAGACATGGTTTCGAGCGGAGTGCCAGCAAAATAGCCATGACACGCAACCCAGTCTTTTGCGCCCTTGATACGACCGACCCGGAGGCGGCGCTCGCGCTTGCCCGCAAGATCCACGGTCTGGTCGGCGGGCTGAAGCTCGGGCTCGAGTTCTTCGCCGCCAACGGCCCCGCCGGCGTCCGTGCCGTCGCGGGCGGCGGTGTGCCGCTGTTCCTCGACCTTAAATTCCACGACATTCCCAACACGGTGGCGGGCGCCATCAGGGGCGCGGTGCGCCTGTCACCCCTGATGACCACCCTGCATGCCGGGGGGGGCGCCGAAATGATGCGGGCCGCCGTGGACGCCGCCGGTTCCGAGGCGCAACGCCTTGGCGTCGCGCGCCCGAAAATTCTGGCGGTGACGGTGCTGACCAGCATGAGCGGCGACGACCTCTCTGCCACCGGCGTCGGGTCCTCGATGGTGGATCAGGTGCGCCGCCTGGCGGCGCTGGCCCAGGAGGCCGGCGTCGACGGCGTGGTCTGTTCCGCCCATGAGGTGGAGGCCCTGCGCGCCGAATGCGGACCCGGCTTCCAGCTTGTCATTCCGGGTATCCGGCCGGCCTGGGCCGCCGCCAACGATCAGAAGCGGGTTCTGACGCCCTCCGAGGCCATGGCCAAAGGGGCCGACTGGCTGGTCATCGGCCGGCCGATCACCGCCGCCGCCGATCCGGCGGAGGCGGCCGCCCATATCGCCCGCGAGCTGGACGGGGCGGATCCGCGATGACGCCCGTCCGGGTCAAAATCTGCGGTCTCACCGACGAGGATGCCGTCGAGGCGGCGATGGAGGCCGGCGCCGATTACCTGGGCGTCGTCTTTTTCGAGGCGAGCCCGCGCGCCATCGATGTGGAACGGGCGGCGGAGATCCTGCAATGGGTCCCCGAGGAGATCGCGCGCGTCGGACTCTTCGTCGATCCCGACGACCGGCTGCTCAACCATGTGATGAACAATGTGCGGCTGGACTATTTTCAGCTTCACGGTCAGGAGACCCCCGCCCGGGTCGAGGCCGTGCGCCTGGAATTCGGCATGCCGGTGATCAAGGCGCTGCCGGTGTCCTCCGCCGCCGATCTCGACGCGGCGCGCGCCTACCAGGACATCGCCGACGCCCTTCTGTTCGACGCCCGTCCGCCGGAGGGCGCCGCCCGCCCCGGCGGCAACGCCCGGGCCTTCGACTGGACCCTGCTCAAGGGCCGGCGATGGCCCTGCCCCTGGTTCCTGGCCGGCGGGCTGACGCCCGAGACTGTCGGTGACGCAATCGCCCAGTCCGGAGCCCGTGCGGTCGACGTCTCCTCGGGCGTGGAAAGCGCCCCCGGCGTCAAGGATGCCCTTCGGATCGCGCAGTTCATTGCCAACGCGAAACAGGTCCGCTGACGGGACCGGTCGCTCCAGGGATGCGGGCACGCGCCCGTCCCGGAGTGCTGGGGCCTGCCGGCGGAGGTCGTGAAATTTCCTCCGCATCGCTTTGAGTTTGTGCTTTATTAACCGCCTTTCGTGGCGATCAGGCAGGTCTATGCAGCAAAGAAACACCCTTCGCGCCGGTCCGGATGAACGCGGCCATTTCGGCATTTATGGCGGACGTTATGTCGCCGAGACGCTGATGCCCCTGATCCTGTCGCTGGAAAAGGCGTATGCCGCCGCGAAATCCGATCCGACCTTCGTCGCGGAGCTTCGCTACTATCTCGCGAATTATGTCGGGCGACCCAGTCCGCTTTATTTTGCCCGCCGCCTGACCGAGGCGTTCGGCGGCGCCCGGATCTATCTGAAGCGCGAGGATCTGAACCATACCGGCGCGCACAAGATCAACAACTGCATGGGGCAGGTGCTGCTGGCCCGCCGCATGGGCAAAAAGCGCATCATCGCCGAGACCGGAGCCGGCCAGCATGGCGTGGCGACCGCCACCGTCTGCGCGCTGTTCGGCCTCGATTGCGTGATCTACATGGGCGCCACCGACATTGAGCGGCAGGCCCCCAACGTCTACCGGATGAAGCTTCTGGGGGCGGAGGTCCGCCCCGTGACCTCGGGCGCCGGCACCCTGAAGGACGCCATGAACGACGCCATGCGCGACTGGGTCGCGCGGGTCGACGACACCTATTACATGATCGGCACGGTGGCCGGGCCGCATCCCTATCCCGCCATGGTGCGCGACTTTCAGTCCGTGATCGGCGAGGAAACGCGCGCCCAGATGCTGGACGCCACCGGCCGTCTGCCGGATTCGCTGGTCGCCTGCATCGGCGGCGGCTCCAACGCCATGGGACTGTTCCATCCCTTCCTCGACGATCCCTCCGTCCGGATTTTCGGGGTCGCGGCCGCCGGCCCTGGCATCGCCACCGGCCAGCATGCGGCGTCCCTGACCGGCGGGCGGCCCGGGGTGCTGCATGGCAACCGCACCTATCTGCTGCAAACCCGCGATGGCCAGATCACCGAGGCCCACTCGATTTCGGCCGGCCTCGATTATCCCGGCATCGGCCCCGAACATGCGTGGTTGCGCGACATCGGCCGGGTCGAGTATGTCTCGGCCACCGACCAGGAGGCCCTGGAGGCCTTCCAGCTCACCACCCGGCTGGAAGGAATCATTCCGGCCCTGGAATCATCCCACGCCATCGCCTATGCGAAAACGGTGGCCCGGGATCTCGGGCCCGATCATCTGATGGTTGTGTCGCTGTCGGGACGCGGCGACAAGGATGTCGCCACCGTCGCCAAGTCGTTGGGTGACGACGCCCTGACGCGCGGGGGACTGGAATGAGCCGTATTGCCACCCGCTTCGCCGCCTTGAAGGAGGAGGGCCGCGCCGGCCTCGTCACCTTCATCACCGCGGGCGATCCCGATTCCGCCACCAGCCAGTCGCTGCTGGACGGCCTGCCGGCCGCCGGCGCCGACCTGATCGAGCTGGGCGTGCCCTTTTCCGACCCCATGGCCGACGGTCCGGCTATTCAGGCGGCCTCGATCCGGGCGCTGGCCAGTGGCGCCTCGGTGGCGCGCACCCTCGACATGGTGCGCAATTTCCGCCGTCGCGACGGTCTGACCCCGATCATCCTGATGGGCTATTACAATCCCATCCACGCCTGGGGGGTCGACGCGTTCTGCGAGGCGGCCGCCCGCGCCGGCGTCGACGGACTGATCGTCGTCGATCTGCCGCCCGAGGAAGCCGACGAACTGACCGGTCCGGCCGGCGCGCACGGCATCGACCTGATCGCCCTGACCGCGCCGACCACCGACGATGCCCGCCTTTCGGCCATATTGGGCGGAGCGACCGGTTTCGTCTATTACGTGTCGATTGCCGGTGTCACCGGCACGGCCTCGGCCGGCCGCGAGGCCATCGCCGGAGCCATGGAGCGGCTGCGGCGGCACACCGGCCTGCCGGTGGCGGTCGGATTCGGATTGAAGTCGCCCGCACAGGTCGCCGAGGGCGGCACCCTGGCGGACGCCGCGGTGGTCGGGTCGGCCATCGTGCAGAAGGTGGCCGACGGACTGGACGCCTCCGGCCGGGCGAAGCCCGGACTGGTCGCCGAGGTTCTCGCCTTTGTCCGCACGCTGGCCGCCGGCCTCCGCGGCGGGGCTTCGCCACTGTGAGGAACGGGGCTTCCCCGTCGATGACGATGACAGGAAGAGTGCCATGAACTGGCTCACCAATTTTGTCCGCCCGAAGATCCAGAGGCTGGTCCGCCCGCGCGAGGTGCCGGAAAATCTGTGGGACAAATGCCCGCAGTGCGGTCATATGATTTTCCATCGCGACCTTGCCAAGACCCTGGCGGTCTGCCCGCATTGCGATTTCCATATGCGGCTTGAGATCAAGGCGCGTCTGGCCTCGCTGTTCGACGGCGGCCAGTATCAGCGGATCGAACTGCCGAAGACCGTGGCGGACCCGCTGAAGTTCCGCGACAGCAAGCGCTATGTCGACCGGTTGAAGGACAGCCAGACCAAAACCTCGGAGCAGGATGCCATCGTGGTCGCCCACGGGCGGATCGGTGGTGTCAATGCGGTGGTCGCCGCCTTCAACTTCGCCTTCATGGGCGGATCGATGGGAATGGCGGTGGGGGACGGGCTGGTCGCCGCGGCCGAACTGGCGCTGTTGCAGGACGCCGCGCTGATCGTGGTCCCGGCCTCGGGCGGCGCGCGCATGCAGGAGGGGATTCTGTCCCTGATGCAGATGGCCCGGTCCACCGTGGCCGTCAGCAAGGTCAAGGAAAAGAAGCTGCCCTATATCGTGGTCCTGACCGATCCGACCACCGGCGGGGTCTCGGCCTCCTTCGCCATGCTGGGCGATATCCATATCGCCGAGCCGGGAACGGTGATCGGCTTTGCCGGCGCCCGCGTGATCGAAACCACGATCCGCGAGAAGCTTCCCGACGGGTTCCAGCGGGCGGAATATCTGCTGGAGCATGGCATGGTCGACATGGTCGTCCATCGCCACAAGCTGCCGGAAACCCTGGGCCGCATCCTGGGGCTGCTGCGTCATCGCGGACCGGGCGGCCAGCTTCTCAGCCTTCCCGTCGACACACCGGATAATTACGAGACCGAAACAGGTGCTTGAGGTCGTTCTTGAGCGTTTGAAGGGCCTGCATCCGAAGGTCATCGATCTGGCGCTCGATCGTGTTCTGGACCTTCTGGCGACGCTCGGTCACCCCGAGCGGTCGCTGCCCCCGGTGATTCATGTCGCCGGTACCAATGGCAAGGGATCGACGCTTGCCTATCTGCGGGCGATCATCGAGGCCGGGGGCAAAAGCGCCCATGTTTATACCTCGCCCCATCTGGTCCGCTTCGCCGAGCGCATCCGCGTCGCGGGCCGGCTGATCGACGACGACGCGCTGGAGACGATCCTGCTGGAGTGCGAACGGGGCAACGACGGCCGTCCGGTGACCTTCTTCGAGATCACGACGATTGCCGCCCTGGTCGCGTTCGCCCGCCAGCCCGCCGATTTCTGCCTGCTGGAGACCGGCATGGGCGGGCGTTACGACGCCACCAATGTGATTGCCCGGCCGGCCTTGACCCTCTTGACGCCGATCTCGCTCGATCATCAGGCCTATCTGGGCGACACCGTCGCCGCCATCGCGGGCGAGAAGGCCGGCATCCTGAAATCCGGCGTTCCCTGCCTTACGACCCGGCAGGATCCGGAAGCCATGGAGGTCATCGCCCGGCGCGCGGCCGCGATCGGGGCGCCTCTTCTGATCGAGGGGCTGGACTGGCAGGTCGGCCCGGTACCCGGAGGCATGCGCTTTACCATGGGGGAGCGCGATCTTTCGCTGCCGCTTCCCAACCTGCCCGGCGCCCATCAAATTCCCAACGCCGGTCTTGCCCTGGCCGCGGCGGTCACGCTGGGCCTGGGCGACAGGCCCGACGATCTGGCCCGGGGCGTGACCGGGGCGGACTGGCCGGCCCGTCTGCAACGCCTGACCAGAGGTCCGCTGGCCGCGTGCCTGCCGGCGGGGGCCGAACTGTGGCTGGATGGCGGACATAATCCGTCGGCCGGTCAGGCCCTGGCCGCCTTCATCGCGGCCAATTGGCGGGACCGGCCGCTGGATCTCGTCGCCGGGATGCTGGACACAAAGGACAGCCAGGGCTTTTTCGCGCCGCTGGCGCCGCTGGTCCGGCGCATGCGGGGCGTCGCCATCCCGGACGAACCCCACAGCCGGACCGCCGACGGCGTGGTCGGCGCCGCGCGGGCCGAGGGACTGGCGGCCGAAAGCGCGGCCGATGTGGAGGCGGCGGTGCGGGACCTGGCCGATGGGGGCGGGGTGGGCCGGATCCTCATTTGCGGAAGCCTTTATCTGGCCGGAACCATCCTGGCCGACAACGGCTGATCCCGCCGGTTACAGCATGTCCCGGTGACCGGAACCGGTCAGCACCGCCCTCGGGCGGAAACAGGCATGGGTCAAGGCGCATCTTCCCTTGCATCCGGCCCAGGCCCGGCTGGTCATCCGCCGCGCGGACGCCCGGCCACCCTCACCCTCACCCCTCCCGCAAGCGGGCGAGGAGTCCATCTGTGTCCACAGGCCCCAACGGGCCTGCCAGCCGGTGATGAGTCAGCCGGATCGCCGGCCGGGCTTATACCTGGACGGCGCCCTTGCGCCAGCGGCCGGTCAGCAGGATCGGAATGGCGCTGATCACCGCCGCGGCGATCAGGTAATAGGCGATCACCAGTTTGTCGCCGGTCGCTCCCAGCAGCGCCGTGACGATGGCCGGCGTGAATCCTCCGAAAATCGTGACGCCGAAGGAATAGGCGAGCGACACACCGGTGGCCCGCACCGAGGTCGGGAACAACTCTCCCAGCACGGTCGAGGCCGTGCTGGCGTAAAGGGCCAGGAACAGGGCGATGATCCCCTGGGCCAGACACAGGCTGCCGAGACCCGGGTGCAGGATCAGGAACCGGACGGTCGGATAGGCCACCACGCCGATGCCGACCGCGCCCAGCAACAGGCAGCGGACGCGACCGACGGCGTCCGACAACCGGCCGGCCAGAGGACAGACCACCAGCATGACGACGCCATAGGCGATCTGGCCGATGTAGCTCTGCTGGAGGGACAGATGGACCTCGCGGACCGAATAAGTGGTGAAATAATTCGAGACGTAGGTGGCCACGGTCCACAGGATCATGATCAGGATGCCGATCAGGATCGGATAGCTGTGGCCCAGAAGCACGCTGACGGTCAACCGGTCCTGCCCGGGGCGGCGGGACAGGTTGAGGAATTCCGGGGTCTCCTCGATCCGGAGACGGACATAGACGCCGACGGGGGCGATCAGCAATCCGATCATGAAGACGATCCGCCAGGCGCCGGCCATGATTTCGTCCTGGGTGAACAGCGCCGTCATGGCAACGCCGACCAGACCCGTCGCCATCACGGCGGATCCTTGTGAAAGCTGTTGCAGGGCGGCGTAAAATCCCCGGCGGCTGGGCGGGGCGTTCTCGATCAGAATGGCGACCGCTCCCCCGACCTCGGCGCCCGCGGAAAAACCCTGAAGGATGCGTCCGACGGTGACAAGGATCGGCGCGGCGATGCCGATGGAATGATAGGTGGGGCAAAAGGCGATCACCGCGGTCCCCAGCGCCATCACGAGAATGGTGATGCTGAAGGCGCCCTTGCGGCCATGGCGGTCGGCGTAACCGCCGATCACCAGCGCGCCCAGCGGCCGGGCCAGAAATCCCATGCCGAAGGTCACGAACGTCAGCAGCAGGGAGACATTGTCGTTGCCGGCCGGAAAGAAGGCGGTCGAGATCGGCACCGCGAACATCGCATAGGAAATGAAATCGTAAATTTCCAGCAGATTGCCGACCGTGGCGGCGGTGATGGCCTTGGCGCCCGGTGAGCGGCGGCCGGCATCGCGGTCATCGGCGGTCTTACTGAAATCCATGTCCCCTCGCGTTCAGGTCGCCGGTTTTCAATAAACCACATCGCCGACGGATCCCAAAAAAAAGACCCGCCCCGGGCGGAGCGGATCCCTTTTTTTCCGGTGTGGCGTGTCGGGGATCAGACCACCGATTCGACCCACTCATAGAGCTTGCTTTTGGGCAGCGCGCCGATCTTGGTGGCGGCGACCTGGCCGTCCTTGAAAATGATCAGGGTCGGGATCCCGCGCACGCCATATTTGCTGGGGGTCTGGGGGTTTTCGTCGATGTTGATCTTGGTGACCGTCACCTTGGCTGCCAGATCCTTGGACAGTTCCTCGAGCGCCGGGGCGATCTGTTTGCAGGGGCCGCACCATTCGGCCCAGAAATCGACCAGCACGGGCCCGCCGGCCTTCAGTACGTCGGCCTCGAACGAGCTATCCGTCACATGTTTCATCGCAACCTACCTTTGCTGTGGAGTGGGGGCCGCCCGCCGGACCCTGGGTCCGGTGCCGGCGGGACGCACCGACCCGGTGGACATCCGGACTGCGGACGTCAGAATCGGACCCTTAGACTCTAGGTATGCGCCCCCGGCGCGTCAAGGCACCGAGGGGTAGGGGATGCCCCCCGGAACGGAGGCCTCCGTTCCGGAGGGACTTCCGGCAGGGATGCCGGAGCCACTGTCTCAATCAGGCGGCGCCGATGCCGTCCAGCAGGGCATTGTCCAGAAGCGTGCCGTCCAGGGGCATCAGGCGGGGGCCGTCGGTCCACAAAAGGGCGCAGCGGATTTTCCGGCCGGGGTAGATGCAGGACAGGGCGGTGCGGTAGGCGGCCATCTGGCGCAGATAGGCCGGCGCCACATCCCCGGCGGCCCGGGGCGGCGGGCGGTTGGTTTTGTAATCGATGACCAGGACCTCGGCCGGCGTCACCAGAAGACGATCCACCTGCCCGGACAGAATGCGGGTCCCGAACAGCCCGACCAGGGGGACTTCCGCCTGGCTTCCGGGGCCGAAGATCGGAGCGAAGGCGGGATCGTTCAGGACCGCCATCACCTCCACGGCGATGGCCGCCTGATCGGAGACGCCCAGCTCCCATCCGGGCCGGCTCAGGAACCGGGCGGCGGCGGCGGCACGGTCCGCGGCCGGCAGGTCGGGCAGCGATTGCAGAAGGCGGTGGATCAACCGGCCACGCCGGAAACGGACGCCGGAATCGGTGCCGAAGGGAGACCGTACCGGGGGCTCCTCCTCGTCGGGCCGCGAAGGGGCCAGCGGCCGGGGCGGGGACGGCTCCGCCGGAGCCGGGGCGGTTGCCCAGGCCGGAAGCGGCGCCGGACGCCGGGACGGGGCGTCCTCCCGGCCGGGAACGACGGCGGCGCTCTGGTCCGAGGTGATCCGGAGCACGGTGCTGTCGGACAGGCCGCGCACCGAGGCGAGGAAGGGATCCTCCACCGGATCGGTCACGGAGCGCAGACGGGCCTCGACCAGCCGGTACCAGCAGTGGGCGGCGGCGGCCCGGCGCGTCTCCCAGCCGGCGACGTAGAGACGGTCCTCGGCCCGCGTCAAGGCGACATAAAGCAGGCGCCGGTATTCCTGATCGCGGCGGTGATTGGCCTTGTCGCGGGCGGCGCGGCACAGATCGTCCTGGTCGTCGGCGCGGGGCGGCCAGACCAGGAGTTCGCCGCCGGCGTCGTCCTCCAGCCACAAAAGGCGCGGGGGCCGGGTTGGGACCTGCATGGTGTCGGGAAGGAAGACCACGGGCGCCTGAAGGCCCTTGGCCCCATGCACGGTCATGATCCGGACGGCTCCCTGGCCGTCCCCCTGGCCGCCCTGCTCCAGGTCGCGCTTGATCTCGACGCCGCCCTCCTCCAGCCAGCGCAGGAACCCCTGCAGGGAGGGCGGATGGCCGCGTTCATAAGCCAGGGTCAGGGTGACGAACTCATCCAGGGGGTCCTCGGCCTCGATGCCAAGACGCGCCAGAAGCGCCTGTTTGCCGCCATTCGCCAGGACATGGGCGAAAAAGTCGTGCGGCGGAACCTGATCGGCCAGCGCCATCCACTCCGTCAGCCGCTGCCATGCCCGCTGGAAGACATCCCCGGCGGACGAGGTCGCGCCGCCCTCCACCCGCCGGCGCAGGGCGTCCCACAGGGTGCCTTCGCGGCCATGGGCCAGGGCGAACAGCTCCTCCTCCGAAAGGCCGATCAGGGGACTTTTCAGCACGGTCGCCAGCGTCAGATCGTCCTCGGGCAGCAGGACCGTGTTGGCCAGCGCCATCAGATCCATCACGGCGAGCTGCTCTGTCAGCACCATGCGATCGGCCCCGGCGACGGCGATCCCCAGGGTCTTGAGCTCCCGGACCAGCTCCTCGACGAAGGCGTTGCGCCGGCGCACCAGGACCAGGATGTCGCCGGCCCGGATCGGCCGTCCCCGCGACGGCAGCATCTCCCCCGTCGTCACCATCCGTTCGATACGCCGCGCCACAAGCTGCGCCAGCCGCTGGCGGGGACTGTCCCCCTTCAGGCGTTCGACCGGCGGCCTCCAGGGTTCGGGCTCGTCGCGCGCCGCCGGTTGCAGCGGCGGCCAGAGCTCCACCAGACCGGCGGCCCCGGAACGGAAGGGCACATGCATGACCGGCAGTCCCGGCGTCACCACGCCGTCGCCGCCGGACGGATCGTTGATCACCAGATCGACGGCGCTGAGGACGGCCGGCGCGGAACGGAAGGACACCGACAGCGCGCCCTCCTCCCCGCGTCCCTGCGCGGCGGGCACGGCAGTGGCGAAATGTCCGCGCATGGCCTCGAACTCGCGCGGGTCGGCGCGCTGGAAACTGTAGATCGACTGCTTGGCGTCGCCGACCGCGAAGACGGTGCGCGATCCCGCCTCCCTCAGCCCCTCGCCGGTGAAGAATTCGCCGGTCAGGGCGCGGATCACCCGCCACTGGTCGGGGTTGGTGTCCTGCGCCTCGTCGATCAGCACATGGTCGATGCCGCCATCCAGCTTGAACAGGACCCAGGACGCCTGCCCCGGTTCCTCCAGCAGCCGGACGGCCGCCAGGATCAGGTCGTCATAGTCCAGCATGGCGCGGGCCTGCTTCTGGCGCTGGTAAGAGGCCAGAAGTCCCTCGGCCAGGGTCATCAGGGCGGCGGTCGCCGTGACGGTGGTGGCGGCGCGCAGGCGGTCGGACAGGCGGATCAGCCGTTCGCCCTCCGCCGCCAGGACGCCGATGGTACCGGGGGTCCGGGACTCCACGCCCTTGGTGCACAACCGCGCCCGAATCTCCCCCTTGCCGGTCAGAAAGACCGCCCGCCACTGCTCGAAAGCGGCGGCGCGGCCGTCGGGATCGGCCAGCCACGCCGCCATGACCGCTCCCCTCTCCGCGTCGGTCGCGCTGCCGGTCAAAAGGGCGCCGGCGGCGTCGCGACAGGCCTTCGCGTCGAAGGCGTCATCCGCCACCGCCGCCGCGATCAGGCTGGCCGGGGTGTCGCCAAGACGAAGTCCGAACCGCCGGACCAGCGCCGCCACCAAGCCGTCGCGGCCGCCATGGGCTTTCAGCAGGCGGGCCAGACGGCCGCGTTCGGACGCCAGTTCGGCCAGAAGATCGGGGAAGGCCGTCTCATGGACCGACGCGGTCACCACCGCCAGGGCGCGGGCCAGCGGCGTGGATCCCTCGCCCCGGGCGGCGGCCAGCATTTCCTCGCGGGCGGCGGCCAGCATCTCGCCGGCATCGCGGTCGTCCATGACCTGGAAATGTGGCGCCAGCCCGGCTTCCAGGGGAAACCGGCGCAGCAGGGACTGGCAGAAGGCGTGGATCGTTTCGATCTTCATGCCGCCCGGGGTGTCCAGCACGCGGGCGAACAGGCGCCGCGCCCGGGTCATGTCCGCGGGCCCGGCGGGGCGTCCGGTCAGCCGGCCGAGATCGGCGGCCAGCCCCGCGTCGTCACCTGTCGCCCAGACGGCCAGACGCCCGGCGATACGGTTGGCCATCTCGGCGGCGGCCGCCTTGGTGAAGGTCAGGCACAGCAACCGTTCCGGGGCCGCGCCGGCCAGCAGAAGGCTTAAGACCCGGTCGGTCAGGACCTTGGTCTTGCCGGTGCCGGCGGAGGCGGCGACCCAGACCGATGTGGCGGGGGCGGAGGCCCGGCGCTGCGCGACCTCCGGGGCGGGGACGGCGCTCATTCCTCGCCCTCCTCGGCGGACGCCCATTCCCGGACGCGCGCCAGATGCAGATAGTCGCTGTATTTCGGCGCCATCTCGGGATGCGGGCGCGCCGCATAGGGTGTCGTTTCGTCATCGAAACGGGAAATCAGCTCCGCCAGACCGGCGATCGCCTGATCGGTCAGGGCGGCCACGTCCGATCCGGCCGGCCGTTCCTCTCCGCCCGGCTGGCCCCCGGACAGCCGCCAGTACAGCAGGTCCGTCACCTCGGTGGCCGGCAGGCCGGGAAAACCGCCGTGACGCGCGATCGCCGCCTCGATCGGACGCTGCGGCGCGAAGCCGGCGGCGACCTCCTTGACGGGCGGCGGGGCGCCGGTCTTGTAATCGATGATGGCGAGAGTGCCGTCCTTCAGCCGGTCGATCCGATCGGCCTTGGCGGTGACCAGGAAGGGGCCTCCGGGCGCCGCGAGCTCCAGCCGGCCGCTGATTTCGCTCCGGGCTGCGGCGACAAGGGCGCGCCGGTCCGCCTCCTGCTCCACGAACCAGGCGGCGATGCGTTCGAACCGCGGCCACCAGAAGGCCCAGAGACCCGGCCGGGTCACGGCGGCGAAACTGTCGCGGCCGAAGGCGATCAGGCGGTCCAGGGCGTCGGCCGGCAGCGGACCCGACGGCAGTGCCTTCAAAAAAGCGTCCAGCGCGCCATGGACGAGGCTGCCATAGTCGGCGGCGCCGGGATCGGCGTCGATCGGCTCCAGCGCCTCCAGGCCCAGGATGCGCCGGGCGTAAATGGCGTAGGGATCGCGCATCCAGGTTTCGATGGCGGTGGCCGACAGGCTGCGCGGGCGGGCCGCCAGCGGCGGGCGCGGAGCCGGCGGGGCGGGGCGGGCGAACCGGCGGGGCCGGTCGCGTTCCTGTTGCCAGGCCAGCCAGTCGGCCGCCGACGGGCCGGGGGAATCCGCCGGGGCGATCCCGGCCGCCGCCAGGACGGCGTCCAGCCGCAACAGCCAACGCGACGGCACGGTCGGCGCTCCTTCGACGCGGGCGGCGCGGGTCAGCACCACCTCTGGCGCGGCGAAGGCCTCCGCGAAGTCGTGGGCGGCAAGACCGATCCGGCGTTCCGGCAGCGGCAGGCCGAAGCCTTTGCGCATCGGGCGGCTCATCCAGGGATCGGCCGAGCTGTCGGGCGGCCAGCAGCCCTCGTTCAGTCCCCCCAGGATCAGGCGGTCGGCGCGTTGCAGCCGGGCCTCCAGCGGGCCCCAGATGGCAAGCCGGGGATGGCCGCCCCAGGCGGGCCGGACCACGCAGCCCGGCATCAGAGCCTCCAGAAGGCCCGGGTAGCTCCGGCCCCGGATCGGTGGCAGGGCGGGCGCGGCCTCGGCCAGATCGGCGATGAAACCGGCCGCGGCCTCGCCCGCCGCTCCCCGCCACAGACGGCCGGCCCCGGTCGTGGCGGCGTCGGTCGCCAGCCATTCGGCAAAGCTCACATGCGCCTCCAGCAGGGCGCTGAACGGCGCCTCGGGCCGGGACACCAGATCCTGGAAGGGGGCGGCGGCCCCGGCCATCTGCGCAAGCCAGGGGCGCAACGGGTCCGACGTCTCCAGGGCGGCGTCCAGCCCGGCGATGCCGGGCGCCGGGCGCGGTCCCCGCAGCGCCCTCAGCTCCAGCCGGCGGACGCGCGCCCGGAACGCGCCGGGGGTCAGACCTCCGGCGGCCAGCGGATGTTTCAGCGCCGCCAGGGTCGCGTGCGGCGCGAAATCCTCCGACACCATGGCGGCGGTCAGCGACAGAAAGGCGCCGACGGCGGTCAGCGGCAGCGGCCGGCCGGCGGAATCGTCGATCTCGATGCCATAGCGGCGCAATTCGGCGGCGGTTCGCCGGGCGAGATCCCGGTCCGGGGTCACCAGCGCGGCGGTGCGGCCGTCGGTCTCCAGCACCTCGCGCATCATCAGGGCGATCGCCGCCGCCTCCTCGCGCGGGCCGGGACAGGTGAGGCGGGTGACACCGGACAGCGCGGCGCCGGTGATCGATCCATAGCCGCCGCCGAGGCGGCGCCAGGCGTCGGTGGTGGCGGCCGGTCGCATGAGTTCCGAAATCAGCCGGTCGCGCCGGCCCGCGGGGCAGCCGGGCCAGAGGACGACGTCGTCAGGGCCGATCTCCAGACGGTCCAGCAACTGATAAAGACCGTATTGAGGATGGGTCTGGTCCAGGGTCCGCCGGCTCTCCTCATCCATCTGGCGATCGAGACCGGGCAGGATCAGCCGGCCGGCCGGCAGGCGGGCCACCACCGACAACAGACGGGCGGTCGCCGGGATCGCCCCCGTGGAGCCCGCGGCCAGGCCCGGTGTCGCGGGCGGCGCCGCCTCCCACCGGTCGGCCTGCATTCCGATCAGCCGGTTGCGGCGCAGCGCGGCCTCCATCCATCCCCGGCTTTCCAGGATGGCGGGCCAGTGGGTGGTCAGAATGGCGAGAAAATCGAGGGTGCGCTGCCAGTGGGCGGCATAGTCCTCCGGCACCAGATCCTTCAACCGGGTGAAATCCAGTCCCTCGGTATGAACCTGATCGAGCAGACGACCCAGTTCGCGCGCCAGGGTCGCCGCCTGTTCGGCCGAGGGCGGATCGCCGCCGCCGGGCTGGAATCCCATGATCAGGCGGGTCAGCAGAAGCTGCCGCGAAAGGCCGGGCGCCGCCGGTGGAAGGGTCAGGTCACCATCGCCGGCGAAGGCCATCTCCTCCTCGTCGGCGTCGCCGATCGGCCGCATCCGCGGCAACAGAAGGGGCCGGCCGCCGGACCGGCGCAGGAAGGCCTCGCGCAGGGCCCGGCAGGACCGCCGCGTCGGCAGCAGGATCAGCATCCCCGCGAGGGCGAGCGGATCGCCCGCGGTTTCCTCCATCAGCCCGCGCGCCAGCGCATCCACGAAGGACTCGCCGGGGGGGATGGTGAAGACCGCGGGCGGGGACATGGCCCGTCAGTCGTGCTGTTCGTGCAACTCGTGCACGGGCTCGGCCAGCAGGCGGGCCTCGACCACCGGCAGGGCGTCGGGCGTCCCGCAGTGATACCAGCCGCCGTCGTGGACGATGCCGAAAAGCCGTTCCTCGCTTTGCGCCCGGTCATAGAGGCGGTTCAGCGAGAACCGCCCCGGTTCCAGCCCCGCGAACAACCGGGGATGCAGGATCTGGACGCCGGCGAACAGCAACGGGCTGATCTGTTTTTCGCGCCGGCGGGTGACACGGCCGTCCGAATCGACGAAAAAGTCGCCATGTCCGTCATAGCCGACCGCGGGCGCGGTCCGTTGCAACAGCAACAGCGCATCCATTCTGTCGTCGTCCCAGGCCGCGGCCAGCCGGCGGAGCGCGGGCGTCGGCCCGGCGGTCCAGACGATGTCGGCGTTGCAGACGAAGAACGGGGCGGCACCCAGCAGCGGCAGGGCCTTCTGCACGCCTCCCCCGGTCTCCAGCAGGTCGGGCTCATGGGAAAAGGCGATGCCCTCGCGGCCGTCGAGATGGCAGCGGATGGCGTCGGCCAGCCAATGGATGTTGATGACCCGGCGGGAGACGCCGGCTTCGTCCAGGTGATCGAGAACCCGGTCCAGCATCGAGCGCCCGGCCACCTCGATCAGCGGTTTCGGACGTTCCAGCGTCAGGGGGCGCATGCGTACCCCCTCGCCGGCAGCAAGGATCATCGCGTGGCTTGGAAACAAACTCACGGCTGAGGTACCCCTCTCTTATTTTTCGGAAGGTGTTGGTCGAACCAGTGTTTCAGTCCGGCAAGCCCGGGGTGCGTCAGCGATGCCTCCAGGAGGCGCCACACCCGCGGGATATGCTTCAGATACATGGGCTTCCCGTCCCGGTGGCACAACCTCGTAAAAATACCGATGACCTTGGCGTGGCGCTGTGCCGCCAGTATGGCCCAGGAGGCGTCGAAGACGGCGGGGTCGATCGCCGGAAAGGCGTCGAGATAGCGCGCGCGCATGCGCCGGATCAGGGCCGGATCGATGTCGCGGCGCGCGTCCTCCAGCAGCGACATCAGGTCATAGGTCACGGGGCCGGCGACCGCGTCCTGGAAATCGAGAAGACCGCAGGCCCGGACTCCGGGACGCCCGTTGAGGCGCAGCAGATTGTCGACGTGGAAATCCCGCAGAACCAGGGTTTGCGGAACCGCGCGGGTCAGCGGGAACAGGTCGCGCCAGAGGGCGATGTAGTCCTCGCGGGCGCCGGGGGCGAGGCGGGTCACGCGGGGCGCGTACCAGTCGGTCAGCAGCAGCGCCTCGGTCTCCATCCTTGCGTCGTCATAGGGGGGCAGGCCATCGGGAATCGTGGCGGGGCCCCGGCGGTGGAGGTCGATCAGCACATCGGTCGCCAGGGTGTAAAGCGCCGCCTCGTCGGCGCCCGACGCCAGCAGGCGGGTGAAGGTATCGTCGCCCAGGTCCTCCAGCAGCAGCAGACCCGCCCCGATATCGGCGGCCAGAAGGCCGGGGGCGCTGAAATTCAGCCGTTCAAGCTGGGCGCGGATGGCGAGGAACGGCCGCACATCCTCCTCGGGCGGCGGCGCGTCCATCAGGACGGCCCGGCGGCCATCGTCGAACCGCAGCCGGTCATAGCGGCGGAAGGAGGCGTCGCCGGCCAGGGGGCCGCGGTCCGCGCGGTCCCAACCGGCCTCCGCCAGGAAGCGGCGAATCCGCTCTTCGCGTTCGGTCACGATAAACTTTCCCCCAGGGTCTGAAGCCGGCGCGCCCAGTCCGGACCGCCGGTCAGGACGGCGTGGCGCGACCCGTCCGCGTCGCCCGCCGACAGGGCGACGGTCAGCCGGTCGCGCGGAAGCCAGGGCCCCAGGCGGTCGGGCCATTCGATCAGGCTGATCCCCTCGGCAAAGGCGTCCTCTACCCCCAGCTCCAGCGCGTCTTCCGGTTTCTCCAGCCGGTAAAGGTCGAAATGCCAGATGGTTCCCGGGTCGGCGTCATAGAGCTGGACCAGGGTGAAGGTCGGGCTGGGGACGTCCTCGTCGGGACCGGCCAGCGCGCGCACGAAGGCACGGGCCAGGGCGGTCTTGCCCGTTCCGAGATCTCCCTCCAGGGCGAAAACGTCGCCGGGGCGCGCGCGGCGCGCCCGCGCCCCGCCCCCCCGGTCGGTGGCGGTGTGGGGCGGGCGGGGCAGGGGGGGTGGGGACACCATGGCGCCTTTGTAGCCTGGAGAACCGGGGGGCGCAATCCGGTCAGGGCGATCGCGGGCACGGCAATCGTTTGAGCGCGCGCGCCGGTTGCCTCGGTTCAATGCTGACGGGCCGCGTTCGGGCATTGAGCCCGCCGGAGCGAGAGCGGAGGAAAGCCCA
>WASQ01000117.1:31477-74566 GCA_009712185.1 Telmatospirillum sp. | reverse complement strand
GGAAGCGCCACAGGAAAAACGAAGGGTTTGGAGCGATTTTGTCGCGACAAGCCCGAAGGAGAGCGGTCATGGATATTCTGTTCGCGCGCCACGGAAACACCTTCGATCCGGGGGACAAGGTCGTCTGGGTCGGACGCGAGACCGATCTGCCGCTGGTCGACAAGGGACTGGCCCAGGCCTCCCTGGCCGCCCTGGCTCTCCGGCGCGCCGGTCTCATTCCCGATGCCGTTTATACGGCGTCGTTGAAGCGGACCCGCACCTTCGCCTCCATCGTCTGCGAAACGTTGGGATTACCGCCGCCGGTCGTCGACGATCGCCTGGATGAAGTCGACTATGGGGACTGGGCCGGCCGGACCAATGATGAGATTGCCGCGACCGGCGCCGGGGCCGTGGCCATGATGGAGGCCTGGGGGGCGCGCGATGAATGGCCCGCGGCTGCCGGCTGGTCGAGCGGCTATGACGAAGTGATGGCCTCCGTGCGCGGCTTTGCCCGTGACATCCTGCGGGACGGGCGTCATGAACGGCCGCTGGTGGTCAGCAGCAACGGCATTTTGCGCTTTTTGCCCCGGGTTCTCCTGGAGGGGGAGAAAACCGCGGACGGCGGTCTGCCGGCAAGTTTCAAGATGCGGACGGGCCATCTTGGACGCATCGCGCGAACTGCGGGACAGACCCGCCTGCTGTGCTGGGACCGCTCCGCCGCAGAGTTCGCATGACGGCCGGCCGCGCCTTCCCCTGGCGCGGACAAACAGTCGGGGGGCTGAAGGAGCCCCCTCCATCCAACGGTTCGGTGATCCCGTTCCCGGCCCGGAGAATGGCGTCAATCGGCGAAGTCGGCCTGGTCGGGGTGGAGGGCGAGATCTCTCAGAAAACGCCGCAGTCCCTTTTCCTGAACCAGGGCGGCGGCTTCCTCGGGTGGCATCCATCGGCGCTGCCGTTGATGCTTCTCGGGCCATTGTTCGAGCACTTCCGACACCCGCATCGGAAAAACCTCGACCAGACATGTCACCTTGTGACGCGCATCCAGTAGTTTTTCATATTCGAAGGCCGCGACCGGCGTGCGGCACACCGCTCCGGAAAGCCCGGCCTCCTCGAAGGCCTCTTTCGCCGCAACCTGATGAGGTTTCAGCTTCTTTTCCGGCCATCCCTTGGGGAGAACCCAGCGTCTGGTCTCGCGCGAGGTGATAAGCAGAATCCTCAACTGGCCATTTTCGATATGGAACGGCAGGGCCGCATATTGAAGATAGAGTTTCATGGTTCCTTTGAGTGGCCATCGCGCAAAAACCGGATCGCGAACGAAAGGGAATGTTTATTATCCTTAAATTATACGAAATAAAAAGCCCTTGCGGGACCGGCCACCCTCTCTTCGGTTATCGGCAGGAGGCAGAAGCTTTGGCGGGGGCGTGACGGTCTGGACGCTCCGGGAGTTTTGGCAAGGCAAAACCATTCAGGGAGGGACGGATGCAGGGGCTATCGGTCAGACCGGCCACGCCGGCCGACGCCACGGCAATTATCGAGATGTTGCAGGCTCTCGCGCGGTTCGAACGGGCTCCCGGCGCTGTGCGCCTGACGGAACAGACGCTGGTCGATGATGCCTTCGGAGAGACCCCGCGGTTTCACGTTTTTCTGGCGGAGACGGGCGACGGGATTCCCTGTGGCGTCGCGACCGCCATTCTTGCCTATTCAAGCTGGGCGGCGCGGCCCGTCCTCACGCTGCACGATCTTTTCGTCCGGCCGCAAGCAAGACGGACGGGGGCGGGCAGGGCCATTCTTGCGGCCGTGACCGCCTTTGCCAACGCTCGTGATTGCTGCCGCATCGACGTCAATGTTCTGTCCTGGAATGGCGACGCGGAGCGGTTTTATCGGTCCCAGGGTTTCCAGCCGCTGGAGGAATGGCGACCCTTTCGCCTCGATCTGGAGGGGCCGACCCCGCCGGAGAACCCGTCCAACCGTGATCCGGGCTGAGGCCGCTCTGTCCGAAAGGCGGGGCGGGCGGTGGTTCCGTCAGCCGTGCGGGGCCAGGGCCATGGCGGCCAGCCCGTTCCAGACGATCTGGACGCCGAGGCACAACAGGATGAAGGCCGACAGGCGCAGGAACACGTCCCGGCCGCCGTCACCAAGAAGCGACAGCAACTTGTTGGCAAAGCGGTAACTGATGTAAATCGACCCCGCGACGGTCGCGACGCCTAAGATCGCGCCGATCGCCTCCGAGAGAAGATTGCCCGATCCCGCGCCTTTGGCACCCAGCGTTATGGCGACGGAAATCGTTCCCGGCCCGACGGTCAACGGCATGGTCAGCGGATAGAAGGAGCGGGTCAGAAGGATATCGTCCGATACCAGGCTGCGCTGTTCGCGTTCGCGGCTGTCATCGCCCTGCTGCAACAGCCGCCAGCCCGACGCGACCACCACCAGTCCTCCCGCCACCTGGACAGCGGCGACCGTCAGGCCGAAAAACGCCAGGATGTAGGACCCGACGAAGAGAGACGCGACCATCAAGGCCAGGCCGCCGACCGCGATTCTCCCCGCGAGCGTCGCCTGGACCCGATCCGTCGACCCCGCGGTCAGACGCAGGAAAATCGGAGCCATGCCAAGAGGATTGACGATGGGGAATAGTCCGATCACGACCGCCAGATAGGCCGCCAGCACCTGGTTCACGCAATCCCCTCCCCGTTTCATCATCCATCCAGAGGTTTCGCCGCTCCCGGGCGGCACGTCAAGGGCGACGGCACCTGGCGTCCCTGTTTTCAGGCTGATTGCGGACCCCGCCATCGGGATATCCAAAAGCATGCCGGCCGGCAGGGGGGGCCGGTCTCCCGGTTCTGTCCGCCATCCGGATGCCTGCCTCCCGGAGGGGTTGTCGTGTCCGTCCGGCCTTCCCACGTTTTGGGCGGACGTTTCAATGTCAATGTCGGATCCAGGATCGCCGGATGGGCGCGGCCTGGACTGCGGAGACAGGGGATTAGGCGGAAAATCGGAAAAATCGGGGATGGAATGTCTTCACTGTTGTTCTTTTCGCAACAGTGATTTCCATTTTTTGGAATGAGAATGACGTGCGAAATAGAAAATGACTCGTAAATTGAATGCGACATGAATCCACGGTCGGGCCTGCCCCGGTCTGACGAATTTCGTAGAACATCCCTGGAGTGTGAAATGAAAATCACCACGATCACTTTTCTGGCCGCGATGGTCGCGGCGGTTCCGGCCTTCGCTCAGCAGTCGGGCCCGACCACCGATCTTGCCAAGGTCGAGGGCGGGAATTTCGAGATCGACCGGACGCATGCAAAGGTCATCTTCTCCTACAGTCATTTCGGTTATTCGGTGTCCTACGGATTTCTGACGGATTTCAACGCCAAGCTGTCTTTCGATCCCAAGGCGCCGGCCAACAGCGCGCTTGACGCGACCTTCAATCTGAACGGCATCGATACGGCGGTTCCGAAACTGAATGACCATCTGAAGACCGCGGATTTCTTCGATGTGGAGAAATTCCCCACGGCCACCTTCAAGTCGACCAAGATCACGGTGACCGGGCCCAACACCGGCGTCGTTACCGGCGATCTGACGCTTCATGGTGTTACCAAGCCGGTGTCGCTCGACGTCACCTTCAATGGCGGCGGCATGCATATGGCGAAGAAAAAATACGATCTCGGATTCAACGCCGTCGGACATCTGAAGCGCAGTGACTTCGGCCTGGGCGCCTATGTGCCGATGGTGGGCGACGACGTTTCCCTGCAGATCAGCGCCGAATTCGACCGCGTTCAGTGAGCGGGGCGGCGATGACCGACGGACGTTCGGGAGGCGGGCGGCGCTATGACGCCGTCGCCTTGAGCCTGCACTGGCTGACGGCGCTCGCCATTCTGGGATTGCTGGTCGCGGGGTTCACCATGACCAGTCTGCCCCGGGGATCGGCGCAGCAGTTCGTCCTGTTCCAGCTTCACAAATCGGTGGGCATCACCGTGCTGTTGCTGACTGTCCTGCGGCTGGCCTGGAGACTGGCCCACCGGCCACCCGATCTTCCGGCCGGCATGCCGAATTGGGAGGTGCTGGCGGCAAAGGCCGGCCATCTCGGCCTCTATCTTCTGCTGTTCGGCCTGCCGCTCAGTGGCTGGGCCGTGGTCTCGGCGTCGCCTTTCAACATTCCGACGGTCCTTTACGGGGTCGTGCCCTGGCCGCATCTGCCGGTCCTCAGCACTCTGGCGGACAAAAAGCCGGTGGCGGAAGCCCTTGAGGGCATTCATACCGCCGCGGCCTGGTGCCTGATCGTGCTGTTGCTGGTCCATGTCGGGGCGGCGCTGCGGCATCATCTGCTGCTGAAAGATGACGTGTTGCGGCGGATGCTGCCCCGTTTCTCCTTCCTTTCGCGGAGCCCGGTTCCATGAAAAAGACGGCGTTATTGACTTTAGCGGCTTTGTCCTTTCTGTCGGCGGCGGGACCCGCTTTTGCGGCCTCCTGGACGGTCGATCCCAACAAAAGCACGCTTTCTTTTTCGGGCGTTCAGTCAGGGCGGGCGTTTGACGGCCATTTTACCAAATGGCAGGCCGATATCGATTTCGATCCGGCCAATCCTGCGGCCGGACATGCCCTGGTGACCATCGATATGGGCAGCGCCGTGACCGGGGATCCGCAAAAGGATCAGTCCCTGCCTCAATCGGACTGGTTCAATATCCGTTCCTTTCCCAAGGCGACATTTGAAGCGATCAGCTTTCGCGCGAAGGGGAATGGTGCCTATGACGCGATCGGCACGTTGACTATCCGGGGAATCAAGAAGGATGTCGTCCTTCCCTTCACCTTCGATGGAGTGGGTAAGGCCGGCCATGCCAAAGGAAAACTGGACCTGATCCGGACCGACTTCGGTGTGGGGCAGGGGGACTGGGCCGACGGAAGCATGGTCGGCCTGACGGTCAGCGTCGGCATCGACATCGAGGCCGCGCGGTAAAAGCGGGGCTTGACGACAGCGCGTCAAAGGGACTGCGGCGGGTGATTCCCGCCGCAGTCCGATTTCCGGTCGGCGCTCCCCCCAGGATCACAGGGTTGCCAGGACGCCGCCATCCACATAGATCGTCTGGCCGTTAACGAAATCCGATGCCGCCGAGGCCAGGAAGATCGCCGCGCCCTGAAGTTCCTCGGTCTGGCCCCAGCGCCCGGCCGGCGTGCGCTTGCGCAGCCACTCGTCGAACACGGGATCCTCAACCAGGGCCTTGTTCAGCGGCGTCGCGAAATAGCCCGGGCCGATGGCGTTGATCTGGATGTTATGGCGCGCCCAGTCGGTGCACATTCCTTTGGTGAACATCTTCACCGCGCCCTTGGTCGCCGTGTAGGGGGCGATCGAATAACGGGCGGCCTCGCTCATCAGCGACGCGATATTGATGATCTTTCCCCGCTTGCGGGCAATCATATGCCGTCCCACCGCCTGGCTGACATAGAACACGCTGTCGAGATTGGCGCGGGTGATCTCGTGCCAGGTTTCGACCGGATAGTCCTCAAGAGGCGCACGGCGCTGGATGCCGGCGTTGTTGACCAGGATGTCGATCGGCCCCAGTTCGGCTTCGATCCGGTCGACGGCGGCCGCGACATCGGCCTGGTCGGTGACGTCGAACGACCGGCCGACGGCGTCGATGCCGGCGGCTTTGAGGTCCGCCACGGCCTGGTCGAGACGGTCCTGGTTGCGCGCATTCAGAATGACGCGCGCGCCGGCCTTGCCCAGGCCCGCGGCCAGCGACAGGCCGATGCCCTGGCGCGATCCGGTGAGCAGGGCCCGTTTCCCGGTAAGGTCAAACAGCGGGTAGGTCATAGGGTACTCTCCATCTTCAGGTCTAAAGGGGCGTAAGCGGCGGTCCGATCCGGCCGTTCCCTCCGCCGGCGCCCGGGGGATGTTTCCGATAATACTAGCATACTGGCATACAGAATGCTAAACCAGACTCAGGTCTGTTTTTTCTGCCGCCACTGTTCCCGTGTCCGGCCTGCCGCCTCCGGGTCCGACAGGGCGCGCCATCAGGTTGCAAAGGAGTGCTCACAGAATGCGGTTTACCATCTTGACCCCGGACGCCCAATATCCGGATGACGCCATCGTCGAACGAAAAGTGGCGGGAGAGGACGTCGCTTTCCTGTTGCACCGGACCCGGGATCCGGCCGCCATTCCGGAGGCCGATCTGGCCGCCTGTGACGCTTTCCTGGTCTGGCATGAAATGCGGATCGACCGCTCCCTGATCGCCAAGGCCCCGAACTGCCGGATCATCGTCCGCGCCGGTGTCGGTTACAATCACATCAATCTCGAGGACGCCGCCGCCGCCGGAATTCCCGTCTGCAACACACCCGATTATGGCACCAGCGAGGTGGCGGACCATACCATCGGTTTTCTTCTGTCCCTGGTCCGCGGCATTCCCGAATTTCAGGATCGCATGCGCAAGGACATCAAAACTCCCTGGATCTATCCCGAGACCACCTGCATGCGCCGCATCCGGGGCACGACGCTGGGGCTGGTCGGGCTTGGTCGCATCGGGACCGCGACCGCCCTTCGCGCCAAGGCGTTCGGTTTCCGGATCGTGGCCTATGATCCGCATGTGTCGCGCGGAACGGAAATCGCCGTCGGCGTGGAGCGGGTGGAGACGCTGGAGGATCTTCTGCGTCAGAGCGACATCGTCAGCCTGCATTGTCCGCTGACCCCCGAGACGACGCATATGATCGATGCCGCCGCCTTCGCCGCCATGAAGCCCGGCGTGTTGTTGCTGAACACCGCGCGTGGTCCGGTCGTCGATCTGGCGGCGCTTTATCAGGCGATGCGCGACGGCAAGGTCGCCGGGGCCGCCCTCGATGTTCTGCCGGTCGAGCCGCCGCCGGTCGATGAGCCCCTGATCCGGGATTTCCTGGCACAGGAGGACTGGCTGACCGGACGGCTTCTACTGACCCCGCATGGGGCCTGGAACAGCCCGGAAAGTCGTCATGACGCGCGGCGGCTGTCGATCGAGACTGTCATGGGCTACCTGACCGCCGGCCGGATCCGTAATCTGGTCAATGGCGACCTTCTCGACCCGGCACGCACGCGCGACTGGCGCGCGCCGGCTGACCGGTTGGCCCGCTGACCGTTCTGGTCCATGATGGCGTCCGGGGACGAAGATCTCCGGGCGCCGACGCCCCCTCGTGGTGAAGGAAAATCGGCGATGGCGCCTCTGACTGCTAAGAGGGTGTGGATGGAGCGGATTGAACGTTCGAAATCCCTGACGGAGCTCGTCACCTGCATCCTTCGGCGTTCGATCGTCGAAGGCGAGCTGGAGCTGGGGGAGGCCTTATCGGAATCGAAGATCGCCGGCCGGCTGGAAGTCAGCCGGACGCCTGTCCGGGAGGCGTTCGCCCGCCTGGAAATCGAAGGACTGGTTTATTCCGAGCCGCAAAAAAGCACGCGGGTGTTTACCCTGGGACCGAAGGACCTCGACGACATCTGCGACGTCCGCTGCTGTCTCGAAAAAAAGGCGCTGGCCCTGGCGATGGCAAGGCGCCGTCAGGCCTTGTCGCGCGTCCTTAACGGACCCGTTCGCGAAATGGGGGTGGCGAACCGGGACGGGGAGCGGCGCGCCTATCTGCGTCTGGACACTCAGTTCCATCAGCAGATCTTCGATCATGCCGACAATGTGTTCCTGAATGACGCCTATCAGACGGTGGCGTCCAAGATCGCGGCCCTGCGCAACCGGCTGGGGGCTCATCCGGATCATCTGCGCAAAGGCTATGACGAGCATGTTCGACTGGTCGACCTGATCACCACGGGGCGTGACGACGCGGCCCTCGATCTGCTCGACGCTCACATCGCCCGTCAGGAAGGCTCATTCTGGGGGCTGGATGACGGCCTGGCGGGCCGGCCGGCCGGTTGACCGGCCGCGCCCTGCTTTCGATGGTCTCCGTTTGCATCAATCCGCGCGATAGGCGGCTCCGTAAAGGTCGGCGGCCCGCAGCGCCGTAACCACCATCTCCTCGGTGACCGGGAACGGTTCGTTATGGATGTTGGCTCCGGGCTGGCAGGCTTTGGCCGCGATGGTGGCTAAGGCCGCGTCGTCCGCGCCGTCGCAGCCGATATCCCTGAGCCGGACCGGCAGCCCGACGTCGGCGCAAAAGGAGAACAACTCCCGGCGCAGGCTGTCGGGGCGGGGCGACAGAAACAGCGATGCCAGAAGGCCGAAGGCGACTTTTTCGCCGTGCATGTAGCGCGCGGTTGCCGGAAGCATGGTCAGGCCGTTATGGATGGCGTGCGCCGCCCCCAGGCCGCCCGATTCAAAACCGATCCCCGACAGCAGCACGGTTGCCTCCCCCACCGCGTCGACGTCCGGGGTGGCGAGACCGGCCGCGCAATCCCGTACCGCCTGACGACCTCGGTCGAGAATGGTGTCCCGGCACAGTTCCGCGGCCGCATGGGCGAGGAGGGTGCCGGCCGTGCCTGAAATAGTCGGGCCATGGGACCGGCGGCAGGAGTCCGCCTCGTACCAGGTGGCAAGGCCGTCGCCGATGCCGGCGGCGAAGAACCGGACCGGCGCCTTGACGATCACCGCGGTGTCCACGATCACAAGGTCGGGATTGCGCAGAGAAAGACGTCCGGCCATCACGCCGTTGTCGTCATAGACAATCGAAATGCCGGAGCAGGGTGCGTCCGAAGCGGCCACCGTCGGGGCGCTGACAAAGGCCATGGAGGCCGCCGCCGCCGCCGACCGGCCGACATCGAGGACGCTGCCGCCGCCAAACGCGACCAGAACGGTCGCATGGCTGCCCAGCGCCTCGGCGGCGATCTCTTCGACGGTCTTGTGCGTGCAATGACCGGTGAACGGGCGAATGGTTACGGAAAGCGGCGCCAGGGAGTCGAGAAAGGGGGTGATCTGATCGATCACCATCTTGTCCACCAGCGCGAAGATTTCTTTTCCCAGCTTCGAAAGTTCCGGCCCAAGCTGGCGCAAGACTCCGGGGCCTTGAACATAGCGCCTCGGAAAAACGGACGTCCTCATCGGCTAACTCCTTTCCGGCCGGTCCGGCCTTCAGGCCTGCCCGACCTCCCCTTCGGGATCGGTGATTGACTGACATACAACATACTAGCATACAGAGTGTCAATCCAGGGGCGATTCGTCGTCGTCTGTTTTCGAGGGGAGGACGGGCTGCCGCCGGCAGTCTCCGGTTGCCGTGGCGACCGGCCGGTGGCAGAGATGGGCCTCACCAGCCAGCCTGTTTCCGCTTCATTGTTTTCCGATACCGGGATGACCGCCCATGACAGTCGACAAACTCGTGCTCTGCCTTTCTGTTCCCGATGGCATCCATGAATGGCTTGAGGCGTTCCATCGGATGGCGCCCGGACTTGACGTCCGGCCCTGGCCGGCCCGGCCCGATGAGGGGGGGCGGTTCTACGTCGCGGCCTGGAATCCGCCGGACGGTTTTTTCAGCCGGCTGGGCCGGCCCCGGGCAGTGTTCGTTCTTGGGGCGGGAATCGATCGGTTTCTGAAGCGGGGCGACCTGCCGCCGGCCGATGTCCCGCTGGTCCGCCTTCTGGACGCCGGCATGGCCCGCCAGATGGCCGACTATGCCCTGGCGGGAGTTCTGCGTTTCCAGCGTAATCTCGACCTTTACGAGGAGCAGCAGCGCCAGGGCCTCTGGCGTCCGCAGCCGGCCCGGTCCGCGGACGGATTGCGGGTCACGGTTCTGGGTCTGGGACGGATCGGCTCCGTGGTGGCGTCGACGCTGGCCGGTCTTGGCTACCAGGTCTCGGGGTGGAATCGCGGCGGTGCCCTGATCCCCGGCGTGTCCTGCCGCAGCGGGATGGAGGCGCTTGATGCGTTGCTGGCGGAAACCGACGTCTTGATCAATGTGCTGCCGTCGACCCCCGCGACGCGGGGGCTGCTCGACCGGCGCCGGTTGTCGTTGCTGGCGCCCGGCGCCGGTCTGGTCAACTGCGGGCGCGGCGATCAGATGGACCTGGACGCCCTGGTCTCGCTGCTGGACGCCGGCCATCTGCGCGGCGCTCTGCTTGACGTTTTCCCGACGGAACCGCTGGCGGCGGACAATCCCTGGTGGCGGCATCCGAAATTGCGGATCACGCCCCACGTCGCCGCCGTCACCCTGCCGGAGCCGGCGGCCCGCCAGGTCGCGGACGGCATCGCCTGTTTCGAGGCGGGCGGGACGGCGGCGGGAACCGTGGACCGCGGTCGCGGTTACTGACAAATCGGGAATCCACACCCCGTGGAGCCATCCAGAAGAATCCACGGGGTGGGCGGTGTCTTGTTTATTGAAGGAAGCGCCGGGCGGCGGAACAGGCGGATCTGATGTTCTCCGCCGGAGTGTCCGGGAAGGCGACGCATCCGGGACCGATCATCAGCCCGCGGGCGCCGGCTTCCTGGATCGATGTGGTCACCTCGCGGGACACCTCCTGTGCCAGACCTTTGGACAGGCAGCCTTCCTCATCCATGCCGCCGATCAGGCATTTGTCCGTCAGCGTCCGGGCGGTTTTCAACGACGGATATTCCCTGCGGTCGTGCCAGTTCAGGGCCTGGACCGGATAGCGGGCCAGTTCGGCGAATCGGGTTTTCTGGCCGTGGATATGGAGAATGTTGAACCAGGTTCCCTGATTGGCGGCTTCGAGGCAGCGAAGGTCGTAATGCCGGGCGAAGGTGTCATATTCGGCATCTGACATCAGGCTTTGCGTCGCGCATTGCGTGGCAAAGAAAAAGCCCGAGACGCCCAGCCGGATATTTTCGCGAATATAACCAATGGTGGTTTCGGTGATCTTTTCCATCGCCGCGTGGAAGATCTGCGGATCCGTCTTCATGTCTTCGAAGATTCTGTCGCCGGCCAGTTTGCGGGCGGTGGTCAGCGGCGAGAAGACCGTCTGGACCACCGGAACCTCGTCCCGGACGAGTTCCCTCACATATCTGGCGAGAAGAACCTGCTTGCCCCAACTGCAAAAATAGGGCGGAAGGACCTCAATCTTCTTCCAATCGTCAATCTTGTCGATCGCCGTTTTGTGAACGACCGGAGGATGAGTCTTGTCGCAGAAAAACTTCACCTGGCATCCCCAGTCCTGGGCGCTGAACAGGCCGTAGGGCATCAGTTTGATGAAATCCAGGTCATAGGCTTTTTGCGCCTCGACCTGTGTTTCCGCCAGTGTCTTCGGATCCTGGTCGACGGACGGAATATGCATCCAGACCGACACCGGAATATGGTCCACGGGCTCGAAGGCCAGCGCGGCTTTGACTCGTTCGACTTTATTCATTGGCTTCCATCCCTTGGCGCCCTTGTGGGGACGTCTTCAGTCATTGGTGATGATGGCGCGAGGCCTCATCCCGATTGTGTTCAGGTCCGTCCTTGTCAGGCCGGCTGGTTGAAACTGGTGGCGGCAGGCTTGGCTTCGGTCGGTTTTCCGCCGAACAGATGGCCGATTGCCATCACGACAACGGGAACCACGGCGGCGATATAGATGTTGTCGATGCCCCAGGGGTTGCCGAGCGCCATCCACACCGAGATCAGCACGACCGAGATGACCAGCGCCGCGACCGCGCTCCGCTTGTTTCCCATCCAGGGGGCGAAGAACATGATCAGGACCAGGGCCGCGAGGGCCGTGCGCAGCGACCGGGCGAAAAATACCGTTTTCAGGATGCCGGGCGCATAGATCGCAAAAGGAATGGGGACCAGACCGGCAATGACGGAGATGATCCGCGTCGCGCGCATCGAATGCTTTTCGTCGGGTTTGACCAGCGGCGTGTAGAAGTCGCTCATGACGAGCGCGGTGATGCCCAACTGACAGACCAGGATGGTGACGAAGGTCGCCGCGGCGATTCCGGCCACGCCGATGCCGGCAAGCCATGGATTCATGTGGTTGAAGAAGATCGGCAGCGCCTGCACGCTGGCGACCGTCGGGAACAGCACATGCGCCGACATGCCGATGAAGGCGGCGAACAGGCCGATGGGCAGAATGGCGACGCTGGCGATCAGGCTCGCCTTTTTCGCGTCGGCCGGCGAGGACAGCGACCCGATGCATTGCATCACATATTGGGTGGCGAAGATCGTGCCGACGTTGGCGACGGTCCAGGCCAGCAGGGTCGATTCCCCCATGCCGAAGGGTGAGAAAAAGGTGTCCGGCAGATTGCGGAAGGCATCCATGGCGCCAGGCGTTTCCGCCAGCAGTTGCCAGGCCACCACCGAGATGATGAGCAACCCCAGATACTTCGCCGCCGTGTGAATGACATTGACATTGCCGACACCGCGAATGCCGCCGCAGGTGACATTGATGGTGGCGGCCAGGCCGATGACCAGGACGGCGGTCGGCATGGAGATGTTGAGAAGAACGCTGAGAGTGGCGGCTCCGCCGACGATGGTCGCCACGGTCAGGATGACGAGGGCGTAGATCATGGTCAGCGACACGACCGTGCGCATTCCCTTCCCATAGGCGGAGGCCAGCGCGCCCGAGATCGTATAGACGCCGAGCGACTGATAACGCGCGGCCATCAGTTTCGAATAAAGGAAGTAGCCGAGCCCGAGACTCAACACGTTCCAGGACGCGGAGATTCCCTTGGAGAACGCGGCTTGCGACGTGCCCAGGGTGGAGGCGGCGCCGATGACTTCCGACATCAGCAGAAAACCGACCATGAGCGGGCCAAGCTGATTCTTGGCGTTCATGAAGCTGCCGGTGTCCTTTGTTCTTCGGATGGACCAGCTTCCGTACAAGGTACAAAAAACGACGTATGCCGTTGTTATACCAAAAATGATTATCAGTCTTTCCATCGTGACGTTCCCTTTTTTTGACAGAAGGTATTTGTTTTCCTTATGCCTTTTTGTCTTTTTTACTTCTTCAGGTCGACTTACCGTCCCTGACGGATGGCCGCCTGCTCCTGTTTTTCATGGGGGGATTCGGACCTTGCGGCCGCCGCGTCCTTGGACAGCATGATGTCGAGAACGACCTTGTCGGTCTCCAGCATGCCGGGATTGGCGACCTGACCCAGGTTCCGGATGGTCTGTTCGATCGTGGTTGCGACAATGCCGTTGGTGGCCGGAACCGACACATGGCGGCGCGCGAGAAGGGCGCTTTCGACCGCGGCTCCGGAGGCGGTGGCGAGTTTCAGCGCGCAACCGACCTTGCCGCCGTCACAGATCATTCCGGTGAGATTGGCAACGATCATCGTCATCGCCGCCGCGATCTCCTCCATCGATCCGCCCAGCATCCAGGCGATGGCGGCGGTCGCCCCTGTCGCCGCGGCGACCGAACAACCACAAAGCGCGGACAGGCTGCCGGTATGGATCTTGACGTAGATCGTGATCAGATGGCTGATGGCGATGGCGCGAATCAGGCGGTCGTCGGGAATGTCAAATTTCCGGCCCGCCGCATAGACGGGAAGAATGGCGGTGATGCCGTGATTCCCGCTGCCGGCGCTGCTCATGATCTTGATGTCCTCTCCGGACATCCGGACGTCGGCGGCGGCGGCGGCGACCATTCTTGCGTAAGTGACCGGATCATCAGCCAGGACGCCGTCACCGGCCATCTCCGCATACATTCTGCCGAGCCCCATTCCCCGTTTCTGGGTTAATCCAAGTTCGGCGGCATGCAGGTTCAGGGTTATTCCGTTCTTCAGGAATTCAATTTTTTCCAGCGGGAGGCCTTCAATCGCCTCAATCAGCGAAGCCAGCGTCAGATCATCGGCGTAAAGGAAGGCCCGTGAATCGTGGCGGCCGTCTCCGACCGTCTGTTTTTTGCCAAGAGACGGAATACCGTTGACCCGGATGCTGCTGATGTTGGTGTGGCTCCGGTCGATGACGACTTCGCAGCAATCGCCGCCGGATTGAACGACAGCCTTGATCCATAAGTATGTTTTTTGGGTATCGACATCGATCTTGATGATGTCGTCATCGATCATCCGCTGGGCCGCTTCGGTTTCGGCCGCCGTAACGTCCGCAAGGACCAGCAGTTGCCGTTCCGGATGACGTTTGATCGCGCCCAGGGCCGCCGCGAGGGGAATACCGGTCCGGCCGGTCCCCGGAATGCCGACAGCGACGCCGTTTTTGTAGATGTTGGGATTGACGGTGACATGGATGGAGGAGATCGGCCCTTGCATCTGCGCGGAGGCGCAAGCGGTCGCAAGGGCCACCGCGCCCGGTTCAGTACAGCCGCTGGCCGGCACCACCTCTTCTTTTAATAGTTCTACTATAGAATCCTGGATCATTTGCTCACCTCTCATAGTGAGCACTGCTTTGCATTTTCGATGCCAGGAGAAAAAATAACGAAAAGACGGAGTATTGGGAAAAGGTGCGATCATTTCTCACTGAGATCGGTGATAAACCGGTGAGAAACGATAAATCGCCGTGATAATTCGCGTGCCGGAGACCGGGGCGCCGCGACGGGCGCCCCGGCCGGTGCCGTCACGCCGGCATCTCGTCGTCTTCGATTGGCAACAAGGAGGCATCGTCCCGCATAGGGATTGCCGTCCTGTCGTTCTTTTCGCCGGGTCTCGTCATCCCGTCCGTTCTGATCTCCGGCGGAGGCATTCCGCCCGGTAACGGAGATTGCGGAGGGCTGGTGGGGATTGTCGCCATCGCCGTCTCCTTCTGGAACCGGCCGGGCGGCCACCTTGCGGCCGGCCGGACACCCCGTCGCCCGACAGTCCGCGCCGGGGTTATTCCCCAGAGGTGGCCGCGGACCGGCGGCTTCCCTTATAAAAAGATGGCGCGCCGTCCGCGCTTGTCAATGCGGCCGCCCGTCATTCCGGGCAGCGTCGGCCCGCCGTCAGGCAAGGTCGTATTTCTTGATTTTCCTGTAAAGGGTTGCGACTCCCATGCCGAGATGCCGGGCGGCCTCCTGCTTGCCTTTCACCGATGTGCCGAAGCGGTCGAGGGCTTCCAGAATGGCGCCGCGCTCGGGACAATCAGGCAGCGGGGCGGGGGGCGGGGCCTCCGGCAGGTCCACGGCCCGCGCAGGATCGGAGCGGATTGGCAGATTCTCTGCGGTCAGAACCGTGCCCGACGACCGGATGACGGCGCATTCGATGGCGTTTTCCAATTCGCGGATATTGCCCGGCCAGGAATAGCGTCCCAGGATCCGCCGGGCCTCCGGTGACAGCGATTGGAGGGGCTTTCCATAGGCCGTGGCATATTTTTCGAGAAAAGCCGCCGCCAGTTCCAGGACGTCCCCGTCCCGGTCCCGGAGTGGTGGCAGGGACAGCGGAAAGACGTTCAGGCGGTAGTAAAGATCGTCGCGGAATTTGCCGGCGGCCATCAGATCAGCCAGATCACGATTGGTCGCGGCAATGATCCGGACATTCACCGCAATGCGGCGGAGCGAGCCGACCGGCTCCACCACTTTTTCCTGAAGCACCCGCAGCATCTTGGCCTGCAGGGCGAGAGGCATGTCACCGATCTCGTCAAGGAACAGTGTTCCGCCGTCGGCGGACTGGAACTTGCCCGCTTTGCCGCCTTTGCGCGCGCCGGTGAAGGAACCCTCCTCATAGCCGAACAGTTCGCTTTCAAGGAGATGTTCCGGAATCGCCGCGCAATTCACGGCGACGAACGGCTTGCCGCGCCGGGCGCTGTCCATGTGGATGGCCTGGGCCAGGATGTCCTTGCCGGTGCCGCTTTCGCCGATGATCAGAACCGTGGAGGCGGTTTCGGCGGCTTTGCGCGCCTCCCGTTTGATCGCGGCCATGGTCGGGCTGCCGCCGATCATCGTGTCGAAGGTGGCGCCGGCGGCGGTTTCCATGACGGCGGGCGCCGACCATTCGACCGGACGGAAGCTGGCCACCACGCCCGTGATCCTGCCTTCGGAGATCATGGGCCTGGCCGTGATGAAATAATGCAGATGGCGGCCGTTCTGCCAGACATTGACCTCGCGATTGGCGAAGCCGACCTTGCCCGGAAGGACGTCCGGGATGGGCGTGCCGGGAAAAACGTCCGCGATCGGGATGCCGATCACGTCGCTTTCACGAACCCGGAGCATCTTCCTGGCGGCGTCATTGATGCTGGTGATCCTGGCCGCCGCATCAATGGCGATGATGCCCTCGGCAATGAAATTGAGCACGGTTTCGAGCTGGTTTTTCAGCATCAGAAGCTGGTTGATGCGGTCGTTTTCGGCCGCCTTGGCGGCGATCAGGTCGGCCATGCGGCGGATGAAGGGCAAAAGGTCGTCGATCTTGCCGAGGATGTCGCGCTGGCGTTCGGGAGAAAACGCCATCAGGCCGATGACACCGATGACGCCGGAACTGGCGACGATCGGGCAGCAGAGGGTCGCCAGCTCCTTGCAGAAGCGGTGGCTGCTACAGGTGGAACATTTCTGGTCGGTGCTGACGTCGGTGACAACGAACTCCTTACAGTTGCTGATTGCGCTGCGATAGAGGGATTGTCCGGTGATCGGCTGACCGATGGTGTTCCGGTGGTCGCCGGTTCCGGCAATACGCACCAGAGTGTCGTCGACGATCGTCACCTCGATATCGAGAACACTGGCGATGGCTTCGGCGATCTGTTGGGCAGTGGGCTGGATTTGCTGAAGCACGGAAGGGGCCGACACGTCGCCGGCGGATCCTCGCGAGAGGGGTGTGACGGTACCATCCCCATATCCCATGAACAGCCTCCCAGATCTATATCTTTAGATCTATTAGGCGGGATTTTGCGCGAAATAGGTTTCTTTTTTTTCCGGCTCGTTCCGAAAAATAGGGACAAAATTTCTACAGGAATGGCAAGATGTTAGAAAATCATGCCGGATGTGGCCGGCAGGCCGGGGGCAACCATTCCAGCGACCGTGCCCCGCCATGATCAGCCTTAAGTCATAGAGGCGGTGGTGCGACCGGCGGAAGCAGGTGTCCGGGTTGGCCGCCCGGCAGGGGAGTGACACGATGCTCGATGCTCTCGACAAAAAAATCCTGTCCTTGCTCCAGACCGACGCGTCCCGCTCGATGGTGGAAATCGCCGAGGCGGTTCATCTGTCGCATTCACCCTGTTGGCGCCGGCTGCAAAGACTGGAGGAGGAGGGCTATATCAAGCGCCGGGTGGCGATTCTCGACCGCGAGAAGTTGAACTGCGGTCTGACCGCTTTCATCGCCATCCGCACCAACCAGCATTCGCTGGACTGGTTCGAGGCGTTTCACCGGCTGGTCGCTGATATGCCGGAAGTGCTTGATTTTCACCGTCTGAGCGGTGAAATCGATTATCTGATCCGCGTCGTGGTGCCGGACATGAAAGCCTATGATCAGTTCTATATGCGCCTGATCTCGAAGATCGCGATCAATGACGTGTCGTCCATGTTTTCCATGGAAGAAATCAAATCCTCGACCGAACTGCCTCTCGACTATGTCCGCGTCAGAGAGGTTTAGACCAACCGGCGATGAGGTTGACTGATCGCCGGTTGGCTGGCCCATTGAGTGCCCGCGGGCTAATGCGAGCGAAGCCAAGGGTTTCGGAGAAATCCGCCCGACGCCTGAGGCCTTTGCTGATCGGTTCCGATCAGCAAAGGCTGGTATCAGGTCATATTACAGCCGTCGCAGCATCAGTCCCGCCACCAGCATCAGGGTTGCCCCGACCAGGAGACCGAAGATCCGGCGGAACCGGGCTTCGCGCATCTTGTAGGCGAAGGCGGCACCCAGCATGCCGTAGGAGATCATGAAAAAGCTGTCGATCGACATCATGCCGACGGCAAAGGCCGCCAACTGTGACCCGATGGGCCTCGTCATGTCGACGAAGGGCGGCAGAATGGCGGTGAAAAACAGCAACGCCTTGGGGTTGGTCGCCTGGACGATGAAACCGTCAACGAACACGGAGCGTCCCGGTTCGCGCATGGAGCGCGGGGCGGGGGCCTCAGGACGGCAGGCGCCCAAGATCGCCGACAGGCCGAGCCAGGCGATGTAGGCGACGCCGATCCAGCCGGCCGCCCTGAAGATCCAGGGAACCGCCGCGGCAATCACCATCAGGCCGAAGGCCGAGGCGATGAACCAGACGATGGCAGCCGAGATCATGCCCGCCGTGGCAAACAGCGCGCCCTGGCGTCCCCGGCTTATGCCGGCGGAGACGGCGAACAGGATCGCAGGCCCGGGAGTGGCCGCCAGGGCCGCCATCATGACGAGGTAGGCGGCAAAGGTATCGGGGGCGACAGGCCAGGTCACGTCAGCGCCCCGGCGCCAGGCAGGCGCGTGCGGGGAGCCCGTGCGGACCGGCTGGGTAAGGGGAATGGCGTGCGCAAGACCTGTGACTCTGCAAGATGATGAGGGGCAAGCTGATGAGGGCAGGGACAACAAAGCTGCCGCTGTCGGAGCGGGGCGTTACAATAGGGCGCCTTTTCCCGGTTTTTCAAGCGGATCGGATCCATTGTCGGCGCTTCCGGCCGGTCGCCGGACGACGTTTTCCGGCCATCGGCCGGTGACAAACACCGGAGACCTCCCCACATGTCGAAAGTCATGTTTCCTGGGGAGGCTGCCGATGCGCCGCGCGATCGACCGTACCCTGCTGAAATCCCTTCTGGGGCTCGCGTCCGTCGTGGAGTTGCGCGATCCCTATACCGGCGGGCATTCCTGGCGCGTCGGGCAGTTTTCGAAATGTCTCGCGGCGAAGGCGGGCCTCGATCCCGAACAGGTCTTCCTGGCCCAACTGGGCGGATTTCTGCACGACCTGGGCAAGGTCGGTATCCCGGAGTCGATCTTACGCAAGCCCGGCCGCCTGACGGAGGAGGAATTCGCGCTGATCAAAACCCACCCCTTGGTCGGCGCGGATCTCCTGGCCGATCATCCTCTGGCGGATCTGGCGATCGATGCCGTGCGCTTCCACCATGAAAGGGTCGACGGGCGGGGATATCCGGATGGACTGACTGGAGAAGACAGCCCGGTCATTTCCCGGATCGTCGCCATCGCCGACGCCTTCGACGCCATGACCAGTACCCGGAGCTACCGGCAGGCCATGCCGCTGGAGAAGGCCATCGCCATTCTGATGGCCGAACGCGGGCGGCAGTTCGACGGGGCATTTGTCGACAGTTTCGTGGAGCTCTATCAGGCGGGCGACGTGCTCCCCCATATCGTCGGACATTCCGATCACGACCAGAGACTGGCGGGTTGTCCCGGTTGCGGGGCAAAGATGGCGGTGCCCCGCAGCGCGGTCAACGGAGACAGGATCTATTGCCGGGTCTGCGGAGGTCTGAACCGGCTGGAACGGGAGGACGACGGCTGGGATGCCTTTCCCCTGGGGGGGATGCCCAATCCCGCGGCATTGCGCCCCAGTCCCGAAACGGAGGTCCAGGACGAAATACTGGCGGCGATCCCGCCGGTGCGGAAGTCATTCTTCGTCGGCCGCCTGTCGGCCATGATCGGGGTGCAATGATCCGGCGTCCCTCGAACCACCCCATGGCGTTGAAATTTTTCCACACGTCGCCTTTGCAGGCGATCGATAATTAACTTAACTATACAGTTCAGTCCAATTCGACGGGATGGGGTAGGGGCGATGCGAGTGAACGCGGTATGGCGCCGGACACGACGGTCGGCGCTGATGGTGGTGCTGTCCGGTCTGTCTTTTGGTTCGGCCTCTTTTTGTCCCCTGTCGGCCGCGATGGCGCAGCAGGCGCCCGTGGTGACGGTCAGTGCCCCGGAGAAGCGCCAGATTGTCGAGTGGATGGAGCTTACGGGACAGTTCGCATCCGTGGAGTATGTCGAGGTCCGGGCCCGTGTCGGCGGCTATCTGACGGAAATCCATTTCACCGACGGGCAGATCGTCACCAAGGGCGATCTTCTGTTCGTCATCGATCCCCGTCCCTATGAGATCGCTTTGGCCTCGGCGCGCGCCAGCGTCGCCCAGGCGACGGCCTCGCTGGAACTGGCAAAGCGCCAGCTTGCCCGTGGCGGCGAGCTGCGCCAGAAGGATTTCCTGGCCGCCAGCGATTACGATACGCGGGTCCAGCAGACCAGGGCGGCCGAGGCCGCCCTGGATGTCGCCCAGGCCCAGGTTCGCGACGCCGAACTCAATCTGCAATACACCCATGTCACCGCCCCCGTTACCGGCCGCATCAGCGCCCATCAGGTCAGCATCGGCAATCTGGTCGCCGGTGGAGGGTCGTCGGCCACGCTTCTGACCTCGATCGCCTCGCTTGATCCGATCCATTTCAACGTCGACATGAGCGAGGCCGACTATCTGACGCTTCAGCGCGCGGCGGCGGCCGGCCGGATCGGGGCGCTGCGCGACGGCAAGCTTCCGGTGGATCTGCGGTTGCCCGACGACAAGGACTGGCCTCTTTCCGGCCGGATCGATTTCGTCGACAACCAGATCGATCGCAGCGCGGGAACCATCCGTGTGCGCGCCATCCTCCCCAATCGTGATTTTTCGTTGATTCCCGGCCAGTTCGCCAGCATCCGTCTGCCGAGAACGGCGCCTTATGACGCCCTGATGGTGCCGGAGCAGGCGGTGATGACCGATCAGTCCCGAAAGATGGTCCTGACCGTCGCCGGGGATGGCACCGTGGTGCCCAAGGGAATCGTCGTCGGACCGGTACAGGGGGGCTTCCAGGTCGTGCGCAGCGGCCTCGCGCCCGACGATCGCGTGATCGTCAACGGTCTGATGCGGGCCCGTCCGGGCGCCAGGGTGACCGCCCAGGACGCCGCCGCCAGCCCGGCCCCGGCGGCCAAGTGATCCGGGGAGAGCCAGCGTGAGACTGTCCCATTTCTTCATCGACCGGCCGATTTTCGCCACCGTCGTCTCGGTGTTCATCACCCTGATCGGGGCGATCAGCTATTTCACCTTGCCATTGTCGCAATATCCCGAGATCGCGCCCCCGACCATTGTCATCACCGCCAGTTATCCCGGGGCGTCCGGTCAGGTCGTCGCCGACACTGTGGCGACGCCGCTGGAGCAGCAGATCAACGGTGTGGAGAATATGCTCTACATGTCGAGCCAATCCACCGGCGACGGCAACCTGCGTCTGGTGGTGACATTCCGGCCCGGCACCAATCTCAACATCGCCCAGGTCCTGGTGCAGAACCGGGTGGCCCTGGCGACGCCGCAGCTTCCGAGCGAGGTGCAGCGTCTTGGCGTCAATGTGGTCAAGAACTCTCCCGACTTCCTGATGGTGATCCATCTCTTGTCGCCGGACGGGTCCCGCGATCAGCTCTATCTCTCGAATTACGCCACTCTCCAGGTGAAAGACGTTCTTGCCCGGGTCGACGGTGTCGGCAGCGTCACCGTGTTTGGCGCCCGCGACTATGCCATGCGCATCTGGCTCGATCCCGAGAAGGTGGCGATCCGCAATCTGACGGCCGGCGAGGTCGTGGATGCCCTCCGCGCGCAGAATGTCCAGGTCGCGGCCGGCGTCCTGGGGCAGCCGCCGGTCCATCATCCGGGCGCTTACCAGTTCAATGTTCAGACCCAGGGGCGGCTTGCCGATCCCAATGAATTCGCCAATGTGATCGTCAAAAGCGATCCGGAGGGGCGGATCACCCGTGTGCGTGATATTGCGCGGGTTGAGCTTGGCGCCCAGGACTACAATGTCAACGGATATCTCGACAAGACTCAGGCGGTGCCGATCGGCATTTTCCAGTTGCCCGGGTCCAATGCGCTCGATACCGCCGACCGCCTTCTCAAGACCATGGAGGAGCTGTCGAAGTCCTTTCCGGCCGGGGTGAAATACACGGTTGTCTATAATCCGACGGAGTTCATCGCCCAGTCCGTGCATGAGGTCTATGTCACCATTTTCGAGGCGATCCTGCTGGTCGTCGTGGTCGTCATCGCCTTTCTTCAGACGTGGCGGGCGTCGTTGGTTCCGATCATCGCGATCCCGGTTTCGCTGGTCGGCACCTTCGCGGTCCTGGCCGCCATGGGCTATTCGCTGAACACCCTGTCGCTGTTCGGGCTGGTTCTGGCGGTCGGCATCGTGGTTGACGATGCCATCGTGGTGGTGGAGAACGTCGAGCGGAACCTGCGGGAAGGTCTGACGCCGCGCAACGCCGCCCATGTCACCATGGACGAGGTGGGCGGAGCATTGATTGCCATCGCCCTGGTGCTGTCGGCGGTGTTCATTCCCTCGGCCTTCATCCCCGGGATTTCCGGTCAGTTTTTCCGCCAGTTCGCGGTGACTATCGCGGCTTCGACCCTGATCTCGCTGATCGTCTCCCTGACCTTGTCGCCCGCCCTGTGCGCCCTTTTGTTCAAGCCGCACCAGGAACATGATCTGCATCGGGCGTCGCCGCTGGCGCGGCCGTTCCTGTCCTTCTTCAAGGTGTTCAACCGGGTGTTCGACCGCCTGTCCGGCGGCTATGGCGGCCTGACCCGCCGTCTGGCCCGGATATCGATGCTGCTTCTGGCGGGCTATGGTGGCCTGATCGCCCTGACCGGCTTCGATTTCTACAAGACGCCGAAGGGATTCATTCCCGATCAGGATCAGGGATATCTCATCACCATTATCCAGTTGCCGCCGGGGGCCTCGCTGGCGCGGACTGACGACGTCCTGAAGCGGACCGTATCGACCATGCTGGAGACGCCGGGCATCGCGCATGTCGTGCCTTTCGCCGGTCTCGACGGCGCCACATTCACCAACGCCTCCAACTCCGCCACCGCCTTCGTCATCCTCGATCCCTTCGAGGAACGGGCGGTCAGGGGATTATCCGCGGCGAAGGTGCTGGGCGAACTCAGTGCCCGCCTGTCGGCAATCCAGGACGCGCTGATCATTCCGATCGCGCCGCCGCCGGTCCGGGGCATCGGCACCGCGGGCGGCTGGAAAATGATGATCGAGGACAGGCGGGGACGGGGGCTGCCGGCCCTGGAGGCCGCCGCCAATGACATCGCCGGCGCCGCCAACCAGATCCCCGGCCTGGTGCGCGTCTTCACCACCTTCAACAACCGCACGCCCAGCGTCTTCGCCAATGTCGACCGGGTGCGGGCGGAAATGCTGGGGGTTTCGACCGACCGGATCTCGGAGGCGATGGAAGTCTATCTGGGGTCGACTTATGTCAACGATTTCAACTATCTGGGACGGACCTACCGGGTGACGGCGCAGGCGGACGGCGATTACCGGACCGATCTGTCGGCAATCGGCAACCTCAAGACCCGCAACGACAAGGGCCGGATGGTCCCGATCAGTTCCGTTGCCTCCTTCAGTTTCATCACCAACGCCTACCGGGTTCCCCGTTACGATCTCTATCCCTCGGCGGAGGTCCAGGGCGCGACATTGCCGGGATATTCGAGCGGTTACGCGCTGGAGGCCATGGCGGCGCTGGCCGCCGAACGGCTGCCCGACGGTTTCGGATTCGAATGGACCGAGCTGGCGTTGCAGGAGTTGCTGGCCGGCAACAGCGGCATCCTGGTATTCGCCGCCTCGGTGCTGTTCGTCTTCCTGGTCCTGTCGGCCCAATATGAAAGCTGGTCGCTGCCGTTGTCGGTGATCCTGATCGTGCCCATGTGCCTGCTGGCCGCGGTGAGCGGGCTTCAGATCCGGGGGATTCCCATCAATATCCTGGCGCAGATCGGTTTCGTCGTGCTGATCGGTCTGGCGGCGAAAAACGCCATCCTGATCGTCGAATTCGCCCGTCAGGCCGAAGCCGACGGCATGAACCGCACCGATGCCGCCGTCCATGCGGCGCGGACCCGCCTGCGGCCGATTCTGATGACCTCCTTCGCCTTCATTCTGGGTGTTCTGCCTCTGGTCTGGGCGACGGGGGCGGGGTCCGAAATGCGCCAGTCCCTGGGATCCGCCGTGTTTTTCGGGATGCTGGGCGTGACCGGCTTCGGTCTGATCTTCACACCCGCCTTTTATATCGTCGTGCGGAGGCTGGTGGCCTGGTTGAACCGCAATCGTCCGCACCGGCATCACCATCACCGGCCGGAGCATCCGGCGCCGGGGGCCGGTGAATGATCCGGTGCGCCGCGGTCGGGCGGGGGGACGGGCGGCGGTGAGTCGCTGACCGCCGGGGCGGTGAAAAAGCCCCGCCCCGGCGGTGTCGTCAACGTTGCAAGACCGTCGCAAAAATGCGCGCTGACTGTTATGGTCCCGCATTTCCCGGGATCCGGCGTTCAAGACCGGCTCCCGCTTGAGGAGAACCAGCAATCGTGACAGGGCAGGACGGACGGCGTATCGGCCGTTGGGCGCTTCTTCTTGAGGATATCGATTGCGTGCTGGCCCGCGATCCGGCGGCCCGGACGCGGATCGAGGTGTTCTGTACCTATCCCGGCCTGCATGCCGTCCTGATCCATCGTTTCAGCCATGCGCTCTGGCTGCGCAACGCCAAGTTCTGGGCGCGGTTCGTCAGTTTCATCGGCCGCATGATGACCAATATCGACATCCATCCCGGCGCCGTGATCGGACGGCGCTTCTTCATCGACCATGGCGCCGGCGTGGTGATCGGCGAGACGGCCGAGATCGGCGACGATGTCACGCTCTACCATGGCGTCACGCTGGGCGGGACGTCGCTGTCGAAGGGAAAGCGGCATCCGACGCTGGAAAGCGGAACCCTGGTCGGGGCGGGGGCCAAGATCCTGGGGCCGGTGCGCATCGGAGAGGAGGCCAATGTCGGCGCCAATTCGGTCGTGATATCCGACGTGCCGGCGGGGATGACGGTGGTGGGCATCCCGGGGCGCATCGTGTTGCCGCTGGAGGCGCGGCGTATCCGCCACGGCATCGACCTCGATCACCATCTAATGCCCGATCCGGTGGGCAAGGCCCTCCATTGCATGTCAGAGCGGATCGCCCATCTGGAGGCGCGGCTGGCCGAACTGGAACACCGCCCGGTCAGCGAGACGTCCTGCGGTCCGGAGTGCTCGCACTGCAACGATCCCTGCGGATCGGAGACCGCCTGTCTGGTCCCGTTCGGGGAGCCGCGACACATGTGAGCGCCTGGCCCGACGGCGACGGCCGGGATGAAAACCTGTCCACCCGCAGCGGAGAAAAGGTTTTCAATTGACATATCGCGAAGGCGGCGTGTACCTCGGCTTTCGAGGACCTTCCCAATTGTTGTCCGGTCGCACCCGTCGTGCGACGGCCTGTGCATCGGATGGCGGATCGATGTCGGAAACGGAAATACCGAGCAGTGGCAATCCCGTCATCGATGGCGGACATCGGGAACTGGCCCGCCTTGTCGGGGAGATCGCGGAACTGTGGCGGCTGGGCGCCGAGACCTCGGTCCTGGCCGAACGGCTGCCGGGCCTCACGGCCGCCGCGATCCGTCATTTCGAGGAGGAGATCGCCATTCTGGGGGCGCTTGACGACAGTATCCTGTTGCGCCACGCCCGGCAGCATGAGGCGATGATCGCCAGGATCGACGCGGTTCTGGAGGACTTCACCAACGGCAGCGGGGCGCTTCGCTGGTTTGAGATGGTCGATTCGATCAAGCATATGCTGCTGCACCACGAACGAACCGAGGACGGCGGCTATTTCGCGCTGTTGGGCGCGCAGCCGCCGGCCCCGAAGGAACCGCTGATCGGCTGGACCCGCGATCTGTCGCTGGGCGTCGAATGGGTCGACCAGCATCACCGCGCGCTGATCGATACCATCAATGAAATCGGCATGCTTCCAAGGCCCTGTGATCTCGCCGACGCCGATGCCCTCCTGGAGCGTCTGCGCCGGATCACCTGGCATCATTTTCACGAGGAGGAGGCCCATCTTGCCTATGTCGACCCGGAGCGCGCCCACGCTCACGTGGCACAGCACCGGCAATTGCTGTCGGAACTCGACCGGCTGATTTTCGACGTCCGCTCCCGCCGTGTGGAGCTGTCGGACGCCACCAGCGACTATCTGGTCCGATGGCTGATCGATCACATCCTGAACTGCGACAAAAAGGATTTCGCGGGAATGTCCCTGGGACGGGACACGAGACCGATGGGAACCTCCTGAAGCAGTCAGATCCGCTCCCATCGTTCCGCCCCGTCTTTGGCATCCTGGTCTGAAATATTAGCCTGAAATATTAGAGTGAGATGATTTCCCGCAGAACAATGGTGGCCGGCCTCGCGGCCGCGACCACGTCCCTCCTGGCCGCCTGCTCCTCCGGACAGCGGCAGGCCCGGACCCGCCTTCCCGCCCCCCCCCAGCCGGTCCTGACTCCGTCAACGGTCGGCCTCGATGCCGTCATCGACCTCAGCCATACCTGCCAGGCGTGGGACTTCGGGCTGATGCGAAGCGCCAGCCAGATCATGGCGGTTCTGCACAAGGCCACCGAGGGGGGGGACTGGCAGGATCCGACCTATGCCAGTCGCCGCCAGCAGGCCGAAGCGGCCGGGATGCTGTGGGGCGCCTATCATTTCGGCACACATCAATATCCCGGCGCGCAGCAGGCCGCGAATTTCCTGGCTGCCGCCCGTCCCGGACCGGGAACGCTGATGGCACTGGATCTGGAGCCCAACGAGCGCAATCCCCGCAACACCATGGACCTCGGCCAGGCCGAGGATTTCGTCAGCACAGTTTACCAGGAGACCGGCCGGCTGCCCATGATCTACACCCACCCGACCTGGGCCAATGGCGGGGTTTATGGACGCACCCGGGCCAGCCTCGGCGCCGCCATCCTGCCGGGCTCGCTGCTGGCGGCTTGCGACCTGTGGCTGGCCGATTACCGCATGCAGCCTGAGCTTCCGATGGCCTGGGCCGACAAGGGATGGCGCCTCTGGCAATATGCCGGGGACGATAGTGCCGGCGGCGGCGGTCCCTTCGGGCCGCTGTCGCGCGCGGTGAACGGCGTGGACCGATGCGACCGCAATCTGTTTTCGGGCGATGCCGACGCCCTGTATCGCTTCTGGTTGGGAAACGGCGCCAACGCCTGATCGTGGGCGGTCCCTGGTTGTGAGCGGCCCCGGATCGTGAGCGGAAAGAGCGCCGGCCGGATCTTCCCGGTGCGGCGTTTCCCGGTCAGCAGCGGAGCAGGCGGACCGCGTCTCCGAAACGGCCATCCTGAAGCAGGACCAGGGCCTCGTCGCGGGAACACCAGCGCAGGTCGCGCTGGCCCTGTTCGGGCCAGTGCGGCAGGCAGCGGGTGACCTTCAGGGGATAGACCCAGACCTCGATCACATGTTTGCGTCCGTCCTCCATCCGCTTCGTCTTGCGGAAGGAGGCGAAGGACATGGAGCCGATCTCGCCCAGGACGCCGGCTTCCTCATAGGCCTCCTTGGCGGCCGAGGCCGCGAAGGAAAGACCTCGCGAAATTTTGCCTTTCGGCAGGCTCCAGCGGCCGGTCCGGCGCGTGGTGATGAGCAGAACCTCGACCTTGTCTCCGTCCTGTACCCGGTAGGGCAAGGCGCAGGACTGGACCTCACAGGGGCGACCGACCGTCATCGGCCCGCCAATTCCGTCACCCCTCCGATCGGAGGTCGGGGCACAGCGGCCGATATGGCCGGTTCCGTCCCGGTCCTGCCGGCATCGACGGTTGTCCGGAACAGATCCGTTTCCGTCCGCCGGTAGGTCTTGAGGGCGTTGTACAACGTTCGCCGGCTGCGCGGGAGATCGTCGACGGCCCGCTGCGTCAGGTTCTCCAGATGCTGGCGGTGCGCGTTCCAAAGAGCGGCCACCGCTTCGCCGAAGGCAATGGCTTCCGGTGTGATCGTCATGCCCTGTTCCTCCTTGTTCGGTTGTCTCCGGGACCGATCAGGCGTTTCCGTTGACCGCCAGTTGGACGATCCGGATCAGCAGCAGCCCGGCGGCAATGACCAGATATCCGCGCAGCACGATCATCCAGACCCGGCTCTGCACCGTCAGGCGGGCTGGCGGCAGAAGGTCGAGGCGGGGCATCTGCCAATCGTCCCTCGTCGCCGCATCGATGCTGTCGGGGACGTCCGCGCGGCGGCGGTCGATGGCGCGAAGGATCATGGCGGAGATGGCCGCGATCGTCGCGCCGCCGACCAGGATCGCCAGGATCGTCGCCTCTCCCATCTCCGGCCAGAGAACCGACGTGGTGAGGATGACCGAGAGGATCACCAGGACGGCGATCACGGCGCCGGTGAACAGGTTCAGCCTGCGGCTGTTCACCCAGGGCCCCAGGACAGCCTTGTCGTTGCAGAGCAGCAGCAGGAACACGGTGGCGCTGGGCAGCAGGACACCGGCCAGGGTCTGCACCGCGTTGGTCAGCAGGCCGAGCGGCGTGCCCGGGGTCAGGACCAGGGCGGCCGCCAGGGCGATCAGACCCGCATAGACGGCGTAAAAGCCCTTTGCCTCGGACGGCTTCCGGTGCAGGGAATGCTTCAGCGACAGCACATCGCCGATGGCATAGGCGGTTGACAGCGACACGGCGGCGGCGCCGATGATGCTGGCGTCGATCAGGGCCAGCGCGAACAGGACGCCGGCCGTCTTGCCCGAATATTTCTCAAGACCGGCCGCGACACCGCCCGCATCGGTGAACGCGCCGAATTCGGTCTGGTCGGAAAAAGCGGCAGCGGTGAAGGACATCATGGCGACGGCGCCAATGATCACCAGGACGATGCCGATCCAAAGATCGGCGCGCTCATAGCGGATGAAGCGGGGCGTGATGCGCTTGTCGATCACATAGCTCTGCTGGAAAAAAAGCTGCCAGGGGGCGATGGTGGTACCGACGATGGCGATGATCAACAGCATGACGTCCGACAGCTTGCCGTCCTGTGGAAGCGACGGAACCACGAAGTCGTGCGCGATCTGCCCCACGGGCGGATGGATGATCAGGACCACTGGAACCAGCAAAAGGCTGCCGAAGCACAGAACGATGGCGAACCGCTCGAACCGGCGGAAATCACCGGTTCCCGCCGCCGCCATGACCAGAACGGCCGACGCGATCACGCCCAATTCCCGCGATACCCCGAGATAGTCGAGGGCGAGACTGATGCCGATGAACTCCGTGACGATGGTGAGGCCGTTCAGCAGAAACAGATCGATGACCGAAAAAGCCCCCCAGAACCTGCCGAACCGCTCCAGGATCAGCCGCGCATGGCCGACGCGGGCCACCGCCCCCAGCCGCAACACCATTTCCTGGTTGACGTAAAGCACCGGCACCAGCAACAGCAGCGTCCACAACAGAGTGGTGCCGTAGTTCTGGCCGGCCTGGGTATAGGTTCCGAAGGCGCCGGCGTCATTGTCGCCGACCATGACGATCAGCCCCGGGCCGACGATCGCCATCAGGGTCTTGAAGCGGCTGGCGATGCCGACCCGCGGACCGGTATCGCCATGCAGGATGGTGCCGAACGCTCCTTTGATATGGCCCATATGGGCTTCGTCGAGCACGGCGCCGTGGCTCGCAGGTTCGAATTCGATCTGGTTCATTTAGGAAAACTTTCCTGTTCGATGATTGGCCGAAAACGGCGTTCGTCTGCCGGAGCCGGACGCGAACAGGTGCCGTCACTGACTTCCGGCAGCAACGCCGGTCCGGCGGGTGTTGCCGCAAGTCAGGGGACCGTCCGGTCGGGCGGGATCGCGGGCGGGTCCCCCAAGGGACAGAACACCCGCGAGCCGGTCAGTTGCGAACGACGGTCAGATGGCGATTGGGTTTGGCGGGCTCTCCCGTGTCCTCCGGCGTCCAGACGCAGGCGAGCGTCCGGGTTTCCGGGTCAAGGACCCAGCGGCGGACAAGGGTTTCCGCATGGACGGCCATGGGCGGAAGGGCAGTGGTCAGGCCCGGGCAGGCGGGCAGGGCGCAGGCAAAGGCAGCCATCGTCGCCTCCTTTCGGATCAAGGGTCGAAATGTCAGACCCAGGAGGCGTCGCGGCAGTCCTTGCGGGGGCTACCGTGAAAGGAAAAGCCCCGTCGGGACAGGTCCGAAACGATCCCGGGCAAAAAGGCCGGAAGCCCCGTTCGTCGACGTCAGTCGGCTACTGGGAGGCTCCGCGGAACTATTGCTAGGTCGCGGATTCATCTCTGTCTCAATTTCATTATTCATGCGGCTGGCTGCGGACGGTGTCCGCCGATGTCGCAAACCCCAAATAGGCCTCTGACCGCTGATCGTCAAGCTGGAATTTTCGGTTGATGCTATTTCCAAGGAGCACGGACCCACCGCGGGGTCCCGCGGGCCGGCCAACAGGTCACTCGCGCGGATCGTCGTCCTGGCGGAAGGGCGCGAATTCCGCCAGTTCCTCCATCTCGGCGCGGACACGCTCCCGCTCCTCCTCCAGAAAACCCGCGACCGCCCGGCGGAAGGAGGGATCGGCAATCCAGTGGGCGCTCCAGGTTTCCGTCGGCAGATAGCCCCGGCTGATCTTGTGTTCGCCCTGCGCCCCGGCCTCCACACGGGAAAGTCCCCGGGCGATCGCATAGTCGATGGCGCGGTAAAAGCACATTTCGAAATGAAGAAAGCGATAGTCCCCGTCCGCCCCCCAGTTCCGGCCATAGAGCGTGTCCCGGCCGAGGAGATTGAGAGCCCCGGCCACCCAGCGTCCGTCCCGGTCCGCCAGGAACAGCACCACCCGGTCGGCCATGGTCCGGCCCAGGCGCCGGAAAAAGTCGAGCGTCAGATAGGCGTTCGCCCATTTCCGGTCCACGGTGCCGAGATAGAGACGGTGGAAGGCGTCCCAATGTCCGTCGGTCAGGGCATCGCCGGTCAGCGTATGGATGGTGACCCCCTGGCTGTTGGCACGTTCGCGCTCCTTGCGGATGGTCTTGCGCTTCCGGGAAGACAGGGCGGCGAGAAAATCGTCGAAATCACGGAACCCCTGGTTGGTCCAGTGATATTGGTGTCCGGAGCGCAAAAGCCATCCGGATGCGGCCAGGTTGTTCGCCTCGGATGCGGTGGGGAAGGTGACATGCGCCGAGGACAGCCCGGCCCGTCCGGTCAGGGCCACGATGGCGTCGGCCAGAAGGGTTTCCAGTCCCTCGCCGCTGTGCAGGGGATGCACCATCAGCCGGGGGCCGGTGACGGGGGTGAAGGGGATCGCGCATTGCAGCTTGGGATAATACTGTCCGCCGGCCCGCTGCCATGCATCGGCCCAGCCCCAGTCGAACACATATTCGCCATAGGAATGGGTTTTGACGTAGAGCGGAGCGCAGGCGACAAGCTGTCCGCCGGCCTCCTCGACCAGGAGGTGACAGGGGGTCCAGCCGCTGTCGGGCGACGCCGATCCTGAGTCCTCCATGGCACTGAGGAAGGCGTGCGTGCAAAATGGATTGTCGGTGCCGGCGCAGGCGTCCCAGGCGGACGCGGCGACGTCGGCGATGGTCCGGATGCTGCGGATGGAAAGACCGTTGCGCCCGTCAGGCATGCGTGCTTTTTCCATTGGCGAAGGATCGGAGGCTGTTACTTAGATGGGGTTCGCGCGAGACGGCGGTCAAGGGGCGGCGGAGTTGCAGACCGGTCCGGCCGATTTCCGCAAGAGCCGGGAATTCCGGCGCATGCGTCTGTTCGCCGGGACCCTGCTCCTGGTGATGCTGGCGCTGCTTCTGGTGGCACGACGCTTTACCGATGCGCATCCGCTGATGCCCTATGCCGCCGCCTTCGCGGAGGCGGCGCTGGTCGGCGGGCTGGCCGACTGGTTCGCGGTGACGGCGCTGTTTCGTCACCCGCTGGGGATTCCCGTTCCCCATACCGCCATCGTGCCGCGCAACAAGGACCGGATCGGCGACGCGCTGGGAAACTTTGTCGCCAACAATTTTCTGAGCCCGGACGTCCTTGCGCCCAGGCTCCGGACGCTTGATGTGGCCGCAAGGCTGGGGCGTTGGCTCGGCAACGGCGACAATGCCGCCGGAGCGGCCCGCCGGGTCGCGGGCGTGGTGCCGCCTTTCCTGTCCGCCCTCAGGGACGAACCGGTCCGGCAGATGCTGCGCGATGCCGCCCTCGACCGGCTGAAGGGCATACCGGCTGCGCCGTTGATGGCGAAGATCTTGAAGGTCCTGGTCGCGGGTGGTCAGCATCTTGCCCTGTTCGACATCGGCCTTGTCGCCGCCCGGCGCTTCATCGACGACAATCAGGACGCCATCCGTCAGACGATCAATCAGAAATCCAGTTGGTGGATCCCGGAATGGATCGACAGCCGGCTGTCGCGGCGTATCGTCGATGGCGTGCTGGAACTGCTGCGCGAAATGGAGGCCTCCGATCATCCCTGGCGTCTCGAATTCCAGGAGGCGGTCGACGGACTGATCGACCGTCTGGCGCATGAGCCGGAGACCCGCGGGCGGGCCGAGGTCGTCAAGGCGGAGATCATCGCCCATCCCGAAGTGCAGGCCTATCTTTTGTCCCTGTGGAGCGCCGTGAAAAGCATGGTCCTCGACGATCTCGCCGGGGGAGACCGGATCGAACGCCTGCTGGCCGAAAGTCTTGCCGGGCTGTCGGGGCGCCTGGAGCGCGACGCGGATCTGCGCGAACTGGTCAATGGCTGGGCAACGCGCATCCTGTTCCACGTCGTGGTCCCCAACCGCCAGCGGCTGGGGCGGTTCATGGCCGGCGTCGTCAAAGGCTGGGACAGCCGGACCGTGGTGTCCAAGCTGGAGTTGCAGTTCGGGCGCGATCTGCAATATATCCGGATCAACGGGACCCTGGTCGGCGGTCTGGTCGGTCTTGCGATCCATACGGTGACGGTGGCCCTGGGGTGATCCCTCGGGCGACAGCGGAAAGGAGAGGGATCGATGCTTGACGGTGGACATGCCGCCGGTTTCCTTCTGGCGGCGGTGTTGATCACACTGGCGCCGGGACCGGACAATCTGATGGTCCTGGGACTGGGATTGTCGCGCGGACGCCGTCTTGGAATGGCCTTCGGGCTGGGCTGTGCGATGGGGTGCCTAAGCCATACGCTGCTGGCCGCAGTCGGAATCAGCGCCATGATCGCCGCATCGCCGACGCTGTTCACTCTTTTCAAGGTGGCGGGCGGGCTTTACCTCGTCTGGCTGGGCCTGCGCGCGCTGCGCAGCCATGGTGCCGCCGAGGCCGCCGCCGGACCGGAGGGCGGCGGTTGGGCGCTGTTCCGGCGGGGGCTTCTCGCCAATGCGATCAATCCCAAGGTCGCCCTGTTCTTTCTGGCGTTCCTGCCGCAATTCGTCGCCCCCGACAAGGGCGCGGTCTGGTGGCAGACCATCCAGTTCGGTGTTCTGTTCACCCTTCAGGCGGCCGTTCTGTTCGCCATGGTGGGATGGTTTTCCGGTCATGTCGGTCGCTGGCTGGCACGGACTCCCGCCGCCAAACGCTGGCTCGACCGCGTCTCAGGCTGTGTTTTTCTGGCGTTTGGCGCCCGGCTGATCCTGTCCCGATAAGGGGGCAGGCCCGTCGTTACCCCGGTACCGTGCCAGAGGTCGAATTCCAGAGGTTGCTGCCAGATATCCGTTGCCGAGGGGCCATCGCGCCGAGGTGTCGTCAGGGATCCGCTGTTTGACCGGCGGCCACCAGATGGTGGAGGACGATGCCGCCCGTTGTTGCCACATTGAGGGAATCAAAGCCCGGCGCCATCGGGATGCTGACGGAATGGCTGCGCGCGATCAGGTCCGCCGGAAGACCTTCCCCCTCCGCGCCGAGAAGCACGGCCACGCGGTCGGGGCGGTGAAACCGGCTGAGCGGAGTGATGCCGCGAGGGCTGAGGGACATCGCGGAAAATCCGTTTTGGGCCAGCAAGGAGAGGATATCCGTTCCGGGCGCCAACCGGGCGAACGGCACCCGCAGGCATCCGCCGACCGAGACGCGGATGGCCTTGCGGTAAAAGGGATCGCAGCATTGCTGGTCCAGCAGCACCGCATCAATGCCGAAGGCCGCCGCGTTACGGAACAGCCCGCCCATATTGTCGTGATTGGCGATGGCGCACAGAACCATGACGATGGCGCGGGGGCCTGCGGCGGCCAGGAGACCGGCCGCTTCGGGGAGTGGCGCGCGTTCCGCCAGCGCCAGGATACCCCGGTGCAGCGGAAAGCCCGCAATGGCGTCCAGAACCGGCTGGCTCGCCGAATAGACCGGAATGTCGTCGGGGAGGGTGGACAGCAGCGGGGCAAGGGATACGACGCGCCGCTCGGCGATCAGCAGGGCCTCGGGCCGATGGCGGCTTTCCACGAGAACCCGGAGAACGACGTCCCCCTCGGCAATGAAATGACCCCGGCGGCCCACCAGATCCCGCTCGCGGATGTCGCGGAACGGAGTGATGCGCGGGTCTTCGGGACTGGTGACGGGAATGATCACGGAAAAACGCGTGTCCTCGGCCGGTCGGGTCGGGTGGCGGTCGGGTTACGCCGCCACGTCGATCCCGTCGTACCCTTTCCACCGGTAGATGGCAATGGACACCAGCCAGCTTGCGACGAAGATGCCGATGATCACGAACCCGAGAACGCCGAAATTGTCGTTCAGATTTCCGACGGCTTCCCAGAACGGACCATCGAGCGACAGGCGGTCGGCAATGAGCCCGAGCGCTTCGACCCCGCCGATCAGCAGGGCGACGACCACAGAGACGAAGGTGATGGTGAGATTGTAGTAAAGCTTGCGGATCGGCTTGACGAATGCCCAGTCGTAGGCGCCCAGCATGAGGGTGCTGTCCAGGGTGTCGACCAGCGACATGCCGGCGGTGAACAGGGCCGGAAAGACCAGGATCGACCAGATCGCGAGGCCGTTCGACGACTGTGCCGCCGAAATCCCCAGCAGTCCCACCTCGGTGGCGGTGTCGAACCCGAGCCCGAATAGCAGGCCCATGGGATACATGTGCCAGCTCTGGCCGATCAGGCGGAACAGACGGCGCAGCAGGCGGCTGAGGAATCCCCGGTTCGCCAGCAGGATGTCGATGTCGTCGTCATCGACATGGCCGCCGTTTCTGGCGATCCGGAAGCTGCGGTAGACGGAGACCAGGATCACCAGGTTGGCGGTTGCGATGGCAAACAGGAAAAAGGCCGAAACCGACGTGCCGATCACGCCGCCGACATCCTTGAAGGAGGAAAAACGGTCCTGCAGGGCGGCGGTGGTCAGGGCGATAGCCACGGACAGGGCGATCACCACGCTGGAATGGCCGAGCGAAAAGAAGAAGCCGACGGCGACCGGCCTCTTGCCTTCCTGCATCAATTTCCGGGTGACGTTGTCGATGGCCGCGATATGGGCGGCGGCGACGGCGTGACGCAGGCCGAAGCTGTAGGCCAGAAACGCGGTCCCCAGCAGCAGCGGATATCCCTGAAAGGCAATCAGGGCCCAGGCCCAGGCCCCGAGATTGGCGATAACCAACAGAGCATAAAGGCCTGTCAGACGGCGCCGGACGGAGGCGTCAAACAGGCCGCGGAGAGGAACGGGCACGCCGGCGGACCCCTTAAGGTGTATGAGGAATTAGTCATAAGTAATACGGCTATGTCTGTCAACCGGCAGTGCCTCCCGTCCCGGCTCTTGCAGAGTGGCTCCGCCCTCCCCGCCGGAGCCGGCCGGCAGCGCGGATGCCGGTCTTCCGGGGCTCCGGACTCCCGACTTGTCCGCCGTTGTGCTAAACCGCGATGAACGGGGTTCAAGGAGAAGGATGATGGAACGGATCACCATGTCGCTGGACGACGGTCTTCTTGCCGAATTCGACGGCTATATCCGGCGTAAAGGGTACGAGAACCGGTCCGAGGCGATTCGCGACCTGCTGCGCCAGCGGCTGGAGCAGGACCGGATGGAGTCCGACGATGCCCGATATGGCGTGGGCTGTCTCAGTTACGTGTACAACCACCACCAGCGTGAGCTGGCGCGACGCCTGACCCAGTCGCAGCACGATCACCACGATCTGATGCTGTCGACGCTGCATGTTCATCTCGACCACGAAAACTGTCTGGAAGTGGTGCTGGTCAAGGGGGAAACCGCCTCGGTCCGGGGATTCGCGGAGGCAACGATCGCGGAAACGGGCGTTCGCCATGGTCATCTGCACCTGATCGCTGCGGATGTTGTTCAGGGACGCCACAGCCATCCGCATCATGATGCCGACGGTCATTCCCATGTCTCGGACGGCGAGGACGGCCACCACCACGATACCCATAACCACGAGCATGACCATGGGCACGATCAGATGCCGCATCTTCATGTGAAGCCGAAGACCTGAGGGGCGCCGGGCCTTCCTGCGCTCCCGCTCCGGCGGGCTCGATGCCCGAACGCGGCCCGTCACCCTCTGACCGGGGTAACCAGCGCGCGTTCAGGCGATTGGCGAGGCCTTCTGACGATGAACAGTAGCCTCGATCAGAGCCGGTGCATTAAAATGGCGAATTGCGGTCCGCCATCCAATGAAAGACTGTCCATGGACGAATCCCCCTTTGACAAAAAAGTGTCCGAAGCCCTGTTCGAGAACAACCTTCCCGATATTTTCGGGCTGGAAAACAAGGATCTCGATCTTGTCATCAGCTCCGTCGCCTATGTTGACGCCAATGGCGCCATCATGGTTCGTCTTCAGACGGAGACGGATGGCAGCGATCCCGCCTACAATTTTTCGGTCACTCCCTATGTCGCCGCTAAACTGGCGCTCTCACTGGCTGATCTTGCCAACCGCAGCGGCCAGTTCCAGATCCGGATGGAAGTGACCGATCCCGATCGCGGTGTTCTCGCCAAACTTCCGATTCCGACGCGGCGCTGATCGTCTCCGCGCTGATCGACGCCGGTCAGCGCGGCCCTCATCAGGGCCTTGAGCCGGGTTTCTTCGAAAACCTTCGGGCTGCTCACTGTCTGCGCATGGGAGCGGGGAGCGGGGAGCGGGGAGCGGGGATGGGGCAGCCAGCCGGCGATGGGCATCGCTTATCGTCGGGAATGGAAATTTGGCGGCCGGATAGGCTTACTTCCATTCCATACCAGAGTCCTCTTTTTCATTTGAAGTGATCTTGATCGGGATGCCGCATTGCAGCAAAACCCGCAACCTCGCGCGTCTGCCGTCTAAGCCGGAAATGGAATAGGTCAAAGCAATATCATCGCATTTGCGACGGCAATACGTACTATCAGAACAATCGATTTCAAACATATCGCCCCGTCTGATTAAATCACAAAACAAGAAGGGGCTTTGACCGAATCAAAGTCAAAATCGAAAGTTATGGACGTCGTCTAATAGTGGGCGGCGAACGGGGATTCGTCTGTAAAATGCAGTGCGCAATGCAGCTAATGCATATGCCAATAGGGCATTATTTTAAAAATTGCGTCGAAAAATACCCCAATAACATCGCTGTTATTGATAGCGGTGATGGGTCAAGTTTGACATGGAAAGAACTCGACCAGATATCTGACAGATACGCCAAGTCATTTTTAAGCCTTGGACTCAGAAAATCAGATAGAATTTTGTTGTGGATGGGAAACCGCATCGAGTGGGTTATTATTTTTATTGCTGCGGTCAAAATTGGTGTCATTCCCTCTGGCCTTAATGTTCAATATGAGAAAGACGAAATCGACTACATCATTCGTAGCTCGGGTGCCAAGGCAGTTTTCTTTGCGGATGGATTTCGGGATAACGATCATCCATCAATATTGAAGTCGATCATTTCAGAAACGGGAAAAAAAGAGGGGGAGAGTGGTCGTCTTCCGCTGTTTATTCATGTCGGGAAAAGTTGCTGTGGGTCATTTCTGAATTTTACTTCGATTCTTTCATTTGAAAATAAATTCTCTGGAAAACTTGACGAATACACGGAAATCAATCCACTTGATACCGCATCGATACTTTATACATCAGGAACGACAGAGCATCCGAAAGGAGTCATGCTCAGTCATAAGAGTCTCGTCAACAACAGTTACTTCACCGGCATCGGGCTCAAGCTGTCCGCGAAGGACCGTTTGTGCCTGGCCGTTCCATTTTCGCATTGTTTCGGGATTTCCGCCGGATTGCTGACCTGCATCGGTGCCGGAACCACGGCGGTCCTGGTTGGGCTTTTCAAGCCCAAGGATGTGCTGGAGGCGGTTCGGAAATACCGCTGCACCGCGCTTCACGGCGTGCCGACGATGTTTCAGAGATTGCTGGAACATCCTGATTTTCCGCAGTCCGACCTGTCGTCCCTGCGGACGGGGATCGTTGCCGGCGCCGCCTGTCCATCCAAGGTCCTGGAGGGAATCGTCAACCGCCTCGGCATGTCCGAGCTGGTGGTGGCCTATGGTCAGACGGAGACGTCCCCGGGATGTACCCAGACCGACCCGGATGACAGCCTGGCGGTAAAGGCCTCCACTGTCGGCCGGCCTCTGCCTTTTGTGGAGATGCGGGTCGTCGATCCGGAGACGGGCCTCGAATGTCCTCCGGGCGTCAAGGGTGAACTGTGCACCCGGGGCTATCATGTCATGCGCGGATATGTCGGCCAGCCCGACCAGACCGCCGCCGTGATCGACGCCGGGGGCTGGTTCCACTCAGGTGATTGCGGCTTCGTCGACGAGGATGGGCGCTTCCATTTCGAAAGCCGTCTCAAGGAGATCATTGTTCGGGGCGGCGAAAACATCAGTCCGGCAGAAATAGAAAAAGCGATCATGTCGATCGATGCTGTCCGGGATGTAAGAGTGTATGGTGTTCCAGTAGATGTATATGGTGAAGAAATAGCAGCAAGTATATGTCTGAAGCCTGGATATCATCTTGATAAAGATGAACTTCAGAAATATCTGAAGGGAAAGATATCCTGGTGCAAAATTCCTAAATTTGTGGAGTTTTGCGACAATTTTGAAGTCCTGTCTTCCGGAAAAGTTCGCGTCAGCGCCCTGCGCCATCGAATGGAGCAGACGATCGCCGGCCTGTGCGCGGCCGCCGGAACAGAGAAGGCCGCAGGGGTGGGCGGCTCCATCAACAAATAAGCCCATCAGCAAACGGGCCGGCCAGGACATTGGGCGGTCAGGAGAAAAGGGAGATATTGGATGTCTGAACAGAAAAGACCATTGGAAGGCGTGAAGGTCGTCGAACTGGCGACATTCATCGCGGTTCCCGCCTGCGGGCGTGTGCTGGCCGATATGGGGGCCGACGTCGTCAAGATCGAATCGCCGCGTGGCGACAATCTGCGCTACACCGCCAGTACCGAGGGCCGTCCGCTCGATCACCACGAAAACACCACCTTCGACCTGGAGAACGCCAACAAGCGGGGCATCGGCCTCAATACCAAGACCGAAACCGGGAAGAAGATTCTTTTTCAGCTTTTGGAAAAGGCCGACATTTTCCTCACCAACTGGCGCCCCGACGCGCTGGAACGGGCCGGTCTTGATTACGAGACCCTGAAAAAGCGTTTCCCCCGGATGGTTTACGGCAACATCACCGGCTATGGCGAAGTGGGGCCCGACCGCGACCTTCCCGGCTTCGACTACACGGCCTTCTTCGCCCGGGGCGGCATGCTGGGAACGCTATACCAGAAGGGCACGGTTCCGATGAACGTCATCCCGGGACTGGGCGATCATCAATGCGCCCTGGCGCTGGCCGCCGGCGTGATCGCCGCCCTGTTCCGCGCCCGGATCACCGGCGAGGGCGAGAAGGTCTCGACCAATCTTCTGCATACCGCGATCTATATGCAGGGCATCATGGTCCAGGCGGCGCAGTATCCCGCCTATGGTCAGGTCTACCCGATCGATCGCGCCACCACCACCAGCCCCTTCATCATCGCCTACAAGAGCAAGGACGACCGGTTCATCCAGGTCTGCATGCCGGTCTATGACGATTACTACAACAAGTTCATGAAGAGCCTCGGCCGCGAGGACCTGATCGACGATCCGCGCTACTGCAAACTGGCCGACATGGCCAAGGCCGGCCGGTCGTCCGAGATGTATGCCATCGTCTGGGATGCCATGGGCAAGAAAACGGTCAAGGAATGGGCCGAGATCTTCACGCGGGACGACATTCCCTTCGGTGTCGCGCAGACCTGGGAGGAGGTCCTGGCGGACAAGCAGGCCTGGGCCATCGATACCTTCTACCGCATGAAATACGACAACGGCCACGAGGTCGCCCTCGTCCGTCCGCCGATCGACATGGCGGAGGCGGGACTGCCGCCCTATCAGCGCGGTCCGCTGCTGGGTGAGCAGGGCGCCGAGATTCTTGCCGAACTGGGGTACAGCGCGGCCGAGATCAAGGCTCTGGAAGAGACGAAAGAACTCATCGTCTGGAGAAAGTAGCCATGACCGGCGTTCTGACCTGCGGTGTGGACATCGGGTCCACGGCCTCGAAATGCGTCGTCCTGAAGGACGGGCGCGAGATCCTGGCCATGGCGGTGATCCCGGTTGGCGCCGGGACCTCCGGCCCGGCGAGGGCGGTGGCCGCCGCTCTCGGCAACTGCGGGAAGGAAATGTCCGACATGGCTTCGGTCTGTTCCACCGGCTATGGCCGGAATTCCCTGGCGGAGGCGGATTTCGAAGTCAGCGAGCTCAGTTGCCACGCCAAGGGGGCCCATGCCCTGTTTCCTGATGTCCGGACCCTGATCGATATCGGGGGACAGGATGTCAAGGCGATGCGGATCGGCCCCGACGGGCGGCTTCTGAATTTCGTCATGAACGACAAATGCGCAGCCGGAACCGGGCGGTTTCTCGATGTCATGGCCCGCGTGCTGGAGGTCGATGTCTCGGAGCTGGGGGCCCGGGGAGCGAAGGCCGAACGGGAGGTGGCGATCAGCTCCACCTGCACGGTTTTCGCCGAATCGGAGGTGATTTCCCATCTCGCGAACCATGTCGCCATCAACGACATCATCGCCGGGATTCACCGTTCGGTCGCCAGCCGCGCGGTCGGGCTCACCCGCCGGGTCGGTGTCGAAGGGCTGGTCGTCATGACGGGCGGCGTGGCCCGGAACCCGGGCGTCGTCGGCTGTATCGAAACGGCGCTTGGGGTCTCCATCGCGACCTCTCCGCTCGCCCAGTACGCCGGCGCGTTCGGCGCCGCCATCCTGGCTTTCGAGCGCGTCCGCGGCACCCCCGCCGGAACGCACGTCCCCGCCGGAACGCACGTCATTGCCGAGAAGAAATGAGGAATGATCCAAATGTCACAGGAAAAGCCGAATGAAGCGGTTCCAGCCAAGGTAAGGCTCGGAAATATCGCGGCACAGGCGTACCAGGATGCCTGGGATGCCAAGAAAAGGGGCGAGAAAGTCGGCTGGTGCGCGTCGAATTTCCCGCAGGAAATTCACGAATGCCTTGGCGTCAAGGTGGTCTATCCGGAAAACCAGGCGGCCGCCATTGCCGCCAAGGGCGGCGGGACCCGCATGTGCGAGCACGCCGAATCCATGGGCTATTCGAGCGACATCTGCGCCTATGCGCGGATCAGTCTCGCCTTTGCCGATGTGAAGCAAAGCCCTGAGCTGGACATGCCCCAGCCGGACTTCGTTCTCTGTTGCAACAATATCTGCAACTGCATGATCAAGTGGTACGAGAATCTCGCCCACGACCTCAACATTCCCCTGATCATGCTGGACATCCCGTTCCGTCCGGAACCCGGCTACGACATGGAAAGCGCCCATGCCGAGTACGTGAAAAGTCAGTTCGACCATGCCATCCGGCAACTGGCCGAAGTCACCGGAAAGACCTTCTCGCAGGAGCGTTTCGACGAGGTCTGCCGGATTTCGCAGCGGACCGCCAAGGCATGGCTGAAGGCGTCGGAATACTGCAAATATGAACCGTCCCCGCTGAACGGCTTCGATCTGTTCAATCACATGGCGGTCGCGGTCTGCGCACGGGGCAAGCTGGAAGCGGCGGAAGCCTTCGAACAGCTTGTCGATGAATATGCCGCCGCCGTGAAGAACGGCACCTCGACCTACAAGGGGGAACAGAAGTTCCGCATCCTGTTCGAGGGCATCGCCTGCTGGCCGCATCTGCGCGCCACCTTCACGCCCCTCAAGGAACACGGGATCAATGTGGTGGCGACGGTCTACGCCGATGCCTTCGGCGTCCTCTACCGTAATTCCGCCGAGATGATCCGGGCCTATGCCAGCGTGCCGAACTGTCTGTCGGTCGAGGATGCCGCGGAAATGCGCATCAAGGTCGGCCGTCAGAACAAGATCGACGGGGCGATCATTCACACCAACCGGAGCTGCAAGCTCTGGAGCGGCATCATGCCGGAAGTGGAACGGCGGATCCGCACAGAACTCAACATTCCGACCGTGACTTTCGACGGCGATCAGGCCGATCCGAGGGTCTTCTCCGAAGCCCAGTACAACACCCGGGTCGAGGCGCTCGCGGAGATCATGGCCGCGAACAAGCAGGGAGCGGCATCATGACCACCATCGAGCAGCAACTGAAAGACTTCGAGGCCATCGCCACCGCCCCGGGTCGCCAGCTCTCCGCTCTTCTCAAAAGCGGCAGGAAGGTCGTGGGCTGTCTGCCGGAATATACGCCGGAGGAACTCGTCCAGGCCGCCGGCATGGTTCCCTTCGGCATCTGGGGGGCGGAACGCGAACTGTCCGAGGCGAAGAAGTATTTCGCCCCGTTCTATTGCTCGATCGTTCAGTCGTCGCTGGAAATGGGTCTGCGGGGGGAACTGAACGGTCTGTCCGCCGTTCTGGTTCCCATCCTGTGCGACACCCTGAAGTGTCTTGGACAGAACTGGAAGGTGGGCGTCCCGGGCGTGCCCTTCATCCAGGTCTCCCACCCGCAGAATGTTCAGATCGAGGCCGGGACCGTCTATCTGACCAAGGTGTATCGCGGGATTGCCGACCGGCTGTCGGAGATTTCCGGGGTCAAGGTCACCGACGCCCGCCTCGAGGAGGCGATCGCCGTCTATAACGAGCATCGCCGCGTGATGCGCGAATTCACCGTTCTGGCCGGACGCCATCCCGAGACGGTGTCTCCCCGCATGCGCAACGCCGTGATCAAAAGCGGCTATTTCATGCCCAAGGCCGATCACACCCGGATGGTGCGCCAGCTCGTCAAGGATCTGGCGGTGCTGCCCGAAAAGCCCTGGACCGGCAGCAAGGTCGTCCTGGCCGGCATCCTGGCCGACAGCCCGGCGCTGCTCTCGATCCTGGCGGACAACAAGATCGCCGTGGCCGCCGACGAGGTCGCCCACGAGTCCCGCCAGTTCCGCGTCGATGTGCCGGAGGCCGGCGACCCCTTCGAAGGTCTCGCCCGGCAGTTCACCTCGATCAAGGGCTGTTCGCTGGTGCTTGATCCCGAAAAGAACCGTGGCCGGATGATCGCCGACATGGCCCGCGCGAGCGGTGCCGAGGGGGTGATCTATCTTCAGACCAAGTTCTGCGACCCTGAGGAGTTTGACTATCCGGTCGTCAAGAAGGATCTCGACCGGGCGGGTCTTCCCTGCATCAACGTCGAGGTCGATCAGCAGATGCAGAGTTACGAACAGGCCAGAACCGCGATCCAGACGTTTGCCGACGTCCTGGCCGCGGGGCCGCGGAGCCGCCGCCCCCCCCGCCCCCCCCAAACC
>WASQ01000117.1:0-31467 GCA_009712185.1 Telmatospirillum sp. | reverse complement strand
CCGGCCCGGCGTCCCCTCCTTCCCCTCGTCATGAGGGGGGGCGGGGCACCGGGCTCAAAAAATCGGTCTGACGATCCGATAGGAACTATCGGGAAAGGTCTCTTCGGGACGGCGCCGGTGGAAATGGCGAAGGGCGCCGGCGCCGCATCCCGGGGGATACAGGGGGGATAAGAATGAGCGTGTTCTTTTTGCTATTGAGTCTTGCGATATTGCTGGTGACCTGTATGCGAGGGCTGCCGATTTTCATCGCAGCCTTTGTTTCCGGTCTGGTGCTTGTCGTCACCGCCGGTCTCAATCCGGTCGATCTGATGCTGAAGACCTATGGTCCGGGGCTCGGCAAGTATTTCGGTGACTTCTTCTTCATTTTCGTCTTCGGCGCGATTTTCGGAAAGCTGACGGACATCAGCGGCGCCGCCGACAGCATCGCCACGATCATCATCAAGAAGCTGGGTGAGCGCTTCATCATTCCGTCGCTGATCGTCGCCTGCGCGGTCCTGACCTTTGGCGGCGTCTCGGTGTTCGTCGCGTTGTTCACCGTCTATTCGATGATGATCAGCCTGTTCCGCAAAGCCAATCTGCCGCGGCGCCTGATTCCCGCCGTCTATTTCGGCGGGGCGGGAAGTTTCGTGATGATCCTGCCGGGATCGCCGCAGATCCAGAACCTGATCCCGATGAAATTTCTGGGAACCACGGCGATGGCGGGGCTGGTGCCCGGCCTGATCGTCGGCGCGATCGAGGCGGTTCTGATTTTCACCTATCTGCAGTGGGAAGTGAAACGGTGCCGCGCCCGGGGCGAGGGCTTCACCGAGCGCGAGAACGAGACCGTGCCGCAGGGACGGGCCGCGGAACGGAAGCTGCCGCACCCGCTGGTCGCCATTCTGCCGATGGTCGTTCTGCTGGTATCGCTCAACGTTTTCAAGCTGGAATCGGCCCTGGCCCTGTTCGTCGGCATCGTCTCGGCCATGGTTCTCTACTCCCCCTTCATCGACTGGGCCCGCATTTCCAAGCATCTGGGCGCCGGAACGATGGAGGGCACCACCTCGCTGTTCAACACCGCGGCGATCGTCGGCTTCGGCTATCTGGTTCAGACCGCGCCGGCCTTCCAGGCCGCGATTTCGGCTCTGACCACCACGGGCCTGAACCCGCTGCTGGCCTCCGCCACCGCCATCGGCTCGCTGGTCTTCATCAGCGGATCGGGATCGGGCGCCCTCAGCATCGTCATGCCGATCCTGACCAACATCTATATGCCGATCCATGCCGTCGATCCGGACGCGTTGCACCGCGTTGCCACCATGGCCTGCATGGGCACCACGCCGCCCTTCAACGGTCTGGTCGTCACCGTCCTCGCCGTGTGTGGCTTCTCCCACAAGGAAGCCTATGGCCCGATCGGTGTCGTCACCCTGGCGATCCCGTTCCTGTGCCTGGTGTTGATGGTCAGCCTCTACATGTTCGTCTTCTGAGCCGCCCTCAAGAGATCCGGCCCGCCCCGCCTGTCCATATGGTTGGCCTGTCCACTGTTCTGGCAAACGCAAGGAATTGAAGCCATGTTCATCGAATTTCCGGAAATCAAGATCCCGGTCGAGGGCCTCGACAGGATCCGCTTTCCCGAGATGGTCACCATCCGGCAAACCTACGATCCCCAGAAGATCGAGGATCTGGGTGCCCATATCCGCCGCGAACTGGAGACCCGCATTCCAGACCGGGCGGGCTTCAAGGGGAAGCGCCTGTGTCTCACCGTGGGCAGCCGGGGGATTCCGCATCTGGCCCTGATGGTGAAAACCATCTGCGACGTGGTCAAGGAATGGGGCGCCAGGCCCTTCATCGTTCCGGCCATGGGCAGTCACGGCGGGGCCAGCGCGGCCGGTCAGACGGAAATGCTGGCGGGATACGGCGTCACCGAGGACGCGATCGGCGTGCCGATCCTGTCCTCGATGGAGGTTGTCCAGTATGGCACGCTGCCGGATGGCAAGCCCCTCTACTGCGACAAGAATGCCTGGGAGTCGGACGGTATTATCGTCTTCAACAAGGTGAAGCCGCATACCGACTTCCGGGGACGGCACGAAAGCGGCATCGCCAAGATGATCGCGATCGGGCTTGCCAAGCACAAAGGGGCATCGGTCTTCCACATGAAGGGCTTCGCCTCCTTCCCGGAGATCGTGCCGCAGGCGGTGGAGACCTTCCTGAAGGTGGCGCCCGTCGCCTTCGCGATCGGGCTGGTCCAGAACGCCTATGATGAGATCTGTACCATCGAGGCCTGTCCCCGCGACAAAATCCTGGAGACCGACGCGCGGCTTCTGGAGATCGCCAAGGAAAAAATCGCAAACTTCAAGTTCAAATCCTGCGATGTGCTGATCATCGATGAGATCGGTAAGAACATCAGCGGGAACGGCCATGACCCGAACGTTGTCGGTCGCAACAATTCTGGCGATTTCCCGGAGGTTTTCTCCGTTCAGCGGGTGTTCATCCGCGGTCTGACGGAGGAGACCCACCACAACGGCTGCGGCCTGTCGGGTGCCGACATCACCACAGGGCGCTGCCTCAATGGCGTGGACTGGGTCTCGACCTGGACCAATGTCGTCACCGCCAACCGTCTGAACGGCGGCCGGATTCCGGTCTATGTGAATACCGACCGGGAGGCGCTGCAATTTGCCATCAAGACCTGCGACAACATCGATTCAAGCCGGCCGCGGGTTGTCAGGATAAAAAACACTCTCTGCATGACGGAAATCGAAGTCTCGGTGCCTCTCTATGAAGAGATCAAGGACCTGGACGGTATCGAGCTGGTCAAGGGGCCACACGATATCGCGTTTGATCCGCAGGGATTTATGACCAACCTCGAATTTTGAATAAGAGACTCCAAATGGATTTCCAATTAAGCGAAGAGCAGACGCTGATCCGCAATATGGTGCACGAGTTCGTCGAGCAGCATGTGCGTCCGATGGCCGATGAAATCGACCGTAACCATCGCTTCCCCGAGGAGAGCATCGCTCCGATGGCGGAACTGGGGCTGTTCGGCTTCAATCTGCCCGAGCAATACGGCGGGTCGGGTATCGATTCGGTCGCCTATGCGGTGGCATCGGAGGAAATGGCGAAGGTCAGCGCGTCGCACGCCATGATCATGGGATCGCAATGCACGCTGACCACGCCGATCCTGGTCAAATACGCCTCCGACGAGATCAAGGAACGGATCATTCCGAAGATGATCGCCGGCGAGGCCCTGGGATGCTTCTGCCTGACCGAACCCGGGGCCGGCTGCGACGCGGCCTCGCAACGGACGTCGGCGGTCCGGCAGGGGGACAGCTATGTCCTCAACGGATCCAAGATGTGGATCACCAATGCGCCGCAGAGCAAGATCTTCATCGTTTTCGCGATGACCGACTTCAACAAGGGGGTCAAGGGCATCAGCGCCTTCCTGGTGGAGCGGGGCGCACCCGGGGCCGAGGGACTGTCGACCGGTCATCCCGAGGAGAAGATGGGGATGGGCGCGTCGCACACCACCGAGGTCGTGCTCAAGAATGTGGTGGTGCCGGCGGCCAATCGCCTGGGGGCCGAGGGCCAGGGCTTCAAGATCGCGATGGAAACCCTGGATGGCGGGCGTGGCGGGGGCGCCGCCATGGCGACCGGTCTGGCCCAGGCCGCTCTCGATTCGACCGTCGCCTACACCAAGGAGCGCGTGCAGTTCGGACGTCCGATCGCCGCCAACCAGGGGGTGCAGTGGATGATCGCCGATATGGCGACCCGCATCGAATGCGCCCGTCTGATGACGCACCGCGCCGCCGCCGCCAAGGACAGCGGACTCCCCTGCACGAAGGAGTCGGCGATGGCGAAGCTCTATGCCACCGAGACCGCGATGTATGTGACCGAGAAGGCCGTGCAGTTGCATGGCGGCCTTGGTTACACCCGCGCCTTCGCCGTCGAGCGGTTGATGCGCGAGGCCAAGCTGACCGAGATCTTCGAAGGGACCAGCGAGATCCAGCGCATCGTGATCGCCGGGCAGGTGCTGCGCTAACCCCGGGACGGCGAGACCATCGCGACCGGATTTCAAACACCTCATCCACGGATCGGCGGGCCGCCGCCCGCCATCCGCGAATGACAAGAGGACAGACATGAACATCATTGCCTGCTGCAAAATCGTTCCCGAGGACCAGGACATCGCGGTCAAGCCAGACCGCACCCTGGATCTTTCCAAGGCGGAACCGAAAATCAGCCAGTACGACCTGAACGCCATCGAGGCAGCGATCCAGATCAAGGAGCAGTCCGGTAACGCCAATGTCGTCGCCCTGAGCGCCGGCGCGGCGAAGACGCTCGGCAATTCCAAGATCCGCAAGGACATTCTGTCGCGCGGTGTGGATTCGCTGACGCTGGTGGCCGACGACAGCCTGGAAGGGCGCCTGCCCGCCGACACCGCGTCGGTTCTCGCCGCCGCCGCCCGCAAGACCGGATTCGATCTCATCCTGTGCGGCGAGGGGTCGGGCGACATTTATGCCCAGCAGGTCGGGATCTTGCTGGGTGAGATGCTGGGGGTTGCTTCGATCAACGGCGTCAGCCGGATCACCGCCGGCGATGGCACCGTGCTTGTCGAACGCACGCTGGAGGACGAGATCGAGACGCTGGAACTGGCGCTGCCGGCGGTCGTCTCCGTCACCGCCGACATCAACACACCCCGGATCCCGTCGTTGAAGACCATCCTGGCCGCCGGCAAGAAGCCGACCGTGACGGAGACCCTGGACGGCATCGGATATCAGGCGCCGGCGCCGGTGGCGGCGATGACCTCGGTCAAGGCCCCGGAACAGTCCGATCGCAAAAAGAAGATCATCGATGGCGATTCGGACGCGGACATCAAGGCTTTCATCGAAAGCATCCGTCCCGAACTGACCGCGTAATCCGTCTATCAGAGAGCCTCGCATCATGAGCAAGTTGGCAAATATCTACGTCTTCAGCGACAAGCCGTCGCGAATCCGGGATCTCATCGGCGTCGCCACCCCCCTGGGCGACAAGGTGACGGCGATCGTGATCGGCGCCCAGCCGGAGGCCCAGGCCGCGGCGGCCGCCGGCGCGGCCACCATCATCGCCATTCCCAGCCAGGAGGGCGTCATCGTCGAGGATTATGCGCCCTCGATCGCGGAGGCCATCCGCGGCGCCGGTGCCGCAGGGCTGGTTCTGCTGGCGGCGGGTAAGCGCGGAAAATGCCTCGCGGCAAAGCTGGGGGCGGCGCTCAGGGCCGCGGTGGTCAATGAGGCGTCGGCGATTTCGCTCGATGGCGGGCTTGCGGTCAGCCACATGGTTTATGGCGGCCTCGCCAATGCCACGGAAACGATTTCCTCGCCGCTTGCGGTGGTGACGGTCGCGTCGGGGGCCCTTGAGGCCGCGCCCTGTCAGGCCGTCGCGGGGGCGGAGATCCGCCAGGGCGTGTTCGTTCCGCCGGCCCATCCGATCCGGCTGGTGAAGCGCGAAGCGAAGGCCGGACAGGCCGTCGATCTGGCGGCATCACGGCGCGTCGTCTGCGTTGGCCGCGGTTTCGCGAAGAAGGAGGACCTGTCGCTTGCCGGCGACCTGGCATCCGCCATCGGCGGCGATGTCGGATGTTCACGGCCGATCGCCGAGGGCGAGGGCTGGATGGAACGCGAGGTCTATGTCGGTGTTTCCGGCGTCATGCTGAACGCGGACATCTATATCGCTCTCGGGGTGTCCGGTCAGATCCAGCACATGGTCGGCGCGAACGGGTCGAAGACAATCATCGCGGTCAACAAGGACAAGAACGCACCGATCTTCAATTTTGCCGACTACGGGATCGTCGGCGATCTCTACAAGGTCGTGCCCGCCCTGGTCGCCGCCTTGAAATAGCGGGGGCGAACCCCGGGCTGCCGTCCGGGGTTCGGAACCGTATGTCTGGTGGTGAAACTCTGACGACTGGAAAAGAGGGTAGGGAAGTATGTCGGACGACAAATTTGACGTGATCGTCGTCGGCGCCGGGTTGGCCGGTTGCACGGCAGCCTATGTCCTGGCGCGGGAGGGGCTGGAGGTTGTCGTCATCGAGCGGGGCAACGGGGCGGGATCCAAAAATATGACCGGCGGGCGGCTTTACGCCCACACTTTGGAGCGGATCCTGCCGGGGTTTGCCGAGGAGGCGCCGATCGAGCGTCGGGTGACGCGCGAGAAGATCTCGTTCCTTTCGGACCGCGATGCCGTGACGATGGATTACCAGGCCGGGGATTACCAGGCCGGGGATTACCAGGCCGGGGGGCAGGCGGCCGGGCGCCGTCCGGCGACGGCGGAGTCCTATACCGTGCTGCGGGCGCGGTTCGATCCCTGGCTGATGGGAAAGGCGGAGGAAAAAGGAGCGTCGCTGATCGACGGCATCCGTGTCAGCGAGCTTTTGACCCGCGACGGCCGGGTGGTCGGCGTGAAGGCCGGCGATGACGAATTGGAGGCCGACTGCGTGATTCTGGCCGACGGCGTGAATTCGCTGTTGGGGGAAAGCCTGGGATTCGTCAAGAAGGTCACGCCCCACCATTGCGCAGTCGGGGCGAAGGAGCTGATCGAACTCACGCCCCAGCAGATGCGGGACCGGTTCGGTTGCGAAGGCCGGGATGGCCTCGCCTGGCTGTTCGCCGGGATGCCGTCCGACGGGCTGATGGGCGGCGGTTTCCTTTACACCAATGAGACAAGCGTTTCTCTGGGAGTTGTGTTCGGCCTGCACAATATCGAGGCGGCCGGCAAGTCGGTCCCGCAAATGCTGGAGGATTTCAAGGCGCATCCCGCTGTCCGGCCGCTGATCGAAGGGGGCCAGTTGATCGAGTATTCCGCCCATGTGGTGCCGGAGGGCGGTCTGGCCATGGTCCCGAAGATCGTCGGCGACGGCGTCCTGCTGACCGGTGACGCCGCCGGTTTCTGTCTCAATGTCGGCTACACCGTGCGCGGCATGGATCTGGCGATCGCCTCGGGCGAAGCGGCGGCGAAGGCGGTGATCGCGGCCAAGGCCAGGGGCGATTTCAGCGCCGCCGGGCTTAACCAGTACCAGACGCTGCTGAACGACAGTGTCGTCATGAAGGATTTGACGCTTTACCGCAAACTGCCCGGCTTTCTCGATAATCCGAGGATGTTCGGTGCCTATCCCGACATGGCGGCCGGAGTGATGGCCGATCTGTTCACCGTCGACGGTCCATCGAAACCGCTGTTGAAAAAAGCGGGCGGCCATCTCCGGAAGGTCGGTCTGCTCAATCTCGTGAAGGACGGTTTGAAGGGGGTGACATCGCTATGACCCGGGTGAACGTGGACGCGAAACTTGTGGTCGACAAATTCTTCGTGGACGAGGGCAATCCTCACATCGTCCTCAAGAAATCTCCGGATCCCCGGGAATTCGCGAAGTTGGAAAAGGCCTGTCCCGCCGGCCTTTACAAAAGGGATGCGAACGGGGCGATGCATTTCGACTCCGCCGGCTGCCTGGAATGCGGAACCTGCCGCATCCTCTGCGGCCACACCATCCTTGAGAAATGGGATTATCCGACCGGAAGCATGGGGGTCATGTACCGGTACGGATGAGGAGGCGTTCACGCGTCCTGTGACGGAGACAGGGGGTATTTAGACAGTCTTCGTCACCATTTTACAATGAAATATCAAGAATCGCCCAAATAAATATGGGCGAATGGAGTTGTTTTGTCTGGTCAAAATTTTAGTCTGTATCGATATTTGGTGGATCGCAATATTGTTATATTTGTGTCGCAGTAATACTTGTGCGGCAGAAATGTTGCTTCCGTAAAAAAGACCCTCCGGGGAGAGGGTGCCAATTGAGAGGTGATGGGATGAAACGACATCTTCTTGTTGCAACGGCTTTGGCGGGTGGTCTCGGTATCGCGATGACGCCCTCCGTCAAGGCGGATGAACTGAGCGATCTCAAATCCGAGATGGGTAGCATGAAGGAGGAGCTGAAAGCCCTCCGCGCCCTGGTGAAGACGCAGGGCGAACAACAGCCGGCGCAGCCGCAGGGAAACATCGCGGCGCAGCCGCAGGGAAACATCGCGGCGCAGCCGCAGGGAGGGATAGCGGCGCAGCCGCAGGGAGGGATAGCGGCGCAGCCGCAGGGAGGCCTGCTTCTGTCCGGCGGCGGGCTGACGATGCCCGCGCTGACGGACGGGGCCAATACGACGCCAGCCCCGACGCCGTTCACCTTTGCCGGCATTCCGCTGGTCAGCACGCCCTACACGCATATGTACATCGGCGGCATTCTGGATGCCGGCTACCGGATCGATGGCGGGACGAAGCAGGGAACGGTCCAGTCGATCAATTCCGGACAGTCGCGCACCAGCCGTCTGACGATCGAGGGCTATCAGGAACTGCCGCACGGCCTGCGCGCCGTGGCGGGTATCGAGGCCGGCATGGCGCTCGATACCGGCACCGGCACGTCCAATCCACCCAATTCTCCGGCCGGCTCCTTCACTTTCGGCCGCTTCGCCGCCGTGGGCCTGGGACGCGACGATTGGGGCTATGTGACCTTCGGTCGCCAGTACGCCCCGATCTGGTCGGTGTCCGCCAGCGGCATGAACGACCCGTTCGGAGGCATGTATCTGGGCGGCATCGGGACGCTTTACAACACCACGATCCGCGCCAGCAACGCCGTCGTCTATTCCTATGGCTATTCCTGGGAGACCATGCTGGATCCGGCACCGAAGGCGGGTCTGGGTGTGGCGGCCATGTATTCGGCAGGCGAGGCCAGCGCGCCCGCGCCGAGCGATTCCGGCGAAGAGGCCGGTGTCGGCCTGTCCTATGGCGGTCAGGGCGGCAAATGGTGGGTGGGCTATGCCTACCATCAGGTCCGGGGGTCGAACGGCACCATCTCGGCCACGGCGCCGGTGACCAGCTCTCCGATGCTGCGCCAGCATTCCATGGGCGCCTCCTATGACCTCGGGCCTGCTCGTCTATTCGCCGGCGGCAACATGGGCTTTAACGGCAACGACAATGCCAGGACCGGCGGTGTCGACAGTTGGGCCTGGGATGTGGGCGCGACCGTGCCGGTGACGAAGGTTCAGCTCGTCCGCTTCCTCTATGGCAAGAAATACGATCAGACGTCGGCGAAGGCGGGGCTGTCGACCGCCCAGATCTCCTATGAGTACACGATGATGCTGCCGCAACTCAGCACTCAGACCTACAAGCCGTCTCTGGTGTTGTATGTCCTGGGCGGCCTGATCGACAACAGTCCGAATTCGGCGGCGAGCCTGACCGGGGCCTCGACCACGGTCAGTCCGGGCGCGATGGCGAAAACGGCGGCCACCGGCTTCCGCTTCGTCTTCTGATCCCCGCTTGTTGCTGACGTGAGGGATCCCGGGTCTTGAGAGCCCCGGGGTCCCGTCTTTCAGCTCCCCGGGGCGCCGGTTTCGGCCGGCGCCCGCATCCTCCCGGTCCCGGGAGCGCTCGATGGGCCGGCGCCGCATACCAGGGCGCCGGCCCCTTTTTTGCCGTCCCACCGAGAGAGATCAGCGCGACCGGAGCTTGAGGATCTTGATCGCCGCCCCGGCGGCGCCGAAGCCATTGTCGATATTGACCGTCAGGACGCCGGGCGCGCAGGAGGAAAGCGCGCTCGACAGGGCCGCCTGTCCATTGGCCGCCACCCCATAGCCGATGGAGCTGGGCACGGCGATAACGACGGACTCCACCAGCCCCGCCAGAACGCTGAACAGGGCTCCCTCCATCCCTGCGACCGCGATGACCACGTCCTGGGCCCGGATCTCGTCCAGGCGTTCCATCAGGCGCCACAGACCGGTGACGCCGACATCGGCGATGAGGGGGGCCTGCCAGCCATAGAATGCCAGTGTGCGAGTCGCTTCGCGGGCGACCGGAAGGTCGCTGGTGCCGGCGCAGACGACGGCGGCGCCACGGGCGGTCAGGGGCGCCGGCGTTCCCAGGAAGGCGGTACCGGACAGCGGGTCATAGTCGAGGGCGTTGCGGTGCGCGGGATCCAGGGCGTCGCATTTTTCCGGCCCAAGTCTGGTCAGCAGTAGACGTCGCCCGTCCGCCTCCGCCAGGATGGCGTCGATCTGCCGGGCGGTCTTGCCGGCGCAAAAAACCGCCTCGGCCAGCCCGGTGCGCTTCTCGCGGGCCCAGTCCATGCGGATGTCCGTCATTGCGCCGAGGTCCTGAGAAAGGCCGATCCCTGGCGGTAGGGACGCAGGCCCTGGAAGGACCGGCCGCTTCGGAGGCAAAGACTTTCCACCGTTTCCCGGACCTGATCGGCCTCCGCCCCCTCCGGGATGCGGCCGCATTCGATGAAGACGCCCCGCGCCGTCAGGCGGCAGCGAAGCGGTTGTGCCGACGGCAGCAGCGATCCCAGTTCGGTTTCGACCTGTTCGATGAACGCCAGTCCGTCCGGATCGACGAACAGTCCGGTTTCGATGCGGCTGGCGAGACAGGGTTGCGCCGGAAGGGCGGCCAGATCGGTGAGGCCGTGGCGTCGCGCCAGGGCATAGATATCCGATTTGCGAAGGCCGGCCTCAACGAAGGGGTGGACAACGCCGAACCGGCGCGCGGCCTCCAGTCCCGGACGGAAATCTCCAAGATCGTCCTGGTTCGTGCCTGAGGCAACCGCGCCGCCGGAGACAGCCTGGATGGCGGCGTAAAGATTGGATTTGCAGTGAAAGCAACGATTGACGGGATTGCGCCGGTAGTCGGGATCGGTCATTTCGCCGGCATCGATCTTGTGAAGGGTCCATCCCTCGCGGGAGGCGTAGGCGTCGACCCGCCTCGTCGCCTCGGCCGGAACGGCGGGCGACACGCCATGGACGGCGACGACCTGCGCCCGCGAGAAGCGGTGCGCCAGATAGGTGAGCACCATGCTGTCAACGCCGCCGCTGACGGCGATGGTCAGTGCGGGGTGCCGGTCGAGCCGTTCGATCAGCCTTGTCTCGAAGTCCTCCGGGGTCACGATTGACTGTCTTCCTTTCGTGCCAGAACCGCCAGTCGGCGGCGTCCTGCCAGGCCGGAATGGCCGGCCAGGGCATCGGATTCAACCTTTTCCGTCCTCTCTCCGTCAGGGCGTAAGGTCACCTTGACGGGCAGGGTTCGCCCGTCGGCCATTCGTTCCGCCGGTATCCGTTCCAGACAGCGACGCCCTTCGATCCGCCGGCGAAGGCCGATGGTCGATGTTTCGAGGAAGCAAAGCCGTTCCACCGCGTCCATCGCCCGGGGATGGACCAGCAGGCGGAAATCGGTAACGGGGCGTCCTTTTTTGCCCTGGCGGCAGCCGACCGTGACATCGATGACTCCCGTAGCGGCGCGCAAATTGTCCAGGGCGAGACCGATCTCCTCGCCGGTCATGTCGTCGATATCGAAGGAAAGAACGCCCACGGCGTCGCCGTCTCCCTTTGGCTCGTCTCCCTTTGGCCCGAAGACCAGGGCGCGCAGGATGTTCGGCATTCCCGACAGTGTCCGTGTTCCGGCGCCGGTGCCCGATGACAGGAGGCGGCCGGCCCCCGGCTGAATTTGCGGGATCTGGACGAGATGGGCCAGGATGGCGGCGCCGGTGGGGGTGACCCGTTCACCGGGGATCCCGTCGTCCCGCCACAGAAACCCTTTCAGGATCTCTGCGGTCGCCGGGGCGGGGACGGGAAGCAGGCCGTGGGCGGTCCTGACCAGCCCCGCCCCGCGTGGAAGGGGGGACACCGTCCAGGAGGTGCCCTGCAGAGCGGCGACGATGCTTCCCGCCGCAACAACATCCATCAGGGAGTCCCAGTCCGCGACCTCATGAAAATGAACGTCCTCCAGGGGGACGCCATGGACACGGCTTTCCGCTTCCGCCAGCAGCCGCAGAATGGAGATCGCTTCCGCCGCCGTGCCGCTGGCAAGCGGGGCCTCCGTAATCCGGCGGACTAAAGCAGGATAGTGACAGTCCGCGCCGTTCCTGTGGGGGTGGCCATGGTCGTGCCCATGCCCATGCCCATGCCCATGCCCATGCTCGTGCCCATGCCCATGCCCATGCTCGTTCTCCCGGACCTGTTCCGGGGAGTGGGGCGCGGTGGTCCCGTGCGGCTCCGCGGCGGTCAGCCCGAACCTGAGCACGGCCAATCCGGCGCTGCTGCCAGGCGACAGTTCGGGGGTGCCGCAACCGGAGGGCAGCACGGCCTCCACATCATCAAGAACGCGAGGGCGCAGCGAGGGAATGGCGTCCAGAATCGCGGCGACGAACATGTCGCCGGCCATGCCTCCCACGGCGTCGAGATGGATATACCGCTGTTCCGTCATGACGTTTCCTGCCCTGTTTCTATTCTCGGGGTGTCGCCCCCTCTTTGGAATGCTGTCCCATCGATCATCAGTATTACGAATTTAAAAAAAGTAATACCGGGAAAGATGTGACTATCTGTACAAATCATAAGGCGATAACCGTGTAAAAATAGTAAAAATGCGGCGCTGCAATATTCTGTTTATATCAACTTAAAATAAATCTCATAATTAGATTTTCATTTGTTCGCTACAACTTTTGAAAACCACCGCCTTGAATATGGACTCTATATGAAATTCGTGTGATAATAGAAATAGATTGTAATTATGATACATATCCATGCCATGTATATCAAACCCAACGATCTCGGTCTTCTTGTCTCGCTCTGTGCGTTATTGGAAGAGGCCAATGTCACTCGGGCCGCAGCGAAAATGGGGCTCAGCCAGCCGGCCATGTCGGCGCAATTGACCCGGCTGCGGGATGTCTTCAAGGATCCTCTGCTGGTTCCGTCCCACACCGGCAAGGGCATGGTGCCAACCGCCCGGGGGCTGGCGCTGAAGGAACCGATGCGGGCGGCGTTGCAATCGCTTCAGGATCTCGTCAGCGGTTCGCCGGAGTTCGATCCTGAAAAATCGGAGCGCCGGTTCTCGCTTGCGACGACCGACAGCATCATCAGCATTTTCAGCGGATCACTTCTTCCGCAAATGGATCGGAAGTTTCGCAATCTGCGGTTGGCATTCAAGCCCGTGCAGACGTCGACGCTGCCCGAGCAGCTTTGCCATGGGGAGATTGATGTCGCGCTGGTGTCGGATGACGTCGTTCCCAAGGAACTGCGGTCAAGGCGGCTGTTGCAGGGGCGCTTCATCATGGCGCAACGCCGGGGGCATCCCCGTGGTGGCAACCCTCTGACGCTGGAGGAGTATACCTCCTTGCGTCATGTCGTGATTTTGCCGAACGTCAATGGCGGCGCCTGGCGCGGGTTCATCGATGACGCCCTGCATGAACTGGGTACCGGCCGCGAGGTCGCCATCTCGGTCCAGAATCTCAGCATCGTGCCGGACATGCTGGAAAAGACGGATTTCGTCTGCACCTTCCCGTCGTTCTATCTGCAATCGATGTTCGGCAAACTGGACTGCTTTGACCTGCCTTTCGAGACCCGTCCCCTTTATCTGACGATGGCCTGGCATGAACGATTCGACGACGATCCGGCCCATTGCTGGCTTCGTCAGCAGGTTCTGCTCAGCATGTCGGCATGGGGGCGCTGGACGGAAAAGGTCCTGCCATCCACCGCGATGGCCTGACAGAGGCCGGGACGCCGTTCCGGTCCTGTCCGAAAGTTCAGGAGCACGGGCCGCGCGCGTGTCCTTTGTGCGTCCGCATCCTTTGTTTCCTCCGCTTGTCGCGGCGGACTCCGGCCGGGACGCCGGAGCCACTGAGGTTTAATGATCGGTAGGACAGGCCTCCGCGCCAGTGTCCTTTGTGCGCCAGTGTCCTTTGTGCGCCAGTGTCCTTTGTGCGCCTTTGTCCTCACCGGCGGCAGAAGGCCGGTCTCAGTCGCCGCAGCCGCAACCGCAACCGCCGCCACCGGTCTTGCCGCCGGTCAGGCGGCGGCGAAGCGGGCGGGGCAGGGCGCGCCATCCCAGCCACGCGGCCGCGACCACCACCACCCCAAGCGCAATCCATCCCTGTGTCATGCCAGAGCCCATTCAGCAATGTGATAGGTGAGAAACGCCGCGCTGTAGGCCAGGACCATCATGTAGAGGAACAGAGCGACCGGCCAGCGGAGCGAATTGGTTTCGCGGCGAACCACCGCCAGGGTGGACGCGCACTGCGGCGCGAAAATGTACCAGGCCAGCAACGCCAGAGCGGTGGGCAGGCTCCACTGGGCGGCCAGGATCGGTTGCAGCGCGCTGCCGACCTCTTCCCCGGTGGCGGACAGGGCATAAACCGTTCCCAGGGCGCCGACGGCGACTTCGCGGGCGGCCATTCCGGGGATCAGGGCGACCGCGATCTGCCAGTTGAACCCGATCGGGGCGAGGACCGGTTGAATCCAATGTCCGACCATTCCGGCGATCGAGTAGTTGATCGCGGGTTCGATGGCGTCGGCGGGCGCGCCGGGGAACGAGCTCAGGAACCAGATCAGGATCATGATGGCCAAGATGATGGTACCGGCCTTCTGAAGGAACATGCTCGCCCGCTGCCACAGGCCCAGCAGCACATTGCGGGGGTTAGGCCATTTGTAGGCCGGCATTTCCATCAGGAACGGCTCCGCCACCTCGCGCCACACCAGACGTTTCATCACCAGGGCGACGGCCAGCGCCGACAGGATGCCGGTGGCGTAGAGGCCGAACATGACGAGACCCTGCAATCCCATGACACCGGCCACGTCCCGGTTCGGCACGAAGGCGGAGATGATCAGCGTGTAGACCGGAATGCGGGCCGAGCAGGTCATCAGCGGCGCCACCAGGATGGTGGCCAGCCGGTCGCGCCGGTTTTCGATGACGCGTGCCGACATGATGCCGGGGATGGCGCAGGCAAAGCTCGACAGCAGGGGGATGAAGGCGCGGCCATGGAGGCCGGCGCTGCCCATCAGCCGGTCCATCAGGAAGGCCGCCCGGGCCATATAGCCGAAGTCTTCCAGCAGAATGATGAACAGGAACATGATCAGGATCTGCGGCAGGAAGACCACCACGCTGCCGACACCGGCGATCAGCCCGTCGGTCAGAAGGCTGCGCAAAAGGCCGTCGGGCATCATCGCCTGGATCTGGGTGTTGAGAAGGTCGAAGGCCGCCTTGATCCCGTCCATCACCGGCGTGGCCCAGGCGAACACCGCCTGAAACATCAGGAACAATACCGCCAGAAGGATCAGCAGGCCCCAGACCGGATGCAACAGAACCTTGTCGAGCCGGCCGGTCAGGCGCTGGTCGCCCGGACGGAAGGCGCAGGCCTTCAGGATCCGCTCGGCCTCCTTGTGGGCGGCCCGGATTTCCTGGCTGGTGGGTTCCCTCCAGGTGACCGGACCGGCGGGGCCGGCCTTCGCGCGATCCGCAAGCTGATCGATGGCCTCGAACAGCGACGTGACGCCGCCCCTGCGCACGGCCACCGTCGGAATGACGGGAATGTCCAGCTCCTGCGACAGGCGGTCCACATCGACCTCGCAGCCCTGGCGTTTGGCGATATCGACCATGTTGAGGGCCAGGATGAGCGGGCGGTTCAGCGCCTTCAGCTCCATCACCAGACGCAGGACCAGACGCAGATTGGTGGCGTCGGCAACGCAAATCAGGGCGTCGGGAAGCGGTTCCCCGTCCAGCCGTCCCAGGACCACGTCGCGGGTGACCGCCTCGTCCGGGCTGCGGCCGCGCAGCGAATAGGTGCCGGGCAGATCGACCAGACGTACCGTCTTTCCGTCGGGGGTCGTCAGCGCCCCTTCCTTCCGTTCGACGGTGACGCCGGGATAGTTGGCGACCTTCTGGTGGTGGCCCGTCAAGGCATTGAACAGGGCGGTCTTTCCGCAGTTCGGGCAACCGACCAGCGCGAAGCCGGGAATTGAGAGGGGGGCGGTGGACATGATCTTACTCTTCAGCTCGGACGAGGATGCTGTTGGCGGCGGCGCGCCGGAGCGCGATGGTGATGTCATCGACGCGGACCGCGATGGGATCGCGCATGATCGGTCCGTCATGCAGGATTTCGACAGCGGCGCCTTCGACAAATCCCATCTCCAGCAGGCGGCGTTCCATCTCCGTCCAGGGGATGCGAAGCTCCGCGACCGGAGACAATCCCGAGACCACCCCCCGCCAGCCTTTGGGACATTGTCCCAGCCGTAAATCCAGGACGTCTCCGCCCGTCTTCAACGCTTCGCGCACAGTGGTCGACAAGGAGTGAGTCTCCGCACAGGATGTATGGACAATTCACGATAATGAAAAGCATTATCAAAATCGGCGCAAGCGCAAAATGCACATGGCTGGATAATTCTTTGGTCTGCCGCCGGGCATCATGCGGTCAGGCTGATGTGATATGAAAAGTGAAATAATATCAAAATGATAGAGCGGTGTTCAGAACCATTCGCCGGCCGGGCGTCATGCGGTCACGGACGCCGCCAGGACATAGCCTCCGCCTCTGACTGTCTTGATAAGATCGGGATTTTTCGGATCCGTCTCGATTTTGCGGCGAAGCCGTCCCACCTGAACGTCGATCGTCCGGTCAAAGGGGCCGGCGACGCGCCCCCGTGTCTCTTCCAGCAGCCGGTCCCGGTTGAGGACGACCTGCGGATTGCGCAGGAAGACCAGGAGCAATTCATACTCGGCGCCGCTCAATTCCACCAGGACACCGTCCGGGGCATGCAGTTTTCGCCGGGTCTGGTCAAGCGTCCAGCCGGCAAACCGCAGGATGACAGCCGCCGTCGCCGCCTGGTCGGTTCCCTGGCCGGTCCGCCGCAGAACCGCCCGGACACGGGCCAGCAATTCGCGTGAGCTGAAGGGTTTCGCCAGATAGTCGTCGGCACCCATTTCGAGGCCGACGACCCGGTCGGTCTCGCCGCCCGCCGCCGTCAGGAAGATCACCGGCGTCTTCGATGACGACCGGATGTCACGGCATAGCGACAGTCCGTCCTCGTCGGGAAGCATCAGATCCAGGATCACCAGATCGACCGCTCGTTGCGCCAGAACGGCGCGCATCGCCTTGCCGTCGCCGACACTGATGACGTGAAATCCATGCTGGTCCAGGAAATCGCCGACCAACTGGCAGATGTCGGGGTCGTCATCGACCAGAAGCAGGGTCGCCTGCGGGGTCTGCGTCTCCGTCATGATGCCCGGCCTTTTCCGTCATCTCCGGCGACCGGCAGCGTCACCGTCGCGCAAAGACCGCCTTCGGGCCGGTTGGTCAGAGTGACGTCGCCGCCATGGCCGCGCGCCACGCCCCGCACCGTGGCCAGTCCCAGCCCCAGGCCGCCGGTCCGGCGGTTGCGCGACCCCTCGATCCGGTAAAACGGCCGGAATACCCGTTCCAACTGGTCCTCGGGAATGCCGGGACCGGCATCGACGATACGCACGACCAGCCCCGACGGCGACCGCCCGGCGGAGACCTCGGCCCGGCGGCCGTAACGAACCGCATTTTCCAGCAGATTGGCGAACAGCCGTTTCATGGCGAGGGGGCGGCCGCGATAGACCAGCCGGCCGCTCCAGGCGAAGGAGACGTCCTGCCCGGCGTCGGCCAGATCGTCGCAGAGGGTTCCCAGCAGGGCGGCCAGATCGAACGCCTGGGCCGGTTCGTCCGCCGCCTCGTCGCGGGCGAAGGCCATGCTGGATGCGACCATCTGTTCCATTTCATCGAGATCGCGCAGCATCTTGTCCTGCTGACCGGGATCGATGGGAAGCTGTTCGGTCCGAAGACGCAGGCGGGTGATCGGCGTTCGCAGATCGTGCGAGACCGCGGCCACGAATTGCAGCCGGTCATCGACGAAACTGCGGATGCGCCGTTGCATCTGGTTGAAGGCGCGCGCCGCGGCCCGAACCTCGCGCGGACCGTCTTCCGCCAGCGGAGCCGCCGCGACATCGGTGCCAAGCCGTTCCGCCGCCCGCGCGAAGGCCGCCAGCGGGGCGGTGATCCAGCCGGTGGCCCAGACCGCAATGACCAGGGTGCCGGCCAGCATGACCAGTGTCGAGATCAGCGACCGCTGGGTCCATGTCGGGGTCTGGACCGGTCCGGCCATATGGAAGGCGATCCGGCTGCCATCGGCCAGCCCGATGCTTCCCGCGAGGTGGGTTTCGGGTGGAATGCCATGCAGCAGATGCAGCGCGCCGTCCGTTCCGGCCGGGGGCGCCGGGCGCACCGTCCGCAGGGACAGCCTTCCTTCGTCCAGGGGACCGAAAGACGGGGCCAGGGCGTCGCGCAGCCGGATCCAGCGGGCTTTGTCGGCGCGCCCCGCGACGGCGTCGGCAACCGCGTCCTCCTTGTCCGGGGCGACGGCTTCCGTCCACGAAAGATGCAATCCCGGCCGGCTGAGGGCCTGTGCGACCCGGGCCCGGCTGTCGGCGGCGGTCCGATCGATCAATCCGGCCAGGGTCGCCAGCCGGTCGACGGCGGCAGGCCCGTCGACCGGGGCCGGCGGGTCGTCGTGACCGGTGGAATAGACGACTGTGCTCGCCAGATGGGACATGGTGAGGCCGATCAGAAGAACCAGGATCGTCCGGGTCCGGATCGAGTCGGGAAGAAGTTTCATCCGCGTCGTCACCCCGCGCAAGCCACTCCCGGGCAGCACCGGGAAACCGTCCCGACCCTACCACGGCCCGGGGCCGCCAAAGAACCCGCAAATGCCGGAAAACCGGGGGAATTACAATTTGTTACGATGGCGGATCGTCGACGCCGGAGGCTTGCCAGGGAGGCCGGTCATGGCGATGATCGGGCCGGACGGAATCGCCTTCCACCCCCTCCGGGACTGGTGTCGGGAACAGGACATGGATAGCCGGCAGCTCGATCTTTTTCACCCGGGCGGAAAGCCCGCTCCGGCAGCGCCCTCGCCTCAGCCGGCGCGGCCGGAGCCCGACGTCACATCGCTTGCGGATCGGGCGCTGGTCGGTGCCCTGGACGATGCCGGGATGGCGGCGTTTCTGCGTCTGGCCGGGGAGGCGGCGCGGCGCAGGCTCACCGATGCGATCCCGGCCCTGGCCGCGCGGTGCCGCCGGCATGCCGGCTACGGCGCCGGGCGGATCGAGCCCGTTCAACAGGCCGCGGTGACGGCGCTTGCCGATATCGGCGGGCGCGAGGCGGCGCGGGCGCTGTCGGCTCTGCTGGAGGCCGGGTTCGTCGCCGGGCCGACCCGTCTTGACGCGGTGACGGCCGCCGGCCGCCTTGGCGTCATCCTGTCCGACGCCCTTCTTCTGGAGTGCCTGAAGAGTGGCGATCATCGTTTGCGCGCGGCGGCCGCCGTCTGTGCCGGCCGGGCTCCGGGCGCCATCGGAGCGCTGGAGTCGCTGTTGGACGATCTTCACGCCGATGTCGTCCATGGGGCGGCCTGCGCGCTCGGCCGCCGGAAAAAAGAGGTGGCGCGTAAAACCCTCCTCCGGCTGATCCGGGCCGCCCCGGATCCGGACGTGATCGATGCGCTGATTCAGGTCGCCGATGCCGACTGCGTCGCTATCCTGGGGCAGACCGGCCGACGCTATCCGGCCCTGAAGGACCGGGTGCTGGAGGCGCTGGACGGAAGCGACCATCCGGTGGCCGCGAAGGTCGCCGCAACCCTTCGCTCCGACGTGGATAAGGGCACTGGCGGGGAAGCCTGTACTACCCTTGATATGGATGTGGTTTCCGGCGGGGGCGCTGTCAAAGCGACGCCATGAATCCGGCTGCTGCGACGTCCTCGGGTCCCGACCGGTGCCGGATCTGGTAATCCCTGGGCGTGCATCCCAGTTCGCGGCGGAACACCGCATACATATATTGCAGCGAGGTGAATCCGCAGCGGACCGCGATATCGGCGCTGCTGAGATGCCCGCGTTCCAGCATCGCCCGGGCGCTATCCAGTTTGAAGCGCAGGATCTCCTGATGCACGGAACAGCCCAACTCGTCCCTGAAATGACTTTCAAGCGACGAGCGCGAGATGCCGACATAATCGGCGACCTGTTCGGTCTTGATCCCAAGACAGGCATATTGCCGGATGTAATGGCGCGCCCGCATGACGTGACGGCTGTTGACCCGCTGGTGGCGGCTGGAGGCCAGCGCCGACAGTCCTTGCGGCGGCACCAGGATCCGGGTGTCGCGCAGGGCTTCGCCCAGGAACAGGCGATGCAGCAGGTGGGCGGCCAGATGCCCCATCCGTTCGGTCCCCTGGGTCACGGAGGAGAGAGGGATGCGGGTCAGAGAGCGGGTCAGGGGGTCGTCGTCGATACCGACCAGCGCCACTTCCTCGGGGACCGGAATGTCGGCCATCAGGCAGGCCTGAAGGACCTGCCGGGCGCGGGCATCGGTGACCGCGACGATTCCCACGGGTTTCGGCAGACCGGCCAGCCATTCGGCCAATCCCGCGATGACGCCGTTCCAGTCTTCGGCGCGGGTGGGGCGGCCCCGGTAGATCACCGGTTCCAGTCCGTCGCGCCGTAACAGCCGGACGAACGCCTTTTCGCGCTCCTGCGCCCATCGATTGCAGGGCGATTCGGGCAGGCTGTAGAGTGCGAAGCGGGGAAGCCCGTTATCGATCAGATGGGTGTAGGCCAGACCGATCAAAGAGGCGTTGTCGGTTGCCACATAGGGAATTCCGACTGGGTAATCCGCCTCCGCCTCGTAGGAACTGCCGACCGCGACGACGCGCAGGCGGCTGGCCCCGAGGACATGCCGGACATCCGGATCATCGAAGTCGGCGATGATTCCGTCGCCGTCCCAGTCGTCGATGCCGGAAAGCCGGCAACGGAAATCCTCTTCGAGGAACAGGTCCCAGGACACCCTGGTTCCCGACAGATAGCGGCCGATGCCAGAGATGATTCCCCGGTCATAAATCTTGTTCGCGTTGAACAGCAGCGCAATCCGGTAGGTCGTCTGTCGGGACACGCGGATCAATCCCCCGATATCACGCTCCGTCATCGCGCGGATCGGGCGAGCGGGGCGGAAAATCGTACGCGCATCCCGCGACGTCTTGCAATCGGGGAATGCAACGTCCGGCTGTGGTTTCCGGCCGGCGCGCGCCGGTTGATCAATTTCGCCAGCGTCGATGGCGGAATTCGCAATTGGCGGCCCGCCCCGGCGGCTGGCAGCATGGCGTCCGATCCCAATGGGTGCCGGCCGAGCCCGGAAATCCGGCCGGTCCGGCAGCATTGCCACGCTTCGGACAGGCGAGGGAACACCATGACCTATTTCGATTTTCAGTCTCCGGTCGGCCGCCGCCAGGAGGGCGCGGCCGTCACCTTCCGTCATTACGATCCGGACCGGATCCTTCTCGGCCGGCGCATGGAGGACCATCTGCGGGTCGCGGTCTGCTATTGGCACAGTTTCGGCTGGCCCGGCGCCGACGTCTTCGGCGCCGGAACGCTGGATCGTCCCTGGCAGGGCGCGGGCGACCCGATGGCGCTGGCGTTGATGAAAGCCGATGCCGCCTTCGACTTTTTCACCCGGCTGGGCGCCCCCTTCTACACCTTCCACGATGCGGACGTGGCCCCGGCGGGTCGAACTCTGGCGGACTACCGGGACAATCTGTCGCGCATGGTCGATGTGCTGGCCCGCAAGCAGGAGGAGACCGGCGTCCGTCTGCTGTGGGGGACGGCCAACTGCTTTTCCCATCCCCGTTACGCCGCCGGCGCCGCCACCAATCCGGATCCCGAGGTGTTCGCCTGCGCAGCGACCCAGGTGGCGGCGGCGATGGCCGCGACCCACCGCCTGGGAGGCGCCAACTATGTCCTGTGGGGCGGGCGCGAGGGATATGAGACCTTGCTCAACACCGATCTCCGGCGCGAGCGCGAGCAGTTGGGCCGGTTCATGACCATGGTCGTCGAGTATAAGCACCGCCTGGGATTCAAGGGGACGATCCTGATCGAGCCGAAGCCCCGGGAGCCGACCAAGCATCAGTACGACTTCGATTGCGCCACGGTTGACGGTTTCCTGCGACAGTTCGGCCTTGAGGACGAGATCAGGGTGAACATCGAGGCAAACCATGCGACCCTGGCCGGACACAGTTTTCTGCACGAGGTCGCCACCGCCCTCTCGCTCGGCCTGTTCGGCAGCATCGACGCCAACCGGGGCGATCCGCAGACCGGTTGGGATACCGACCAGTTTCCCAACAGCGTCGAGGAGATCAGTCTCGTTCTTTACGAGATTCTGAGGGCTGGCGGGTTGACGACCGGCGGTTTCAATTTTGACGCCCGCCTCAGCCGTCAGAGCATCGACCCCGTCGATCTGTTCCACGCCCATGTCGGCGCCATGGATGTGCTGGCCCTGGGACTGGACGCCGCGGCCCGCATGATTGCCGACGATCAGCTTGCCCGCAACAAGGCGGCCCGCTATGCCGGCTGGGACCGGCCGCTGGGGCGCGACATCCTGGATGGGCACTGCACGCTGGACGGTCTGGCGGACCGGGCGGTCGAGGAGGGCTTTGCCCCGGCTCCGGTGAGCGGCGGGCAGGAACGGCTGGAAAATATCGTCACCCGGGTCCTGTATGGCTGATGACGGTCGCCCGGCGTCGGGGCCCGATGACCCCGGCGCGGATGTCCGGGTTCCCGGCAGAAGAGGCGGGCCGGCGATCCTGTCGCGATCTCCGGCCCGTTTCTTTTTCCTGTCAGCTCCGGCTTGTCACCGTCCGTTGATCTGCGCCTCCGTGTAGAATCCGTCGGTGACCAGTGTCCCGATGCTGTCACGGGTCAACATGATCGGCGTCAAAAGGATCGTGTCGACCTTTTTCATCCCGTTGTCGTACTGCGCGTTGAATGCCGGCTTGTTGCCGCGGACCAGATCCACCGACAGTCTGGCGGCTTCGCCCGCGATCAGTTTCAGGGGCTTGTAGACGGTCATCGCCTGAAGGCCGTCCCGGACCCGTCTGACCGCCGCAAGGTCTGCGTCCTGCCCCGACACCGGCACCTTTCCCGCCAGTTTCTGGGCGGCCAGGGCCTGGATCGCGCCTCCGGCGGTCGCGTCGTTCGAGGCAACGATCGCATCGACGTGGTTGCCGTTGGCGGTCAGCGCGTCCTCGATGATGCGCATGGCCTCCGCCGGGTTCCATTCCCTGACCCACTGCTGGCCGACGATCCGGATGTCGCCCCTGTCGATCGCCGGTTGCAGAACCGACATCTGGCCGTCGCGCAGCATCCGGGCATTGTTGTCGGTGGGGGCTCCGCCCAGCAGGAAATAGTTTCCGCGCGGCGCGTTCCGCAGCACGCCCTCCGCCTGCATCTCTCCCACTTTCACATTGTCGAACGAGATATAGGCGTCGACATCGGCATTCAGGATCAGCCGGTCGTAGGACACGACCTTGATTCCCGCCTTTCTGGCCTCGGCGATGACATTGGTCAGGACCGTGGCGTTGAAGGGGACGATGACGATGGCGTCGACCCCGCGCGAAATCAGATTTTCGACCTGTGAGATCTGGCGCTGTTCGTTTCCGTCGGCCGACTGCACCAGCACCTGGGCATCCAGGGACTGGGCGGCGGCGACGAAATAGTCGCGGTCGCGGGCCCATCGTTCAAGACGCAGGTCATCGATGGAAAAGCCGATGCGGGGATGAGCCTGATCGGCCATCGCGGGCATGGGCGTCACCGTCGCGGCGACGACCGAGACCGCGGCGATGATGGAGGAAACAAGGAACTTCATCGGACGGACCTCCCTGATGCTGTTGTTGTCGAATGCCGCTGTTGCCGGACAGCGGGCCGCGTGCCGGCGGACCAAAGGTTCCCCCGGCCGGCCCGGCGGCCTCCTTCGGGGAAACCCCGGATCGATGGCAGATGCCCTCCGGCGGAGTGTCTTTCCGCGTCCGCCCCGCCGGAGGGCCGTCGTCAGGACTCCGCCGGGGGAACGAACAGCGGTTCCAGGCGCTGATAAAGCGCACGGAAGCGCGGACGGCGAAGGTCGCGGTACCAGGCGGCGCGGTCCGGATCGGGCTGGTGGATGGCGAGGGCGTCGGGGACCGGGCAGATGTCGTCCGGAGTTCGTTCCGGGGCCAGCGCGAGATGGGCAAGGCGGGCCGCGCCCAGCGCCGGCCCGACATCGCCGCCGGCGCGGCGGATCAGGGTTCGGCCGGTGATGTCGGCCAGCATCCGCGCCCAGAGCGGGCTTTTCGAACCGCCGCCGATCAGGGTGATGTCCCCGGGGGGCGGGGCAACCGTTTCCAGCGCGTCGATGCCGTCCAGCAGGCCGAGGCCGACCCCTTCCAAAGTGGCGGCGGCGAGATCGGCACGGTCATGGCCGGCGGTCAGTCCGAAAAATCCGGCCGTGGCGGCGGGGTTGTTGTGGGGTGTCCGTTCCCCGGTGAGATAGGGCAGGAACAGGGGGCTTTCCGCGGACAGGCCACGTTCCGAGGCGGCGGCCAGCAATTCGGTGACATCGGCGAACCCCGCGATCCGGACGGTGAAATCGAGACAGGACGCCGCCGAAAGCATCACCGACATCAGATGCCAGGTTGCGGGCAGGGCATGGCAGAAGCTGTGGACCGTGCCGGCGGGGTTGGACAGGAACCGGTCGGTGGCAACGAAATAGACCCCGGACGTACCCAGCGACAGCATCGCCTGTCCGGGCCGGATGATGCCGGTCCCGATCGCCCCGGCGGCGTTGTCGCCGGCCCCGGCCGCCACCGGAACCGGCGGGATGCCAAGGTTTGACGCCACCTGTGGCAACAGGCGGCCGGTCACCTTATTGCCTTCGTGAAGCGTGGGCATCTGCGCGCGGGAAAGGCCGGTCGCCGACAGCATGGCGTCGCTCCAGTCGCGCGCCCCGACATCCAGCCACAAGGTGCCGGCGGCGTCGGACATGTCGGTCGCGAAATCGCCGGTCAGACGGAACCGGAGGTAGTCCTTCGGCAGAAGAACCTTGTCGATCCGCTGGAACAGCACGGGCTCATGATCGGCCATCCACAGCACTTTCGGCGCCGTGAATCCCGCCATGGCGGGGTTCCCGGTGATGGCGCGCGTCCGGGGTTCCCGCTGTTCCAGGAGGGCGCACTGCGCGCCCGCGCGTCCGTCGTTCCATAACATGGCCGGGCGCAGGACCTCACCCCGCCGGTCGAGCAAGGTCGCTCCATGCATCTGCCCGGTCAGCCCGATCGCCTCGATCCGGCCGGGCGAAATGCCCTGGTCCCGCGCCTGGGACAAGAGGGCGCGGAGCGCGGTCAGCGTCGCGGTCCACCACTCTTCGGGGTCCTGCTCGCTCCACAGCGGCCGGGGGCGGGAGATCAGGAGGGGAGCCGTGGCGCTGGCGCTTACCCGGCCGTCGCGGTTCATCAGAATGGCTTTGACCGCCGAGGTCCCAAGATCGATGCCGATGAACATCCGCGTCCGCTCCCCCTGTCCGCCGGAAGGCCGTGTCCGCCGGAAGGCCGTCCCGGTCGGGATTCCGATAGAATCGTCCCCCGGACCCTCTATCATCAATTGTGAAATCGGTGGATCGGATTGATGTTTTTTGGGGACGGGGCTTCCCCTGCCTCCGGACGTCGCACCCGGTCGGGCCCGCGACAGAACCGGCCTTTTCGGCTACCATCCGGCCCCAGAGGCATGCGCCCCGTACCGGCGCCCGGTTCAGGAAAGCGACTGAAGCCACCGTCATGGATCCTTTCAAACCCTACGAGCCCAAATCCCGACCCGTCGTCCTCAGGCTGACGCGCCCCGATGCCGAGGCGCTGGCCCTCAAGGCCATTGCCTTCGTCGTCGGCGACGACACCCTTCTGTCGCGCTTCCTGGCCCTGACCGGCTGTGGGGTCGACGATCTCAGGACCCGTCTTGGCGATCCGTCCTTCCTGGGGGCCGTCCTCGATTTCGTGCAGGGGGACGAGGGGACGGCGGCGGCCTTTTCGCTGGCGGAGGGGCTGGCCCCGGAGACATTGACGCAGGCAAGGGCCCTGCTGCCGTGACCGGCGGCGGGGAAGGTGGCAGGTGCGGAATATTCGCGTGACACGAGAATTTCGTGATCGCGGACGATAAAGAGTTGCTAAATTTCCCGTCGGTCATCCGTCGGGACGGTGCCCGCCCGTCCTTGTCCCCGGTTCTTCCGTTCAAGGAGGTCCCATGCCGCATTACGATCCTCTCACCCCCCAGGAGATCGCGAATCTGTTCGGCGCCACGCCGCCACCGCCCGACGGGGTTTTCGAACTCGCCCTGGTGCTGGGCGGAACCGTGTCCGCCGGTTCCTACACCGCAGGAGCGCTGGACTTTCTGTTCGAGGCGCTTGACGAATGGGAAAAGGCGAAGGCGACGGGCGACGCTTCCGTTCCGCGCCATCAGGTGGTGATCCGGTTCATGGTGGGAACGTCGGGCGGCGGCGTGACCTCGGCGATCGCGGCGCGCGCGCTGGCCTACGCCTATCCGCCCGTGTCCAAGGCCTCCCCCGATCCGCATCCCCCGCAAAATACCGGGTCCAGTTCCGGATATGCGACCGGGAATCCGCTTTACGACATCTGGGTCAATGAACTGCATCTGGCCGGTTTTCTCGAGACCGGCGATCTCAACGGGGCGACTGTGCCGTCGCTGCTGAATGGCGGGGTGATCGATGCCGCCGCCGCCAGAATAGTGGAGTTCGCCCCGGTCGATCAGGCTCTGTCCACGGCGCGACCCTGGGTGGCCTCGCCCCTTCGGGTGATCATGACCGTGACCAACCGGCGCGGCGTTCCCTACCGGTTCGATTTCGGATCGTCTTCGGAAATATTTGTCAACCATGCGGACCATCTGCGTCATGCGGTGGTCTATCCGAACGCGGCCTCCGCCGCCTTCCGCCCAGACGAGAGCACGCTGTCCTTCGAGGGAGCGCGGACGCCGGGCGCCATCGGCTGGGATCAATTCGCGGAGCATGCAAAGGCGCCGGCGGCCTTTCCCGCGGGATTTCCACAGCGCCAGATCGTCCGGCCGCGTGAGGACTACCGCTATCGGGTGGTGGCGATGCCGGCGGCCACGGTGACGGCGGCGGCGGCGATCGCGGCCGGCGGCAGCATTCCCGTCTGCGGCGGGATTGCGGCCCTGACCCCGGACTGGGACCGGATGATATCGGGAGATGGCCCGGACGACGGATATTACCGGTTCTCCGCCGCCGATGGCGGCGCCACCGACAACGAGCCGATCGAACTGGGGCGGACGGCACTGGCCGGCTATGACGGATGCAACGACCGCGATCCGATGTCGGCCAGACGGGCCGTCCTGCTGATTGATCCGTTCGGCGGAGATGCGCCCCTGGGCGACGCTGCGCCCCGGGGGTTGCTGCCCGATCTTCTTGGACTACCGAACGTGCTGGTGCAACAGGCCCGCTATGACACACGCGATGTCCGGATGGCTCTTGATCCCAATGTTGGAAGCCGTTTCATGCTGTCGGCCTCACGCGGAGAGACAAAGGGCCAGAAGGCGCTCGCCACCGCTGGTCTCGGGGCCTTCCTGGGGTTCGCCTGCCGGGATTTCCGGCGGCACGACTATCTGCTGGGGCGGCAGAACTGTCAGGATTTCCTTCGCGGGACGCTGCTGTTCCCAGACGGCGCGCGGGCCTTCGGGCCGCCGGGCGCCGAGGGGGATCCCCGTCCCCTGATTCCGCTTTTCGGGTCCTGCGCCGTGGACGAGGCTCTTGACCCCTGGCCTCAGGGGCGTCTTGATCCGGCGGCTTACCGTGACGGGATCGAAGACAGGTTCAAGGCGCTGGTCGCCGGGCTGTCGCAGGATACCGTGCTATCGGGGTTGCCGGCATGGCTGCTGGAACATCTCGGCGAGGGATGGGTCGCGGACAAGGTGGTGGCCGAAATCGACAACGCATTGACTGAATGGGGATTGAAGGCATGACGAGGGACGGAACGGGCTTGCCGGGAAACGGCCGCCCGGTTTGGCGAGTGACCAGGACATGGCTGGCCGTCGGTCTGGTGTGGGTCGTCCTTTCGGCGGCTTTGGCCCGACCGGTGGCGGCCGGTCCGGCGGAGGACTGCCGGACGGCTGGTGGAACCCTGTTCACCGGAACCGTCGTCACGCCCCCCAAGTTTTTTCATGGCCGGTTCCGCCGCGGTGTCGAACTGTCCCATACCCGCCTGTTCATCACGGACGATCGCGACGGGCAACGCCGCCAGGTTGCTATCGATAACGTCTTTGCCGAGGGTTATGACCAGACCGGCCGCACCGGCCGCGTGCCGGCTCCCCTGGATCGCATCGCCGTCGGCGACAGGCTGGAATTGTGCGGCATTCCCTATGACGATCCGGTTCCCGGCGTCCATTTCGTCCATCCGAATTGCGGTGCCCGCCCGACGACCGAAACGCCCGACGGCTGGATCCGGCGGATCGGGCCTGACGGTATTCGGGGCGACAATCTCGAAAGCAGCACCGACTATTGTCGTCTCTGGCCCGGACAAAGATCGCGCTGACCGGATCCATCCGGTCACGCCGGCCCCAGTCAGGCGGGGGCGGCGCCGGTTTCCGGTGCAATCGGCACCGGTTCGTCGGCCTCCGCCGATAAATGTCGGATCTCGTCGGCCTCCGCCGACAAATGTCGAATCTCGTCGGCCTCCGCCGACAAATGTCGAATCTCGTCGGCTTCCGCCGACAAATGTCGAATCTCGTCGGCTTCCGCCGACAGGGCGGCAAAGGACGCGGCAAGGCCGACCGCTTCGGCCAGCGACCGCCGATTGCGACCGCCTGTCAGGATCGACAGCGACAGAGCGGGAACGACCGCGTCGGTCCCATCCCCATCCCCGTTTGTGCCCTCCTCAAGCATCACCCGCCCCCGTCCGTCACCCTCCTGATGGATGGTCAGCGTCCAGGCGCGTTCGGATGCCGATCCGGAACCGAAGCTGGCGCTGGCGCCCAGGGGCGTGGCGCCCATGGCCATAAACCGGAATCCGTGGGATTCGAGAATGGCCTCGACCATGGGGTCCAGTTGCTCCGCCAGAAGGCGGATGCCATCCATCGCCCTCCGGGCCTCGATGTCGGTCATTCCCCGGCCGTTCCTTCATTGGTTAGTGATATTGACAGAATGTATCCGAAATGGAGACAATGCCAGGGGATTTTCAGGAGAGGCGGCGATGGCCGGAGATTTGCCCGAAATTGATCATTCTCTGTGGCGCTATTACGCGGACCACGGGTCCGGACGGGGAACGGCGGGGGTTGCCATCCGCGATATCGCCCGTCGTCTGGGGCGGTCCCTGCCGGACGGCGCCGGGGGCGCGGCCGGGCTTCGTCTGGCCGCGTCGGCGTTGCGCCGGCAACGGGCCGGTGCCGGGACCCGGGGCCTCCAACCCGGTTCGTCGGCACCAGGTTCCGCGGAGGGTGAGGCCTCGGCGATGGGTGCGGCGGCTTCCTCCTCCCCGGGACGGGACGGAGGCGGTCGCGATGGGGGTGGACAGAACGCGGCCGCGCGGGCGCGTCAGGCGTTGCTGGGCCTTCTGCTGCCCGGAAACGAGGGCGGGCCGCCCGTTCTCGCGGTCGACGAGGCGGCCTTCCGCGCCCGGATCGAGACCCTGTCCCCTGTCGATCTCAAACGGCTGGCGTCCTTCCTGACGGCGGTGCGCGCCACGGAAGCCGGCCCGGCCGCCTCCCCGTCGTCTTCTCCCTCCGGGCGCGGGGGCGCGGCGGACCGGTCGTTCGCCAGCGTCGAACGCGATCTGGAACGCCGGGGAATTTCGCTGAACCTCAGCGCCAAGACCAACAATGTCTATATCACCGACGGCGGATCCCGGCTGGAGGTATCTTCCAGCGAAGGGGGCGACGCGGACCCGCGTGACGAGGGACGACGGACGGCGTCGGGTTCATCCAGGCGGCGCAATCTGGGGTTCACCCTGGGACGGATGACGCGGAACTTCATCCTGGGGCATTAACCGGCGGGGAGGTCAACCGCAGGGGGCGTCAGCCCTTGCGGGCCCAGAACACGGTAAAGCGGTAACGCTTCCAGGCAACGTCGACGACCGCGAATCCGGCATCGTAAAGCCAGGCGACCTGATCGCCCATGGGGGCGTTGCAGTCGCCCGCCGATCGTTCGATGGCGCTGGCAAGGTCGGCCTCGGCCAGTGCGGAGGCCCGGACGTCCGCCAGCCAGCGGGCGTGATAGACCTCTTCCGCGCCGGGGGACGGGGCCAGCGCCTTGTCGGCGTTGATGAACAGTCCTCCGGGTTGCAGGGCGTCATGGATCCGCCGGAAAAGGCGGCGCTTTTCCTGATCCGGCAGATGATGGATCGAAAGGGCGGAGATGACGACATCCACCGGAGCGGGCAGAGGCATGCGGGTGTAGTCGCCGACCTCGATTCGCGTGCGGTCGGCAAAACGGGCCAGCCGCTGACGCGCCTGATCGGTGCGCTGTTCGCAAAGATCGATGGCGGTCAGGGTCGCCTGCGGAAAACGGTCGAGGACCAGTTCCGACAGAAGTCCGGTTCCGGCTCCCAGATCCAGCATATGGACCCGGTCATCGAACAGATGATCTTCCAGCAGTTCAAGGACGCTGCCGAAAAAATCGTCGAAGCGGGGGACGAGGCGCCGGCGCAGGCGGTCGACATGCCGGACCGGGGTGTCGAAGGCGTTGACAACCTCGCGGCCCTGGGGCTGCACCCCTCTCACGACGGTCTCCCGGCACAGGCGGGGCGCCCACAGGCCGTCCCCACCAGGGCTTTGCGCGGGGGGAGGGCATGGGGGGCATCGACATGCAAAACGACAATCGGGCGGTCTCGCATGGCAAACCTCCAGGTCAGCCGACGACAGTCCCCAGTTTGGCAGACAACGGCCTTCAGGCAAAGCCCATCCTGTGGAACGCCTACTCCCGTACAGGGGGGCAAAGCGGGCCCTGGACGCCTGAGGCGGGCCTACTCCACCAGATCCCAATAGGGCCTGGGGCCGAAACAGCCCGCCAGATAGTCGACGAAGGCCCGGACCTTGGGGGACAGATGCCGGTTATGGGGGTAAACCGCGTGAATCGCGAGATCCTGGGGCATATGCCCACCCAGGACCGACACCATCGTTCCCGCTTGCAGATCGCGCCCGACGATGAAGCTGGGAAGGATGGCGATTCCCGTGCCGGCCAGCACCGCTTCGCGCAGGACGTCGCCATTATTGACCCGCAGCCGGCAGCGGACCTCGACCGTCCGCCGGTCTCCGTCCGGTCCCAGGAACTGCCATTCATCGGGCGTCTGCCGGTTCGTGTAGCCAAGACAGTCATGGTTTGCCAGCTCCTCGGGAAGAAGGGGCGTGCCATGCCGGTCAAGGTAGGCGGGGCTGGCGCAGGCGACGATCCGGGCGGGAGCCAGTTGCCGTGCGATCAGGCTGGAATCGGGCAGCCGGCCGATGCGTACCGCGACATCAAATCCCTCATCGACCAGACTGACGACCCGGTCGTTCATCTCCATATCGATTTCGATGTCCGGGTAGCGGTCCAGGAACCCCGGCAACAGCGGCGCCAGATGCAGGATCGAGAAACTCATGGGGGCGTTGACCCGCAACCGGCCGCGCGGCGTGGCCTGCAGGCTGCTGACCGACAGATTGGCCTCCTCGACCTCCTGGAGGATGCGCGAACAGCGCTCGAAATAGGCCTGTCCCACCTCGGTCAGCGACAGGCTGCGGGTCGTCCGGTGAAACAAACGGGCCCCCAGGCGGGATTCCAGGGCCGACACCTGACGGCTGACCACCGATTTCGAAAGACCG
>WASQ01000102.1:67754-77124 GCA_009712185.1 Telmatospirillum sp. | reverse complement strand
CTGGCGGCCATGGGCCAGGCCGATACCCTCGACCTGCCCGCCAGGGCCTGAGACCAGCCTCTGCTGATCGGAACCGATCAGCGCAAGCCTCAAGGCGGCCCAAGCGGGTTTCTCCGAAACCCTTGGGCCGCCGCCCGCATCAGTTCGCGGGCCCGGGGGATTGCGGGAAATCCCGCTCAAGCAAGGCCGCATGAGGGCCGCGCCGGCCGGTACCGGTGAGAGGCCGGGCAAAGGAACGGGGTGGACTGCCGCCCCTTCCGGTTGCAAAATAATCTATGTATTTCGCTCTATAGTCTTCGGTCCTATGTGCAAAAGCCTATTCCCTTAATCCATTCAGAGTATTCTACTGGGGGTTGATGACTGCGCAAGGGAATCTGCCTCTTAGCCCAAAACATCGAAATAAAACGCCAGGAACCTGATCAAGAACTCGTTCGGATGAACAACAGGTTCTGACGCGGTGCGATTTTTTCGCGTTCGAGTGTTGGTTCAGAGGTCATCGTTCCGCGGGCGGTCTCCTTCGGAGGACGGGGCGGGGGTTGCCACGGAAATCCTGGCAACGGACGGACGTCTTCCGCGTCCCGGCTCATGACGGCGGAAGGAAAGTAGCAGATGCGCATTTCGGTGAAGCTGAAGCTGGGGTTGGCTTTTGGCGTGGTCATCGTCCTTGCGTCAGCCGGCGCATTCGTCGGCGTCAATGCCATGTCCCAGATCAATGACCGTCTCAACAACATCGTCGATGTCCTGCAAAAGAGGATCGGGATCGCCACGGAGATCCGCCATGACCTGCTGGAGATGATCCGGGCGGAAAAGAACCTGATCATCGAGGACACGGATTCCGGGAAGGAAAAATATGACGCGGAGCTGATGTCTTATCGCGAGAACATCCGGCAGTCCCGTGAAGCCCTGACCGCCATGGCGACGGAGGAGGGGCGGGCCCGGCTGGCGGCGTTGAATGGCGCCTTCGACCGCTATTTCGTCTTGCTGGATAAAGTTCGCCAGTATTCAAAAATGAATTCGGCGAACCACGCGCGCGATCTGTCCCATGATCAGTCCTTCCCGGCCTTTCGCGCCATCGCCGACAGTATTCAGGAGATCCTGGGGCGGATCGACAAAATGCCGGCTGGGGTGGATCGTGTCCGGGTCTCATCGCTCGCCAATTCCGTTCTTCTGAAAACGACAGAAGCTTACAAGGATGAAAAAACGGTCATCCTTCAGGACACGGCAAAGGCGATGGAATCTTACGAAGCCTCCGCCGCCGAAGAGGTGGCGGCGGCACGGCGCTTCGCCGACCAGTTGCGCACCACCCTCGGCGAAGAGGACCGCAGGGCCTTCGATCTGTTCTCCGACAGGTTCGAGAAATGGGGCAAGATCCATCAGTCGGTGATCGCGATCGCCAAGGAAAACGGTCCGGGGCTGGCCGCCGATCTGTCCAAGAACCAGGAACGCCAGGCGCGTATCGATCTCGAAGCCGCCATCGATGACATCGTGGCTACGAACCAGAAACGCATGGCCGACGCGAAGGCCTCCGCCGATGACCTCTATGCCGGCAGCCGGACCAGCCTCATCACGCTGGTCGGCATTTCCCTTCTGGCGGCGGCGGGCGCGGCGATCCTGGTCGCCGCCAACATCACCCGCGGGCTTCTGGACGCCCGCGGGCTCGCCGAAGCGGGCGCCGCGGGCGATCTCGCGAAAACCGTTTCGAAGCGGTCCAATGACGAAATCGGAGATCTGCTGGACCATCTGAACGATATGGTGGGGCGGCTGCGGTCGGTGGTGGGCGAGGTGCTGAGCGCCGCCTCCAATGTGTCGGCCGGCAGCCAGCAATTGTCGGCCAGCGCCCAGCAGATGAGCCAGGGCGCCACCGAACAGGCGGCCTCGACGGAGGAGGCCTCCGCCTCTGTCGAGGAGATGGCGGCCAACATCCGTCAGCACGCCGAGAACGCGGCGCAGACCGAAAAGATCGCCCGGCAGTCCTCGAAGGACGCGCAGGTCAGCGGCGAGGCGGTGGCCCGTGCGGTGGAAGCGATGCAGACCATCGCGGAGAAGATCCTGATCGTGCAGGAAATCGCCCGGCAGACCGATCTCCTGGCCCTGAACGCCGCGGTGGAGGCGGCCCGTGCCGGCGAACATGGCCGGGGGTTCGCGGTGGTGGCGTCCGAGGTCCGCAAGCTGGCGGAGCGCAGTCAGGCCGCCGCCTCCGAGATCAGCGCCCTGTCGGGCGGCACCGTCAAGGCGGCCCAGGATGCCGGCCAGATGCTGGCGAAACTTGTTCCCGACATCCAGAAGACCGCCGCGCTTGTCGAGGAAATCTCCGCCGCCTGCCGCGAGCAGAACATTGGCGCGGAACAGATCAATCAGGCCATCCAGCAGCTCGACCATGTGACCCAACAGAATGCCGGGGCGGCGGACGAGATGTCGGCGACGTCGGAGGAGTTGGCGGCGCAGGCCGATCAGATGGTGTCGGTCGCCGGCTTCTTCCATCTGGAAGCGGGCACGCGGGGCGCGGCACCCGTCGAGCCCCGCCGGGCGCCGGGACTTCCGCGTCTGACGGCGAAATCGCCGGTGGCGACCCGGGACCGTCCGCGCCCCGTGGGGGGCGGATCCGCCAAGGTCCTTCCCATCGCGACGAAAAGGCCCGCGCGCGAGGGGGTTACTCTGGACCTCAAGTCCGGTGCGCCCGCCGATTCCCGGGATGCCGAGTTCGAGCAATTCTGAGGGTGCGTCGCGATGTCGGCCGGATCGCTCTTGTCCCGGGTCCCGACGGGACTGACTGGTCTAAACCCGGGGCGGGCGGGCCGGGCGCAATGAGGGCATGGTGATCGCCGTCGCTCGCCATGACCCGGTATTCGTCTCCATTGGTCCGGGGGCGGACCGGTCCGGACCCCCGGGGGAGGTGGCATGACCTCGGATCCTGACAGCCTCAGCACGCGGTCATTCAGCCGGCTGGCCGCGTTGATCGAGGATTACAGCGGCATCGCCATGCCGGCGAACAAGAAGACGCTGATGGAGGGGCGCCTGCGCCGCAGAGCCCGCGCGCTCGGACTGCCCAGCCTGGACGACTATTGCCGGGCCCTGTTCGAGGGCGGGAGGCTGGAGGGCGAGGTGGTGCATCTGATCGATGCCGTCACCACCAACAAGACGGATTTCTTCCGGGAACAGGGGCATTTCCGGTTTCTGACGGAGACGGCTCTTCCGGGTCTGATGACGGCAGCCCCGCGCGCGGGCCTCGACCGTCCTTTCAAAGTGTGGAGCGCCGCCTGTTCCATAGGGGCGGAACCCTACTCCGTCGCGATGGTGGTGAATGAGTTCAGTTCAGGGATCCGTGGATTCCGGTTTTCCGTCCTCGGCACCGACATCAGTTCCGAGGTCCTCGCCATCGCCCTCGAAGCCATCTATCCCTGGGACATGATCACTCCGTTCGGCGACGCGATGCGGCGGCGCTATGCGCTGCGGTCCCGCGATCCCAACCGCCCCTGCTTCCGGATTGCGCCGGTGATCCGTTCCAAGGTCCAGTTCGCCCGTCTCAATCTGATGGACGATCATTATCCGCTGGAGGATGACTGGGACGTCATTTTTTGCCGGAACATTCTGATCTATTTCGAACGTCCCGTTCAATTCCGGGTGGTGGAGCGGCTGGTGTCCCACCTGCGTCCGGGGGGTTATCTTTTTCTCGGCCACAGCGAGGGTGTGGCCGGATTCTCGTTACCGTTGAGACCTGTCGCACACTCCATCTTCCAAAAGCTGTAATTGATGAATCGCTAATTTATCAGACATTGCAATGACTTCCGACTGTGTATGGATCTTAAAACTGTTTATATTTGTTTACATTTATGTTCTTTTATTGAATTTTTTACACTCTCTTGCAGATCAGCTATGAGAATTTAATGAAAATGACTAGCGGTTTCCCCTTGCCCGGGGATCTTATCTGCTTCATATAACCTCTCTAAAGATTGTGGGTATGACCCCCTGGGGAACGCTGTCGAGGTGGCCATGGCGCGCGGGTTGATAGGCCTGACCGGTGTGGAGCGGACGTTTTCGGTCGACGAGATCATCGTCAGCAAGACCGATCTCACCGGACGCATTATTTACGCCAACGAAATCTTTCAACGGGTTTCTGGTTATTCTGAAGCGGAGTTGCTGGGCGCGCCCCACAACATCATCCGTCATCCGAAGATGCCACGCTGTGTTTTCAAGCTGCTCTGGGACACGATCGGGTCCGGCAAGGAAATCTTCGCCTATGTCCTCAATCTGGCGCGCAACGGCGACGAATATTGGGTCTTCGCCCATGTCACGCCGACGTTCGACCGGTCAGGGCGCATCGTCAGTTACCATTCCAACCGCCGGTCGCCCCGGCGGGAGGCGACGAACAAGGCGGCGGCGCGTTACGCGGACCTGCTGGCCGAGGAGGACCGCCATGCCGACCGTAAGGAGGGAATGGCTGCCGCGACCCGGATTCTGACGACCACCCTGGACAAGCTCGGGATGCCCTACGATGAATTTGTCTTCAGTCTCTAAGGCCTGCCTGGCGTCCGGCATCGCCGCGGTGATGGCGGTTCTGCTGGGGATCGGCGTCCTGTCCGAGGGGCATCCGGTCCTCGCCCTGCCTGCCGGCGTGATCGTCCTTGCCGCCGCCCTGACCATCTTCTGGTTGCGGCGGGCGGGTGCCAGCCTGGGCAAGACCTGTGACGTCCTTGCTGCCGCGGCTCAGGGCAATCTGGACCGGCGCGTGACGGGTGTTGCCGCCTCCGGCGTGATCGGCCGGATGGCGATCAATGTGAACCGTCTCCTCGATCTGACGGAAGCGTTCACGAAGGAGGCCGACGCGGCCATGGCCTGCGCCGCCGAGGGCCGCTATTTCCGCAAGATCCTGGGAGAGGGCTTGAGCGGCGAATTCGCAGCCCACGCGACCCTGATCAACGGCGCGCTGACCTCGATGGGGGAGCGGACGACGACTTTCGCGACCGAATCGTCGGGGATCGGCGGTACCATCAAGACGGCGAGCCAGGGCATGGCGGCCACGGCCACCGAACTGGAAGCGACCTCGCGCCAGATGAGCGCCATCGCGCAGTCGAACAGCGTCCGCTCCGCCGAGGTCGCCCGCGTCGCCGAGGAGGCGTCCACCGATGCCGAGGCGGTGGCCAGCGCGGCCGAGCAGGTGTCCGCGGGCATCCGCGATATCGTCGAGCGGGTTTCGCTTTCCGCCGGTCAGGCCAAGACGACCGTGGAGAAGGTCGGTCAGGCCGACCGTGATATTCAGAGCCTGGTCGAGGCGACCCGGCATATCGGCGAAGTCGCCGATCTCATTTCCGCCATCGCCAACCAGACCAATCTTCTGGCGCTGAACGCCACGATCGAGGCGGCACGGGCCGGCGAGGCCGGTAAGGGATTCGCCGTGGTGGCGGGAGAGGTCAAGAACCTCGCCAACCAGACCGCGCGGGCGACCGAGGACATCGTCGCCCAGACCAATGCCATTTGTCAGGCGACCGAAACGGCGGTGGCCGCGATCGAGAGCATCGGCGATCTGGTGCGCCATATCGACGGATCCTCGACGGCAATCGCGGCCACGACCTCGCAGCAAAGCGCCGCGATGAGCGAGATCAGCCGGTCTATTCACAATGTGTCGGCCGCCATGCGCAAGGTTGCCGAGACCATCACCGACGTTGCCGGAACCGCCGACACGGCAAGCGAGGCGGCGGGGCAGGTGCTGACCGCCGCCGGCGATCTTGCCGAACGAACCGTCCGGATGAACGACGGAATCGACAGCTTCGTCGATCGCGTCTGCGCCGGTATCGGCCGTCGTCAGACCCGCTGACCCCGGACCCCGGAGTGGGGTGGGCGTCTCGCCCGCCCCACTCTCCGGGGAGCCATCACGTCCCCGTCGTTAGTCTTACGAACTGGCCGGAAGATAAATCTCCGCGCCGCCGGCCAGGAATTCCTGCGATTTCTCGTCCATTCCCCGTGCGCGGGCGTCGTCGCGGACTTCCTGCGAGATTTTCATCGCGCAGAATTTCGGTCCGCACATCGAACAGAAATGGGCGAGCTTGGCCCCGTCCGCCGGCATGGTCTGGTCGTGGAATTTTTCCGCCGTGTCGGCATCCAGCGACAGATTGAACTGGTCCTTCCAACGGAACTCGAATCGCGCCCGGCTGAGCGCATCGTCCTGTAGCCGGGCCGTCGGATGGCCCTTGGCGAGATCGGCGGCGTGGGCGGCGATCTTGTAGGTGATCACGCCGGTCTTGACGTCGTCGCGGTCGGGCAGGCCCAGATGTTCCTTGGGCGTCACATAACAAAGCATGGCGGTGCCGAACCAGCCGATCATCGCGGCGCCGATGGCCGAGGTGATGTGGTCGTATCCCGGCGCGATATCGGTGACGAGTGGCCCCAGCGTGTAGAACGGCGCCTCTCCGCAAAGCGCGAGCTGCCGGTCCACATTCTCCTTGATCTTGTGCATGGGAACATGGCCCGGGCCCTCGATCATGACCTGGACGTCCTGCTTCCAGGCGATCTTCGTCAGTTCGCCCAGGGTTTCGAGTTCGGCAAACTGGGCGGCATCGTTGGCATCGGCGTTCGAGCCCGGGCGCAATCCGTCGCCCAGCGAGAAGGCGATGTCATAGCGTCGCATGATGTCGCAGATTTCCTCGAAATTCTCATAGAGGAAATTCTCGCGGTGATGGGCAAGGCACCATTTCGCCAGGATCGAGCCGCCACGCGACACGATTCCCGTGACTCGTCCCGCCGTCAGCGGCACATGGGCGAGCCTGACCCCGGCATGAATGGTGAAATAGTCGACACCCTGCTCCGCCTGTTCGATCAGGGTGTCGCGGAAGATGTCCCAGGGCAGTTCCTCCGCCTTGCCGTCGACCTTTTCGAGGGCCTGGTAGAGCGGCACGGTGCCGATCGGCACCGGCGCGTTGCGGATGATCCATTCCCGGATGGTGTGGATGTTCTTGCCGGTGGACAGATCCATCACGGTGTCCGAGCCCCAGCGGACCGCCCAGATCAGCTTCTCGACCTCCTCGGCGACCGAGGAGGTGACGATGGAATTGCCGATGTTGGCGTTGATCTTCACCAGGAAATTCCGGCCGATGATCATCGGTTCCGATTCCGGGTGGTTGATATTGGCCGGCAGGATCGCCCGTCCCTTTGCGATTTCGTCGCGGACGAATTCCGGCGTCACATAATCGGGTATCGACGCTCCGAAGGACTGGCCGTCGGCGCGCGCCGCATCGGCAAGGCGGGCCCTGCCCAGGTTTTCGCGAATCGCGACATATTCCATCTCGGGCGTGACGATGCCCGCCCGGGCATAGGCGAGCTGCGTCACGGCGCGGCCTTCGCGCGCGACCAGCACCGGCCTGTCGCCGCGGTCGAATAGCGGCACGGCGCTTTCCTCGCCGCCGGAGAGGCCGTTGTCCTCGGGCCGGATGGTCCGGGGCGGGCAGGACTGCGTGTCGCCCCGCGCCGCGATCCAGGGGGTGCGCAATGCCGCGAGTCCCTTGCGGATGTCGGTCCGCACCGCCGGGTCGGTATAGGGGCCCGAGGTGTCGTAGACGCGGAACGGCGGTTCATTGGCGGTGGCCGTGAGGTCGATCTCCCGCATCGCGACGCGGAGATCGGGGTGGCGGCTGCCGGCCACATGGATCTTGCGGGAGGAGGGCAGGGCGCCGGTGGTGACGGCAAATCCGTCGGCAGAATGGGAATCAGGCATGAGGGATCTCCTTCGATGACCAAAGTCGGGAGACCCGGGGGATCTGGCATGGAGCAATGCGGCCTGAAACAGGAACGGGGCGGGCCGCGTCGTTTCTCTCCCTACGCCGGTGTGACCCGGATCAGGTTCAAACGGTATCCGCGCCGCCCTTCGGCACAGCGGTATCTCAGCCCCTTCAGGCGGGGCTCCCCGTGGAACGCGCCGATGGTGCGTGAGGGCGGGGCGTTCTGTCAAGCGGCGTCCGGACCGTCGTTTCCGGGGGGCGTGTTCCCGGGTGGTGCCGGCAGGGCGACGGTTCGGGAATTCATCGCTGGAAACTGCCGGTCGTTCATGCCACAACAGGGGCGTTTCAGGTGCCCGCCGCGTCAGAACCGGCGGGAGAATCGGGAAGGCGGTGAAAGTCCGCCGCGTGCCCAACGCTGTGAAGGGGACTGTCCGGACAGGCAACCCACTGGCCGATGGCTGGGAAGGGGTCCGGGCGGAATGAACCTGAGCCAGAAGACCGGCCTGGATCTGATCCGGGGCTCCGTCGCGGACGGACGGAACCCAGCCATCTTCATGTCAGGGGACACGCATGAACGACGTCAGTTCCATTTCCTCCTTTGCCGATATCCGCGCCCTGATCGCGGCCATGCCCGGGCCGGACGGGGACGCCCGCGCCCGTTGGGCCGCGCGGGAACCGCAGTTGACCAAACCCGCGGGATCCCTGGGGCGGCTTGAGGAGATCAGTGGTTTTCTCAGCACCTGGCAGGGACGTCATCCGCCCCGCCTGGATGCCGTCCGCGCCCGGGTCTATGCCGGCAATCACGGTGTGACCGCCCTCGGGGTATCGGCCTTTCCGGCGGCCGTGACGGTCCAGATGGTGGAGAATTTCCGCCATGGCGGGGCCGCCATCAATCAGCTCTGCAAGGCCTTCGGGGTCGAACTGGGGGTCGAGTCCCTGGAGCTTGACCGCCCCACCGCCGATTTCACGCGGGGGCCGGCGATGACCGAGGCGGAATGCGTCTCCGCCTTCCGCCAGGGCATGGCCGCGGCGGAACCCGGCATCGATCTTCTGGTGCTGGGCGAAATGGGCATCGGCAATACGACGTCCGCCGCCGCCATCTGCCACGCCCTGTTCGGCGGCGTGGCGGAGGACTGGACGGGACGGGGCACCGGGGTCGACGACACCCATCTGTCGATCAAGATCGAGGTGGTGGCGAAGGGCGTGGCGGTCAACCGGTCGGACGACCCGCTGATGGTGCTGCGGTCGGTCGGCGGCCGCGAACTGGCGGCCATGGCCGGCGGCATCCTGGGCGCCCGGATGCGGCGCATTCCGGTGATTCTGGATGGATATGTCTGCACCGCCGCCGCTGCCGTCCTGTTCGCCCTGGACCGGACCGCCCTGGACCACTGTCTGGTCGGCCACGCCTCGGTCGAGCCGGGCCATCGCCGGCTGCTGGCGGCGATCGGACAGCGGGCACTGCTCGACATGGACATGCGCCTGGGAGAGGCGTCCGGCGCCGCCCTGGCGGTGGGCGTGGTGCGCGCCGCCCTGGCCTGCCATACCGGCATGGCGACCTTCGCCGAGGCCGGTGTCAGCGACAAGCACTGAGAGAAATCCCCCGGCGGCTCCGGCGTCCCTGCCGGAGTGGGGGGGGGGCGGGGGGGGGGGGGGGGGGGGGG
>WASQ01000102.1:41971-67744 GCA_009712185.1 Telmatospirillum sp. | reverse complement strand
CCCCCCCCCTCCCCCCCCCCGCCCCCCCCCCCCCCCCCGCGCGCCCCCCCCCCCCCCCGCGACAGCGGCGGAATTTCTGACCGGCAGCTTCACCGGACCACAGGCAGGGACGCCTGTGCTCCTGTTTTTTTGCAAGCCCGGAGGCCAGGCCCCACCCGGAGGGGACCCGTCGGTTGGATTTCGACCGATCGGGCGCCGGCTATTAAAGGCGTTCCAGGCTGTGCTCCCGTTTCGCCGTTTTGCGGGCCCGCTTCGCGCGGTGCCGTTCGCCCAGGCGTTCAAAGGCGAGATAGATCACCGGCGTCGTGAACAATGTTAAGGCCTGACTGACGGCGAGGCCTCCGACCATGGCGATACCCAGCGGCTGGCGCAGTTCCGACCCGGTGCCGGTCCCCAGCATCAGGGGCAATCCGCCCAGCATGGAGGCGGCGGTGGTCATCATGATGGGGCGGAACCGCAGCAGGCAGGCCTGCCGGATCGCCTCATGCGCGGGTAAACCCTGCCGGCGCTGCGCGGCGATGGCGAAGTCGACCATCATGATGCCGTTCTTCTTGACGATGCCGATCAACAGCAGAATCCCGATCAGGGCGATCAGCGACATGTCCTTGTGGAAGGCCATCAGGAACAGCAGGGCGCCGGCGCCGGCCGAAGGCAGGGTCGAGATGATGGTCAAAGGATGGATGAAGCTTTCATAGAGGATGCCCAGGATGATGTAGACGGCGACCAGCGCGGCCAGCACCAGCAGCGGTTCCGAGGCCAGTGACGCCTGGAAGGCCTGGGCGGTGCCCTGGAAACTGCCGACCATCGAGGCGGGCCGTCCCAGTTCCGCCTCGGCGCGATGGATGGCGTCGACCGCCTGTCCCAGCGCGACTCCGGGGCGGAGATTGAAGGACAGGGTGACGGCCGGGAACTGGCCCTGGTGGTTCACCGAAAGCTGGCTGACCTTTTCGGTGTCATAGTGGGCAAAGGTCGAGAGCGGCACCTGTTGTCCGGTGAGGGGTGATTTCACATAGATCTTGTCGAGGGTGTCGGGTCGGCCCTGAAGCTCCGGCAGGACCTCCATGACAACGTGATAGCTGTTAAGCTGGGTGAAATACTGTGTGACCTGCCGCTGCCCGAAGGCGTCATAGAGAGTGTCGTCGATCAATTGCGGCTGAATGCCGAAGCGGGCCGCCTGATCGCGGTCGATCACCAGAGAAATGGTGGCGCCGTTGGTCTGCTGGTCGGTGGCGATATCCTGAAGTTCGGGGAGAGTCCTCATCTTCTCCAGCATCTTCGGCGCCCAGGCGTTCAGTTCGTCGAGGTTGGCATCCTGAAGCGTGTACTGATACTGCGTCCGGCTGAGGCGCCCGCCGACGTTGAGGTCCTGGGGGACCTGAAGATAGAGGACGGCGCCCTGCACGGATGTCAGCTTTTTTCTTAGACGGGCAATGACGTCGTCGGCGCTGGCGGTCCTCTCGCCCATGGGTTTCAGCCCGATGAAAAAGCGGCCGTTGTTCATGGTGTTGCTGCCATTGCCGCCGATCGCGCCGGTCCAGGCGTCGACATCCGGATCCTGGGCGATGATCTCTGCGATGGCGAGCTGGCGCTTCTCCATCTCGGCAAAAGAGATGTCCTGGGCCGCCTCGGAGATGCCGAACAGTGTTCCGGTGTCCTGCTGCGGGAAAAAGCCCTTGGGGATCACCACGAACAGCAGGACGGTCACGCCCAGCGTCACGAAAAAGCTCGCCAGAGTGAGGCGCTGGTGTGCCAGGACCCAGTCGAGAGCCCTGCGATAGGAGTCGAGGAAGGCGTCGAAGCCCCGCTCGAACATCATATAGAGCCGGCCATGGGCGGTCCGGTGTTCGTCCTTCAGCACCCGGGAGCACATCATGGGCGTCAGCGTCAGCGACACCACCAGGGACACCAGGATGGTCATCGACACGGTCACGGCGAATTCACGCAGCAGGCGTCCGACAATGCCGCCCATCAACAGAATGGGAATGAACACGGCCACCAGCGAGATGCTGATCGACATGATCGTGAATCCGACCTCGGCCGATCCTTTGATGGCGGCCTCCATCGGACTCAATCCCTCCTCGAGATGGCGGTATATGTTCTCCAGCATCACGATGGCGTCGTCGACGACGAAGCCGACCGCGATGGTGAGCGCCATCAGCGACAGATTGTCGAGGCTGTAACGGGCCAGATACATCAGCGCGGCGGTTCCCATCAGGGCCAGGGGCACCGTGATTCCCGGGATCACCGTTGCCCACAGATTGCGCAGGAACAGGAAGATCACCATGACCACCAGGCCGATTGTCAGGACCAGGGTGAATTCGACATCGGCCACCGAGGCCCGGATGGTGATGGTGCGGTCGATCAGCGGCTTGATGGTGACGCCGGGCGGGATCGAGGCGCGCAACAGCGGCAGGGTGGCGGTGACCCGGTCGACCGTGTCGATGACGTTGGCCCCCGCTTCCTTGAAGACCAGCAGAAAGACGCAGGGCTTGCCGTCGGCCCAGGCCTTGGACCGGGTGTTTTCCGGGCCGTCCACGGCGCGGCCGATGTCGCGCACGCGGACCGGACCGCCATTGCGAAAAGCCAGAATGGCATTGTTCCAGGGATCGGCCGAGAGGAACTGGTCGTTGGCGTAAACGGTATAATTGTGGGCGGGGCCGTCGATGGATCCCTTGGGGGCGTCGGCGGTGACGCTGGCGATGGTGCCGCGCAGTTCCTCAAGGCTGATGCCCATGGCCGCGACTTTACCGGGATCCACCTGAACACGGATCGAGGGCTTCTGCTCTCCGCCGATGGACACCTGTCCGACGCCCGGAATGCGGCTGATCTGCTGGGCGACAACGGTGTCGGCAAAGTCGTCGACGGTGGTCATGGGCAGCGTGTCGGAGGACACGCTCAGAATCAGCACCGGGCTGTCGGCCGGGTTGACCTTGCGGTAGGTCGGCGCACTCGGCATCGTTTTCGGAAGCTGGCCGCTGGCGGCGTTGATCGCTGCCTGGACGTCCTGCGCGGCGGCGTCGATATTGCGGTCCAGATCGAACTGCAAGGTGATCGAACTGGCCCCCAGGAGGCTGGAGGAGGTCATCTGCGAGACGCCGGAAATCTGGGAAAACTGGCGTTCGAGCGGGGTCGTCACCGACGAGGCCATGGTTTGCGGATCGGCGCCGGGCAGATTGGCGTTGACGACGATGGTGGGAAAGTCGACCTGCGGCAGCTTTGCCACCGGCAACAGGGGAAAAGTGACGAGCCCCGCCAGCAAAATCGCCGCCATCAGCAGGGTGGTCGCGATCGGCCGTTGGATGAAGGGGGCCGAGACGCTCATGGGCGTTTCTCCCGCCCGCCGGAGCCCGCTCCCGCAGGTTCGGTCGCGGCAACGTGGCTGCCCTGCTGCAAACGGTACTGACCTTCGATCACGACCCGGTCCCCGTCCTTGAGGCCGTCGGCGATCACGGCCTGTCCCTCCGTGGTCTCCGACACCTTCAACAGCCGCACCTCAACCGTTGAGTCGTCCCGGACGACGAAGGCGAAGGTTCCGTTCGGGCCGCGCTGGATCGCGTCGGCCGGCACGGCCAACGCCTGATGCAAGGTGTCGACGCGCAATCTGACGGTGACATACTGGCCGGGCCACAGAAGTCCCTTCTTATTGGGCAGGGTCGCTTTCAGGCGGGCCGTGGCGGTGGCCGGATCGATCTGATTGTCCACCAGTTGCAAAATCCCCTCGTCAAGGATCTGCTTTTCGTCACGGCTCAACACCGTAACGGCGGGCGACCCCTCCATCGACGCCTTGACCGCCCGCAGGATCTGGTCTTCCGGCAGGGTGAACAGCACTGAGACCGGATGCACCTGCGTCACCGTGACGATCGCGCTGCCCGCATCCGCCGCGCGGATGATATTGCCGACGTCGACCTGACGGATGCCGGTCCGGCCGTCGATCGGCGATTTGATGGCCGTGTAGTCAAGCTGGATGCGCGCGTTTTCCACCTGGGCGGCGTCCCCCTGAACCGCGGCCTTCAATTGCTCGACCTGGGCCTGGGTGGTGTCGAGCTGCTGGTGGGCGACATAGTTCTTTTCCGCGAGGCCGGTGTAGCGCGCGAGATCGCGCCGGGCGTTGGCGAGTTGCGCCTCGTCCTGGGCCTTCCTGGCAAGCGCCTGATCCAGGGCCGCCTGATAGGACCGGGGGTCGATCTGCGCCAGCAGGTCACCGGCCTTGACCTCCTGCCCCTCCTTGAATGCCACTTTCACAAGCTGGCCATCAACCTGGGAGCGGATGGTGACGGTGTTGAAAGCCGCCACATTGCCAAGCCCGTTGAGATAGACCGGCAGGTCCCGCCGCGCCGCCTTTGCCGCGACCACGGGAATGTCGCCGACGGTCGGAGCGGCCTGCGACGCGGCGCCATGCGGGCCGGGGCGGACGCAGACCCAGAGGCCGCCGGCGGCGGCAAGCGATAGAACGATCCAGATCAGGGAATTCCTGCGCATGACGGTCTTTCTTACGGGCTTCGAAAATAATGTTCAGTTGGATACTCGGCGCAATGATACGTATGGAGCGCAAGAAGCTGACGCATTTTCGCGTGATTCTTTTTTTTCGGGTGGCGCGTAAGGCATGGTCCCCCTGACCGTATCAACTGCGATTGCCGGATCTCGCTCATGGACCGGGGGATGGGGGCGCTGAGGCTATGAGCGGTGAACCGGGCCGGGACGGCGGTGGCGAAACCGTCGATGACGTGCTGATCGTGCAGGTTGCCGCCGGCAACGCGGCCGCTTTCGAAGCGCTGGCGCGGCGGCATATGCGCCGGGTCGTCGCCGTCGCCCAGGGTGTGGTCGGCAACCCGAGCGACGCGGACGAGATCGCCCAGGAGGCGTTCATGAGGGTGTGGGAGTTTGCGGATCGTTGGACTCCCGGCCGGGCGCGGTTCACCACCTGGCTGCATCGGATTGTCCTCAATCTGGCGATCGACCGCTGTCGCAAGCCGCAATGGATCGCGCTGGATGCCGCCGGCGAGATCGCCGACGACCGCGACCCGCCGGCTCATGACCGGCTGGCAAGGCGGGAACGGCGGGACGCGGTCGAACTGGCGATGGAAACCATTCCACCCCGCCAGCGGGCGGCCGTGACATTGTTTTATTTCGAGGGGCTATCCGGTAAGGCGGCGGCGGAGGCCCTGGGCATTTCCACCGCCGCTTTCGAGCAGCTCCTGCTGCGGGCACGCCGGTCGATCAGGGAGGAACTTCAGGCCGGGGGCTTCGATTTTCAGGAGGGACCGTTATGACAGAGGCGGAATTTCAGCGTTTGTCGACGATCTATGGCGCCAACGTCGCCCGCTGGCCGGAACAGGTGCAGGAAAGCGCGGAGCGCTGGCGGGCTTCCCATCCCGAGGCCGGGGCGGTACTGCGCGAGGCCGCGGTGCTCGATCACATGCTGTCGCGCGCCGCTCCGGTGGTCGATGCGCCGCGGGTCGATGCCCTGGTCGATGCCCTGCGCGCGCGGACCGGGGCGGCCCCTCTGCCCTGGTCCGTGCCGGTGCCGTTCTGGCGTCGTCCCTGGACCGACCTGAAAGGGGCGCTGTGGCGATGGACGCCCGAGGGCGCCGTCTATGTCGGACTGTTCGTCCTGGGTTGTGCCGCCAATACGGCGGTACGGCTTTTGACCGCGGAGACGCCGCTCGAGGCGTGGCTTGCGGCCAATCTGTCGCTTTCCCTGGGAGGGTGAGGGGATGTTGCGTGCGTCGCGCCGCCGTTCGTCGAGGTCCTGGATTCTGGCCTTGTCGCTGGGCCTCAATCTGTTCCTGGCGGGCTGGGCGGTGACCCAGTATCTGAGGCCGTCGGTCTATTCCAAGCCGGGCGTGGCGCCCGAGGTGATCGCCGACGCCATTGCCGGCAGTCTGCCTGCCGCTGATGGCGATCTGATGCGAAAGGCCTTTGCCGAACGGCGCAACGATCTGCGGGCGGCGCGCGAGGCCTATCTGGTGACTTTCGATCATTTCCGCCAGGTGATCACCGCCGATCCGCCGAGCGCCGCCGCCATTGCCGCCGGCATGGAGGAGGTGAAACGGACACGGCAGTTGGAGCGGCAGATTTTCAGCGACACCATGGTCGACGTCCTGCCCCGCCTGTCCCGGGACGGCCGGCAGGCTTTCGTCGCCTCCCATCTGGGGGGACGTCCGTGAGCCGCCGGTCCCGGGCGTTTCCGCCACTCCCCTGTCCCGTCCGGGCGAGGGAACCGTTTCCAGCCAGTTCGAGCCAGTCAGCATGCATTTGACGTCCTTGCGTTTCCGCCCGGCCTTCTGGCCGTTCGCCGCCGCCGGCCTGATTCTTTGCTCCTGCAGTGTCGGTCCCGACTATCAGAAGCCCGATGTGGCGCAGCCGAAGGCCTGGTCGGCCCGGGATGCCGGTGCCGAACCCTGGCCTTCACAAAGCTGGTGGCAGGGATTTTCGTCGCCCCGCCTCAACAGCCTGATGGAGGAGGCGCGCGCCGCCAATACCGATCTCGGCGCCGCCATGGCCCGTGTCCGCGAGGCCGACGCGCAGGCGAAGATCGCCGGCGCCAGTCTTTATCCCAATATCTCTGCCGGTGGCGGCGAGTCCCGCCAGCGCAGCAACACGACAACGCCCAGGAGCGGCAACCGGCCGGCCGGTGTGGAAACCCTGAGCGGAGCCTTTTCGGCCAGCTACGAGCTCGATTTCTGGGGAAAATACGCCGATGCGGCGGATGCCGCCCTGGCGACGGCCAGGGCCAGCCGCTATGACTGGCAGACCGCCGTTCTCACCATCGAATCCAATGTCGCCAATACCTTCTTTGCGGTGGCCTCTCTCAACGACCGGATCGCCGTGGCACGCGATAATCTTGCGATTGCCTTGTCGGTGCTGGACGCGGTGAAAGCCAGGGCCGAGGCCGGGACGGCGTCGGCTCTCGATGTCGCCCAGCAGGAAAGCGTGGTCGCGCAGCAGCGGGCCGCTCTGCCTCCTCTGACACAGCAATTGCGGCAGAATTCGATCGCTTTGGCCGTCCTGGTCGGACGTCTGCCGGAACAGATGGCCGATCCCGGGGACAGTCTGGCGGGGATCACCCTGCCCGGGGTTGGAGCCGGACTGCCAGCCGAACTTCTGTTGCGGCGGCCCGACGTGCAATCCGCCGAAGCCCAGTTGATGGCGGCCAACGCCAATATCAAGGCCGCGGAGGCCGCCTGGTTCCCCGATCTCAAGCTTTCCGCGCAGTTCGGATGGCAAAGCGCCAGTCTCGGCAAGGCCTTCGATCCTCAGAGCGTGCTTTATTCGCTTGCCGGCTCTGTGACTCAACCGATCTTCTCCGGGGGCGCGCTGGAGGGCGGCGTCGAGTATCAGAAGGCCCGGTTCGAGGAATTGAAGCAGACCTATCGTAAGTCCGTCCTGTCCGCCTTCGGTGACGTGGAGACCGCCATGGTGACGGCCGACATGACCTCGGCCCAGGAGGACGCGCAGAGGGCGGCGGTGGCGACGGCGGCACGGGCCTATGAAATTTCCCGGGCGCAGTTGATGGGAGGAACCATCGATATCGTCACGATGCTGAACACCCAGCGCACGCTGTTTCAGGCCCAGGATCAGCTTTTGCAGGTTCAACTGGCCCATGCGCAGGCCGTTGTCGGGCTGTTCCGCGCCCTGGGCGGCGGGTGGCAGGCGGGAGCGTAGGTCCGCTCCGACCCTGCCGGTTTCTCCCGTCGTGCCAGCGATGGTGCCAGCCACACGGGCGTTCGATCGGGATCCCGGCCGGCCCCCGTCGGCCGGGATCCCGCCGATCAGACGCGGAAACGGTATTCGTCGCCGGGCGCGCGATCGATATCCGGCGGAAAACTCTTGTATTTGTCCGTATGATAGGCGCCGCGCTGATCGCCGAACGACAGGGCGTTATAGGTCATGAACAGGATCCTGCGCCGCGACGGGCTCCGGTTGGCTTTCGACGCATGGGGAAAATAGCTGTCGAAGAACAGGGCGTCGCCCGGCTCCGTCGGCACCGGCTGCATCGTGAAGGCGCTGCTTTCCTGATCATTGACGGGGCGCCATTCATCCGCGATCAGACGATCGGGACGATCGAGACCCCGGGCCACCTCCAGGCAGCCGTTTTCGATGGTCGCCGGATCGATGCAGATCATCGCCGTCACGAACAGCGGAGCATAACGCGACCAGCCCGCCTGCTGGTCCTGGTGCAGATCGAATCCCGCACCGCCCGGTTCCTTGAAATTGATCTTCTCCTTGAACAGGGCGACCTCCTCGCCCAGAAGCTGGGCCGAGGCGCGGGTCAGACGGGAGTGGCGGGCGATGCCGTCGAGACCGGGGTGAAACGGGCAGAAATTTTCGATCCGCTGAATCAGTGAGCGCGACGGATCGGTCAGGCTGGGCTGGTGATAAACCCAATGGCGGCCGCTTTGTTCCGGCCGCGCGGCCAGCTCGTCGATCCATTCCGAGATTTGCGTGACCTCGGACGGTGAGAACAGGGCGGGGGCCAGAACCCAGCCAAAACGGTCGAAATGTTCGACGGACTCGGGCGGCAAGGGTCTGTCGTTGGACAGGGGGGCGTGGTCCGGGGTGGTCCCGGAGGGGGCGGTGGTGGACGTCATCGGGGGACGATCTCCTGAAAATGGCGGAAAAGGCGGGAACAATGAATCCCGTCCGATCATTTGGGAATAGGACTTCCGGCAGTAAAGCCGTCTGGTCCATCCGCCTGCGGCGCCGTCGCCGGCATTCAGGTCTGGTCGCCAGGACCGTCCTCACGCCAGGCGACGGCGAGGACGATCCCCACGATCAGCAGACTGACGGCACTGACGGCGGTCAGGATGAAGGACAGGGACGACAGGAAGATCCCGTGCAGGTCCTCCTCGATCACACGACCATGTTGGATGGTGATCGTGATCAATTCGCCGATGGTGTCGCTGGCCTCGTTGAACCCCTGCCTGCCGTCCTGAAAACCGGCGAGGGCCGCCGGCCGGTTTCCCGCCGACAGGGCCTGAAAAACGGCTTGTGACCGGCGGTCGTAATCGTACCAGCCGGCGAGAAACTTCATGAACAGGCGTTTCTGCTCATCCGAGCTGTCGAGCGATTCATAGCGGCGCGACAGTTTGGAAACCTGAGCCTGTAACTGTCGGCGTTCGGCTTCGCGTTCCAGCGGATCGCGTGAGGGCTGGGCGATCTGGGCGGCCTCCAGGGCGCGATAACCGGCAATCGCGCTTGAAAGCTGGCCGAGGACGGCGGTACTGGCCAGGCCGCCCTCGATGGCGTCATGCGCCTCGCTTTCGATCCGGTTCAACTGCGTGACCGCGAACACGCCATTGACCCAGGTCAGAACGAACAGAAGGGCGAAGCAGGCGGTCACCCGGCGGACGAAGCGCGACAAAGGCCGGCGGGGGCGCGTCATGGCTGTCCCTCCGGTCCGACGGCGCAGTGGCGGTCGGGGTCCGCGAAGTCCTGGATCGCATCGACGGCGCCCATCGCGAACAGATTGTCGTGGCCGGCCCCTTTCAGGAAAACGCCTGCTTTCGGGGCCGTGGCGGCGGACAGCAGGCTCTGCCCCATGCCGACGGGAACCGTATCGTCGATGTCTCCGTGGATGATCAGAAGGGACGATGTCACCTTGCCGATCCGGTTGATCGACGGGAACCGGTCCCGGCTCAGAAGTCCGACCGGCAGGAACCAGTAGGTCTCCCGGGCGACATCGGTGATCGATGTGTAGGGGGCCAGCAGCACCAGTTTCGCCGGCGGAGATTCGACGGCCATCTTGACGGCGACTCCGGTCCCCAGCGATTCGCCCATGAACACGGTTTCGGCGGCCGGCAGACCCTCCTCGGCCAGGAAGCGGATCGAGGACCGCGAGTCCTCGTAAAGTCCCTTCTCGTCAGGCGTGCCGGGGTTTCCGCCGTATCCGCGGTATTCGACGAGGAAAACGCCGTATCCGGCATGGAGCAGAGGCTCCAGCTTGAAGGCCCGGCTTTTGATATCGCCCTCATTGCCGTGGAAGTAGACGATGGTCGGGCAGCCGGGATAGGCCTTCTTGCGCCATGCGGCCAGCGTCAGGCCGTCCCCGGTGTGCACATGGACCACCTGCATTCCCGAAAAACCGATCTGACGGGGATTGCCGATGTCGCCGTAAACATAGTTCTCGAACAGGAGATGGCGTTGCCCCACGAACAGGGCGATGCCAAACGCCATCAGAATGGCGGCCAGCAGTCCGGCGACGCAGAAAAAGAAAAAGCGGAGCACCGCCAGACGATGGCGCGGATGCCCGGTCATCGTCCGTCATCCGTCGGTGGAAGCGGCGAAGGGGGAGGTGGAGGAGGCCCGGGATCGCCCGGCACCGTGTCCGGCACGCCGTCGGCGTCCGCATGGTCCGAGGCCGTCAGCAGGCCGCGCAGAAGAAAAACGAGGACCCCCACCAGGCTGAGGCCGGCATAGCCCAGAAGAAATGCCACCCGATGCCACCATCCGACCAGTTCGGGGCCATTGTCGGTGACGACCGAAACCAGGAAGGGCAGGTCGTCGGCACGCTGCAGGGCCGCGATCTCGGGCGTGTCCTCGAACGGATCCGGCAGGACGCCCCATTGCGGCAGGGGGCCGGCCGCAATGTCCCGGAACAGCGGATGTCCGCCGAAGTTCTCACCGATCCGGTCGATATCATCCTGATGAACCGCCAGCAGTTTTCCGTTGTCCAGGAACAGCCGGACGTCCTTGTCGAGAAAAAGCGTCGGATCGATCAGGGTTTGCAGGAGGTAATCGGGCGCCATGGCGGCGACGATCACCCCGGCGAATCCGCCGTCCGGCCGGGACAGGCGTCGTGTCACCAGGATGCGCAACGGCGTCGAAGGCGTGATGGCGGGCCCGGTGAGATAGGACCCGGTGACGTGACGTCCCTGGCCCCCCTCGGCGAAATAGCGCAGGAAGTCCCGGCTGTGCGCGGTCGTATGCTGTCGCCTCAGGGACGGGTCGGAGGCAAAAAGAAGATCGCCGTTGGCATTGAACAGGGCGACGAAGGCGATCTGACGCAGCCGGTCCATGCTGTGGCTGACCTGGCGCGAGAAACCGTCGGCGTCACCGTGGCCGATCAACAGCTCGTCTGCCGCCGGCACCAGTCGGAGGCCAAGTTCCTCATCGATTGCATGGACCGACTGGGCCAGAGTGTCGGCGATCTCAACGGCCGAGTGATGGACCTCCAACGACCAGCTGTCGACCCCGTCCGCATGAATTTTCCAGAGGCTGGCACCATCCCAGCCGGCAACGATGGCGGCGATCGTCAAAAGTCCGGCGGTCGCGAAAGGCAGTGTCCGGCGCAGAAACGCAACCGTTCCTGCACCCCATGGCCGTCCGGTGGTTATCGGCACGCCGTCTTCGCCCCGGCCCATTGTCCCGGCTGTCCCAGGCTGTCGCGCAAGGCCCCGTGGCAGTTCTCCTCGCGGGGGGAGGGGGCCTCTGCGGAGGCGTTGGTCGCGGATTTCTGGCCCGACCAGGAGGCCTGTCCCACCTCGACCGGGGACTCGGCGAGTTGCGGGCGCCACTGATCGACCTGCCGTTCCGCGACATCCCGGTCCGCCGCCGTCAGGGCCTGGGCGATGTCGTCGCGTCGCCGGATCGCCGTCGACCGCGCTTCCGTGGCGTCGAGACGGCGGGCCGCGATACTGAGCCAGACATAGGCGCGCTGATTGTCCATCGCCACGGCCTCGCCGGTCGCATACATCTGTCCCAGGTTGAAGGCCGCCTGACCGTCGCCCTGGTCGGCGGCGCGGCGATACCAGGCGGCGGCTTCGGCCGAATCCTTCGCGACGCCGATGCCATTGCCGTACATGGCGCCCAGGATCCGTTGCGACTCGGGGTCGTTCTGTTCCGCGGCCAGCCGGTAATAGCGTGCAGCCTCAACATCGTCTTCGGGGATGCCTTCCCCGCTGCCCAGCATATCGGCCAGACTCTTTTCCGCCAGGATATCGCCCTGGTCGGCGGCCTTCCGGTACCAGGATGCCGCTTCCGCCAGATCAAGGGGAAGGCCGCGGCCGGAATGGGCCAGAACTCCCAGATTGTACTGCGCGGAGGGATTGCCCCGGTCGGCGGCCTTGCGGAACCAGGTGGCGGCAAGGGCCTCGTCCGTGGCCACACCCCGGCCGTTCAGATAGGCAAGCCCCAGATTGAACGCGGCCTCATCGTCGCCCTTTTCGGCGGCCTTCCGCCACCAGGACGCCGCTTCCGCAGAGTTCTGAGCGGTTCCCCGTCCGGTGCTGAGAAGAACGCCGATATTGTTGGCCGCGGCCATATCGCCGTCCTGGGCGGCCGTCAGCATTTCATGAAAGGCCTTTTTGAAATCCCCTTCCATATAGGCGGCCAGCCCCTCGTCAAAACCCGCGCGAACCGCGGGGACGATGGCGCAGCCGACGATCAGGGCCAGTAACAGCCGACGGCGGAAGGGAAGGGCGGAGGGCACGATGGTCAGGGTTTCAGTTCGAAATGGACATCATTCTGGGCGACATGGGCCGCGACCCGGCCGGGCGTATGGGTGGCACCGGGCGCAACGGGACGGGCAAAGGTCACCGCCTTGCGTTGCGGTTGCGGCGCTGCGGTCGCCGACGACGGGACGGACAGGGCCTTCCTCGACGCGGTCGGCGTGCCAATCGGCACCGCGATCGGCGAGGACGCCGCCACCGGGGGCTTCACAACAGCGACGGGGTCCGGAGCGGCCGGCCGGGGGGCCGGCTTATGCACCACCACCTTTTTCTTGGTCGTGGCGGGTTTGGCGGTCGTGGTCGGCGTCGTCGTTGCAACGGCACTATCCACTATGGCACCGGCGGCGAAAAACGCCGCCACCACACATGCCAGAACGGAAATCCTGTTGGAGCGCATCATCGGTCGTCTGTCGTTTCAGTCGCTTGCGGACCGCCTATTATAGCCCGTTTTCGGGAAAGGACCTCGTTATATCGTGAAAGGTGTCGTCCCGGAACCGCCATTCTATCAAAAGTCCTGGTGGTAATTGACCAGCAGGCCGACGCTGTCGGTATCGGCGTTCAAAGTTGTGCCGGGCGCCAGGCTGTGGTCGTGTTTCCAGCCGGCGGCAACCGACAGCCCCCAATCGAAAGCATAGCCCACCGTGCCGGTGAGCAGGCGCTCGAAACTGCTGCGGCCGTCGAGTCCGCTGCCGTTGACCGGCTCAATCAGCATCCGTTGCGCCCGGACCACCGAGACGGACCAGTTGTTCCAGCCCAGTTCCACACCCGAACTGAGATAATCCGCGCGCTGCGCCGCCGGAAGCAGCGCCCCGCCGCTGCCCGGGGAGCCGCCGGCATGCTGGATCCTGGCGCCCTCGATCAAGGGGCGCAGGACAAACCCCGCCCCCAGCTCCCCCTCGTAATGCAGGGCGCCGACAAGATCGGTCTGGTCCCGCGTGTCGTCGACGCCGTGGCGCAGGCTGGCCCAGGCCAGATGATAGGTGAGCGCCGGCATCCCAAGGGGACTGGCGTCGCCGTCCAGCGTCACCATCGGCGACTGGGGGCTTCCGGTGTTTGCGGCGCCACCGTTGCCAAGATGCAGCCGTCCCGTGCGGGCTGTGTCGATGCTGCCGAAATTGGGCTGGGTGAAGGCGGCGGCGTCAAGCCAGCTGTTGTCGGCGAAGAAACGGGCGAACCCCAGCCGGTGGTGTCCCCAGTTGGCGGGCGTTATATGGACGGCGCCCCCGAAACCCATCATTTCGCGCAGTTGATAGTCGGTCGCGTAGTCCGCGCCGAAGAGCCCCGGGCCGATGTCCGCTGCAAGGCTGAGCGGCAGGTCGAGCTTCCCCGCATAGACCATGAGGTCGTCCAGCTCCACCTTGGCGTAAAGCTGCTCCATATAGAGTCCCTCATCCGCGAAGACATGCTTCTTATGCGGCATGCGCAACGGTGTTCGGAGTGGTTCGTAGGTGACTTGCGACTGGATCGACAGCTCAGGAGACAGAAACAGCCCCGCCCGCAGATGGCCGAGCAGCGCGACGGTGTCGACCTTGCGGATGAAAGCCTGGGACCCGATCGTGCGAGTCGTGTAGAGCCCCGTATCGACGGTGCCAACCAGAGCGGGAAACGAATCGTCGTCGGCTGCCGCCCGGCCGGGCGTGAGGGCCGGGGCGGCCAGGGCGAGAAGGACGGCCAGTCCTCGCAAGGCGCCCCCGGGGGCTCGGCATACCATAATCTTTATCGCATCGATATCCGGTCGAGAGACGTCTTCCAGGAGTGATAAAAGATCCCTGGTGCCGGCGCAAGGGCGAAACGATCGGCTTTTGAAAGATCGATTATCGCTTTCTCTATTCCGGAAACGGCATCACATGCCGCGATTTTATCCGGACGTCCGACAGATGTTGTTATGGCAAAGACTTTTTTCTTACATTTATCTTTTTGTGATCTCTTTTTTATGGATGTTATATCTTTTGGTTGATGCCTGATATGCACCCTGCGCCGGTCGGAAGCGATCCGCGCCACCCCTGGATGTCACATGCGGCCCCGGAACCCGGCTGTCCCGAAATCCCCGGGCCATCGTCCGCCATCCGCCTGCGGGTCCGGCCGGTCAGGCCGTTGCCGTCGCGACGGGCCGTGGAAAAATCGTCCGCATGCGTGATTTTGCCACGCCCGCGAATTTGCCACACCGGCGAATTTGGCGGTATGGTTGAGGACGGGCCGGCGGCTCTTGCCGGTTTTCCGTGTTCACCTCCCCCCGGTCGTCCGGGGTGTCGGAGCTGGGGTCATGTCGGACCAGATTTTTGAAGAGTTCGAGCGGAGTTTCGCCGGTCATGGTCGCCCGATCACGCGGATCCGTTCGCGGTCGGGGGTCCTGTTCAGCGTCCATCCGTTCCATGAGAGTTTCCTGGGGTGGGAGGGTGAGATTCTGGCCCAGTACACGGTCTGGGAATCTCTTCCATTGGTCGAATTATCTGAAAAAGATATTCTATCTGGAGGCGGGAGGTTGCAGAATGCGATCCGCGAGGCTGTCGACGCCATGCATGTGGAGGAGGCGCGCATTTCCGCAGTGAAGGCCCGTTGTTCAAAGAAAAATGGAAAGAAAAATCAGATGGAATGGTGGTAATAAAACTCATTATTCATTGATATATTGTTCTATTGTGTTTTTTCTGAATGAAAATCCTTGGGGGGATTTTCTGAAGAGGCGGCTGCCGGCGGAAAACCGGATCGGCATTGGGGGTGACCGATGGTGGCGGGGCGGGCCAGTTTCGAAATCCAGACCTTTCACGACGGCCACTGGATTACGTCCGACTATCGCGAGACCGAACTGACCGCCCGGGCCCAGGCGAAGACCCTGTTCTCGATGCCCGACGCCGAGGGTGTCCGGGTCGTCAAAAACTGGACCCGGTCGGACGGTGTCGTCACCGAGAACGTCCTCTATACGGCGATGCGCGACCCGGTCGCCCCGAAGGTGACGATCGTTCCGATCGACGAATCGCCCTATTGCCGCGAAACCAGGGAATATTACCGGTGGGAAAGCCGGGCGACGATGAACCGGCTGTTCCGGAAATATGTCGATCAGGTTTTTCTGACCCCGACGGAACTCATTCACCACTATAAATCCCTGAAGCGAATCCAGGAGGTTGAAACCCTTTTCCCGGCGGCGGTCGACCGGATCGCGACGATTCAATCGCGTCACACAGGAGAGGAGTCGCGGTCGCGCCGCGATGAGATTTTCCGGGCGCTGGCCCAGATGACCGACCGAGCGCGCCGCGCGGAGGACTATCCCCGGCTTCCGAAACTGTCGGGAAACAATTTTGAGAGACTGTGCGAACGCATGGAGGGGGCCGTTCCGCCCGGTGAGGCCGATTACTTCTCCCTGGTGGTTCTGTCGCGCGAACTGGTGAAGCACCGCAACTGGCTGGGCAAGCTCGACCGCCTGACGGAGTTCGCGCGGCCCGACCAGCGGCGCGAGGCCCTGACGCTGCTCGACGGGGTTTTTGCCGATATTTTCGGCGTCGCCTCGGCGCTTCAGGATGTCCTTGGCTATCAGCAAAACCTGGCCGAGGCGATCTGCGCGATGATCGATCTGTGCGAGGGACGGTTTCAGGCGGACCGGTCCGACGCCAGGGATCAGGTGTCGGCCATTGCGCCGCTGATCGCCGATGGCCGGTTCGCCGAAACCCGTCATGCGCTGCTGGACCGCGCGATCCGGCAGTTGGGCGGCGTTCAGCCGCTCAGCCGGAACGATCCGTCGCGGGAGGAGGAGGCATTCCTCCGCGTGGCGCGGCGGTTGCTTGGGGCTGACCATCTGATCGGAGCCGGAGCGGCGGCGGAGGCCCTGACCCAGCGCGCGATCTCGTTCCAGGAGGCCGGTGGTCGCAGTGGTTTGCGGCGTGCCATCGGCATTGTCGTGAAGCTGCTGGGAGATCCGGTTCCCGCCGTCAGTTATCTTGTCGAACTGGCCGGCAGTTCTCTCGGGCGGGACCTGTCCCAGGACATCGGCGGCGCCTTGCAGACGGTGCTGGGGGTCGGACAGCTTGACGATCTGGTGGCACCCTCCATGAGGGTCGTGGACAAACTGTCGCGTGTCACGGGGATCTATGAGCGGGTTCTTCTTGCCACCGGCCTTCCTGCGGAGGGCCGGGAGGGGGTTCTGGCCCATATCGACGGGCTTCTCAGCGCCTACGTGCGCCGCGAGGGGGTGATCGAAAAGCTGGACCACCCGGATGCCGGCCTCCGGGACCGGGCCATCCGGCTGATCGAATTTTGCGCCGCCGGCTATCTTCCCGCCGGCAGCCGCGCGGTCGAGATCGCCCGGGGGCGGGTTGTGGATCTGTTGCGGCAACCGAATTTCGAGCAGCGTTTCGTGGACGGGCTGTCCGATCCTGACCGCCGTGAGACCGTCCTGCGGAGCTTCCACGCCTTGCTGGCCCGCGCTGGTTTCGGTTGATGCCGGCCTTGCGCTGGGGGGAGCCCGTCCGCGCCGTGAGCCGGCGCAGGCCCGGAGGGGCGGGCCAGCCGGACGGTTGGCATGAAACGTCGGGGGCGCCGTCCGGCCCTGTTTCGCCACCCATCCTGTCGGGAATTTTGACACCAAACAGCGTTCAAAAACAAAGAACGACGGAACTTGCTGAAAAATAAGCATTTCCTTGTCGAGCTGGGGACGTTGTTTGCATACCTGGGTAAACCAGATTCAAGGAACTTACGACCATTAATTGTGACAGGAGACATGATATTTTTATCGGAGTAAAGGAAACCTAACACTTTTGATCCGGGGCTCTCCGGAGAGTTCGGGGAAGCCAGGAATCATCCTGTTGGCACGCGGCTTGCTACAAGGGCGGACGAGGGTAGTGGGATCGTCTCGATCCGACGACAAATGCGATCAGAAAGGGTTATCCAATGTCCATTTCCTTAAGGAAGCTTGCCGCCGGGTCCGCCATGGCCGTTGTCATCGGTCTCTCGGCCACCGCCGCGCAGGCGTCTGTTACGCCGAACGGCTCTTTCTCCGGTGCCGGTATCGGAACCGCGGTGGCGTCGTCCTCCAGCTCCTGGCAGATCGGCACGGGCACGTCCTCCGTCAATCTGAGCGATCTGACGAACATCATCTCCTCGGTGGCTCCGATTTATCAGGGCCAGCCGAACAACTTCGTCGTCAAGAAGAACGACGTGTTCTCGCTGTCGCAGACCGTGTTCAACGTCGCGACGCAGGCTGTCAACTTCCTCCTGACGCTGAACACCTATACGTTCAATTTCACCTCTGAGCGGGTGATCACGAAGGCGGACGGCACCATCGGCCTCTATTTCGAGGGTGTGCTTGCCAGTGACTCCACCGGCGCCCTGACCGCCAATTCCAAGGCCGATTTCTCCATCGCCCTGACGCAGGCCGCCCAGAGCGGCTCCATCGGTGTCGCCTACTCGATCGATTCCCCGCCGAACCCGCCGGTGACCGTGCCGGAGCCCGTGACCGTTGCCCTGCTGGGCGTTGGTCTGCTGGGTCTCGGCGTCGCGCGTCGCCGCAAGTCCCAGGCCGAAGCCGTCTGATCGGTCCGGTCGATCTGCCGACCGAGGCGGCCCGGGCGCGCGGCCGCCCGCGGCGGCGGCCCCCCGGCCGCCGCCTTTTCGTTTTGCGTCCGGGCCGGAACCCGTTGTTCCACCAGCCCGGGTCATCCCGCCAGGATTGCCGCGATCCCGGAATGGGCGTATACGCGTAACCCTGACTTCTTGACGGCGAGAGGGTTATGCATCGTTTGATTGCAGGATACCGGCAGTTCCGCCGGACCTATTACCCAGAAAATCGCGACATGTTCGATCAATTGGCCCAGCGGCAGGCGCCAAAGACGATGGTGATCTGCTGCTGCGATTCGCGGATCGATCCGGCCCTGATCTTCAACGCCCGTCCGGGCGAGATGTTCACGCTGCGCAACGTCGCCAATCTGGTGCCGCCCTTTTCTCCCGACGGCAGCCACCACAGCACCAGCGCCGCCATCGAATTCGCGGTTTGCGCGCTGGCGGTCGAGCATATCGTGATCATGGGGCATGGCCGGTGCGGGGGCGTCAAGGCACTGCTCGGGTCCTATGAGGGCGAGTTCATCGGCCCCTGGATGCGCATCGCCGAACCCGCGAGGGCGCCTGCCCTCGCCAAGGCCGGCGACGCTGACGCCGATGAGTTGCAGCGGATCTGCGAACTTGAGGTGCTGAGGATTTCGCTCGCCAATCTGTCGCAATTCTCATGGGTGCGTCAGAAGGTCGAGACGGGGCGTCTGACGCTGCACGCCTGCTATTTCGATATCGAACGGGGCGCCTTGTCGGTTCTCGATCCCGGCAGCAACGAATTCGTCGCCCTTGACTGATCCGACGTCCTGGTGATCGGCACCGGTCACCGCGCCGTCAGTCCGCCGAAGCGGTCGTTTCCGAAATTCTTGGTGCGAGTGTGGCTAAGCATCCTGCCCGTCTCCGACGCGACAGCGGCGGAAATGCGGGCTTTTCGGCTTCCGCCGAACGGCGTCCGGGGTGTGAGAAAAAACAGGAACACAGGCCTTGCCTGCCTGTGGGCCGGCGCATCCCGAGGGCGGCTATTCCGCCGCTTTCTCGGGCGGAGCCCGGCAGGGAGGCCGGACCCACTGAGGATTTTTTTCACGTCGCCTCCCACCCCACCGGCAAAAGGCCCTGTGTCAGCTTCCAACCACTAAGGCTATCGCGGCGATTGGGACCTGCGTGGAGATCGGGGTCAGCGCGGCCCGATGCCGTTGTCGGGCAGGTTCGCGCGCAGGACCTCGGTCAGCCGGTTGCCGGCGATGTCGGGCGGCCCGCCATTATCGATCACGATCAGTCCCTCGACGCCGGACAGATCGATCGCCGCTCCGGCCAGCCGTTCCTCGATATCCGACCCGCTTTCCCGTCCGCGCGCCAGGAGTCTCTGGCGCAGAACCGCGGGAGAGGCGGCAATCTCCACAACCTGTAGTCCTGGATAACGCCGGACGGCCTCTGTCAGGACAGCGCGCGAGCCGCTGACCACGACCAGGAGTCCGGCGGTCAGCCAGAGATCGATTTCCCGGCCGACGCCATAGCGATATCCGTGACTGTCCCAGTGAAGGGCGAACAGGCCGCGCTCAAGACGCTGCGTGAATTCCGCCGTTGTCAGGGGGATATGGGTCTCGCCGGTGCCGTCGGCGGGCCTTGTGATGTAGCGGTGCGCGAAAGCCACCGGAAACGCGTCCATCCGGGATCGGGCAATGGACAGCAGTGTATCCTTTCCGGCGCCGGAGGCCCCGACGATATAAACCAGCTTCCCAGTCATCATGGGACTGTTTTACGAAACCAAAAGGCATGTGTCACTATAGACAATAGAAAAAAGAGGTATATATTGTAGGTTTCCTCCATCTTTATTCTTCAAACATTCATATTTCCGCAAATTTTCGGTCATCGATCCTGCGGTATAAGGCGCCATCGACCAAATCGCAGGAGGCCGGACGATGACCGCCGTTCAGGTGACATCGGTAAGCAAAAGTTTTCGTGGCGGGCGCCGCGCCCTCGATCGCGTGTCGCTGTCCATCGCCCAGGGCGAGATGGTCGCACTGATCGGGGCCTCCGGAAGTGGAAAATCGACACTTCTGCGCCATATCGCCGGACTGGTCGGCGCCGACCGGGGCGAGGAGCCGGGGCGCATTGAGGTTTTCGGCGCTGAAATCCAATCCGGCGGACGGATCAGCGGTCATTGCCGCCGGCTGAGGGCCGACGTCGGCTTTGTCTTTCAGCAGTTCAATCTGGTTGGCCGGCTGTCGGTGATGACCAATGTCCTCCTGGGATCGCTGGGGCGGATTCCCGCCTGGCGGGGCACCCTGGGTCTGTTCCAGAACGCTGAGAAGCACCATGCGATGGAGGCCCTTCACCGGGTCGGAATCGCTGATTTCGCGCTGCAAAAAGCTTCAACCCTGTCCGGCGGACAGCAACAGCGCGCGGCCATCGCGCGCACCCTGGTCCAGAAAGCGCGTCTCGTGCTTGCCGATGAGCCGATCGCCTCGCTCGATCCGGCATCGGCGACCAAGGTCATGGAGACGTTAGCCACCGTCAATCGCGAAGACGGCATTACGGTCGTGGTGTCCCTGCATCAGGTCGACTACGCCCTCCGTTACTGCCCGCGCGCCATCGCCATGCAGGCCGGACGGATCGTCTATGACGGACCCTCGACCGGCCTGACCCCCGCCTTTCTCGCCGATCTTTACGGTTCGGAGAGACCCGGATCGGCCCCCGCGGCCGACCCCGGCCATCCGCCGCTCGGGCCTGTCGGATCGGCCGCGCTGGCCTACCTGTCCTGATCCCGCCGTCCCGACCCGGGCGGGTTCCAAACAATCAAGCGTCTGTCACCCCTGGTCCTGCAACGGAGTGAATGCATGAAAGCCTTGAAGCTTGCCGCCGCCATGATTACCGCGGTCACCCTGGCACACGGTACGGCGATGGCCGCCGATCCTGTCCGGGAACTGAATTTCAGCCTGATTTCCACGGAATCCTCGACGGCGATCAAAAGCCAGTTCGAGCCCTTCCTCAAGGACATGGAGAAGGCGCTCGGCGTCAAGGTCAACGCCTATATGGCGAGCGACTATGCGGGCGTTATCGAAGGCATGCGCTTCAAGAAAGTCGATCTCGGCTGGTTCGGCAACAAGTCGGCGATGGAGGCTGTGGATCGCGCGGGTGGCGAGATCTTCGTGCAGGCCACGCAGGCGAATGGAGATCCCGGATACTGGTCATTGCTGGTCGCCCACAAGGACAGCCCCCTCGCCTCCGTCGATGATGTCCTGAAGTGCGACAAGACCCTGTCCTTCGCCAACGGCGATCCCAACTCGACCTCGGGATTCCTGGTGCCGTCCTATTACGTGTTCGCCATCCGTCACGTCGATCCGAAGGCCTGCTACAAGACGGTGACCAACGCCAATCACGAAAGCAATGCCCTGGCCGTCGCCAACCGGCAGGTCGATTTCGGCACTTTCAACACCGAAGCGTTCACGCGGTTGCGCAAGACCCATCCGGAACTGGCCGACCAGTTGAAAATCATCTGGAAATCGCCGCTGATCCCGGCGGATCCGATTGTCTGGCGCAAGGATCTGCCCGACGAACTGAAAGCGAAAATCAAAGCGTTCTTCCTCGACTACGGCGTCAAAGGTCCGAACACCGCGGCAGAGCTCAAGATTCTCGGCAATCTGTCGGAAGGATGGGGGCCGTTCCATGACAGCTCCGACGCGCAACTGACGCCGATCCGCCAGATCGAACTGTTCAAAAGCCGCAGCAAGGTCGAGGCCGATGCCTCGCTGGCACCCGATGAGCGCGAACGCCGGCTGGCGGAAATCGACGCGAAGCTGAAGGCTTTGACGGCCGCCAACTGATCCTCTGTTCCGCTTTTTCGTGAAGACACAGCAACCGGACCGACCCATGACAACGATTACGAGAGAATTGCCGGCCCATCGGCATTCCAACGCCTGGTATCTCGGGTGGGCGACAATTCTCGGACTTCTGGTCTGGTCCTGGGAGGGGGCCGGCATGAACCCCTCCCTGCTGCTGCGCTATGGCGGCAATGTGGTCTCGTTCGGCAAGGGTTTCTTTCCTCCGGATTTTTCCGACTGGCGGATGTTTCTCGAGGAAACGGCCGTGACGATCAAGATCGCGGTCTGGGGAACCACGCTTGCCATCGTCTGTTCGGTGCCGCTCGGCATCCTCTGTTCGGAGAACATGGTTCCCTGGTATGTCCATCAGCCGGTCCGGCGGCTGATGGACGTCTTCCGGGCCATCAATGAGATGGTCTATGCGATGCTGTTCGTGGTTATCGTGGGACTCGGGCCATTCGCCGGCGTCATGGCGCTGTGGGTTCACACCACCGGCGTTCTCGCCAAGCTGTTCGCCGAGGCGGTGGAGGCCAGCGATCCGCGTCCCGTGGAGGGGATCCGCGCAACCGGCGCGACCTGGTTGCAGGAAGTCGTCTTCGGTGTCGTTCCCCAGGTCCTGCCGCTCTGGATCAGCTATTCGCTCTACCGTTTCGAAAGCAACGTCCGGTCGGCGACGGTTCTGGGGCTGGTGGGAGCCGGCGGTATCGGTCAGGTCCTGTGGGAGGATGTGCGCGGGTTCTATTACGCGCAGACCGCGGCGGTCATGGTCTTCATCATTGTCGCCGTGTCCCTGATCGACTTCCTGTCGCAACGGCTGCGCCGCGTGTTCCAATGAGCGGGGGCTCCGCCAACGGGGCGGCGAACCCGAAAAGACTGGGGGTGGATCCGCTGATCCATCCGACTGCCGATGTCTCCGCTGTGTCGTTCGGGCGCTATTGCGAGATCGGCGAACGGGTGCGGATCGAGGACTGCCGGGTCGGCGACTACAGTTACGTCGGTCGCGATGCCGAGATCATCCATGCCGATATCGGCCGGTTCGCGAATATCGCGGCGGCGGTCCGCCTGAACCCGGGGCAGCATCCCATGGAACGGGCCAGCCTCCATCATTTCCTGTACCGGTCGGCGATGTATGGCATGGCGGCCGACGACGCCGATTTTTTCGCCGCCCGCGCCGAACACCGGCTGGCGATCGGCCACGATAGCTGGATCGGCCATGGCGCCGTCGTCATGGGTGGGCTTGTCATCGGAACCGGCGCGGTGGTGGGGGCGGGCGCCGTGGTGACGGCGGATGTTCCCGACTATGCGATTGTCGCGGGGGTGCCGGCGCGGATCCTGCGATACCGGTTCCCCGGACCGGTGCGCCAGGCATTGCTGTCGCTGGCCTGGTGGGACTGGCCGCATGACCGGCTGGCGGCGGCGTTGCCCGATTTCCGGACCCTGTCGGCAGAGGCCTTCTGTCTTCGATATGGGTGACGGGTACGCCATCCTCCGGTGGCCGCTATCGGAGCCCCCCGGCTTTTCCGGGGGTCAGGATTCGACGAACAACTGGACGCGGTCACTGGCGAAACGGCTGACGCCATAGCCGATCGGCCGTCCGGCGCTGTCGACGTCAAGGCCTTCGGTCACCAGGAGGGGGCGATTGCGGGGAAGCTTCAGCAGTTCGGCCTCGGTCCCCTGGGGCAGACGGGCCTGAACGCGGGTCCATTTGCGCTCGTAGGTCTCGATCCCGAAACGCCGGAAGCTGGCGGTCATGCCGCCGTCCTCGGCATAGGCTTTGGCGAAGTCGGGAAACCGCAGGGCCGACAGATATTCGAGGGCGAGGCTGATGGGGCGGCCGTCCGCGCTCCCCAGAGTTTCGATGACGGTGACCGGGTCGCCGGGGGAGATGTCCAGCGTTTTCGCCATCGCATCGTCCGCCAGTTCGATCCAGGAGGACAGAAGCTGATGGCCGGGATCGCGTCCGGCGCTTTTCAGATTGGCGGTGAACCGGGTCTGCCGGCCAAGGGAATAGGACAGGACCGCTTCATGCACGAAGGTGCCACGCCCCTGTTCGACGCGCAGCAGTCCCTCTTTCTCCATTTCCGCCAGGGCGCGCCGGACGGTATGGCGATTGACCTGGAAACGGCCCGCCAGCTCGAACTCGGTCGGAAGCCGGTCGCCCGGCCGGAACCGGCCGTGATCGATGTCATCCATCAGGGACTGGCGGATCTGCCGCCACAGCGGCAATCCCTCGGTCGGCGGAGAGTCGCCCGGATGTGTGGTCATCGCGTCCTTTCTTCCGGACAGGGCCGGGGCATGCCGGGGAGTCATCGAAAAGTCATCATTGCGACCTTGCTCCCCCAGGGTGGCCGGGAGTATAAGGTGGATTAGTCTAGATGTCTAGACAAATTTTTGGCTTGTCGAGGTCATATCGATGAAGGACAGGACCGATCCTCCTCACTCCGGGCAGCAGGACCGCCGTCACTGGATGGGCGTGCTGGCGAAGGCGCCGCTCGACCGGCTGGAAGCCGCCTGGAGCGCCCTGCCCGAACCGCCGGACTTCATCCGGTTGCGCGCACCGGAAATCGGCTCCGCCCTGGTGCGGGCCCGTGCCGGGGGCGGCGGGCAACGCTTCAATCTCGGGGAAATGACGATCACCCGCTGTTCCGTCCGGATTTCCGGCGGCGCCGTCGGCCACGCCTACGTTGCCGGCCGGCGGCCGCGCCACGCCGAACTGGCGGCGCTGTTCGACGCGCTGCTTCAGGATCCGGACCATGGCGCCGGCCTGCGGGCGCATCTGATCGATCCGCTGGCCGCCGACCAGGAGCGCGCGACGACGGACCGGGCCGCCCGGATCGCGACGACGAAGGTCGATTTCTTCACGCTTGTGCGGGGGGAGGACTGACATGGTGGCCCTTGCCAACGATCTTCCCCCCGGCTTCGCCGATCCGGTCGCCGACGCCAATGCGGTGTTCCGTGCCGTGTTGTCGGCAATCAGCTATCCCGGCCGGATCGTTCCGCTGCCGGTCGCGCCGGCCCCGCCGCCTCCGCTGTCCCTGGCGGCGGCGGCGATCCTGCTGACGCTGGCCGATCTCGAAACGCCGGTCTGGCTGTCGCCGGGGCTCGACGGCGACGGGGTCCGCGCCTGGCTCGCCTTCCATTGCGGATGTCCCCTGGTGGTGGAGCCCGGCCGTGCCCTGTTCGCGGTCACGGAGTCCTGGGACATGCTTTCGGAGTTCTCTCCCGGTACGGCGGAAAATCCGGAACAGTCGGCGACGGTGATCCTTCAGGTGGACAGTCTTCGCCCCGGGCGCGGGATGAGCCTTCGCGGCCCCGGAATCCCGGATGTCGAGCGTCTTGAGGTGCCCGGCGCCGGTCCGTCGCTGGTTCGCGCGCTGGCCGGCAATCACCGGCTTTTTCCCCGGGGAGTGGATGTGGTTCTGGCGGCCGCCGGCCGGCTGGCCTGCCTGCCCCGGACCATCCAGGTGACGGAGGAGGCATCATGTATGTCGCGGTAAAGGGCGGCGAAACGGCGATCGACAACGCCCACCGGCTGCTGGCCGAGGCCCGCCGGGGCGATCCGGCGGTGCCGGACCTGTCGCTGGACCAGATCTCCCAGCAGCTTGGTCTGGCGGTCGATCGCGTGATGACAGAGGGGTCTCTCTACGATCGCGATCTGGCCGCTCTGGCAATCAAGCAGGCCCAGGGCGATCTGACGGAGGCGGTCTTCCTGCTGCGGGCCTATCGCACCACCTTGCCGCGTCTGGCCGTCAGCATCCCGATCGACACCGGCGCGATGGCGGTGGAGCGGCGCATCTCGGCAACCTTCAAGGACCTGCCCGGCGGGCAGATCCTGGGGCCGACCTTCGACTATACCCACCGGCTGCTGGACTTCACCCTGGCCGCCGGCGGCGAGCCGCCGGGCGGGGCGGGGCCCGGGGCGGCCGCGCGGCCGGGTGGCCGGGGGGCGGAGGTCGCGGGGGGGGGGGGGG
>WASQ01000102.1:35784-41961 GCA_009712185.1 Telmatospirillum sp. | reverse complement strand
CAGCCACCCCGCCCCCCCCCCCCCCCCCCCCCCCCCCCCCGGGCCGGATCCCGTGCCGGCCGACCGTCCGATGCCCAGGGTGACGGATATCCTGGCGGGCGAGGGGCTGATCGAGCCCGACCGGCCCGACGGTCCGCCGGCCGGGCCGGATCCGGCCGCCGACGCCGGCCCGGGCGGCGATATCACGCGGGAGCCGCTGTCCTTTCCGGCGGACCGGGATGTCCGGCTGCAATCCCTGGCCCGGGGCGACGAGGGTTTCCTGCTGGCGCTCGGCTATTCCAGTCAGCGGGGTTACGGCCGGACCCACCCCTTCGCCGGAGAGATCCGCATGGGGCGGGTGGCCGTCGAGGTGGTGCCCGAGGAACTGGGATTCGCCATCGAGATCGGGGAGATCGCGGTGACCGAATGTCAGATGATCAACCAGTTCAAGGGGTCGAAATCCCGTCCGCCGCAATTCACGCGGGGCTACGGTCTGGCCTTCGGCCGCCAGGAACGCAAGGCGATGTCCATGGCCCTGGTCGACCGGGCGCTGCGCAGCCGCGAGCTGGGGGAGGAGACCGGGGCGCCGGTCCAGGACGAGGAGTTCGTCCTGTCCCATTGCGACGCCGTGGCGGCCTCCGGCTTTGTCGAGCATCTGAAGCTGCCGCATTACGTCGATTTCCAGGGCGAGCTCGGTATCGTGCGCGCCCTGCGCGAAAGCGCGCTGGCGGCGGGCGGACGGCCCGGCGACGCGGACCCCGAGGCGGAGGAGGCAGGCAATGACTGAGGCCGGTGGTTATAATTTCGCCTATCTCGACGAGCAGACCAAACGGATGATCCGGCGCGCCATTCTGAAGGCGGTCGCGGTTCCCGGCTATCAGGTCCCCTTTGCCGGGCGCGAGATGCCATTGCCCTATGGTTGGGGAACCGGCGGGATCCAGGTGACCGCTGCGGTGATTTCAGGACAGGACGTTCTGAAAGTCATCGATCAGGGGGCCGACGACACGACCAATGCCGTCTCGATCCGCCGGTTTTTCGCCCGGACCGCCGGGGTGGCGACCACGACGCGGACGGCGGAGGCGACCCTGATCCAGACGCGTCACCGTATCCCCGAGCATCCTCTGGGAGAGGGGCAGATTCTGGTCTATCAGGTGCCGATCCCGGAGCCGTTGCGCTGGATGGAGCCCCGCGAGACCGAAACCCGCAAGATGCACGCGCTGTCGGAGTATGGGGCGATGCATGTGAAGCTTTACGAGGACATCGTCCATTTCGGCCGGATCGCCACCTCCTATGACTATCCGGTCCGGGTGAACGGCCACTACATCATGTCGCCCTCGCCCATCCCGAAGTTCGACAATCCCAAAATGGACCGCATGCCCGCCCTTCAGCTTTTCGGCGCCGGGCGCGAGAAGCGGATTTACGCGGTTCCGCCCTATACGCGGGTGGAAAGCCTGGACTTCGAGGACCATCCGTTCGAGGTGCAGCGGTGGGACGAGGCCTGCGCGCTGTGCGGCGCGACCGACAGCTTCCTGGACGAGGTCGTGACCGATGACCGGGGAGGCCGGATGTTCGTTTGCTCCGATACCGACCATTGCCAGGACCGCCGGGCCGGAGCGCCGGCAGGAAAGGAGGAGGCAGCCCAATGACCCAGTTCGCCGCATCGGCCGCCGACCGCGACGGCCCTTTCGCCGGCAGCGGTTTCCCCGGCGGGTATGTTCCCGGCGGGTATGTTTCCGGCAGGCATGTTTCCGACCGGGAGTCCCTCGACGCCGGCGGCGACCGGCCGCTGATCGAGGTCGAAAATCTCGGTTATGCCTACGGATCGCGCGTCGCCTGCCGGGACATCGGATTCACGCTTTATCCCGGAGAGGTGCTGGGTGTGGTGGGCGAATCCGGTTCGGGGAAGACCACCCTGCTGTCCTGCCTCGCGGGACGGCTGTCCCCGGCCGCGGGCCGCATTCTCTATGACCGCCGGCCGGACGGCCCGGTCGATCTCGCCACCCTGTCCGAGGCGGAGCGGCGGTTGCTGATCCGCACCGAATGGGGGATCGTGCATCAAAATCCCCGCGACGGCCTGCGCATGGGGGTGTCGGCCGGCGCCAATATCGGAGAGCGCCTGATGGCGCTGGGCCACCGTCACTTCGGACAGATCCGCGAGGCGGCGGCGCACTGGCTGGCCGAGGTCGAGATCGACACAGACCGCATGGACGACCTGCCCCGATCCTTCTCGGGCGGCATGCAGCAACGGCTGCAGATCGCCCGGACCCTGGTGATCGGACCCCGGCTGGTCTTCATGGACGAACCGACCGGAGGTCTCGACGTCAGCGTGCAGGCGCGTCTTCTGGATCTGCTGCGGCGTCTGGTTGCGGAGATGAATCTGTCGGGCGTGCTGGTGACCCATGAGCTGGCCGTCGCCCGATTGCTGGCGCATCGCCTGATGGTCATGAAAGGCGGCCGGGTCGTGGAAAGCGGGCTGACCGATCAGGTGCTCGACGATCCCCATCATCCTTACACGCAGCTCCTTGTTTCCTCGATGCTGCAGGTCTGAGCGGAGCAGATGCCAGATGGATCAATCGCTTATGTTGCGGGTCCGGGATCTGACGAAGACTTTCGTCATCCATACCCAGGGCGGCGTGGTCATAGAGGTGTTCAGCGGCCTCGGGTTCGACCTCGGTGCCGGCGAATGCGTCGCACTGAACGGACCGTCGGGGTGTGGCAAGTCGACGCTGTTGCGGTCCCTCTACGCGAATTACAAGGCGGATAGCGGGCGGATCCTGATCCGTCATGCCGGTTCTGTCGTCGACATGGTCTCGTCGGACCCCCGCACGGTGCTGGCCGTCCGTCGCGCCACGCTGGGCTATGTCAGCCAGTTTCTGCGGGTGATCCCCCGTGTGCCGACCCTGGACGTGGTCGCCGAGCCGGCGGTGATCGCCGGGGTCCCGCGTTCCGAGGCTCTGGCGCGCGCCTCCGTCCTGCTGCGGCGCCTCAACATCCCCGGGCGTCTGTGGTCCCTGCCGCCCGCCACTTTTTCCGGGGGCGAACAGCAGCGTGTCAATATCGCGCGGGGCTTCGTCCTCGATTATCCGGTGCTGCTGCTCGATGAGCCGACGGCGTCGCTCGACGCCGACAACCGCGAGGTCGTGATGGATCTGATGGGCGAGGCGAAGGCGCGCGGCGCCGGTCTCGTCGGCATCTTCCATGACCGTGAGGTGCGGGACCGGATCGCCGACCGCCTGTTCGACCTTCCGCGTCAAGAGGACGCGGCCTGAGGAGAGACGTGATGAGTGATGACATCATCCTGACCAACGCCCGGATCGTTTGCCGGGATCATATCGTCGAGGAGGGGACGGTGGTCGTCCGCGACGGTCTGATCGCGGCCGTGGAGGAGGGACCAAGTCATGTCTCCCACGCCATCGACCTGGACGGCGATTATCTGCTGCCGGGGCTGGTGGAGATGCACACCGACAATATCGAAAAGCATTTCCTGCCGCGTCCCGGGGTCCTGTGGCCGTCCCCCATGGCCGCCGTCCTCAGCCACGACCTCCAGGTGGCCGGTGCCGGGATCACCACGGTCCTTGACGCCATCGCGCTTGGCGAAAGCAAGGACAAGGCGGAACGCCGGGCCATTCTGGGACTGTCCATTCCCGCCATCCGGCAGGCGCGCGAGGACGGGCTGACCAAGGCCGATCACTTCCTGCATCTGCGTTGCGAGGTGTCGCATCCGGACATGCGGGACCTGTTCGAACCTTTCGTCGACGACCCGCTGGTGAAGCTGGTCTCCGTGATGGACCATACGCCGGGCCAGCGCCAATGGTGGGATCTCAAGAAGTATGTCCAGTATAACAAGGGTGAACATTGGTCGGAGGAGGAGTTGGACCGGCGCGTGCGGCATCTGAAGGACCTTCAGGGCGAGCATGCCCATCGTCACCGGCGCGAGGTTGCCGGAGCCTGCCGGGACCGGGGCATTCCGCTGGCGAGCCACGACGACGCCACGCGTGAGCATATTGAGGAAAGCCTGGAGGACGGCGCCACCATCGCGGAATTTCCGTTGACGCTGGAAGCTGCCGGACTGGCCCGGTCCCATGGCATGCGGACGATCATGGGGGCGCCCAATGTGGTGCGCGGCCAGTCCCATTCCGGCAATATGTCGGCGCTCGACTGCGCCGGCGCCGGACTTCTGGACGGGCTGTCCTCGGACTATGTGCCGGCCTCTTTGCTGTTCGCGGCCTTTCTGCTGGCCGAGAAGATCAACTGGCCTCTGACCGAGGCGGTGGCCACCGTGTCGGACAATATCGCCCGGATGGTGGGGCTTTCCGATCGCGGCCGGATCGAGCCCGGCCTGCGCGCCGATCTGGTCTGGGTCATGGACCGCCAGCACTGCCCGGTGGTGCGTCAGGTCTGGAGTGCCGGCCGGCGCGTGATCTGACCGGGAAAGGACCGATCTTGTCTGCCCATCGCTATGCCATTTACGCCGTTCCGCCGATCGATCATCCCCTGTGGCCGTTGGCTTGCGCATGGCTGGGGCGGGATCCCGTTCCGGCGGCGTCGTTGCCGGACGGAGGTCCCGCACCGGTATCGCCGCCGGATCTCCATTCGCTGGAGGCCGGCCGGTTCAGGGTTCTGACACGGGACGCGGCACGGTACGGGTTTCACGGAACGCTGAAGGCGCCGTTCCGTCTCGCCGTGGGCGCCGATGCCGGCGCGCTGATCGAAGAGGCCGGGCGATTCATCCGGCGGATCGGACGGATCCGGATTCCGCTCGCCATCGCCGACGATCTCGGATTTACCGCCTTGCGGCCGGTCGGCACGCCTCCGGTCCTGGCGGAGCTTGCGGCCGCCGCCGTCCGCACCTTCGAGCCGTTCCGCGCCCCCCTGTCGCCCGCCGAACGGGCGCGGAGGCTGAAAAGCCCCCTCTCGCCCCGTCAGTGCGCGCTTCTGGATCAATGGGGCTATCCCTATGTGATGGACGAGTTCCGTTTCCATATGACCCTGGCCGACCGTTGTGACGATCCGTCGGAACAGGCTGCCCTGCGCCAGATCGCAGAGGGCCATTTCGGTCCCGCCCTCGCCCGTCCGGTTCCGTTGGCGGTTTCGCTGTTCGTGGAACCGAAGGCCGGTTCCGACTTTGTGATGGTGCCCCCGCTGTGATGGCGGTGGCGGCCGGCGGCGGGGTGCCCCCGGATCCTCCGGCCGCGCGCCAGACAGCGTCCGAAAAGGAGATCCCATCGGATCCCGGTCTCAGCCGAAGGTGAAGGCGTAGGCGGTGGCGCCGGGGTCCAGGAACTCGATCGAAAAGGTATGATCGGCAATGGGGCCGGGCTGGCGGATCAATTGATAGAGCCGCTGCCCGGTGATCTGGCCGGCGCCATCCGGTCCGACGTCGACCCCGTGGGCGTCGCCGGGCGGGGCGCCGTCGATCCTGACCCGAAACCGGACCGGCCGCCCGTCGGGGCGGGGGCCCAGGACGAGATGCAGATCGCGGGCGTGGAAGCGGTAGGCGATCCGCCCCTGATCCCCGGCCAGAATTGCCCGTTCGGCTTCGATCGTCCAGCGCCCGTCAAGGCTCCATTGGTCGGGCCCCAGCCCGGCCGGCGCCCGGTAGTCGGCGGTCTGGTCCGGCAGGATCGCGCCGGAGGCAAGGCGTTCCGTCCGTTCGTAGCCGAGATAGGTTTCCGGCGACCGGTCGTCGGCCTCCGCGGCGGCCCGGCTGACGCCGTCGGCGGCAGGGCGGACAAGATCCCCCACGGCGCCATTCGCCCCGGCCTCCCGCAACAGGGCCTGAATCGCCTGCTCGGTACCGTCATAGTCCCCCTCGCCGAAGTGGCGTTGGCGGACCCGTCCCTTCGCGTCGATCAGATAGTGGGCCGGCCAGTAATGGTTGGAAAAGGACCGCCAGATGGCGAAGGCGTTATCGAGCGCCACCGGGTAATGGATGCCCAGTCGCCGGACCGCGTCCGCCACATTGGCGGGATCGCGTTCGAAGGCGAATTCCGGGGCATGAACGCCGACCACCACCAATCCCCGGTTCTGGTATTTGTCGGCCCAGGCTGTCACATAGGGTGCGGCGCGCAGGCAATTGATGCAGGAATAGGTCCAGAAATCCACCAGGACCACCTTGCCCCGGAGTTCCGCCATGGTGAGCGGGGGGCTGTTCAGCCACCGGGCCGGGGGGGGGGGGGGCGGGCGCGCGGGGGGGGC
>WASQ01000102.1:0-35774 GCA_009712185.1 Telmatospirillum sp. | reverse complement strand
GCGCCGTCAAGCGACGGCGCCGGACCGAGATCGGGGAGCGCCGCGGCGGCTCCCGCCCGGTTTTCCGCCGGAAGGGCCGTCGCCCTGCCGGCGCCCGTCTCGCCGGCCGAGGCCGGTCCGGACAGAAGATCCACCAGGGTCTGTTCCAGCCCGCTGGTGGAGGCGACCGAGATCCGGGTCAGCAGACCGGTATCGAGACCGCCCGCGATGACCGCGACACCGGCCAGCATGGCGGCCCCCAGGCCCTTGCGGATCCATTCCCCGGCGCCCAGGGACCGTTTCATCGTCTGAAACACCCGTCCGCCGGCAAGCAGGGCCAGGGACAGCGACGTCGCCGCGCCGGCGGCATAGGCCAGAAGCAGCAGGCCGGATCCCACGGAGGCGCCACCCAGTGCCGCGCCGGTCAGGACGAGACCGAGAATGGGGCCGGCGCAGGGCGCCCAGAGAAGACCGGTGGCCACGCCAAGGAGGAAGGAGGCCGCCGGACCGGACCGGAGCCCGTCCGGGGTGTCCGCCCCGACGGTGCCGGACAGGCGGCTCCCGAGAGCCACCAGAGGCCGGGTCAGGCGGTCGGAGAGACCGGGAAACAGAAGGGTTGCCGCAAAAAGGCCCATCAGTGCGAGCGCCGCGTCGCGGCCCCACTGATTGGCGGTCACAACCCAGCCGCCGCCGATCGCGGCGGCCGTCGCGACCAGGGAGAAGGTGGCGGCCATGCCGGCCAGCAGGGGCAGGCCGCTTCGCGCGAAAGGCTGACCGGCACGCGCGAAGACGAAGGGAAGCACGGGCAGAATGCAGGGACTGGCGATGGTGAGGGCGCCGCCCAGATAGGCCAGAAGGAACAGCAGCATGTCGGTACTCCGTCGGATGTCGCCGTCGCCCGGGGTCAGGCCGGGGCGGGAAGAAAGGACAGGGCGAGGCCGTTGATGCAGTAGCGCAGGCCGGTGGGCCCCGGCCCGTCGTCGAACAGATGTCCGAGATGCCCGCCGCAGCGGGTGCAGTGAACCTCTGTCCGCGTCATGCCGAAGCTGTTGTCGGTGCGGGTGCCGACAGCCTTCTCCATGGCCTGCCAGAAACTGGGCCAGCCGGTATGGCTGTCGAATTTGGCGGCCGAGGAAAAGAGGGCCTGGGTGCAACCCGCACAGGCGAAGATGCCGCTGCCGTGCTGGTCATTGAGCGGACTGCTGAAAGGGGGCTCGGTCCCTTCCTCGCGGAGAATCCGGTATTGCGCCGGGGACAGGCGGGCGCGCCATTGCCGGTCGTCCGGCATGACGGCGGGGCCGCCGGCCGCCCGGGCGGGGCCGCGCGGCCCGGGGGGAAACCCGATGACGAGGGCCGCCAAGCCGGCGGCCCCGGTCAGAAGAAACGTTCGTCTGGTCGCCATTCTGTCCTCCGGGATGGGGGTGGGAATGGCGTCATGCTGGCGGAAGGCGGATCGCAAAATCCTCCCGCCGGGTTAAACATTTCGTGACAAATGGCGTCCGGCCGGGCCGTCACTCCTCCGTCCGGCGGATACGGGCGCCAACGGCCGAAAGCTTCTCGGCGATCCGGTCGTACCCCCGGTCGAGATGGTCCAGTCCGCCGAGAACCGTCGTCCCGGCGGCGCCAAGACCCGCGATCAACAGCGCGGCGGCGGCGCGTACGTCGCTGCCCTCCACATGGGCGCCGGCAAGGCGCGGAACGCCCCGCACGAGGGCCGTGCGTCCGCGGACCGTGATGTTGGCGCCCATTTTCCGCAGCTCGTCAACATGCCGGAAACGATGTTCGAAGATCGTCTCGGTGATCGATCCGGCCCCCTCCGCGATCGCCAGCAAGGCCATTGCCGGCGCCTGAAGGTCGGTCGGGAATCCGGGAAAGGGCTGGGTGACGATATCGACGCCGGCCAGACCGGCGTCCGCCCGTCCGGCCACCACTCCGCCGGCGACGGGCCTGAGATCGATGCCCGCCTGGCGGAACACAGGGTCCGCCGCCCCCAGAAGGCCGGTGGCGTCCCCGAGGCCGGTCACGCCCGGCAGAAGCGTCAGTTCGCCGCCGGTGATGGCCGCCGCCGCCGCCAGGGTGCCGAACTCGATCCGGTCCGGCATCACGCGGTGGACGGCGCCCTCCAGAGAGCGCCCGCCCGCGATGACCAGGGTGTCGCTGCCGATTCCCGAGATGGTCGCGCCCATGGCGGTCAGGCAATGGGCGAGGTCGGTGATCTCCGGCTCCTGGGCCGCGTTGCGGATCGTTGTGGTGCCGCTTGCGCCGACGGCTGCCAGCATCAGATTTTCGGTCGCTCCCACCGACGGACCGGGCAGGCGGATGTCGGCCCCTTTGAGGCCGGCAGCGGCCCTGGCCCGGACCGTTCCGTGCGACAGGGTGATGTCGGCGCCCATGGCCCGCAGTCCGCTCACATGATAGTCGATTCCGCGCAAACCGATGGCGTCCCCGCCCGGCAGGGGAAGGTCGGCCTCGCCCGAGCGGGCCAGCAGGGCCCCCAGCAGCAGAACGGAAGCGCGCATCCGGGTCACAAGATCCCGCTCGATCCGTTCCGCGTGGATGGCTGCGGCCGTCACGGTGAGGCTGAGGCCGGACACATCCTCGCGCCAGTCCAGGGTTGCCCCCAGCCGCCGCAGCAGCGCGGCCAGAACGGCAACGTCGAGGCTCGCCGGAACATTGTTCAGGGTGACGGGGCGGGGCGACAGGAGGGTCGCCACCATCAGCGGCAGGACCGCGTTCTTGGCGCCGCTGATCCGGTAGGTGCCGGCGAGAGGGGCGCCGCCTTCGACGGTCAGCGATGTTCCCGGCCGAACGCGCCACCAGGGCGCGGATTCGGAAATGGCTGAGAAAAGGGGATCTGTCACGATCGGATTGGGACCCTGCGCGATTCAAGGGGGAACGGGAGGACCGGCCGGGGAGGGGTCGGCCGGCCCGTGCGCGCAGTCATCGCAGTTTTCGGACGCTTTGTCGACCGACCGTGGCCTCCCCTGACCAAAGGCCGGTGGCGGACGAAGCGGTGCGGCCGTGTCATCCGGATGTGAGGACCCGTCCCGATGAACGTCGCTCCGGGTCCTGTTGTTTTCCTGCGGCGCTTCCGCTCCGCTTCTGCGGGGTCGAAGCGTCCGGCCGCGCTGTCGCCCTAAGTCCGCTATTTCGCGATCGGAATCAGGCTCAGGATGTCCTTGGGCGAGGCCAGCATCGCCGATAGCTCCTCGTCCTCCGATACACCTTTGCGCAGGATGTTGTTGGCGGTCTGAACCATCGGCAGATAGGCGGCGCGGAGAAGATGATTGGCATAGACGATGCCGTTGATTCCCGCGTCCGCCAGCACGCTTTCATGGGTGTTGCCGTAGGTCGTCGGAACCACCAGGATCGGGACCCGGCTGCCGGTTTTGCGCAGGGCGCAGGCGAAGCCGACGACCTCGTCCGCGGTTTTGGCGATGGAATGGATCAGGATGCCGTCCGCGCCGGCATCGATATAGGCTTCCGCCCGGGTCAGGGCGTCGCGCAGCGTGCCCCCCAGGATGAAACTCTCGATCCTGGCAAAAAACATGAAATCGCCATGGGAAACCGCCCGTTTCGCCGCGCCGATGCGTTCGCAGAATTCGGGGATCGTCGCCTGGGTCTGCGCCACCTCGGTGCCCAGAAGAGAATTCCGCTTCGCGCCGGCCTTGTCCTCCAGGCACAGGGCGGAGACGCCGGCCCGGTCCAGCGATTTGGTCAACTGGTGGACTTTTTCCGGAAAGCCGCCGGTGTCGCCGTCGTAGATCAGCGGCAGCGGGGCCGCGTCGAAAATCTCGTTGATCGTCGCCAGGCGGGCGCCATGGTCAACGATCTCGACGTCCGGCTTGGCGCGCAAGGTGGCGTCCGTGAAGCTGCTTTGCCACAGCGCATCGAAGACTTTTTCCTGATAACGCGCGCGATAGCTGATCAATGCGGCAAGACCGCTGTGCGCCTCCATGATCCGGATGCAGGGCTTGCCCTCCAGAAGATGGCGCAGCCGTCCCTGCCGGCCGCGCGCCATGACCCCCTCCTCCTCGAAGGCCTGATGAATGAGGGTGGACGACACTCCCGGCGTGTAGGGGACCTCGATCAGTTCGCCGCCCCATTCCTGAAGCACCTCGATGACTTCGCGGCGGACGGCCGCCACCTGATCGCCATAGCGCCAATCATCGCCATGGACGACATAGTGGGGGCGCAGTTCCTTGAGATTTTCCGCGTAGCTGTGGGTTCTTTGCGGAACGACCCGGTCGACACCGGCCAGATTTTCGACCACGCGCACGCGGTCGGCGAACTTCATGAACGGCGTTCGTTTATACCCGATCACCGCGTCGTCGGTCAGGACTCCGACGACCACGCGCCCCAGGGTGCGGGCCTTGGCCAACACATTGATGTGTCCCGCATGCAACATGTCTCCGACCATACCGACATAAACGATGGTTTCGTCCATGGCGACCACCTCAATATTGAGCGGCCGACCAGGCCCGCCGACCTTTCCGCGCCTGATTGGCCTGATTGAAATCACGATTGAACCGGGCCGCCAGGGACGCGATGTCGCTGCCCTGCCAGAGACCGGGAACATTGATCAACCCTTGCTTGTAGGACATCCGGTAGAGCGGCGTATCCCTGGCGATGAAACCCTGGCGCATGCATTCGGACAATAAGACCGATCCCACGATCGGCGTCGCCGCGAAGAAGGACGCGCTGTGGAAGCCGGCCTCCCCGGCAAACCGGTAGGTCTGCCACATCTCGTCGATGGTTTCCCCGGCGTTCCCGAACATCGGCGGCATGCCGACGATGAAGAAGCCATGCACCGAAAGCCCGATCGACCGGGCGTAGCCGATAAGATGTCGTGTTTTGTCGAGATCGAGCGGCTTGCGGATCAGATCATTGAGGACACGCTGGCTGCCGCTTTCGATGGCGAAGGTGATCTGGTAACACCCCGACTCCGCCATCAGGTCCAGCAGTTCCTCATCCATCCGCCACAGTGCGGTGCCCTGCGGCGTGCACCAGGGAAGTTGAAGTTCGGTCAGTCGCCGGAACAGGAATTTGGCATGCTGCCGGTCGTTGGTGATGTTGTCGTCCTGGATGTGGAATTCGTCGATGCCATAGCGGTCCTTCAGCCGCGACAGTTCCTCGAGAACGTTCTCGGGGCTGCGGCGGCGCAGTTTGCCGCCCCAGAAATTGGTTGTCGTGCAGAAGGTGCATTTGGCCGTGCAGCCCCGGCTGGTGTAGATCTGGGCCACACGGTTTCCAACCGTATAGGGGGACTGGTAGGCGCCGATCCTGAAATATTCCTCCATATTGTAGAGATGCCAGGCGGGAAAGGGGATGGCGTCAATTTCGGCCCAGAACCCCTGGTCGGTCCGGCTTTTGTTGCGGACCAGCGCCATGTCGGAGTTTTCGACCAGGCTTCCGCCGGTGGTGCGCGCGATGATGCCGTCGATCCCGTCGATGTCTCCGGCTCCATTCAGATGTTCCACGTATTGGAGGAATGTCACCTCCGATTCACTCAGGAAAACCGCGTCGATGTCATAATCTTCGATGTAATTGTGTGGAAAATACCGTGCATGGGCGCCGCCCGTCGCCACCAGGGCCGAGGGAGCGGCCTGTCTCACAGCGGCGAAGACTTCCGCCACGGCGTCGGACTGGTTCGAAAAGATGCTCGAGACGCCGACGATATCGGGTCCGAAAAGGGCGATGCGCCGGGCGATTTCATCGCGCTGGATGCCATAGGTGACGAAGTTGGGATCGTCCTCGACCGGGGTGGTCTGATAGTACCCTTCGACGAGACAGTCGAGAATGGCCACGTCATAGTCGTTCTGTTCCAGGACCGCCGCGATATAGCCGAGACCCAGCGGATAGGTGCATCGCGGCAGGTCTCCTTTGTAAAGCGTGGCCGGCGGCGAAATCAGCATGACGCGCTGGATGCGGCGATCGGCACGGCGCGTGTTCGACCGGACGACATCCTTGTAGCGAACGGTGGGCGCGGCGTCCGGATCGATGTAAAGCGTACGCAAAGTGTCAACGCGCATCACCATGCTCTGTCCTCCAGGAATACCAACTGGCAGTGAGTCGATCTCATCACTGGTTGGTCTAAGGCGTCATAGAAATAAACAGAAAACAAAAGACAGCGAACGACAATGGCAAGACGCCGACCGTGATAAAATACGACGGTTTTTTTACTTTTATTTTTGATATTTCGAGAAATGCCAATAATATAAATAATGTTACTGCAATTTCGTTTCCTATCGCCCCTCCATCGAGAAGCGTCAGAACGTATGCGGTGACATAGCCGGCGTAGGTTGTCGGCAGGCCGCTGTAGATCCGTCCTCCCACTGCCCCGACAATCTCGAAATGCGCCAATCGGCACAGTCCGGCGACGATGAAAGCGGCGGCGGCCACGATGGCCCCGGTTTCGGCGCCGGTCACCGCCAGGAGGGCGGCGGCCGGACTGACGCAAAAGTTGAGTTCATCCGCCAGTGTGTCGAGGTGTCCGCCAAACTGCCTGGCCGCCTTGTTTGCACTGCCATACCGCCGGGCGACCCATCCATCAAGATGATCTATCGCCGCCGCTGCAACTATCATAATAGATGCCAATGTAATTTTATGCAAGAAAGAATATAAAATTGAAAAAACACCGATATTAATATTTAGACAAGTGATGATATTCGCTGCATCAATATATGCATGCAGTGGTGTTATATTTGAAAGTATCTGTTTTTTAGCTTGCATCTCATTGCTCCTAACGGTAGAGTCCCGCTTCCGCAACGGAGATGTAACAAAACAGTCATTAAACTGTAATGCGCAAGACCACACGTAATGCGAGTTTATCTTAATTTAAACATATCGCTTAAGGGGTGTGGCGGCTATGACGAACGACCATTGTGATGATGGCTTCTGGGAAGGCGCCAGGGCGGCCGGCTGGTCGTTCCTGCCAGGCCTGTTGACACCGGCGGAGGTCCGTCGGGTTCGCGAGGAGTTGGCCGGGCTGTCGGCGACGCCGGATCTGCACCCGGACTGCATGTATTACGTCGATGTCGACGCCGGCGGGGGGCGGCATCTGGCGAGGGTGGAGCGCATTTGGGAAGCGCTTCCAAGTCTGGGCGAGACCGGCATCGGCCGGCGTCTGAAGGAATGCGCGGCCCGCTATCTGGGCGAGGACGTGGCTCTGTTCAAGGACAAGCTGAATATCCGCTATGCCGGGAGCAACGGCTATTCACCCCATCAGGATTCGGCGGCCGGATGGGAGGAGTTCGCCGATCATTTCGTCTCGATCGGCGTGTTTCTGGGAACCAGTGATCGCGCGCACGGCGGGTTCGAGGTGGTCGGCGGCGTTCACAGGGACGGCCGGTTCCCCAATGACAAGGGGCGCATGAGCGACGCCTTTTTCGACGGCATGGACCGGATATCCGTCAGCGCCGGACTTGGCGACGCCATCGTGCTGGACAGCGAGGCGCCCCACCGCACCCTGCCCAACCGGACATCCGAGGACGCCCTGCATCTGCTGTTCACCTTCGCGCCGGCACGGGCCGGAGCCGCAAGGGAGGCGTATTACGCCAGGAAGGAAAGTAGTTTCTCTGAAAAGAAAGAAAAAAATATTTTCGAATTCAGAGTCTTTTCCTTTCAGTAGCGTCAGAGAGTCCCGGATATCGAGATGAGGTGTCATTATGCAGCGACGCTTTATCGGGGAGATGGACGATGATTTTCTTTCAAAAACGGTGATCGATGTTAAAGGCGTGGGGAGAACGCTGGTAATACTGGGTGACTCATCTTCGAGGCGTCCGGAGGTCATTCATCTCATCGCGTCCCTGTCCGGCGCCGTGGAGGTTGTCCTCAGTCCCGGGGGTGTTCCCGAATTCGACGACTTCCGCCGCATACGGTTAACCGCGGATCCGGCCGAGCCGGGATGTGTCGTCGCGATCGGCGGGGGACGGGTCCTTGACATCGGGAAGATGCTGGCGACCTGGCCCGCTGACCCCGACACCCTCAAAACGGCGGTGGAGGGCGGACAGTCTCTGGCGCGCCGGATTCCCCTGGTCGCCGTCCCGACGACCGCCGGTTCCGGCAGCGAAAGCACGCCTTTCGCGGTTGTCTATCTTCACGGCCGGAAACATTCGCTGGACCACCCCACCCTGTTGCCCGACGTCGCCGTCGTCGACTATCGGCTGATGGCGGCGGTCCCGCGCCCGGCGGCGGCGGCGGCGGGGCTCGATGTTCTCTGCCAGTGCATCGAATCGCTGTTGTCCCGGCGGACGACGCCGGCAAGCGGCCGCGACGCCCGCCGGGGCCTGATCCTGGCAATGGGGGGGCTGCAAGGGGCCATGGCGCGCGAGGCGCGATCCATGCGGCGAATGGCGCTGGCCGCCAATCTGGGAGGGCGCGCGATCGCGGTGACCAGAACAACGATCCCCCATGCCCTGTCCTACCCCCTGTCCTATCGGTACGGCCTTGCCCACGGACATGCCGTGGCCCTTTCGATGGGGCGGTATCTGGAACAATTCGGGCGCAGCCTGTCGAACAGTTCCGGTCTGAGACCCTGGAGCGACGCCTATGGCTTCGTGCTGTCGGTGCTGGGAAGCGCCGGCCCTTCGGATGTCGCCCCGGTCTGGACCCGGCTGGTGGAGGGCGTGGGTCTTCCATCGACGCTCGCGGCGCTGGGGATCAGCCGGACCGACGCGGACGACCAGACCCGCGCCTATGACCGGAGCCGGTTCGCCAATTCGCCGATGCCCGCACAGTCGGTCGACGTCCCCGCCCTTTTCGACTGATCCGGGCGGTCACCCGATACCGCGATCCGCCGCAGGGAGGAAGGTTTGTCCGACATTGCGATTTCGTTCATCGTCCTGTTCACGGCCATCGGTCATTCCCTGTGGAATGCCTTCCTGAAAAAAAGCGGCGATCCCTTTCTGATGGCGGTGGGGATCTACCTCACCGGGTTCGTGTTCGGAGCCGTTGCCGCCCTGGTCTCTCCGATTCCCGCCCCGGAATGCTGGCCTTTCCTGGTGATCACGGCTGTCGCCAATGTGGCGTCCAACATGTTGCTGGCCAATGCCTACCGGTTCGGCGACCTCAGCCAGATCTACCCGATCGCGCGGGGATCCTCGCCCCTGATCGTGGTCGCCTTCAGCATGATCTTCATCGATGAAGATCCGGGCCCCTGGAGATTGGCGGGAATCGTGTTGATCTCCATCGGGATCATGGTCCTGGCCGCCGGGGCGTCCGGGCGGTTCCGCGGGCGGCCGGTCGCGATGGCTGTTGCGACGGGATTGCTGATCGGCGTCTACAGCTTTTTCGGGGGGGTCGGGGTCAGGGCCGCCCACACCGCTCTCGGATTCGCCGGCTGGCTTCACATCCTGACCGGAACCGGAATGGTGCTGGGTGGCGTCGGGCTGCGGGGACCTGGGTTTCTGCATCGCGATCCCCTTATTGTCCTGAGGGGGGCGGCAGCCGGAATCGTGGCAATCGGCGGCTTTGCCATTTCGTTATGGGCAATGACGCGCCTGTCCCTCGGCGCGGTGACGGCATTGCGCGAGACCAGCGCGGTCTTCGGCACCCTGATCGGCATTGCCGCCTTTCACGAGGAATGCGGCCGCCGGCGTCTGCTGGCCGCGTGCATGGTCAGCACCGGAATTGCGATCGTCGGCTTTTCCATTGCCTGACCGGGGCTGGCTTCGCATGGCCCGGACGCGGGGGGCATCCGGCCGTCAGGCCGCGGGCAGGGAAAAGCGGAATGCCGTGCCAAGGCCGTCCGCAGGCGTCTCCAGCCGGATGTCGCGGCCATGCAGTTGCAGGATCCGGCGCACGACGACGAGACCGAGACCGCCGCCGGTTCCCGTCCACGGGGCCGCCCGCAGGAACAAGCTGTCGCGGATGGCGGATGGGATGCCCGGTCCGTCGTCGGCGACGACGACCGTCACCTCCGCGCCGTCCGGACGGACCGACACGGTGATCCGGGTGCCGGCCGGCGTATGACGGATGGCGTTGCCGATCAGATTGGTCAGCACGCGTTCCACCAGTCCCAGATCGGCGCGGACCGGAGGCGGGGGGTGGGGCATGTCCACGTCGAGCGTCTGGCCGCCCCGGGTCATCGCCAGTTCCAGCTTCTGGGCCACGTCCTGGACCAGATCCGACAGCGAGAAGGTTTCCGGTTGCAGCTCCACCAGACCGGATTCAAGCCTCGCGAGGTCGAACAGGGCTTCCGCCAGACGCCCGACCTTGGCGCTCTGCGCCAGCGCGATATCGAGGAAGCGCAGCCGCTCGGCCGGGGAAAGGGAGGCGTCCTTGAGACGCAGCGTCTCCAGATAGCCATGCAGCGAGGTCAGCGGTGTGCGCAGATCGTGGGAGATTGTAGCCACCATGTCCCGCCGCTGTTGATCCTGCTGCGCCAGTTCCCGCCATTGTTCCGCAATTCTGCCGCTCATATGCGTGAAGGCGGCGCGCAGGACCGCGATTTCCTCGCCCATCATCCGGTTTTCTCCGGTCGCGGGCGGCAGGGGGATTTCGTCGCCATGGGCGTCGAAGCCGCGTACCGCCCGGGTCAGCGATCGCAGCGGGCGGGTGATCAGGCGGAAGGCCAGCAATCCCACGACGAGTGCCAGCAAGGCGGCGACGGCGGTCGTCGCCAGCGTTGTCCGCATGACGGCGGTATCGGCGAGGCGTCGCGCCAGGGCATCGCGCGTCTCTCCTTCGAGGATGACATAGACATAGCCGGCCTGCCGTCCATCCACCGTGACCGGGGCGGCGCTGAACACCTTCGTCTGACCGGGCATGCGCGGGTCATCGCCCGTCACCGGCAGAGCGGCGCCGCCCAGCAGCCGGCGGACCGGATCCAGATCGACCCGATCGGACCGCAGATGACCGGGCGGGGCGGCATTGCCGACGATGACCCCCTGATTGTTCAGCAGATAGACCTCAACCGACGGATTGACCGCCATCAGCTTGTCGAACAGGCCGCGCACCGCGTCGGACCGCCAGCCGCCGCTGTCCATCAACTGGGCCGTCTCGGCGATATGCGCGGCCAGCCCCAGAGACAGTTGCTGCGTCACGGCCTGCTCGCGCCGGCTGGCGGACTGAACCTGAAGCCAGATCGAAAAGCCCGAGGACGCCAGCAGCAGGACGGCGAAAACAACGGATAGCGATTGGGCCAGCGTCAGGCGGGCGGTCAACCGGGGCCTCACGGGGATCGCTCCCGCCCCGTTCCGGACCCGTTGTCCGGGGGGGACCCCGCCGGGGCGGGCTCGGCGGCGAATTTGTAGCCCCGGCCCCACACGGTCAGGATGCGCCGGGGAAGGGCGGGATCGTCCTCGATCTTGGTGCGCAGGCGATTGATGTGGGTGTTCACGGTGTGCTCGTAACCGTCATGACTGTATCCCCAAACGGCGTTCAGAAGCTGAAGCCGGGAGAAGACCTGATCGGGATGGCGGGCGAAATGATAAAGCAGGTCGAACTCTCTCGGCGTGAGGTCCAGGGGGCGGCCGGACAGTCGGGCCGTTCGCGCCAGCGGATCCAGTGACAGGCCGTGACGGTCGATCTGGCCGGCATCAGCGCGGGCGGTCCGGGCCAGGGCTTCGGACCGGCGCAACAGGGCTTTGACGCGGGCCACCAGTTCCAGCACCGAGAAGGGCTTGCTGATATAGTCGTCGGCACCCAGTTCCAGCCCCACGATCCGATGGGTCTCGCCCGACCGCGCGCTGATGATGATGATGGGGATGTAGCCCGGCAGGGTCCGGGCCTGTTTGCAGAGATCGAGGCCGTTCACCCCGGGCAGCATCACATCGAGGATCAGAAGATCCCAGGGGCCGCGTGTCAGCAGGCCGAGACCGGTGGTCCCATCGGCGGCATGGACCACCTGATAGGACTCGTCTGAGAGATGCAGCCCGAGCAAAGCGGCGATGTCGGCGTCGTCCTCGACGAGGAGGACGCGTCTGGGGCGGTCCATGGCGACTCCTGGAACCGGGAAGGGGAGGGGGTATCTTCGCTCATTTGGGGCGGCGCGGTTATCACGTTTTGTTTAACTCTCCGTGAGGACTCCGGGATGGGGGCGGCGCGACAGTGAGAGCCGGCCGGAGCGCCGCGGGATTCCCCCGCCGGACATCCGGGACAGGAAAAAGGAACGCGCGATGAAACGGACGATGATGGCAGTTCTGTGTGTTGGCCTGATGGCGGGAGCGGCCGGCCTGGCCGCCGCCCAGGACGCGCCCGCCAAGGGGGCGACGACCGGCATGCCGGAGGCCGGCGCGGCGATGTCGAAGGACACGATGTCGAAGGATCAGATGTCGAAGGATGCGATGTCGAAGGACGCGATGTCGAAGGACGCGATGTCGAAGGACGCGATGTCGAAGGACGCGATGTCGAAGGATCAGATGTCGAAGGATGCGATGGCGGCAAAAAAGGCGATGGGCGACAAAATGCCGGGCGAGACAAAATAGTGGTCAAAATCCAACAGATGAGTCCTTGAACCAGGAGTGGGGCCAAGCGTCCCGCCCGCCGTTCGGCGGAAGCCGAAAAGCCGGCATTTCCGCCGCTTTCGCGTCGGAGGCGGGCAGGATGCTTGGCCCTACTCGCAAGGGCGCCAAATGTTGGATTCCGATCAATAGCGCGGCGGACGTCGGGGAACGGCGCGATGACGGACGGAAGGTCGCCGCGCAACTGATCCCGGGCCGCGCCGATCCCTTCCGGTTGGCGCGGCCCTCAGACTCCGGCCGGCCTGTCCCCGGGCTTCAGGCAGTTCCTGGCGACAAGCTCGTCCCAAAGACCGCCGGCACCCTGGAAATGATGCCCGGCGAAGCCCAGCGACCGGGCCGCCTCGACATTTTGCAGGACATCGTCGATGAACAGGCAATCGGCCGCGCGAAGACCGAACCGGTCCAGGAGATGGTGGTAGATGGCCGGATCGGGCTTCAACAGCCGGATTTCCCCCGAGATCACACAGCCGTCGAACAGGGCGGGAAAATCGTATCGCTCCTCGACCAGCGGAAATGTCTCGGCGGAACAGTTCGACAGAAGATAAAGCGGCATCTGCCGTTGCTTGAGGGCGCGGGCGGCCAGGACCGTACCTTCGAACAGGCCGGCGATCATTTCGGGCCAGCGTTCGAAAAACAGCGAGGCCATGACGGCATAGCGGGGATGGCGATGGGAGACCTCGGTGATCGCCTCGTCGAAGCTGCGGCCGCCATCCTGCTGAATGTTCCAGGCCGGATTGCAGACCTCCGTCAGGAAAAAATCGAGATCCCGGCGGTCGTCGAACAGTTTTTCGAACAGATTGCGGGGATTCCAGTCGAGGAATACTCCCCCCAGATCGAATATCACGGCTTTGATGGTCACATCCCTCTCCTTCCCGGGCCGTTCCGGCCCGGACCGGACGTCATCACTCATACCACATCCCGCAGCAGCGCGGGGGAGCGACGTTCCGGTCGCGGAATCGGCAGGCAGGCAGGGTCATGACGGGGACGGCGCACGGACCGGAAGAACATCGTGATGATCTCCGGCGCCTTGAGGGCGACGTCATCGATGTCCTGCCGGATCATCCAGGAATGCAGAATGCCTGTCACCAGGCTGTAGGTGGAGAACGCCGCGATGTCAGGGGGCATACCCTCGGTCAGCAGACCCTTCGCCTCGGCGTCGCGGAAGATCCGGATCATGGTGTCGATGATGCGGTTGGACCAGTCCTGGATGCGGCGCGCCGCATCCTCGAATTCCTCGACATATTCGCACCGCCGGAACAGGATCTCGATGACCCGCCGGCGCCGGTTGTCACCGGCGATCTGCATAATCGACCGGATCCAGAAATCCCGCAGCGCCAGAATCGGATCGGACTCGCCCAGGGTTTCGAGGCGCATGGTCTCAAGCGGCAGAGCCACGCGCATATGCATGGCATGGAACAACTCGACCTTGTTGCGGAAATGCCAGTAGATGGCCCCCCGGGTCACCCCGGCATAGTCGGCGATTTCACACAGGGACGTATTTGATACGCCCTTTTCGAAAAATAAAATTTCCGCCGCATCAATTATTTGCGTTCGAGTTTTTTCAGCGTCTGATTTTTTCTTTCCGGCCATGGCAACAATCTGCAAGATTTTCTAAAAAGATAAGAAAACCAGTGCTTCTCATCAATTCGTTTTGTGTTTCAAATTATTGAAATTTGGCGGATTGGACAGTTTCCAGGGACGGAACGGCGGTCAGAACACCCCGTCGGCCCGGCCCCCGCCGTCCGCGGGCAAGGGCCGGAGGGCGTCGCGGAGGCGATGGCTCAGGACGCGTCGGCCACCTCCCGGACGGGTGCCGAGAGTTCGTCCCGGATGGCCCGGATCGCGACCAGAAGGCGGTCGAAATCGGCGGGAACCAGGGCTCCGATGCAGCCGATCCGGAAGGTATCGGCCTTGCTGAGCTTGCCGGGGTAGATCAGAAATCCGCGCTCTGCCAGACGGTCGTAGAAGGCCTTGAACGCGAACCAGGGAGCCGCCGGCTGATGAAAGGTGGCGATGATGGGCGCCTGGAGCGACGGGGGCAGGTAAAGCGAGAAACCCAACGCGGCCATTCCGTCGCACAGCACCTTGCAGTTCGCCCGGTAGCGGGCAAGCCGGGCCGCGGTGCCGCCTTCCGCCTCAAGCAGGCGCAGCGCCTCCACCAGCGCGGCCACGACCTGGACCGGTGGCGTGAACCGCCACTGACCGTTCGTCTCGAATCCCTTGTTCTGGGCGCAAAGATCGAAGGCCAGCGACGGATTGTTGCCGGCGGCGGCTTCCAGCGCCCGTTTCTCGATCAGGGAGAACCCCAGTCCGGGAACGCCTTCCAGGCATTTGTTGGATGAGGCCATCACCGCGGTAATCGGCGTTGCGGCGACGTCGATCGGCAGGGATCCGAAGCTGCTCATGGCGTCGACCAGGAACGCCTTGCCATGACGGGCGGCGACGGTGGCCACCTCCTCCATCGGATTGAGGAGACCGGTCGTGGTTTCGCAATGAACGATCGCCACATGGGTGATGGCCGGGTCGGCCCGCAGGCGGGCTTCGACCTCCGCCGGAACGACAGCCTGGTTTTCCGGCCAGCGCAGGGCGGTGGCCGATTTCCCCAGGCGCCCGGCGATGGACAGCATTCTTTCGCCATAGGCGCCGTTGATCAGGACCAGAAGCCGGTCGTCCGGTCCGATCAGGGTGCCGATGGTCGCTTCGACGATGAAGGTGCCGCTGCCCTGGAGGGGGACCGCGGCGTGGCTTGCCCGGCCGTTGGCGACATCGAGCAGGCGCCGGCGCAATTCGGTGGTCAGGGCGATGAAGGCGGTGTCGCGGGATCCCCAGTCCCGCTGCATGGCCTGCCGCACGGCCGGGTCGGTCGTCAGCGGGCCGGGGGTCAGGAGAATCGGCGGGGAGGGGGATCGGTCGTTCATGGCGAGGTGCTCCGGGAAGGATCGGCTGTGGCGGGTGTGGGCGGCGTCTCGGACAGGGCTTCTGTCGTCTCTTCGGTGCCAAGGCGCATCAGGCGCCAGCCGGTCAGGATCGCCACAATGGTGGCCCCGATGGCGGCGCCGACCAGAATCGGGGCCAGCCAGCCAAGCCAAGCGAGTGGCGCGAAAAGATAAAGAAGATCGTCGGGGTCGAAGCCGAAGGCGCCGGAATAGGCTTTGACGGCGTAGTTCTGCCGGCTTTCCAGCAGTTCCGACCAATAGCCGCACAGAAACAGCGAAACGCCGGAGACGAGGCCCAGCGGGATCGACCAGCCGCCCAGCCAGCTATGGCGCAGCCCCACCCCGATGGCGACAAAAAATGCCGGATTGACGATATTGTCGACCAGACAATCCCAGGCGCGGCCTTCCGGCGAGGCCATGTCCCCGAGACGGGCCAGTTCGCCGTCGGCGCGATCCAGAAAGGCGGAAAACAACCATAACCATCCGGCCCACCATGTCCAGGCCGGGGTACCGGGCAGCAGCGCGGCGGCGGCGGCCAGGCCGGTGACCAGCCGTGCCGTGGTGATATGGTTGGGTGTGACGCCGGTGCCGATCAGCGGGCGCACGAAGGGGCGCGCCAGTCTGTGGGTCCAGGTGTCGCCGCTCATGGTCTGCTCTCCATCTGAGCGTCGGCGCGCGTTCTGCTGCTCCGCCGCTCCATCCAATGCCATGCCGCCAGTCCGGGAAGCCCCAGGGCCAGTTCCCGGACGCGTTTCAACAAAGACAGCTCGATCGCGGCCTGGGGGCCGAAGCCCAGCAGGCCGGCCACCAGGATCAGTCCGCCTTCCTGCACGCCAAGGGCGCCCGGCACCGCGAACCCGAGGGAACGGAACGCCTGCCCCAGGCTTTCGATGATCAGCGCCTCGCGCCAGCCGACGGGGTGGCCGACCACCCAGAGCGCCGCCCATACCTCCAATCCGCCCAGAAGCCAGGACATGGTGTGGTGGGCCGTGCCCCAGGCCAGCCGCCGGGGTGACCGATAGAGATCGACGATCGCCTGATGCAGGCCGGCCACATCCTCAAGGCCTTTCCATTTCTGGGTTTCCGCCAGTTTCAGAAGGCCGCGCTCCAGCAGCCGCAACAGGCCCCAGCGCTGCGCCAGGATGAAGACCGCCACCAGCAGCAGGGCCAGCAGGCTGCCTTTCAGGACCCATTCGGTGATCTCCGGACTGCCGGAACCGACCAGCAGAAGTCCGAGGCCCAGCAGGGTGAAAATCACCTGGCTCAACATCTCCAGCGTGAGGTCGACGGTGACGCTGGCCCCCGCCGCCCCCAGAGAGATGCCGCCGAATCCCATCAGGCGTGCGGCGACGAACTCGCCGCCGATCTGCGCGACCGGCAACAGGGCGTTGACCCCCTCGCGGATCAGCCGGAGGCCGATGAACGCCGGGACCCCCGGCAGCCGGTCACCGGGAACCACGGCCCTCCAGGCCATGCTGGAGAACAGCATCTGGGGAAAATGCAGGGCGATCACCCACAGGATTCCCCAGCCGGCCATCATGACGGCCTGTCCGATTTCGGCATAGCCGTTGGTCGCGATCAGGGTGGCGGCGATCGCGAGGCCGATCAGGGTGGCGACAATCGCGGATGTTTTCATGGGTGGGCGGCAAGGAATGACTGGAACCGGCGGGCGACGTCCGGAGGCGTCACCGTGGGACGCCCCAGCTTGGCAAGCGATCCCGGCGCCACCCGGACATGGATCAGGGCCGGTTTCGGGCTGGTCGCGACCTCCGTCAAAGCATCATCGACCTCCGCCAGCGTATGGCAGGTGGTGGCGTATTGATAGCCGGTGGCAAGCGCGATCGCGGCGAAATCAACCGACGCCGACACCGTCGCCTGTCCGCCCGTCGAATCATGGACGCCGTTGTCGAGCAGGATATGGACCAGATTGCCGGGGCGATAGGCGCCGATGGTGGCAAAGTTGCCCATCTTCATCAGGGCCGCGCCGTCGCCGTCGAGCACCACCACCGGCCTCGCCGTGTTGAGGGCGACACCCAGGCCCATGGCGCTGGCGCCCCCCATCGAACCGACCTGATAGAGGTGCTGCGGCCGGTCGGCCAGTGTGAACAGTTCCCGGCCGCATTTGCCGGTGGTCGCGATCACGGCGCAATCGTCGGAGACCGTCGCCAGGAACCGTTCCAGGACCTGGACGCGCGCGGGCAGGTCACCCGCCGATCCGGGATGCGTCGCCCGGCGCCCGGCCGGCGGTCTCGGCAAGGGCAGGGCTGTCAGCGGCTCGGCCGCGACGCTGTCTTTTTCCATCACCAGGGCGAAGGGAAGCGAGCGGGCGTCCATCGACGTCCTGGCGGCCGCCAGGGTGGCGGACAGGGCGGATATGTCGGTCGGGAACCGGTCCTGTTCGAGACCGATCAGGCGCAGCAGGTCCTGGGTGATGGTCCCCATCACGACATGCTGGGGCTCGTCCGGGATCCCGGGTTGCCCCCGCCATGTGGTGATGAACAGCGTCGGGATGCGGAACGGGGCGTTCAGCGACGTCAACGGATTGACGGCGTTGCCGAGACCGGAATTCTGGCACATCACCACGGTGCGCCGGCCGGCGAGCCACGCCCCTGCGGCGATGGCGACGGCCTCGCCCTCGCTGGTCGCACCGACGTAATGCAGGGAGCTGTCGTTCAGGACGCCGTTGATCAGCGGGGTGAGGAAGCTGCAGGGGACCCCGGTATAGAAGTCGAACCCCTGGCGGTCCGCCTCGGCAATGAAATCGCTGGCCTTGATCATGGTGGCAAACTCTTGGAAATGGGTGGAACGACCGTTTCAGTCGGCATGGAGCCATCTCCTCGCCCGTGGGGAGGCATCGGCGATCCTACGCGGACCGTCGACGGAAATCGCCCCATCTTTGAAAAGGTCCTGTCTTTGGAAACGGTCTGTCTCCGGCGATCCCTCGCATGTCAGGTCGGACCCCGGTCCGGACGGCATCTTGCCGCCGGCCGGACCGGGGGTGGACGGCATCAGGTGAAGTTGAGGGCGTCCCCCACATCCTGCAAGGTGTCGACATCAAGCCAGTGGCCCAGGACATAGTGCACCACCACCGGATGACGCGCGGCAAGGCGGGTCAGCAGCAGGGGCATGTCGGCCGTTTCCAGCAGTCCCTCCGCTTCCAGCGCGTCGATCTCCTCAGCCAGCCAGACGGCCCCCAGGCGCGAGAACCGGGCGAGGCCGATCCATTCCCCGGGGGCCGCGGCGGGCGCGATATCCTCCGCCATCCGGACCAGATGGACGGGCTGGTCGTCAAGATAGTTGCCTGAGAAGGGGCGGTCGGCCTCAACCTGGTCGCGGGGCTGGCCTTCCGCCTTCAGCATGGCGCTTTTGGCGTCGACCGCCAGCACGATGTCACCCTTGGCCGCCATCACCCCGTCCAGGATGTAATCGCGGAACAGGACATCGCCATAGACAACCACGGTTTCGCCGTCGATCCGGCTGCGCGCGCATCCCAGGGAGAACGCTTCCCCGGTCTCGCGGTAGCGGTCGTTGTCAATGGTCTGAATATCCGGAAGCACCACGGCTTCCTTGTGTTCGCCGCGGACAACGGAGATTTCCCGGATGCCGGCGTTCTGGAGCGTGCCCACCAGCCGTTGCAGCAGCGACCGGCCCCGGATGTCGACCATGCATTTCGGCTTGTCGCGCGTCAGATCGCCGAGTGCGCCGCCGCCCGCGGCCAGCACCACGGCGCGGGCGGTCGCCCGATCCGGCAGGTAACGCTTTTCGGCGGCCGTCAGCTCGGCATTGCCGACCAGATGGAAGATGTCCTTGACCGTCGCCACGCCGCCCTCGGTTCCGGAGAGCGACTGCGTGTCATGAATCCGCCGGCTGGTCTCGCGCATCGCGGTGATCGAGGCGCGCAAATTGTGGTTGGCCCAGATGATGGTGGAGATGCCCGCCTGCCGGAACGTGTCGGTCGGCGTGTTGAAATACATGGTCGGGACGATCACCAGGGGGCAGCGGTTCTGCCAGTGCCGGGTAAAATCGAGGATCTCGCCGGCATCGGCACGCTTCGAATGGATCAGGATGGCATCGGCGCCGGCGGCGCGATAGGCCTCGGCGCGGCGCAGCGCCTCCTCCATGCCATGGCCCGAGATCAAAGCCTCGACGCGGGCCACCAGGACGAAATCGTCGTCGGTCTGGCTGTCCTTGCCGGCCTTGATGCGGCCGCAGAATTCGTCGACGTCGGCGAGCGGCTGGCGCTCCCCGATAAAGGAATTGGTCTTGGGGAACAGCTTGTCCTCAATGCAGACGCCGCCGATCTGGCGTTCGCACAGCTTGCGGACAAGGCGTCGCACGTTATTGAAATTGCCGTAGCCGGTATCGCCGTCGACCAGAATGGGCAGACTGGTGGAATCCGCCATATATTCCAGCACGTCGAGAACCTGCGTCCAGGATGCCTCATTGCTGTCGCGCAACCCCAGACTGGCGGAGATCGTCAATCCCGACGCCCAGATTCCCTTGAATCCCGCCTCCTCGACGATCATCGCCGAAAGGCCGCTGTGAGCCTCCATCAGGAAGGAAAGGTCTGAAGAGTAAATTTCGTGGCGAAGGGCCGCAAATTTGGTTTTTTTCGCCTGTTTTACTAAGGAGAGTTCGCTCACGGACTTATCCATATGTTATTGATGTTTATTTTTTTAATCTTGGGTCGTTTCGCTCTTCATTGCCTTTTGGGAAGACGGACAGTCCCTCTGGCGCCCCTCAGCCGCCGCCGGTTGCCTTCCAATCTGCGGGATTTTATCTACATACAGCGATGTATGTTAATGATTTGACGGCCCCCTCGTCAATGCGTACATCTAAGGCGAATCCATGCCTTGTGACCACCGGTTCAAGAGGCGAGTCGGGGGATGGATCGATCCGAGCGGATCTGGGAACGGATTTATATTTGCCGGAAACCGGCAAACCTCAAGGGGATTGAGACGATCTTGTCAACGGCGGTATTCGACGGAACGACGGCCATTCTTCTGGTCGCCGGTGTGGGGCGGCGGCTTGGCGGACGGGATCTGCCACCGAAGGTTCTCCTGCAGTTCGAGGGACGGACGTTGCTGGAGCGTCATCTCGACGCGCTCCGGCGCAATGGTATCGGCCGGGTCATGCTCACCGTCGGCTATGGCGAGGATCTGATCCGCGCCGAGGTGGAGCGCCTGGGGGCCGGAGGGCTGGTCGGATTCGTCCGCAACGAGCGCTTCCGCGAAGGCAGTCTGGTCTCGCTGGCCGCGCAGGGGAAGACCCTTCGCGCCGGCACGCCGGTTCTGCTGATGGATGGCGATGTGCTCTACGGTCCGGAAATGATCGCCCGCCTTCTGGCCGCCGGGGGCGAGAATTGCCTCCTCGTCGATCGCGATGTCGAACCCGGCGACGAGCCCGTGAAGGTCTGCTTCCGGGAGGGCCGGATCGTCGATTTCCGCAAAAAGCCGGAACATGCCCATGAGTGGTACGGCGAATCGGTGGGATTTTTCCGTTTTTCCCCGGCCATGGCGGCGGCCCTGGCCGACGGCTGCGACGGCTATATCGCGCGTGGTCAGACCGGCCAGGAATATGAGGAGGCCATCCGCGATGAAATCCTCTGCGATCCGGCACGTTTCCACGCGGAGGACATCAGCGGCCTGCCCTGGACGGAGATCGATTTCGAGGCCGATGTCGCGCGCGCTCGCGATATTGTGTTGCCCCGGCTGGTGATGGCGGGCTGATACCAACCGGCGATGAGGCTGACTCATCGCCGGTTGGCTGGCCCGCCCTCGGGCCCGCGAGTGGATAGCGAGCGATGGCCCAAGGGTTTCGGAGAAACCCGCCCGACGCCTGAGGGCTGTGCTGATCGGTTCCGATGAGCGCAGGCTGGTATGAGTCGCCGCGGTTTCCCGAAATCCGTCCTGGCGGGCCGGGTCAGGCTCCGGCTCCGGACAGGGGTGGCCCCTGATCAAGGGCGGCGACAAGCCGCAGGCGCCGGTCGAACGCGGCCAGCGCCTCGTCCAGCGTGTCGGCGCGCAACACGGTTTTGACGCCAGCAGCCACCTCCCAGCAGGCCACGCGGCCCTGGCGGACAATCTTCGAGATTGTGAAAATCGGACGGTCCAGCGCCGTGCGGAAAATCGAGAAGACGGCGCGGCCCGATCCCAGATCGATGGCGTAATCCCGCCATTCCCCGCGTGAGACCCGGATGCTGTAGAGCGACAGCAGCCGCGACAGTTCGGATCGTTCGAAGCGAACGGCCACTGCCGCCGACCGGTGCGGTTCCTCCATCCGTACGACCTGACCCATCGCGCCTCCCTGTCGCCATGGGCCCCTTGTCATGATCAGACGACGCGTCAGGACCAGCCGGCCGAAGGAATTTTCGGGGTTGTATGTGAACAATATATTTCAACAACCGGAGGCATCCGTCCAGCGCCGTGACGGCTGGGGCGCCATTTTAGCGGCTGACCAGGACAGGGAGCCGATTGTGCCGGGCCCCGGTCATGCGGGGCATCCGGGCTCCGGAGGGAAGGGGGGGACGATTATTCGAGACCGACCGGGATCCGGTCGATCCGCACGCCATAAAGCTGCGTCGCGTCCTTATCGAAGGGCTGGTCGTAGCAGGTGACCTTCGCCAGGCTTTTGTAGCAATAGGTCGTCCGGATGTAGACGGGCTTCTGTTCCGGGGGCTCCAGGCAGTAATGGTCTCCCTTGGAGGCGCGGACGGTCGAACAATCCATGCCGGTCAGAAGCGAGATCAGATGATCGTCGATGGTTTTGTGGGTGTTGATCAGGCTGGCGGCATCGACCAGAACGAAGGTGGTGGCGGCGGGGATGCCGGGGCGCAGGGCCTTCGTTGTCCCGTTCCACGCCTCGCATCCGGCGAGGGCCGCAATCATCGTCAGGCAGACCAGCAGACGCCCCATCTCATCCCACCGCTTCCAAACCGGCCCCGGGCCGGAACAGAACTATAGGACCTGCCGGGTTAAAAGAGAGTCAATGAAGATGGCGCGCGCCATTGGGGCGGATGGCCCTCCGACGGTCCGTTTCGGCGGTTTCCCGGGCTTTCCCATCGCGGCAGACCGGCCGGTTTGCCCACCGCGCGACGGGAGGCGCAAGGCCGTATTTGCCTTGGCGTGAAGCCGGCGTTATGTTGGCCGCCGTTCCAAGGCCAAGGAGAGAGTGAACGGTGAGCGCCAGCGACAAGGATAGCGCAGGAGACCTTCTGATACAGGAGGTCGACGAGGAACTTCGCCGCGAACAGTATCACAAGCTCTGGAAACAGTACGGCAACTGGATTGTCGCTGCCGTGGTGGGCGTGGTGCTTGTGGTCGCCGGCTATCAGGGATGGCAGGAATGGCAGGGGCATCAGCGCCAGAAAGAGGCCGCCGCCTATGTCGCCGCCGAGGAACTGCTGAACCAGGGCAAGACGACGGAGGCGCTGGAGGCGCTGTCCCGTCTGGCCGCCGATGCCAATACCGGATTTGGCGTCGCAGCGGCCATGCGTCGTGCCGAGGAACTGACCCGGCAGGGAGATGTGGCGGGCGCCAGTGCCGCCTATGAAAAGATCTCGGCCTCCTCCGCGCCGGCCTATTACCGCGACCTTGCCGTTCTGAAGCTGGCCCTGCTGACGGTCGATACCGCCGATCCGGCCAAACTCGAACCCAAGGTGGCGCCGCTGGCCGTGGTCGCCAATCCGTGGCATTTCACCGCGACCGAGGTGTTGGCGCTCATCGCCCGCAAGAAGGGCGACGCCAGGCGTGCCACCGAACTTTACAAGCAGCTTGCCGACGATTTGCAGGCGCCTGCCGGCATCCGTGCCCGCGCCGCCGAAATGCTTGCCGTTCTAGCGCCCGCCGCCGACAAGGCCAAGGGCTGAGGGGGATCCTTCCAACATGCGTCGTTTTGCCCTAATCCTCGCCTCTTGCGGGTTCCTCGCGGCGTGCAGCGGAGACAACTGGTTCGGCGATACTCCGACGCCGCCGTTGCCCGGCAAGCGCATCAGCATCCTGACCCAGAGCAAGACCCTGGAAGCCGATGCCGGTAACAAAGGGCCGATCCGGCTGCCGCCGATGGAGCCCATCGCGGATTGGCCTCAGGCCGGCGGGTCGCCGCAACATGACCCCCGTCATCTCGCCCTGTCCTCGACCCCGCACCGGGTCTGGGACACATCGATCGGCGCCGGGGCCGGCAAACGTCATGCCTTCCTGACCCAGCCGGTGGTTGCCGAGGGCAAGGTCTTCGCCATGGATTCGGAATCGGTGGTCTCGGCCTACGGCCTGAAGGACGGTTCGCGCCTCTGGAAGATCGATCTGGCGCCCGACGACGATAGCGGCGACGGAAGCTATGGCGGCGGACTGGCCTTCGACGGCGGGCGGATCTATGCCACCACCCAATATGCCGAGCTGGTGGCCATCGACGCCGCCAATGGCAAGGTTCTGTGGCGCCATGCCCTGCCGTCCCCGGTTCGCGGGGCGCCCACGGTTCGCAACGGCCGGATTCTGCTCGTGACCGTCGACAATGCCACGCTGGCGCTGGCGACCGACAACGGCCACGAGCTGTGGCACCACAATGGGATCAGCGAGATGGCCTCGATGCTGGGCGGAACCAGCCCGGCGGCCGACGGCAATACCGTGTTGTCGCCCTACAGCTCCGGCGAGCTGTTCGCTCTGCGCATTGAAAACGGCACCGTTCAGTGGAGCGAGGTGATCTCGACCCTGAAGCGGACCGATCAGGTGGCCACGCTGACCGACATCCGGGGACTGCCGGTGATCGACCACGGGCGCGTTTACGTTGCCGGTAACAGCGATATTTTCGCCGCCGTCGATCTCCGCACCGGCCGGCGCGTGTGGGACAAGGAAGTGGGGTCGATCCAGACGCCGTGGGTCGCCGGCGACTTTGTCTATCTTGTCACCAACAATTCCGAGATCGCCTGCTTCGAGACCGAAACCGGTCAGGTCCGCTGGGTGAAGCCCTTGCAGCGCTGGGACGACCCGGAGGACAAGAGCGGCCGGCTGGTCTGGACCGGTCCGGTGCTTGCGGGGGGACGGCTGATCGTGGTCTCCTCTGTGGGCGAGGTTCTGTTCCTGTCGCCGCAGACCGGCGAGGTGATGAGCAAGGACGAACTGCCGGACGGCGTGACGATCACGCCGATCGTCGCCGACAAGACCCTGCTGTTCGTCACCACCGAGGGCGACCTGCTGGCCTATCGCTGAACGGAGCAGTCCTCCGCGCCGATGTCAGCGGCCCGGACGGACCCACGGGCCGGGGCCGCGGGCGCGGGCGTCGCCAGGGAACCGGGAACGCCGGCGCCCCGGCGCCCGGGACCGCGTCCTTCGCCATTGACGGGTATGACCCAATCATCGCGGAGATCCGCCCCCCATGGGTTTCAAAGTAGCCATCGTCGGACGTCCCAATGTGGGCAAGTCCACCCTTTTCAACCGGCTGATCGGACGCCGCATCGCCATCGTCCACGATCAGCCCGGCGTGACGCGCGATCGCCGGGAGGGGCACGGGGGCATCTCCGACATGACCTTCACCCTGATCGATACCGCCGGTCTTGAGGATGCCACCGACAATTCGATCGAGGGGCGCATGCGGGCGCAGACCGAACAGGCCATCGCCGAGGCCCATGTGGTGCTTTTCCTGATCGATGCCCGGGCCGGTGTCACTCCGCTCGACGCCTTTTTCGCCGGGCATCTGCGCAAAAGTCCGACACCGGTGATTCTGGTGGCGAATAAATGCGAGGGAAAGGCCGGCGCGCCTGGACTGTACGAGTCCTACGGGCTGGGATTGGGCGAGCCGGTGCCGTTTTCCGCCGAACATGGGGAGGGGCTGGACGGACTTTACGAGGCATTGCTTCCCTTCGCCCGCCAGCATGACGGACTGGATGTCCCGTCCGGGGAGGACGAGGACGCCGTGCCGGAGAGCTGGCATCCCTCCGACGAGGAACTGGAGGACGGTGATGCACGGGCGGAGATCGAGCGCGTGGAAGCCGCCCGGCCCCTGCAACTGGCCATCGTCGGGCGCCCCAATGTCGGAAAATCGACCCTGGTCAACCGTCTGCTGGGGGAGGACCGGATGCTGACCGGGCCCGAGGCGGGGTTGACCCGGGACGCGATCACGACCGAGTGGACCTATGGCGGACGTGTCATCCGCCTGGTCGACACCGCCGGTCTGCGCCGGAGGGCCAACATCTCCGACTCGGTCGAAAAGCTCTCCACCGCGAACACCATCGAGGCGATCCGCATGGCCCAGGTGGTGGTCCTGGTGATGGACGCCAACGCCATTCTCGACAAGCAGGACCTGACCATCGCCCGCCTGGTGGTGGAAGAGGGGCGCGCCCTGGTGGTGGCCGTCAACAAATGGGATGTGGTCGAGGACCGCACGGACGCCCTGCGCCGCCTGAAAGACCGCCTGGAAACGTCGCTTCCCCAGGTCCGGGGCGTCCCGACCGTGACGCTGTCCGCGTTGGCGGGGCGGGGGGTGGACCGGCTGATGGAAGCGGTTACCGGGATCTATGATATCTGGAACCGCCGGATTTCGACTGCGCAGCTCAATCGCTGGCTGGCGGAAATGACCGAACGGCATCCGCCGCCGGCGGTGATGGGCGGTCGGCGGATCCGGCTGCGCTACATGACCCAGGGCCGGACACGGCCGCCGACGTTCGCCGTGTTCACGCAGCGCGCCGACGAATTGCCGGACTCCTACAGCCGGTATCTGATCAATGGACTGCGGGACAGCTTCGGTCTTGTGGGGGTGCCCATCCGTTTCGGACTGCGCAAGCGGCGCAATCCCTACGCCGACGACTGATCCCTTTTCCCGGTGGCCGGAACCGGCGGCAGCACCACTGCCAGCCGGTTTCCGGGGGGCGCCGTCAGTTGGTCCCCTCCCCCGTTTCCAGGCGCCAGCCGCGGCCGCTGCGGCTTAGCGTCACGGGGCTCCGCCGTTCCGACGACCAGGGGCCGCGACGCAGTTTGACATGGCTGCCGTCGGCCCAGCCGATCACCTCATAGACCGTGTCGTCCTGCGTTTTGGCGGGCAGGGAATATTCGATGCCCGGGGTGTCTCCGTCCAGGGACCAGACTTCGAGCCGGCGCGGTGCGGACCATTCGAGATCGCCGACCGCCGCCACCGCATAACGGGAATCCGGCGAGAATTTCGGAACGCCCAGCAGGACCGTGATGGCGCCGTTGCGGACATCGATCAGAAGGCCGGCATTGGCCTCGTTCCAATGCTCCTCCACCACATGGAACCGGCCATCCGGGCTGAGGCCTCCGTAATCGAACGACCGGAAGACCTGCTGAGGGCACGCGACCTGACCACAGACCAGATCGTCGGTCAGCACCATCGACCGGTTGGCCGCCAGTTTCAGGATCAGACGGGGGCCGTCGCGGAGCGCCTGCTGGCGGCTGGCCGCGATCAGCGGAGCCTCCCCCTGGTTGCGGCCGTTGGCGATGTCGGTCAACCATTCGGACAAGCTTTGGTCGGGCTGCGCCGGTGGTGGCGGAGCGGGCAGGGCGACAGGGCCGGAGGCGGCGGGCTCGACATGGCGGCCATCCACCAGCATCACCTCGTCCTCTCCATAAGGCAGGAAGGTCCGGGGCGACGGGGATGGTTCCAGGGCGAGATCGTACCCCCCGGCGGCGACGTTCCAGTCGAGAAAGCGGTATCGGATCGTCAACTCTTTGGGACAGGGCAGATCGCCGCACTCCGACCGGTCGGCAAGCGTCAGAATCTCTCCCGACTTCAGCCGGAAATTGAGCCCGTTTCCGTCGCGCCAGACAAGACCCCGGGTCCGGGCGATCGCCTCCTCCTCGGATCGGGCGCCAGGTGAAGCCGGTTCCGGCACCGGTTCCGGAACCGGCTCCGGCGTATGACGAAGCCACCAGGCGGCGGCGATGCCGGCGAATGTGGTAACAGCGATTGCGGCCAGCGCCACTTTACGCATTGTGTTCTCCGCGCGATTGGACCGTCGCCCGCTGGCGGCGATCCCCGACGAGGCCGTCCCGGCCCCAGGTCAAATCCGTCCTCCCCTCTCGCTCCGGCCGGCGGGCCACCGCCCCCCTGTCCTCTGCCCCCTGTCCTCTGCCCCCTGCCGGTTTCCCTGCCGTGGGCGCGACCGCCCTTTTGTTCCTAAGGCTAACATCCGGGGGCCGTCACGACCAGATAACCTCCGGTGGAAAAAGTTCGGTTTGCCGCAAAGCCTCGGCGGTGACGATGGCGGCGCTTAAGGCCACGTTCAGGGATCGGGCCCCGGCTGTCATCGGAATCCGGAGCCGCTCGTCGGCCGCGTCATGCACGCTGTCCGGGACTCCGGCGCTTTCCCGTCCAAAAAGAAGCACATCATTGTGGCAAAAGGCGAACGAGTGTGGCGCGACACGCCCGCGCGTGGTAAGGAGCACTAGACGTCCAACTTCCTTGTCAGAGAGAAAAACGTCCCATGACTGATACCGCCGGACGCTCGCCAGTTCCAGGTAATCCATTCCCGCCCGGCGGAGCCGCCGATCGTCCCAGACAAAGCCACAGGGTTCGATGATATCGACTCCGACGCCGAAGCAGGCGCCGAGGCGAAGAATAGCCCCAGTGTTTTGCGGGATATCTGGTTGATATAGAGCAATGCGCATAATTTGCAGACGGTCCAAAGTGTCAAAAGGGGGGTGATCATCCTGCGCTTTTCAATGTGGTGGAATTGATTTATATGCCAATCAGGTTTCTAGTCACGTCACCTGCGGTCGCCCATACTTGCCCCCTTTTCGATGCCAGGGGGCTCGGATGGGCTTGCATGCCCGCGCGAATCAATTTTTGCGGGAGCTAGAGAGGAAATAGCATGGCTGAAACGTCGACTCCTTCCCAGGGCACACCGCCCGAAGGCGAATCCCGCCGGGACTTCCTGCTTTATGCAGCCAGTGCCGTCGGTGTCGCCGGTACCGCGCTGGCCGTCTGGCCGCTGATCCACAGCATGAATCCGGCGGCCGACACATTGGCGTTGTCGTCCACAGAGGTTGACCTGTCCGCAGTTGCCGAGGGGCAGGCGATCACCGTGACCTGGCGCGGCAAGCCGGTGTTCATCCGCCATCGCACCGCCGCCGAGATCGAGGCGGCCCGCAATGTCAACCTGGCTGAACTGCGCGATCCGGAAACCGACGAAAAGCGTGCTCAGAAGCCTGAGTGGCTCATCCTGGTGGGGATCTGCACCCACCTCGGCTGTATTCCGATGGGGCAGAAGCCCGGGGATCCCAAGGGTGAATACGGGGGATGGTTCTGCCCGTGCCACGGGTCGGTCTACGACACCTCGGGACGGATCCGCAAAGGCCCCGCGCCGCTCAATCTGGCGGTTCCGACATACACTTTCCTCACCGACACCTCGGTCCGGATCGGATAGGAGACCAGACGATGAGCGGGCAGCAATTTGATAACAAGATCGTCCAGTGGATCGACGACCGTCTGCCGGTCTTCTCGATTCTGAAGCATAGTGCCGTCGACTACCCGACACCGAAAAATCTGAGCTACTGGTGGAACTTCGGTTCTCTCGCCGGGGTTGTCCTGGTGATCATGCTGGCGACCGGCATTTTCCTCGCAATGGCTTACGCCGCCAACACCGGCCTCGCATTCGGTGCCGTCGAGCATATCATGCGCGACGTCAATTACGGTTGGTTGCTGCGTTACTTACATATGAATGGCGCATCCTTTTTCTTCATTTGCGTCTATATTCATATTTTCCGTGGCCTTTACTATGGTTCCTATAAGGCTCCGCGAGAGCTTCTCTGGGCCATCGGTCTCGTGATCTATCTTGTGATGATGGGGACCGCCTTCATGGGCTATGTGCTGCCCTGGGGCCAGATGTCCTTCTGGGGCGCCACCGTCATCACCAACCTGTTCTCGGCCATCCCGGTCGTCGGCGACTATATCGTGACCCTGCTGTGGGGCGGTTTCTCGGTCGACAACCCGACCCTGAACCGTTTCTTCGCCCTCCACTATCTGCTTCCCTTCGTGATCCTCGGGCTTGTGGGCCTGCATATGGTCGCCTTGCATACGACCAAGTCGAACAACCCGCTCGGGATCGATGCCAAGGGGCCGCAGGACACGATTCCCTTCCATCCCTATTACACGGTGAAGGATCTGGTCGGCATCGGCGTCTTTTTGCTGGTGTATCTGGCGGTGGTGTTCTTCGCGCCGAATTTCTTCGGCGAGCCCGACAACTATGTTCCGGCCAACCCGCTGGTGACGCCGCCGCATATCGTGCCCGAATGGTACTTCCTGCCCTTCTACGCCATCTTGCGCGCCATCCCCGACAAACTGGGCGGTGTGGTCGCCATGTTCGGCGCCATCATCATCCTGTTCTTCCTGCCCTGGATCGACAGTTCCAAGGTGCGTTCGGCAAAGTTCCGGCCGATTTTCAAGCAGGTCTTCTGGATCTTCCTGATCGACTGCCTCATCCTCGGCTATTGCGGTTCACAACCGCCCGAGGGCGACATCGTCGTCGTCGGCCGTATCGCCACCGCCGTCTATTTCCTGTTCTTCCCGACGCTCTGGGTCCTGGGAAAGGTGGAAAAGCCGCGTCCGCTTCCGCACAGCATCTCCGCTCCCGTGCTCAAAGGCGGGGCTGCCGGTCACGCTGCTCAGCCGATGGAGAAGGCGTAATGCGTAAATTTCTGACTTCCACCCTGGCGGCCGCGTTGATGGCCGTCGCGGTGCCGGCTCTGGCGTCGGAGGGACCGAAGCTTGAGCACCAGACCTGGGCCTGGAACGGCCCGTTCGGCCAGTATGACAAAGCCCAGTTGCGGCGCGGCTTCCAGGTTTTTCGCGAGGTCTGCTCCAACTGCCATTCGATGAAGCTGGTCGCGTACCGGAACCTGGAATACCTCGGTTTCAGTGATGACGAAGTCAAGGCCATCGCTGCCGAGAAACAGGTTCAGGACGGCCCGAATGACCAGGGGGACATGTATCAGCGCCCGGCCCGTCCGTCGGACCGGATCGTGCCGCCCTTCCCCAACGATCAGGCGGCTCGCGCCTCCAATAACGGAGCGCTTCCGCCCGATCTGTCGCTGATGAACAAGGCGCGCGCCGGCGGGCCCGACTATGTCTATGGCATTCTGACAAACTTCAAGGACAATCCGCCCGAAGGCGTCACCATCCCGGATGGCATGTATTACAACGAGACCTTCCCCGGTCATGCCATCGCCATGCCGCCGCCGATCGCCGACGATCTGGTCACTTACGCCGATGGGACCAAGGCGACCAAGGAACAGATCGCCAAGGATACCGTGGCCTTCCTCAACTGGGCGGCGGAGCCGGAACTGGACCAGCGCCACAGCCTGGGAATCAAGGCGTTGATCTTCGTGTTCGTGATGACGGTCCTGTTCTATGCGCTGAAGCGTAAGATCTGGGCCGACGTCCACTGATCGGAGGGTCGGGTCCGGCGGCATGACCGCCGGCCGGACGCCGGAATGGATCGGGGCCGCCTTGGTCAGGGCGGCCCCGATCGCGTTTCCAGGGGGTGCGGACGAGCAGGACGGGACATCCCTTCCGGGAGTCAAAGACGCCTCCGCCGGCGGCGATCGCCCGGGACCGCATTTCGTAAAGAAGTCATAAATTACGGAAAAACTTTATAAATTCATCCGGTAAAAGCCACATGGATCGCTTACCGCATTGACGCGTAGGCTTCTGCCTGTCGTCAACTGACTGGGATGACATGCCATGTCCACCGGTTTTCCGTCGCATCCTTCCTCTCTTGCGGCTGACCGTTTTTCCGATGCGCCGCCGGCCACCGATATCGCCCGAACCCTGACCGATATTCTGATCCGCGCGTCCGGCATCGGTCCCAAAGACCGGGTCCTGGTGTTCGGTCCCGACATGTCCCGGCATGTGACGGGGCTGGCCGCCGCCGGATGCGGGTCCGCCACCGGTGTCCGTTCGGACGAGCGCGTCTTGAGGCACGAGCGGGCGGAGGTGGTCTGGTTCACGGGAATCAACGATGCCGCGGGCATGGCCGCGATCGGCCGATGCGATGCGGAATCGGCGCGGCTGATCGCGATCGATCTGCCGGCGGCCGGCGATGGCCGGACTCTGCCCGGCATCCTGCGCACCCTGGCCGCACGGGGCTTTGTCCAATGCGCCACCCAGACGGTGGAGGATCGCCTGGTGATCACTGTTTCCCGTCCGAACTGGCTTCGCCGCGTGATCTGATCTCCTGGCCGCCACCCCCGGACCGCGCCATCGGGGTTTGAGGCCCGGCGGCGACGGGGATCCGGCGCCCCGCCGCGCCGGACTGGCCGGGGAAAAAATTCCCGTGCGGGGGCTTTCGTTTCAAGGATCTGTTTTGTGATGAACCATCGCTGCAAAGGACTGGGCGGCTGGATGACCGCCCTGGTGACGCCGTTCCGCGACGGCCGTATCGACGAGTCCGCCTTTGTCTTCCTGTGCGAACGTCAGATCGAACGGGGGTGCTCCGGTCTGGTGGTGTGCGGAACAACGGGGGAGGCCCCGACGCTCAACCCGCGCGAACAGGCGCAAATCATCCGGCTTGCCGTCGAGACGGCGCGGGGCCGCGTGCCGGTGGTCGCCGGCGTCGGATCCAACTGCACCGCCACCTCGGTCGATCAGGTCTATCAGGCCGAATGGCTGGGGGCCGATGCCCTGCTGTGCGTCGTTCCCTATTACAACCGGCCGAGCCAGGACGGGATGTTCCGACATTTCCTCACCGTTCAGAGCAAAACCGGCCTGCCGGTTCTGCTCTATGACGTGCCGTCGCGCACCGGGGCGGCGCTCGATGTCGACACCATTGTCCGTCTGGCCGATCTGCCCCATATCGTCGGCATCAAGGACGCGTCGGGCGATCTGTCGCGACTGTCGGTCCTCCGGCGCAAGCTGGGTCCGGACTTCCTGCTTCTGTCCGGTGACGACGCCACCGCTCCGGCGGCGCTTGAACTGGGCTGCCGGGGATGCATTTCGGTGTCGGCCAATGTCGTTCCGGCGCTCTGCGCCTCGATGCACCGGTCGTGGGTCGAGGGGGATCCGGTCCGCTTCCGCTTTCTGCGCGATCTTCTGGCGCCGCTCGCCGTCGGCCTGTTTCTGGAAAGCAATCCCATCCCGGTCAAATGGGCCCTGGCCCGGCTGGGACTGATTGAGGACGATCTCCGCCTGCCCCTGACGCCGCTTGCCGGGCAGTTCGAGGCGCCTTTACGCGACGCGCTCGACCGGATCGTGTTTCACGAGGCCGAGGAGGCCCGGCGGGCTCCCTATCCGACCTCGACCCTGCCGTCCGCCACGGCGGCGTGAAGGGATCCGTCTTCCCGTCATTCCGCTTTCCCGGGCGTCCGGACCGAACCCCGGGCCCCGGCTTGCCGCGCGGGTCACCCGGTTGGCCGGTGCTGGACGTCCGTTCGGGATGGACAGCACCGGCGGGTTGGGCTAATACCAAACTGCGCCGGTCGGAACCGACCAGCGCAGCCCTCATGCGGCCTGAACGGGTTTTTCCAGAATCCTTGGCTTCGCGCCAACGATGGCGCGGGCCCTCGTCGGGCCCGCCAACCCGCGATGAGCCATCCTCATCGTCGGTTGGTGTCACCAGTCAGCCAGCTCCAGGTAAAAGGGGAAGCCATGAGCGTTCCGGTTCTCGGTATCATCGGCGGCAGCGGCGTCTATCAGATCGACGGGCTCGCCAACACGCGTTGGCGCAAGGTCGACAGCCCGTTCGGCGACCCATCGGACGAACTGCTGTTCGGCGATCTCGACGGGCAGCCACTGGTGTTCCTGCCGCGTCACGGACGCGGTCACCGCATCCCTCCGTCCGAACTCAATTATCGCGCCAATATCGACGCCCTGAAACGGGCCGGCGTCACCGAGATTCTGTCGGTGTCCGCGGTGGGGTCCCTGAAGCCTGAACTGGCGCCGGGCACCTTCGTGATCGTCGATCAGTTCATCGACCGCACCTTCGCCCGCAACAAGAGCTTTTTCGGGACCGGTCTCGTCGCCCATGTGGGGATGGGGCATCCCGTCTGCGCCCGCCTGGGGGACGCCGTCGCCCTGGCCGCGGCGGAAATCGGCATTCCGGCGCGGCGTGGCGGCACCTATCTGGTGATGGAGGGGCCACAGTTCTCGACCAGGGCCGAGTCCGAGCTTTACCGGACCTGGGGCTGCGACGTGATCGGCATGACCAATATGCCGGAGGCCAAACTGGCCCGCGAGGCTGAACTGTGTTACGCCACCGTCGCCATGGTGACCGACTATGACTGCTGGCATCCCGACCACGACCATGTCAGCGTCGACACCATCGTGAAGATCCTGAACGACAATGCGGACCACGCCCGCGCCCTGGTCCGGGCGGTGGCTCCCCGGTTGCGCCATCGCGATGATCCTTGTCGTGAGGGTTGTCATCACGCCCTCGATACCGCCATCATCACGGCACCGGCGGCGCGCGATCCCGCCATGGTGGCGAAGCTCGACGCGGTGGCCGGACGGGTTCTGAAAGGATAGAGCATGCGCATTCACGGACGGCAGACCCGCACGATCTGGCTCGCCGCCGATGGCCGGGGCGTCGAGATCATCGATCAGACGAAGCTGCCCCACGAATTCCGTGTGGTGCGGCTCGGGGATCTCGACGACGCCGAGCGGGCGATTCGGGATATGTGGGTTCGTGGTGCGCCCCTGATCGGCGCCACCGCCGCCTATGGCGTCGCCCTGGCGCTGGTGGGAAATGCCGGCGATGATCGCCTGGACGAGGCCTGTCGCCGTCTTCTGGCAACCCGTCCGACCGCCGTCAACCTGCGCTGGGCGCTGGAGGACATGCGCCGGCTGCTGTCGTCCTTGCCGGTCGCCGAACGGGTGTCCGCCGCCTATGCCCGGGCAGCGGCGATCGCCGACGAGGATGTCGCGATGAATGCCGCGATCGGAGAGCATGGGGCCCTGATCCTGTCCGATTTATGGGATCATCGGAAGGCTCAAGGCGCCGACTGTCTCAATGTCCTGACCCATTGCAACGCCGGCTGGCTCGCCACCGTCGACTGGGGGACGGCGCTGGCGCCGGTCTATAAGGCGCTGGAACGGGGAGTGCCGGTCCATGTCTGGGTCGATGAGACACGGCCGCGCAACCAGGGCGCCAGCCTGACCGCCTGCGAACTCAAAGGTCACGGCGTGCCCCATACCGTGATCGTCGACAATGCCGGCGGCCATCTCATGCAGCATGGGCGTGTCGACGTCTGCATCGTCGGAACCGACCGGACGACGGCGACCGGCGACGTCTGCAACAAAATCGGCACCTATCTCAAGGCCCTGGCGGCGAAGGACAACGGAGTTCCCTTTTATGTCGGCTTGCCGGGCCCGACCATCGACTGGACGATCGACGACGGGGTTGCGGGGATTCCCATCGAGGAACGCGATCCGGCGGAGGTCACGCACATCACCGGCCGGGACGCGGAGGGCCGGCTGACCACTGTTCAACTGACCCCGGATGGCAGTCCGGCGGCCAATTTCGGGTTTGATGTGACGCCCGCCCGTCTTGTCACCGGCCTCATTACGGAGCGCGGCGTTTGTCCGGCAAGCCGCGAGGGGTTGCTGTCGCTGTATCCGGAGCGCGCCCCCCATGTCTGATGACACCATCCGGTCGACAGGCCATCGCCTCGCCATCGTGGATGCCGCCCTGCGGATGGAGCGGATCGGCCTCAACAAGGGAACCGCCGGCAACGTCAGCGTGCGCTGGAAGGACGGATTCCTGATCACCCCGTCCGGCATGCCGCCCCGCAGCCTGAAACCCGACGACATCGTCTATGTCGATATGGACGGTGTGCCGGCAGGCAGCCGCAAGCCGTCGTCGGAATGGCGGTTTCACCGCGACATCTATGCCGGACGGCCCGAGACCGGGGCCGTCGGCCATGCCCATCCGGCCTTTTGCGTGGCCCTGGCGGTCACGCACAAGGCGATACCCCCCTACCATTACATGGTGGCCAAGGCGGGCGGCCGCGATATCCGCTGCGCGCCCTACGCCTCCTTCGGAACGCAGGAACTGTCCGATCACGCGATGGCGGCTCTCGTCGGGCGAAAAGCCTGCCTGCTTGCCAACCATGGCATGATCGCCATCGGTCCCGTCCTGGACAGCGCCCTGTCTCTCGCCATCGAGGTGGAGGAACTGGCGGAGGGGTACTGGCGCGCGCTTCAGATCGGCGAGCCGGTTCTGCTGTCCGATCAGGAGATGGAGTCCATGGTCGAGCGATTCGCCAGCTATGGCGAAAACGCGCAGCGGGGTGGGGTGTAATCCCGCCCGGTGGTGAGAATGGCTCATCACCGGGTGGCCGGCCCGAGGGGTTCGGAAAGCCCTGCTGTCCGCACGCGATCGAACGGTTCCGTGCACGAGGCTCTGCACCAGCGAAAAAGCCTCCGCTTTTTCGTGCTCAGGCGCCGCTCGGGCTTA
>WASQ01000048.1:13243-79873 GCA_009712185.1 Telmatospirillum sp. | reverse complement strand
CTCCCGGCCCCCGGCGCGCCGCCAGTCCCCAGGCCGCCATCCGCCCCCAGGCCGATCGCGGCGGCCGTCGCGGCGGCCACGAGGCCCGCCGGCGGAGGCTCCGCCGCCAGTCTGTCGACCAGATGCGTATCCATATCGCCGGCTATCACTTGGCGATCCTGCAGAAGGCGCGCCAGAAACCCCAGATTGGTGGTCAGCCCCAGGATCACGGTCTCCTGAACGGCGTCCAGAAGGCGGTGGAGGCTGTCGGCCCGGTCGTGGCCGCGGACAATGAGTTTCGCCACCATGGGGTCGTAAAACGGCGGGACCGTCCCGGCTCCATCGAACGCGGCGTCAACCCGGCAACCGGCTGGCCAGCGGACGGCCAGGGCCTCCCCGGGCGCCGGCTGGAAGTCATTATCGGGATCCTCGGCGTAGATCCGGCACTCAATGGCATGCCCGGACCGGCGGATCTCGTCCTGGGACAGTGGCAGGGCCTCTCCGGCCGCGACCCGGAGTTGCCATTCCACGAGATCGAGACCGGTGATCGCCTCGGTGACCGGATGCTCGACCTGGAGGCGCGTGTTCACCTCAAGAAAGTAAAAGGCCCCGTCGGGTGCCAGGATGAACTCGAACGTTCCGGCATTCCGGTAGCCGATCGCCTCCGCGCCACGCACCGCGGCGGCAAGAAGGGCGGCCCGGGTCGCCTCCGGCAAGGCTCCGGCGGGGGCTTCCTCGACGATTTTCTGGTGATTGCGCTGAAGCGTGCATTCTCGTTCGAAGAGATGCACGATCCGCCCTTGCGCATCGCCGAAGATCTGGACTTCGATATGACGGGGGTTGGCGATAAAGCGTTCCACCAGGAGCCGGCCATCGGCGAAATTGGCCCGGCCCAGCCGGATCGCCCGCTCGATCGCCTCGGAGAGATCCTCTTCACGACGGACCACCGTCATGCCCTTCCCCCCGCCGCCGGCGACCGGCTTCAGGATGACGGGATAACCGATCCGGTGGCAGGCGTCGCGGATTTCGGCCGGATGCTCGCTCGCCTCTTCCGATCCCGGGACAACCGGGACCCCTGCGGCCGCGACCCGGCGCTTGGCCTCGGCCTTATCACCCATGGCGGCAATCACGTCGGGCGGCGGCCCGATGAAGATGAGGCCGGCATCCCCTGTGGCCTGGGCAAAGGCCGCGTTTTCGGACAGGAAACCATAGCCCGGATGAAGGGCGTCGCATCCCGTGCGGCGCGCGGCTGCCAGGATGGCGGCGCCGTTCAGATAGCTGTCGATCGCGGCGGCGCCGCCGATGACTTCGCGCCCGTCCGCCTCATCGAGATGAGCCGATGTCCGGTCCGCCTTGGAATGGACCGCCACCGTCTCGATGCCCAGGCGCCGGCAGGTTCGGGCGATACGGCGGGCGATTTCGCCACGATTGGCGATCAGGATCCGTTTGAACATCTGGCTTGCCTCTCACATCCGGAAGATACCGAAGCGGGTTTCGGACACCGGGACGGTCGACGCCAGGGCCAGTCCCAGGGCCAGCCATTCCCGCGTATCGACGGGATCGACGATGGCGTCCACCCACATCCGGGCGGCGACATAAAGCGCCTGCCCCTGACGTTCGTATGAGTCCCGGATCGGGCGCTTGAACTCCTCCTCCTCCCCGGGCGGAAAGTCCTTTCCCTGGCGGGCGAGCTGCTCGGCGCGGATCAGGGCCAGGACCGTCGCGGCCTGTTCCCCGCCCACCACCGAGGTCTTGGCATTCGGCCACATGGCCATGAACTGCGGTCCGATGGCCCGCCCGCACATCGCGAGATTTCCCGCGCCATAGCTGCCCCCGATCAGAATGCTGAACTTGGGAACGCGGGCGCAGACCGCGGCATTGACCATTTTCGCCCCATGTTTGGCAATGCCCCCCGCCTCATAGTCGGCACCGACCATGAAGCCACTGATATTGTGCAGAAAGAGCAGGGGAATTTGCCGCTGAACGCAGATCTCGATGAAGTTGGTCGCCTTCTGGGCGCTTTCGGAAAACAGAACGCCGTCATTGATCAGGACGCCCACCGGATACCCCCCGACATGCCCGGTACCGCACAGAATGCTGGTCCCGAAACGGGCGCGGTATTCCACGAACTCGCTGTCGTCGAGCAGGCGCGCCAGGATCTCCCGCGCCGGAATCTGCTCACGCGGATTGGCGCAGATGATGCCGGGCAGCTCCGCCGGGTCGAACCGTGGGGGCAATGGTGTCCGTGGCGGGGACGGCGGATGCCCGATACCGTTCCTGGCGACGATCTCCCTCAGGATCCGGATGGCGTCGCCGTCGCTGGTGGCATAATGGTCGGCCACGCCGCTGTCACGCGTGTGCACATCGGCCCCGCCCAGCGTCTCGGCGTCGACGATGACACCCGTTGCCGCCCGGACCAGTTGCGGCCCGCCGAGGAAGATCGATCCATTGCCCCGGACAATGACGGTCTCGTCGCACATTGCCGGGATGTAGGCACCGCCGGCCGTGCAGGATCCCATCACCGCGGCGACCTGGGGAAGACCCATCGCCGACATCTCGGCGATGTTGCGAAAAATCCGTCCGAAATGGGTCTCGTCGGGGAACAACTCCTCCTGCAGCGGCAGATAAACCCCTCCCGAATCGACCAGATAAAGGCAGGGCAACCGCTGTTCGCGGGCGATCTGCTGTGTCCGCAGATGCTTCTTCAGCGTCAACGGATAATAGGTCCCCCCCTTCACGGTGGAGTCATTGGCGAACACCGCCACCGCATGGCCGGCCACGATCCCGATGCCGGTCACGATGCCGGCCGACGGAACCGCGTGATCATAGACGTCGTGGCCGGCGATCTGGCCGATTTCGAGAAAGGCGGTTCCCGGATCGAGAAGCAGGGACAATCTCTGCCGGGGCGGAAGCTTTCCCTTTTCCGCCTGGCGGGCCTGCGCCTCCCGGCCGCCGCCAAGCAGCGCGGCCTCCCGCGCGGACCGGATCCGGGACCGCAGGGTCTCATAAGCGGCGGCGTTGGCGATGAAGGCCTCGTCGGACGGCCGGATCCGGGAGTCAAGACGCGTCATTGCGGATGATCCTCTGATACCGGCGCTGTCGGTCGACGTCCGATCGCCGGTTGGTTTCACGAATGCCCCGCGCGAGGTCAGGGCGCTGCCGGGACGCGCCGGGGGACGGCCAGCTTCACCTCCAGCAGGGTTGCCCCTCCCAGCAACAGCACAGCAATCGTCCAGATACTTCCATGATGCAGAAGGATCGAACCGGTGGCGGCGATTCCGGCCAGCCCCTGTTGGACAAATCCCGACAGCGCCATGGCGTGGGCGCCATAAGCCTTTGCGTCGCTGACGGCAATGGCCATGCTGTTGGGAAAGAGGACGGCCTGCCCGAAAATCACCAGGCAATAAAGGGCGATGAACAGCCAGAGCCCGGCCGCCCCCTGCAACACACCGATCCCCCAGGACAAGGTCATGAGCGCGGTCGCCGTGCCGATCACGCCGGCCCCGGCATGAAGAAGCCGCCGCCCCCCGACCCTGGCCACCAGGCGGTTGACCAGCATGGCGCCGCTGAAATAGGCGAGACCGATCAGCAGCCCGACATTTCCGAACCCGCGGGCCTCCAGTGAGAAGTGTTCCTTGAAAACGAAGGGGCTGACCTCCTGGAGGGTGACCGTCGTGGCAAATCCGAGGCCTCCGGCGACGGCCGGCCAGAGAAAGCCGGGTCGCGACAGGATGGCGCGATAGGTGGCCGCCAGTCCCAGCCCGCCGCCCGCCGCCGGGCGGCCCGGGGACAACGGAAGACGCCACGATAGTGCCGCCGCGACGATCCCCACCGCGGCCATCAACAGGAAACCGGCCCTCCAGTCGCTGTATTGGCCGATCAGGCCGCCGATGAACTGGCCGCCCCCCAGGGCGGTGATGAAGGCGATGGACAAAACCGCCAGCCGTTCCGCCAGGGCGTCACCCTGCCAGTTGTCGCGGACCACGATCCTCGCGATGATCGCGCTTCCGCCAGCCGCGATCCCCTGCACCGTCCGCAAGCCCAGAAGTTCCGGCGCCGACCGGCTGAGGGTCAGCAGCAAAGAGCAGACGACAAACAGCAGAAGCGACAACAACAGCGGCGCCCGGCGCCCCCACCGGTCGGCAGCGGCGCCCCAGAACGGCACCGGAAGCGCCGCCCCGATCACGAAGGCGGAAATCGACAGTTCGGCGGCCTCCTGGCTCATCCCGAACGACCGGGTGACGATCGGCAGGGACGGCAGATAGACGGTGGTCGCCATCTGCGCCATGAAAACGATCAGGCAGGCCACGCCCATGACCCGCATCTCGGATACCGGCTCCGAGGCGGCGACATCAATCGCCAGCGCCGGATCGTCAGACATGCCCGGCCTCCGTGCCGACGGTGCGGACGTCTTTCAGATGGGCGGCGAAGCGCTCGATATCCCCGGCGGTCATATTGGCCCTGATCATGATCCGGAGCCCCGCCCGTCCCCTGGCGATCACCGGAAAGAACACCGCCGAGGTATAGAAGCCTTCGGCCAGAAAGGACTGGGCGAGGCGGACCGTCCCGTCCTCGTCGCCAATCGAGATGAACCGGATCGGCAGACCGTCTCCGGCCGTCGCTGTAGGCACCAGCCGGTCGAACAGGCGGATGTTGTCCTGCAACCGTTCCTGCAGCACGTGCAGCTCGTCGGACCGGTGAATGTCGACCGATTTGATGATCGCCCCCAGCCCCGCCACATTGATCCTTTGGGACCAGGTGACCGGGCCGCCGAAGCGCGTCGCCAGTTCCCGCCGACGCCGGTCATGGCGCCGGCCGATGAAAACGGCGCCGCCGGAGGCGCCAAATCCCTTATTGAGTGACGTGATGATCAGCGTTCGGTCGTTGATCCCGTCCAGCGCGTCGAGGACCGGCCCCCGGCCATGGCGCCCCAAAGTCGACAGGCCATGCGCCTCATCGAACAACAGGAACAACCCATACCGTTCCTGAAGAAAGAGGAGGTCCCGGATCGGAGCCCGCCCCCCCGTGCTGTAGACGCTGTCGGCGACATAGGCCACAGGACCACCTGCCTTGCAGGCATCTTCCAGCGCGGACAGGTCGTTGTGGCCGATCGTCGATACCTCGGTTTCGTCGGCGCAGACCGGCTTCATCAGATTCAGGCAGAAATGCGCGTTCTTATCGAACAGCAGACGCGGTGGCGTGCCGCCCGTCAGCGCGCCCGACGCCAGCAGAGGCAGGGCGGCGGCGGCGGCCGCCGCGCAGGATGGAAGGGTCACCACCTCCGCCTCGACCAGATCGGCCAGCGCGTCCTCGGCGTCCTTCAGGATGTCGAACTGCACCCGGATCCGGGAGACCGTAGTATTGAGCGAACCGGTGTTGAGAACGGCATCGGCGGCGGCTTGCAGGATCCCTGGATGGGAATCGAGACCCAGATAGGAATAGGACGACATATTGACGAAGGAATGTCCGGTTTCCACCGCCTGATGGCGCCCATCTCCCAGATTCCGCGACACGATATTGGCGAGACCGGCCTCGGTCGTCACATTCCAGAAGGCATCGCTGATCGTGATCGCCTTCTTGATATTGGTGAATGCGTGCATGGGACCATCTCCGGTCTGTAAATCGGTGACAGCGACAGGCGCCGGCGCTCCGGGGGCGGCGGTCTCCGGCGGGCGCGGTGCCTGCCCAGGGAAAACGGGGACGGCGCGCCGGCCGGAACCGGCGCCCTGCCGGGGCGGCGAGCCGATCCCCGGTACATCGAAAAATAGCGGGAATGACGGATTAATTCTAGTAGATCGATCGACTAAGAGTGCTATTTCAAAAGAACTGTACATTAGAACGTCAAGCCGGATAACCCCGGTCAGCCGGCCTGAACAGCCGGGCCGGGTCGGCCCTCACTCCCGACGGGCTTTCCTCTGGCGATATTGGGTCTGGGCGATTTCGTCGAACAAGGCCTGTTCCTTGCGGCCTTCTTCGATGTCCTCCTGCCGCTGACGCCCCTTCTGGACCTCCTCGAACACCTTGAGCTGACGATAGGCGTCAGCCAGGCGGTCCCGGGCCTGGAGGATTTCCCCGCGGAGCGCATCAAGGGCCCGCTCGAGTTGCTCCCGGCGGACCAGATACCCCTTGGCATAGGCGCTGTAGATAAATCCGGCGCCCGCGGGATCGGCGGCGGCGGTTTGCTGTTCGCGGATGAGCTGGCGGTCCATTTCTTCGCCGGAGAGGATCATGTCCTCTTCGCGCGCCAGCAGAACGCCCAGTTCACGGCGGCGTTCGTCCACCGTCCAGTTATGGAGCCGCAGAAGGGACTCGAGATCCTTGGCTTTGCGCTGCAAAGCGCGCACTCCCTTTTATGCGCGTCGGGCCCGGCGTCAGGAGAAAATCTGAGTCAGCAGGGCATAGCTGGTTTCGAGATCGGTGGCCTCCCGCTTGCCCTGCCCCAGGAATGCCTCCAGCGCAGGATAATAATGGATCGCCTCATCGACCGCCGGATCGGACCCGCGACGGTAGGCGCCAAGCCGGATCAGTTCGGCCATGTCATCATAAAGCGCAAGCAGCCGGCGCGCCCGCGAAATCAAAGCGTTCTCCTCGGGCGTGTTGCATCCTGGCATGGTTCGCGACACGCTGCGCAACACATTGATCGCCGGATAGCGCCCCCGCTCGGCGATGGAGCGGTCAAGCACCACATGGCCGTCGAGAATACCCCGCACCGCATCGGCGATCGGTTCGTTATGATCGTCACCGTCGACCAGCACGGTGAACAAACCGGTGATCGATCCCTGATCCGGCCCCCCGGGACCGGCGCGCTCCAGCAGGCGGGGCAGTTCGGCGAAGACCGTCGGCGTGTATCCCTTGCTGGCGGGAGGCTCGCCGACCGACAGGCTGATTTCGCGCTGGGCCATCGCGAACCGGGTCACGCTGTCCATCAGACAAAGGACTTCCCGGCGCTGATCGCGGAAATACTCCGCCATTGTCAGGGTGACATAAGCGGCCTGCCGGCGCAGCAGGGCGGATTCGTCGGACGTCGCCACGACGACGACGCTGCGGGCCAGACCGCTCTCTCCCAGGTCGTCCTCGATGAACTCCCTCGCCTCGCGCCCGCGTTCGCCGATCAGGCCGACCACAGAGACGTCGGCATCGGTATTTTTCGCCATCATCGACAAAAGCGACGACTTGCCCACCCCCGATCCCGCGAAGATTCCCATTCGCTGACCATGACAGGTGGTCAGGAACGCGTTCATCGCGCGAACGCCGAGATCCAGTTTTCCGGCGACCCTCTGCCGGGAATGGGCGGACGGCGGCTTATTGCGGATCGCATAGGGCCGGTCGCCCACCGGCAAAGGCCCCTTGCCGTCGACCGGCTCCCCCATCGCATTGATGACACGGCCGAGCCAGTCCGGATGCGGGTAAAGCACCGGGCTCGCATCGGCGACCTCCACCCGGCACCCGAGCCCGACACCATCAAGCGACGAGAACGGCATCAGCAGCGCGCGGCCATTGCGAAATCCCACGGTCTCGCACACGATCCAGCGGTCGCGGCCCTGGATCTGGCACCGGTCGCCGACGGACAGGCGGTTCCGGAGGCCGCTGGCTTCCACCAGCAGTCCCTGAACCCCCTCCACGCGGCCAAAAACGCGCACGCCCGGCGTGCGCTCGATGTCGCTGATCAGGGATTTAACGAGCAAGGCCAAGTCTGTGCCCCTTTGGGTATGTATCGAAGCTAGCGCATCCCCCTTAAAGCTTGGTAAACTTCTCTGGTAAGCTGTTGGTGCGGCGCTGTTTCCTTGCGCCCCGGGTGCGTACCCCCTTATGGTTACGACGTCATCAATGGACAGCGGAAACCGCGGGATGCGAGTATTAATCGTCGAAGACGACCCGATGACCTCCAAAAGCCTGGAGTTGACTCTCCGGGCCGAAGGTATGGTGGTCGACGCAACCAGCATGGGCGAGGACGGGCTGGAGATCGGCAAGCTTTACGACTATGACATCATCCTTCTCGACCTTCTGCTTCCCGACATGGACGGTTACGAAGTCTTGCGGAGACTGCGTGCCGCCAGAATCGAGACCCCGGTTCTGATCCTGTCCGGCCTCTCCGAATCGGAAAAGAAGGTGAAGGGCCTGGGATTCGGGGCCGACGATTATCTTACAAAGCCGTTCGACCGTGCCGAGCTTGTGGCCCGGATCCAGGCGATCGTCCGCCGGTCCAAAGGACATTCCCAGTCCGTGATCCGGACCGGACGCCTAAGCGTCAATCTCGACAAGCGCAATGTCGAAATCGACAGCGACCCGCTGCATCTGACTGGCAAGGAATATGGCATCCTGGAGCTTTTGTCCCTGCGTAAAGGACAGACGCTGACGAAGGAACAGTTCCTTAATCATCTGTATGGTGGCATCGATGAGCCCGAATTGAAGATCATCGACGTCTTCATTTGCAAGCTTCGCAAAAAACTCGCCGTCGCCACAGGCGGCACCAATTATATTGAGACCGTCTGGGGACGCGGCTATGTCCTGCGCGACCCCGACGACACCCATGCGGGCCATCCCCTTCCCGACGGCGACGCCCCCCACGTCGCCTGAGCCGTCCCGTTCCCGTCCCCGGCGCCGCTGTCCCGCTGGCCGGGGATTGCCCTTCTTCCGGAGACATCGATGGACTTTTCCAAGCTGATTGAACGCGATATCGCAGAGCACGCCAGACTGGTTTCCGATCTCGGACAGGCGATCACCGCGCCACTGACACGTCTCGCCGAAATCTGTTGCCGATCCGTCGGCCAGGGGGGCAAGATTCTGTTCTGCGGCAACGGCGGCAGCGCGGCGGACGCCCAGCATCTGGCGACGGAAATCGTCGTCCGCTACAAGGTCAATCGCCGGGCCCTGCCATCCATCGCCCTGACCACCGACACATCGATCCTCACTGCGGCGGCGAACGATTTCTCGTTCGATGAGGTCTTTTCCCGTCAGGTCGAGGCCTTGGCGCGCCCGGGCGATGTGGTGATCGCCATCAGCACGTCGGGCAAGAGCCCCAATATCCTGAAAGCGCTGGAAGCCGCGCGCACGGCCGGCGCCACGGCGGCCGGCTTTTCCGGACGGGACGGAGGGGCCATGGTCGGCCTGGCCGATCCACTGCTGATCGTCCCCTCCAATGTCACCGCCCGGATCCAGGAGATGCATATCCTTATCGGGCATATGCTGTGTGACGCCATCGAGACCGGCATCCTCTGAAAGCCTGTTGATCGGGTGGGCGGATCAACGGGCCTTAAGGCGGATTTTCCCGTCCCTCCGGCGTCGCTTATGCCGGCTCTCCTGCCGGGGGTGGACCAATCCGGCGGCGATGAGCCATCCTCATCGCCGCTTGCGATAAGCGTCCGGAGACCAAAACCCAACAGATCAGTCCCTGAATCGAGGGTGGGGTGGCTGTCCCTCCCGCCTTTCGATGAAAGTCGGAATGTCCGCGGCTTTCACGTCGGGAACAGGCGTCTGAACGGGTGAAAAAATCCATCGGCGGGTCCGGCGTTCCAGATGGACTCCAGCGCGAAAGCGGCGAAATTGCCGGCAGCCGGCTTTACCGGAACGCCGGCACGGCACAGCCGTTTCCGGCAGGGCGACGTCGCCGGAATCGCCAGGGGAACGCCGCAGGTGACGGACCTGTCACCCCCCCGGAACGGCCAGCCCCCCCGTCCCGCGGCAAACTTTGCCGCCCCCCGTTTTCCAAAGTGATCCGGCTTTCGCCCGGCGCGGAAGCGGAATGGCGACAGGCGTCTCCGGGGAAGGATGATCCGCCGAAAAACGCCCTGCCCCGGGTCGGAGCGCCCCCGTCAGGCGGGATCGCATCAAGGGACAGGCCATTCCCGAAAACCATGAGTCATCATCCGGCTGGTGATTGAATCCTCCGGAATCCGCGAAGAATCCATGACCGGTCCTCGCCCGATCCGGGATGTCCGGAAAGTTTTAGTAGAGTCAAACGGACGAGATAGACTTCACCATGACTCCAAAGCCGGCTTTTTCATTTCGACAGGACGGTTCACCCCGCGAGACGCCGAGTCACAACCCGACCCGGCAAGAATTGCACGGCGTTGACGGCAATTGTCGCCATCCGAGGCCGTCCCACCGCCCTTTTCTGCCGCCAGCGAATCCATTGAAATTCATTTGAAATCAACGACTTGATGGTTTGGCACGGGCATTGCTTATAAAGATCGGCGAGACACCACATACAAACCTTGCGCCTGAAGCAAGTCAGTGTGGCAAAGGAGATCAACATGCCCGTGATTTCTACCAACAACGCGGCCAATGCCGCACTGAACTACCTGAACCAGAATTCGAGTAAGGAAACCAACTATCTGTCCCAGTTGGCGTCCGGCTCGCGCATCGTGCAGGCGTCCGACGACGCCGCCGGACTTGCCATCGGCACACAGCTCACCGCGAATGTGGTGGTCTATCAGCAGGACCAGATCAACGTGACGCAAGGCACGGCGATCCTGCAATCGACCGACGGCGCGCTGGCCCAGATCAGCAACGTGCTGCAGCGCATGATGGCGCTCGCGACCCAGGCCGCCTCCGGTCAGGTCACCAACAGTCAGCGCAGCCAGGACATCAACACGGAATATAGCCAGCTCAAGAGCGAAATCACCAGCATCGTGACCAGCACGACCTATGCGGGCCAGGCGCTGTTGACCGGCTCGTTCCTGTCCAATGTGAAGTTCCTGGTCGGAACGCTGTCCACCAACTTCATTTCCCTGTCGCTGGCGACCGGGTCGGTCGGCGGACTGCTGGGGGCCAACTCCACGGGCAGCACCGCGGCAACGGCCCTTCAGGCCATGGCGAAGGTCAGTTCGGCGATCAACACGATCACCAAGGACCGCGCGCTGGTGGGCGCCTACGAGTCGCAGTTCAATTTCAGCGGCCAGGACATTTCCACCAACATCCAGAATATCTCGGCGGCGGCGTCGGTGATCATGGATGCGGACGTGGCGCAGGTGAAGTCGTCCCTGTCGGCCGCTGACGTCAAGACCCAGGCCTCGGTCGCGGCCTTGACTCAGGCCGCGCAGTTGCCGCAGGAACTCCTGAAGCTGCTGCAGTCCTAAGGTGTCTCGATAGTTTTTTGACCCGCCTTCGGGTGGGGCCACCGGGGGGGCACCGTCCGCATAGGTTCATGCGGACGGCCCGGTGGTGTTTCAGGATCTGCCCATGCTGAAAACGACGCCCCCGGGCTTTTAAGCCCGGCCGTCCCGACAAAGGGGCGACGTCGCCTCAGCCCCCTCCCTCAGGAAAAAATTGCCGACCGGAAACCGGTGCCGTCACGCCAGCGGCTTGACGGGAAAACCGGTCGACGGACCGTCATGGTTCAGGCAGTAGATGCCGCGTTGCCCGGCCATCGGCTTGAACCGGTCGGAAATGCCGAGAACAGTCTCGGCCCCGCCCAGATACAGGAACCCGTCCTCGGGCATCTGCTTGGCGATGCTGTCGAGAACAGCGGCCTTGGTCGGCTGGTCGAAATAGATCAGCACATTGCGGCAGAACACGATATCGAACTGGCCGAGACCGCGCAGGTCCTTCAGAAGGTTCCATTCACGAAACTGGACCATGCCGCGCAGAGCCGCGTCGATCTGCCAGCTTTCCTCCTTCTTCTTGAAGTACTTCACCAGCATCTGGATGGGCAGGCCGCGCTGCACCTCGAACTGGGAGTAAAGGCCGGCCTTTGCCTTCTCCAGCATTTCGATGGAAAGATCGGTTCCCACGATTTCGACATGCCAGCCCGCCAGCTTGTTGGCCTGCTCTTTCAGAAGCATCGCCAGCGAATAAGCCTCCTGCCCGCTGGAACAGGCGGCAGACCAGATCCGGATCGATTTCTTCCCTGATCGGGCAGCCATCATCTGAGGCAGAACGATATCGCGGAACTGATCGAACGGTTTCTGGTCCCGAAAAAAGAACGACTCATTGGTCGTCATCGCCTCGGTGACATCGCGGGCCAGACCTTCGTCGCGCGCACGAAGCTTCGCGACGATCTCCTCGATCCCCTTCAGGTTGCGGGTCCGGGCGAGGGGCATCAGCCGGCTTTCGAGCAGATAGCCCTTGTCCGGCGTTACCACCAACCCCGACCTCTCCTTCAGGAGCTTGGCGAGGAAGTCAAAGTCGTCCGGGCGCAACATATCAGCGCCTCGATGCCATGCGAAGGATGTACTGGGGAACCTCCGGCAGCGGCAACACGGCGCTGCAGATGCCCGCCGTCGCAACGGCTCCCGGCATGCCCCAAACCACGCTGCTGGCCTCGTCCTGAGCGATCACGGTTCCGCCGGCTCCGATCACCGCCTGTCCTCCCTTCAGCCCGTCCGACCCCATGCCGGTCAGGATCACAGTCAGCACACGCCGCCCCCATGCCGCGGCAATACTGCGCAACATGGGATCCACCGACGGACGGCAGAAGTTTTCCGGTGGATTTTTATTGAGACGGATCACCTTCTCCGCGCCCTTGACCTCCACCACCATGTGGAAATCGCCGGGCGCGACATAGATCCGGTTACCTTGAATGACCTCTCCATCCTGACCCTCGGCCGCAGTCCAACCGCTGATCCGGGTGATATGCTCGGCCAGAATGGTCGTGAAGGTCGGCGGCATATGCTGGGTGATCAGGATCGGCTGGCGGAGCGATCCCGCCTTGATTGCGCCAAGCACCGAGAACAGGGCCTGCGGCCCACCGGTGGAGGACCCGATGGCGATCACATCGGGGGCCTCGATCGATGCCGCGCGCATCGTCAGAGGCCCGGCATGCGGATAAAGACCGGCCGGCTGCCGGGCCGCCGGAGCCGCGGACGGTGATGGTGGCGGGGGAGGCGGGGCGGCGCCGGGCCGCGGAGCCCCCCGCCGGGAAACACGCCGGCGCGCGGCGCCTAGGGCGCGGACCTTGCCGATCAGCTCATGCTTGAAGTCTGGGCCACCGCTGATCTCGCGCGACGAGGTCGGCTTCGGAATGTAGTCGGCGGCGCCCGCTTCGAGGGCCCGCAACGATACATCGGCATTCTTCAAAGTCAGCGTCGAGGCCATGATGACCTGAAGGTCGGGATCCGCCTTCAGAAGCTTCGGCAGGGCGGTCAGACCGTCCATGACCGGCATCTCGATATCGAGGATGACAACCTCGATGTCGTAGCGCTCAAGCGCCGACAACGCCATTTGCCCGTTGCCGACCGAGGCGACCACCGAAAATCCGGTGTCCTCTTCCAGCATCCGGGTGATCAATCCCCGCACAACGGCGGAGTCGTCGACGACCATGACGCGGATCGGATCCGCCGAAGAGGCCAAAGCAGAGGATCGGGAGGCACCCGGTTCAAAAACCATACTTACACCGCCAATCAGAGCAAACCGACTTGAGAGAACTTCGCCTGAAGGATTTCGCTGTCGAAGGGCTTCATGATGTATTCGCTGGCCCCCGCGGTAATCGCCTCCTGAATATGCTCGATGTCATTCTCGGTCGTGCAGAACACCACCACCGGCGCGTCCCCGCCCGGCAACTTGCGCAGCTCCTGCAGGAATTCGAGGCCGTTCATGTTGGGCATGTTCCAGTCAAGCAGGACCGCGTCCGGAAGCTGCTTCTTGCAGAAATCGAGCGCGATCTTTCCATCCTCCGCCTCGTCCGTACGGAACCCAAGCTCGGTGAGGATCTTCTTGGCCACCATGCGGATGACTTTCGAGTCATCGACGATCAAGCAGGACTTCATGCCACCCTTCGCTTTCTTTCTGATGCGATCCAAAGCCGGCCCCGAAGGGCCGGCCGCAAGAGATTAGACAGCCTCCGACTTCGTGAAGTCGAGAAGCCTGGGAACATCGAGAACGACGAGCAGCTTGTTCTCCAGCCGATAAATCCCCGTGCTGAATTCGCGCCAGAGCGGATCGAGGGTCGGCGGATTGCGCTCAAACTTGGCGGACGGCAGGCTCAGCACCTCACCGACCGAGTCGACCCGAAGGCTGTAAAGCTCCCCTTTGAGATCCACCACGACGCTCATGGCGTCCTCGGCCTCGTCCTTGCGCTTCGGAAGACGCAGGCGCAGGCGGACATCGATCGCGGTGACGATGCGTCCCCGCAGGTTGAGGGAGCCGGCAACCTCCGGCGGCGCCAGGGGGATCCGCGTGATCTTCTGGGCACCAAGAACATCCTGCACCATCAACACCGGAATGCCGAACATCTGGCCTTCGATGAACATGGTGACGAATTCGTCATGATCTTCCGTCGAGAGGATCTCGTGAGAGCCCTGGCGGGAGGTGGTGGGAACAAGCTGGTTCATGCGGCACCTTTTGCCGAAAGGGATTGTGCCAAGGTCTGAAGCAACGCGTCACGGTCGAACTTGGCGACATAGTCCGTAAATCCGACCTCGCGACCGCGCTCGAAGTCCTTCTCGGTCGCGTGCGAGGACAGGGCAACCAGCGGAACCTTGGCCCAGCGGCCCTCGGCCCGCACGGCCTGCGCGAAATCGAAACCATTCATCCCGGGCATCTCGATGTCGCTGATGATCGCATCGAAGCTGTCCCCGGCCTCCCGCAGCGACAAGGCCTTGTCGGCGCTGTCGACGGCGACAACCTCGTAACCCGCAACAGACAGCAGTGGTGTCAAAAGATTGCGGAAGAATGGGCTGTCGTCAACCAGAAGGATACGTTTGCCATCGGTTTCACCCTGGAATTCCTGCTCCGGAGAACCGAACCAGTCGCCCCAGGCCTGGGTCAGATAGAAGCCGGCGTCGATGATGTCCGTGGCCTTGCCCGACACCACCGCGGTCCCGATCAGACCCGGCTGGTCGACCGACAGCTCGACCTTGAGGCGCTCCTCGACGATGTCGACGATCTCGTCGACCACCAGGCCCATGCTGCGGTCGCGGTCGGCGAACACCAGCACCGGCTGGCGCCCCTCGCCGCGGATGTCGAACGACCCGTCGATCGTCACCAGCGGCATCAGTTTGCCACGATACTGAACCACCGGCTTGCCATGCGAATGCTCGATCTGCTCGACCTCGATCTCCTCGAGGCGGGCGACCAGAGCCAGAGGCACGCCCTTGAGATCCATGCCGCCGGCGCGGAACACCAGCAGGGACTGCCGGTCCTCGGCGTGCAGATCGCGGGTCGCGGACGTTTCCGCCGCGGCCTGGGTGCCGCCGACGATCTCACCCGTGCTGCCGGCGATGCCATTGGGATCAAGGATCATGATCACGGAACCGTCGCCCAGGATCGTATTGCCGGAGAACATCGAAATATGGCGCAGGATCGGAGCCACCGGCTTGACCACGATTTCCTCGGTATCGAAGACGCGGTCGACGATGATGCCGAAGGTATAGGCGCCGACCTGTGTCACGACGATGAAGGTCTCCGCCCTCTCCTCCTCGTCGCCACCGAGGCGCAGCAGTGTGCGCAGGCTGACCAGCGGCAACAGGCGGTCGCGCAAGCGGAGCACCGGGGCGTTGTTGATGACCTCGATGCCGTGCTCCGAGTTGGCGGTCGTCCGCACCAGTTCCAGCACGCTGATCTGCGGGATCGCGAACCGCTCGCCGGCGCATTCCACGATCAGCGCCGAAACGATGGCAAGGGTCAGCGGGATCTTGATGATGAAGCTGGTCCCTCGCCCCTGCTGGGTCTTGAGCTCGATGGTCCCGCCGATCTTCTCGATATTGGTCCGCACCACGTCCATGCCGACGCCGCGGCCGGACACCGATGTCACTTTCTCAGCGGTCGAGAAGCCCGCCCGGAAGATGTACTGGGCGACCTGCTGGTCGTTCATCTGCTCCAGCTCGCTTTCGGTTGCGAGCCCGTTGCCCAGCACTTTCTGCCGGATCCGCGGAATATTGAGCCCGCGTCCGTCGTCGCTGATCTCGATGATGATGTGCCCGCCCTCGTGATAGGCGTTCAGCACGATCTTGCCGACCTCCGGTTTCCCGATCAGCCGGCGCTCATTGGTGGATTCGAGACCATGATCCGCCGAATTGCGCACCATATGGGTCAGCGGGTCCTTGATCAGCTCCAGAACCTGGCGGTCGAGTTCGGTCTCGGCGCCGATCATCTGGAGATCGATCTTCTTGTTCATTTCGACCGACAGATCGCGGACGATGCGGGGAAGCTTCGCCCAGGCATTGCCGATCGGCTGCATGCGCGTCTTCATCACCCCTTCCTGAAGGTCGGTGGTGATGTGCGACAGGCGTTGCAGAGGCGTCGCGAACTCGCTGTCGTCGTTGCCGCGCACCATCTGCAGAAGCTGGTTGCGGGTCAGCACCAGTTCGGACACCAGCGTCATCAGATTTTCGAGAAGCTCGACATTGACGCGGATGGTCTGAGCCGCGACCGCCGATTCCTTCGGAGCCTCGGTCGCCACGGGCGCCGTCGAGGTCGCGGGAACCACTGCCTGGGGAACAGCCGCGGGGACGTGATCGGGCTCGTGAGGCACCGGGGCCGGAACCACCGCCTCGGGAGGAGCCTCGGGTTGCGCAGCCGCGGCCGGCGGTTCGGGTTCCGGCTCAGGCGCCGCGGCCCGCGGTTCCGGTTCGGGAGCCGCGGCCGGAGCCGGAGCCGGAGCCGCGGCGGGCGCGGCCTCCTCCAGGTGAAGCTTGCCTTCCGCGGTCGCGTTCAACTGGGCAATGAGATCCTTGTCGTCGCCCTCGGGCTCCGACTCGGTTGTCTCGATATGGGCCAGAATGGTCTTGATCCGATCAAGACAGGAGAGAATCAGCGTCACCGCCGCCGGGGTGACCGAAAGCTCCCCGTCGCGGAATTTGCCCAACACATTCTCGCCGGCATGCGCCACGGCCTCCAGCCGGGGCAATCCCAGGAATCCGCATGTCCCCTTGATGGTATGGACCAGGCGGAAGATGTTGGACAGAATTTGCGGTTCGGGGTTCTGTTCCAGCTTGACCAGCTCAACATCGAGAACCGCCAGACTCTCGGCTGTCTCCGTCAAGAACTCGCTCAAAAGATCGTCCATTAGAGTGCCCTCTGCCGTCCTGCCGTGAACGCCGCATCGTTGGCGTTGCGCCGTCTCCACGCCATAAGAAGCCAATTAATAGCATGTGCGGTTAATTGGAGAAAGCCTGGCTTCACAAGCTCCCGACCGCATTTTCAAGTCCTTTGATTTTCAGTCACCCCGAATAGGACACACTCATGACTGTCTTCACAATTAACTGACAATCCTAATCGTTGTGCCAGAAGTGACGTATAATATCCCTGTGCCCCACGCGGATTCAGTCCCTCTATTGCGGACGCCGACAATGCAACCGCCGATTCAGACCGCGTCGCCCGCGCGCCCTGCGCCCGGATCGCGAGCTTCTGCCCGCCTCCACTGCCCGGGCCGACATCGATGTCTCCGCCGCGCGGAAGGCAATCCCTGGAGACCAGAACAAGGTTCAGGACCAGTTTGACCTCTGCCGCCGACCATGTCGACATCGCATCCAGCCGCCACACCAGGCGAACCGCGCCAGGGCTGCCCGGCACTCCCGTTTCCAGAAACTCGGACACCATCGCCCGCATCTGCGCGCCCGAGAGGGCCTGCCCCCCGCTGCCCAGCGCGATCCTCAGAAACCTGAGCCGCCGGACCGCCGATTGCGCGCTCGATTCCAGAAGCGCAACGGCGTCGGCCGCGAATTCCCCCCCGGAACTGTCATCGACCAGCAACTCGACCCCGGTCCCGACCGCCCCGACCGCGCCGGCCAGGTCATGGCACAGGCGGGCGCACAGCAGTTCCCCCAACGTCGCAATATTCTGGTCCCGCATCAGCTCCCCCGGTCCGCATCCTGGGTTTATCTGCCAGCGTCGAGCATCACCATAACGGCCCTGCACCGGCGCCACAGTCCTCACTTGGGGACAAAATCAAACATTCGACTCCGTCCCGGAGCGGGAACCATCGCCTGCCGACGATGATCCCCCTTTTCCATAAAAAGCCAGGAAATCTAAACAAACTATGACAGACGCAATTCTTTATCCGGCGACAACCGGCGCGCCGGCGGCGAACCGCCGCCCGCCCCGTCTGCCCCATGCACCGCGCGTCGGCAGGGTCATCCGCCGCCCGCCTTTTCCCGACCCCCGCCTTTTCCCGGCCAGCAGTCGCGCCGGCCGTCAGCGTACCATTACAACGGATATTATATCTCGAAAAACAACCTGAGCGCGCTTTCCCTGGCGTGGGCCGGAAGGCCGCGTCGCGCGTTCAAGGGCATTTCATCGGACAGAACAATCGGGATCCACCGGATTGTTCCCGCCGGGAAAGGCCCTCATATTGCCGGCCGGCGCATGATCGGGATATCGTCGGGGCTCAAGGGAGAGCATTCCCACATTCAAAGGGAGCTTTCCCGGCCCCACCCCGCAGCCAGGGGAAACGGCCGGGATCCGGCGCACCGGCGCGACGTCCGCGGCCTTCTCGCCGGGGATCGCCCTGAAACGTCCTGGGAGGGGGCATGGAGCATCTTTCGGCGTGGCTTTCTCCGTCGCTGCTGGCACAAAACGGGATCATCGTGATGCATGTCCTCGTCGCCCTCTGCGTCGGTTGCGTGGTGGGATATGAAAGGACCTTTCACGGACGGGCGGCGGGCCTGCGGACGTTCGCCCTGGTCTGCGCCGCCGCCGCCTTGCTGACCGCCGCGACCGGCGTGCCGGGGGCATGGTTCGGCGGCCCCGGACCGGGGTCGGCGGGACCGGCAGGCCCCGCAGCCGACCCGACCCGCGTGATCCAGGGAATCGTGACGGGAATCGGATTCGTCGGAGCCGGTGTGATCATGAAGGATGGATTTTCCATCCGCGGACTGTCGACCGCGGCATCCATCTGGATGACGGCGGCGATCGGCGTCGTCATCGGCCTCGGCCTCTATGTGGCGGCGTTCGCGGCCACCGCGCTGTGTGTCGGCGTGATGGCCGGGTTCAGCCTTGTCGAAAGCCGGCTGCCGCACCATCGGATCACCCATCTCACCCTTGCCTTCCGCCGGTCCCAGGCCCGCAGTTCCGGCGAACTCGGCCAGTTGCTCGCCGGGCTGGGGTTCCGGGTCAGCGATATCGGCTGCCAGCTCGACCCCGACGGAGGGCGCCTGATCTACGACCTCGTCTTGCAAAACGACGATCCTGAAGGCTTCGACCAGTTGGCCGGAATGCTGTCGGCGGCAGAGGACGTCGTTGGTTTCCAACTGACACCGACACGCGACTGATTTTCGCCGGTGCCGACGATTTCCGACATCCTTACAGCCGAGAGCCTCACGGCATCTTGAACGCGCGCCGGTTGCCCCGGTCAAAGGGTGACGGGCCGCGTTCGGGCCTTGCCCTCGCCGGAGCGTGAGCGGAGGAAAGCCCGGCGCCCCGGAGGGGTGCGCCCGGCGACTGAGGAAGTTATAAAAAGGCATGGCGAGCGCGTTCAAGCGGCCGCCGTGCATAGAGACTATAGACGGCGGCCAGATCCATCGCCATATAGGTGTCGTAGACTCCACTTTCGATCAAGGCTCCGGTTCCCCCCATGATTGATCCGTTCGGCCGCTCCATCACCTATCTGCGGCTCTCCGTCACGGACCGCTGCGATCTGCGCTGCGTCTATTGCATGTCGGACGATATGACCTTCCTTCCGAAGGCCGATCTTCTCTCTCTGGAGGAACTTGAGCGGCTGGCCGACGCCTTCATCAGACTGGGAATCCGGAAACTGCGCCTGACCGGGGGCGAGCCGCTGGTCAGGCGGGGAATCCTGGATCTGATCGGACGGCTGGGCCGTTACTGTTCCAGCGGATCGTTAGAGGAACTGACCCTCACAACCAACGGGACCCGACTGCCGGAAAGTGCCGAGGCCCTGGCCGGAGCCGGCGTCAAGCGCATCAATGTGTCGCTGGACAGTCTCGATCCCGCCAGATTTCGCGCCATCACCCGTGGGGGAGACCTGGCGCGCGTGATGGCCGGCAGCGCCGCCGCGGCGGCGGCCGGCATTGCGATCAAAGTCAATATGGGCGCGCTGCGGGACGTGAACGGGGATGAGATCGACCGGATGATCGCCTGGTGCGGCGACCACGGACATGCCCTGACCCTGATCGAAACCATGCCACTGGGAGACATCGGAGCCGATCGCACCGACCAGTATCTGCCGCTCGATGAAGTCCGGCGCCGGATCGAGAGCCGCTGGACTCTGGAGGCCACCGGTCACCGGACCGGCGGCCCCGCCCGCTATCTGCGTATCCGCGAGACGGGGGGACTGCTGGGACTGATCACGCCGCTCACCGATCATTTCTGCGCCGCCTGCAACCGCGTCCGCGTCACCTGTACCGGCACCCTTTATCCCTGCCTGGGCCAGGAGGACGCAGTCGATCTTCGCGCCGCATTGCGCAGCGGAGAATCCGACGTGCCGCTGGAACGAATGATCCAGCCCGCGATCGACCGCAAGCCGGAGGGCCATGATTTCGTCATCGACGCCGATCACGCCCGACCGGCTCTGGCCCGTCATATGAACACCACGGGCGGATAACCCCATCCGGACGGCGCCGCCCGACGCGCCCTCGACGCTCCGTATAGCCCCTTCGGGAGCTCGCCCAATCCCTGCGGCCGGAGCTATACTGCGTTTTCCATCTGGAATCCTGCCAATGACCGTTTCCCGTATCGCTTTTGTCGCCGCCGACATCGAGGCCGCACAATGCGCCCTTGCCTGCCTCACCGACCGCTATGGATCCGTTCCGCCCTCCGAGGCCGACGTCATCGTCGCCCTGGGAGGCGACGGTTTCATGCTGGAAACCCTGCATCAGCACATCGACCGGCATGTGCCGATCTATGGAATGAACCGGGGATCCGTCGGTTTCCTGCTGAATGTCTATGATCCCGAGCGCCTGCCGGAACGTCTGGCCCGCGCGGAGACCGTCCGCCTCCATCCGCTGGTCATGAAGGCCCGCACTGTGGACGGAAGCCTGCATGAAGCGCTGGCGATCAACGAGGTCTCTTTGCTCCGCGAAACCCGGCAGGCTGCCAAGATCCGCATCCGGATCGACGGCCGCACCCGTCTGGACGAGCTGATCTGCGACGGCGTGCTGGTGGCGACACCGGCCGGCAGCACCGCCTACAATCTGTCCGCCCACGGCCCGATCATTCCCATGGGCGCCGGCGTCCTGGCCCTGACCTCCATTTCCGCCTTCCGACCCCGGCGCTGGCGTGGCGCCCTGCTGCCCCATACGGCGAAAGTGGTCTTCGAAATCCTGGAAAACGGGAAACGCCCGGTTTCCGCCGTGGCCGACTACACCGAGGTCCGCGACGTCACCGAAGTGGAGGTGCGCGAAGACCGCAGCACGCACCTCCGTCTGCTTTTCGATCCCGAACACAATCTTGAGGAACGCATTCTGGCCGAGCAGTTCATGCCCTGATACCAGCCCGCCTGCGGGCCCGGAGCGGTGACAACGCGACAGCGCCCTGCCCCGGGTCGATGGTCGACGCCACGGATGATCGCGCGACCGTTGTCGCCGCGCCGGCTACCAGACGAAACCGCCGATAGCGGCGGCGGGGCGCAGACCGCCATGATGGAGAATCGCCGCCTCCAGCCGGTCGGGATCGGGACGTTCGCCATAGCGGGTTCCGATTTCCTCGGCGTGAATTCCCCCCGTGCAGAACAGACAGTCCAGCCCGGCCGCCCTGGCCCCCGCGACATCGGTGGGAAAGCCGTCTCCGATCGCGATCACGCGTGACCGGTCGAGACCCAGTCTTGCCAGGCAGACGTCATAGATCGCCGGATCGGGTTTGCCGCGATAGCGGACATCGCCGCCCAGTTCCTCGTAAAAGAGGGCGAGCGACCCCGCGCAGATCATCGGACGGCCGCAGTGGATCACCACCAGATCTGGATTGGCGCAGACCAGCGGCAGGTCCAGCGACCGCGCCTCCCTGAGGAGGGGCGCGAAATCCTCGACCGTGGCATCGGCCTCCTCCGGCCCGGTAACGAGGAGGAACTGGGCGTCGGACGGAGCTTTCACGAGATCGAGGTCGAGACCGACAAACAGGTCCCGGTCCCGCGGACCGCCGACATGCAGGCAGCGGCGTCCGAGACACCGGAACCATGGATCCCGGCCCGTGGTGATTTCCTCATACACCGCCTCACCCGACGTCACGATGTCGAGGTAAAGCTCCCTGGCGATGCCGAGCTCGTCCATCAGGGCGATAACCGCGGCGGACCGGCGCGGCGCGTTGGACAACATGACAACGCGCCGCCCGGACGCCTTCAGTCTGGTCAGCGCGTCTATAGCGCCGGGATAGGGGGTAATTCCATCGTGGATGACCCCCCAAAGATCGATGATGCACCCCTGATAGCGGTCGGGCAGCTCTTTCAGGCCGCCCAGGATCGGCAGGCTCATCGGGCCTCCGGGACATCGGCGCCGACCGCTTCCGACAGATGCGAAAAACCGTCCTTGCGCAGCAATGCGGCCAGATCGCGCTTGATCCGCGTCACCTGGACCGTCCCGTGATAGATCAGCGCGGTGTAAAGCTGCACCAGGGATGCGCCCGCCCGGATTTTCCGGTAGGCATCCGCCCCGGTGGTGATGCCTCCGACACCGACCAGGGGCAGACGCCCCCCTGTCAGCCGGTACATGTCGCGCAGCACGGCGGTGGCCGGCTCCATCAGCGGCGGCCCCGACAGCCCCCCGGTTTCAGTCCGGTTGGGCGAGATCAATCCCGCCGGCCGATCGATGGTCGTGTTGGTGACGATCAGGCCGTCAAGACCGCTTTCCAAAGCGACCTCCGCAATATCGCGCTTATCCTCGTCCGTGAGATCCGGGGCGATCTTGAGAAGCAGCGGCGGTCGCGGCGCCGGCAGGGACAAAAGAGCGGCGCGGGCGCGCCCGACCAGTTCGGCCAGCGGCGCCTTGCCTTGAAGCGCGCGAAGCCCCGGCGTGTTGGGCGAGGACACATTGATCACCAGATAGTCGGCGTGCAGACCGAAAGCCCGGACGCCGGCTTCATAATCGGCGGCGGCGTCCTCGGTGGTCTTGTTCTTCCCGATATTCGCCCCGACAATTCCGATCCGGCGCCTGGCCGCCAGCCGACCGGCCACCCTCTCGGCACCCTGATTGTTGAATCCCATGCGGTTGATGACCGCCCGGTCCTCGACCAGCCGGGTCAGGCGGGGCTTGGGATTGCCGGGCTGCGGGCGGGGTGTCACCGTTCCGATTTCAACAAAACCGAATCCCTGCCCCAGCAGGGCATCGGGAATTTCAGCGTTCTTGTCGTAACCGGCGGCCAATCCGACCGGATTGGGAAAGTCCCGCCCCCAGAGGGAAATCGCGAGGCTGGGATCGTCGTCACGGGGCTGCCCGGGGACCAGCCCGGTCTTCATGACGGCAATCGACAGATTGTGTGCCGCCTCGGCGGGCAGAAGCCGGATCAGCGGTCCGGCGACGCGATAGTAATCCAACACGGGGCGGGGCTCAGTCTTCAAGCAGGGGGAAACGATGAAGACCTTTCTGGTCCAGCGGCAGGTCGCGCACCTCCATCACCGCGTTGATCGGCAACGGCCCGTAGAGATGCGGAAACAACTGCCCGCCACGCGCCTCCTCCCAGCGGAGGATGTCGCCCAGCCTCGCCGCGTCGACCGAGAGGAGGACCAGATCCGCCTGCCCGGCCCGATGCCGGCGGGCGGACTCCTCAACCTGGGAGCCGGTCGAGAAATGGATGAAGCCGTCGGCCTGGTCCTGCGAGGACCCCTTGTAGACGTCGGCCGCGACCGCCGCCTGCCATTCGGTGCGCAGGCACATGTGATAGATCGTTTTGCTCATGATCAGAGGACCCTACCCGAAAGTCAGGACACAGGGAAGTGGTCGCGGCAGCGGGACGGGCGCGTTTACCGGGATTTTTTCTCCCGCCCCCTCAATTCCCGGGCGCATCCTTCCGGGACTGCCGTCGGCGCCGGCGGATGCCGGTAAAGGCGCGCAGGCAGCCCCTTGAACGTCCCCGGAAGACCCGTTATTCGGCGGCCACGTCCTCCCCGGCCGAACCGTTTTCCTCCTCCTCCTCGGGCAGGGACAGCACGCCCGAGGTATAATCGTAATCGAAAATCTCGGCATAACGCCCCCAGGCGATCACCTGCTCCAGAACGCGTTCGGCCTCATCGTCGCTCAGGAAGTCTTCGAGTTCCTGGATGAACCGTCCTTCAGGGGCCCGGTGGTCGCGCCGTTCATCCAGAACATGGCGGATATGGGACGCGAGAGAGATATGCGACAGGAGCTGCTTGGCAAACAGCGTCTTGCGATCGTTGGTGTCGGCTTCTGCGAACGTCCGTCCCAGGGGAAGCAGGGTCGCATCGCCCTCGTCGACCTTGATGAAGCCCAGAAGGGCTCCCGCCTCCAGCAGGTGGAACAGCACATCGTCGGGAAGCTGGAGTTCGTCGGCCAGCGCGGGCAGGTCAGCCCGTCCGTTGAACTGCGGTTCGAGAAGGGTCTCCAGCATGCCCTCGATCTTGTGCGGGGTCGCCGACGGCAGACGGTAGCCGAGGCTCAAGGGTTCCGCCCCGACCGGACGCAGCGGCCGCTGCGTCATGATCGCATAGACCTGATCGACAAGGGCCTTGAATGCCGGCGCGTCCCGGTCCCTGGGATGGGGCAGCGGCACCGGGATTTCGGCCTTCACCCGTCCGGGGTCGGAGGAAAACACCAGGACGCGGTCGGACATGGCCACCGCCTCCTCGATGTTGTGCGACACGAACAGGATGCCCTTGGTTGGAATTTTGCGTTCCAGCCACAGCTCCAGCAGGTCGGCGCTCAGGGTTTCCGCCGTCAGGACGTCAAGCGCGGAGAAGGGTTCGTCCATCAGAAGGACGTCGGGACGCATCACCAGGGCGCGGGCGAATCCCACGCGCTGGCGCATGCCGCCCGACAATTCGCGCGGATAGGCGGATTCGAAACCGCCCAGGCCGATCACGTCGATGGCTTCCAGCGCCCTCTCCTCGCGTTCCCGCGCGGGGACGGCCAGCGCCTCCAGGCCGAGCTCGACATTCTGCTGGACCGTGAGCCAGGGAAACAACGCGAAGGACTGGAAAACCATCGAGATCCCGCGCACGGGTCCGTTGATCGGCTGGCCCCGGTAGTGGACCTTTCCGCCATTGGCACGGATCAGCCCCGCGATGATCCGCAACAGCGTCGACTTGCCCGATCCGGACTTGCCAAGCAGCGAGACGATTTCGCCCTGGCGAAGCTGGAAATTGACGTCGTCGAGGACGATCCGGTCGGAATGATCGGGGGCCCGGAAGAACTTCCGCACGCCGGAGAGATCAATCAGCAGGTCATTGGTGTCGGTCACGGCAGCATTCCCTTCAGTCGATCCGCAAACGTTCTTCCGCCACGCGGTACATCCGCCGCCAGATCTGGCGATTGAACAACATCACGTAACAGCACATCACCGCAACGCCGAGGGCGATGCGTGGAAAATCGCCCCTTTGCGTATTGTCGGCAATATAGGATCCGATCCCGGTCGCCATCAGGGTGGTATCGCCCCAGCTCACCATCTCGGAGACGATGCTGGCGTTCCAGGACCCGCCCGACGCCGTGATGGCGCCCGTGACGAAGGACGGAAAGATCCCGGGCAGGATCACTCTTTTCCACCGCAGCCATCCCTTCAGCCCGAAATTGTCGGCCACGGCGCGGAAGTCACTGGGCATCGACATGGCGCCGGAAATGACGTTGAACAGGATGTACCACTGGGTGCCGAGAATCATCAGCGGGCTGGTCCAGACCTCCACCGACAGATGGAAATGCAGGATCAGAATAACGGCCACCGGGAACATCAGATTGGCCGGGAAAGCCGCCATGAACTGGGCGATCGGCTGCACCGTCTGGGCCACCCGCGGCCGGAACCCGATCCAGACGCCGACCGGCACCCAGACCAGGGCGGCGATGGCGATCAGGACGATGACCCTGACGGCAGTGGCCAACCCCAGCAGAAAGACATGGACGACCTCATCCAGCCCGACCTCCGCCTTGATATAGTCGCCGACACGATAGACCGCAAACCCGGCCACGCAGAGCAGGAACACCGTCCAGATGCGGTCGAACCAGGGCAGGCGCAGCCGGGTGCCGGGCGGCGGGCTGAGGCCGTCCGACCGCTTGCGGAACAAGATCAGCGACCGTTCCCAGATCATGCCCGGAACCATGCTGAACGCCCGCAGCAGACGGGCCCGCTGCATCATGTCGAGGAGTCGCGACGTCGGGATCTCCTCTCCCGGAACCGTTTCGAACTTGAACTTGTCGGCCCAGGCGACGAGGGGGCGGAAGAAGAGCTGATCATAAAGGATGATGCCGACCAGCATGGCGACGATCGCCCAGCCGATCGCAGTCAGGTTCTTGGCCGCGATCGCCATCGCGATATAGGAGCCGATCCCCGGAAGCGTGATCGTCTGGCCGTTGACGGTGATCGCCTCTGACGCGACCACGAAAAACCATCCACCCGACACCGACATCATCATGTTCCAGATCAGTCCCGGCGCGGCGAAGGGCAGCTCAAGCTGCCAGAACCGCTGCCACGTGGACAGATGGAACATGTCGGCGGCCTCGCGCAGGTCATAGGGGACGGTGCGCAGCGAGGCATAGAAACTGAAGGTCATGTTCCAGGCCTGGGAGGTGAAGATCGCGAAAATCGACGCGCATTCCACCCCCAGCAGATTGCCCGGAAACAACGCGATGAACCCCGTCACCGTGATGGACAGGAACCCCAGGATCGGAATCGACTGGAGGACATCCAGGACCGGAATCAGAATCTTCTCGGCATACCGGCTTTTCGCCGCAAGGGTCGCATAGACCAGGGTGAAGACCAGGGACACGGCAAGCCCGGCGGCCATCCGCAGGAAGGACCGCAGCAGATAATAGGGCAGATCCCCGGGATCGAGCGAGATCGGCAGAGGATCCCCGATATTGTAGGGAGTGGTCATCTGGGCACTGCCGAAGGCAAGCACCCAGAGAATCGCCAGCAGCAGCGGTAAAACCGCCAGATCCCAGGCGTTGGGACGGAGGTTCGGTCCCAAGCCGACGGCGCCAGGTATTATCGTCCGCGGCACTCATCCCCTCCCGTTCGTGACGGGGGCACAGCGGAAGGGGGGCGTCCCCATCCGTCACACCCGCGTGACACCTCGACCATGGCGGACCCGGTTCCGCCCCATTTCCGCATCCCTCCGGCGTTCGGCCCCCCGACACCGGTGAAAACAAACCGACCAGTAGAACGACATATGGTGAAAAATACACTTTTCACTCATTATCGGCGTAACACCGGTTTCAACGGCCCCTCAATACGCTGTCGCAATGAGGATGGCAATCTGTCGCAACATGGCGTTTTTTTGACAGCGTGCGGAATGCACGCAAAAAGAGATCAAAAACAGAAAAACAATCCATTGGATTGCCTTTCGCCGCGCTCTTCACTCTCCGAACGGTCAAGTAGATCCGGAAGGACCGTCCGGTCTGCCATCCCTTTTGCTATAGTCTTAAACTGTCCTTTGTTTCCTAACAGTTAGAACGAATCGGGTTACAACTGTCGCATCAACCAGAAGGTTGTTATGTTTCGACCGATCCGTATTTTTAGTGTCGCTCTGCACGCTCCTTTGTGAGATATTGTTCCCATGCTGACGCATACCGACATATGGGCCGCGATTGACAGGCTCGCACAGGAGAACCGCCTGACCGCCTCCGGTCTGGCGCGGCGGGCGGGACTTGACCCCACGACCTTCAATCGCAGCAAACGGATTACCAAGGAAGGCAAGACCCGCTGGCCCAGTACGGAAAGCATCGCCAAGATCCTTGAGGCGACCGACACCAGTTTCGCCCACTTCGTCGGACTGGTTCGTCCCGGTCTTGGAGAAACGGCGCAGGACACGGTCCCCCTGACCGGCTTCGACGATGTCCAGTCCGACCGCAGGTTCAATTCCCAGGGCTATCCGATCGGCACCGACTGGGACGAGATTGCCTTGCCGAGGATTGCCGATCCGCACGCCTTCGCGGTGGAGATGACGGACAACCGGCTGGACCCGGCCTATCAGAATGGCGATATCCTGATCGTTTCCCCGTCGCCGGCGCCCCGGCGCGGCGACCGCGTGCTGATCCGGACGACCCAGGGAGAGGTTCTGATCCGCCGTCTGGTCCGCCAGACCGCGAAAAAGATCGAACTCCAGTCCCTTTCGGTGCCGGCGAAAGACTCCAGCCTGGCGGTGGATGACATCGCCCTCCTGGCGAGGATCATCTGGGCCAGCCAGTAGATGAGTACGGTCGGGGCGGACATCCGGCCCGCCATACCCGAAGGCACTGCAAAATCACAACTAATTGAATTTAAGGAATGAATCGCCCGAAAAAAGGCAGCGCATTCCCCTTCCCTCCCGCGCATTCGCGCTCTAAAGTGCCCCAACCTTTTTCCAGAATACTTGGAGTCCAAACAGTGCCTATCCGCCTGTCACCCTCCCGTCGCCCGCTGTTCGCCCTCGCCCTGGCCGCAGGACTTGCCGCGGGAACCCCCGCGGCGACCGCCGCCGAGATCGTCGATCAGCAGCTCGAACGTCCGCCGGGCACCACCCCGTCGGCGAGCGGCTGGGATGTCACCCTGGGTCTTGGTGGCGGTTACGCCCCGAAATTCGAAGGCGCGTCCCGTTACCATGCCGTTCCCATTCCCTATGCGTCGATTTCCTATGCCGGGGTTGGTTCGGTCGGACCCGAGGGTTTCAACGCCAATGTTATCCGATCCGGCGGTTTCCGCGCCGGGCTGCTGGTGGGCTACAGCGGCGGCCGCGACCAGAGCGACGACCCGCATCTGCATGGATTGGGCGACATTGAAGCCTCCGTCCAGATGGGCGGATACCTCGCCTATCAGTGGAATGCGTTCGAGGTCCGGGCGGCCGTTCGCCAGGCGGTCACGCATTCCGGCAATGGTCTCGACGGTACGCTGGGCGCAACCTACACGCTGAAACCGACCGACGCCTGGACGGTCAAGGCGGGACCGCAACTGGTGTTCGCGGACAGCGACTATATGAAGAAGTACTTCGGCGTCACCGCCGTCCAGTCGCGCAATTCCGGACTGCGCGAATACCGGGCGAGCGGCGGGCTGAAGGATGTCGCGTTCGGTGTCAACAGCACCTACCGGCTCTCGCAGCATTGGATGATGTTCGGCGTCGCCAAGCTTTCCGAGATCGTCGGCGACGCGGCGGACAGCCCGATCGTGCAGACCAAGGAACAGGCGTTCGCCGGCGCGGGCCTCGCCTACCACTTCTGAGACCTGACGGGCCCATTGAGGGACCGAAGCGGGCCGGACCCGGCCCGCGCCATCCATTGCCGGCGGCTATCCATTGCCGGCGGCCATGAGACCGGCTGCAGAGCGTGCAGAGCCCGGGGGCGATGGGCAGGACCCGTCGCCCCCGCTCACCAGCCTGTGAAAAATCCATCGGCGGGTCCGGCGTCCCAGATCTCTTCACACTCCCGGACCCGGGACATCCGTCCGGCTTACCGTCCCTTGGAACTGTCCGCGACGGGTTGGCCGCCGGGTCCGGTTTCAGCCAGGAACTCGCGGGTCCGCCTCACGGCCTCGGCCAGGCCGACGCGCTCGGGCCGGACGCCGGGCGGAAAGGCGCCGGCCAGACGCGACGGCATCATCGGATCGAGAAGCACGAACAGGCCGGCGTCGCCGGCACGCCGCACCAGCCGGCCGAATGCCTGCTTGAGCCGCAGGCGTGTGATCATGTCGTCATAGGCTTTCCCGCCGAATGCCGCCCGGCGTGCCTTATGCACAATATCGGGACGCGGCCAGGGCACCCGGTCGAACACGATCAGGCGCAAGGACCGCCCGGGAACATCGACGCCGTCCCGCACCGCGTCGGTGCCCAGCAGGCAGGCGTCCTCCTCGGCCCGGAAGATGTCGACGATCGTACTGGTGTCCATCCCCTCGACATGCTGGGCGAGAAGATCGATCCCCAGGGCATCCAGGGGGCCATTGATCCGCCGCCAGACCTCCTTCAGCCGGCTGACCGCGGTGAAGAGGCCGAGCCCGCCGCCGCCGGCCGCCTTGAACAGTTCGCGATAGGCGGCAGCGACCTGATCCATGTCGTCTTTGCGAACGTCGGTCACCACCAGGACCCGCGTGGATGCCTGATAGTCGAAGGGCGACGGCACCGCCGCCCGCACCGCCGGCAACGGCAGATGGCTGGCGCCGCTGCGCCTCTCCGCCGCCGCCCAGTCGCCATCGGGATCCCCGGTCCCGTCGCGCAGCGTGGCAGAAGTGATGAGGATGCCATGCGCCGGCTCTGCCACGAACTTCGCGAAGGGGACGGTGGGATCGATCCAATGGCGGTGAAACCCGACATCGATATCGCGGCCGTCGATCCGTTCGACCGCGAACCAGTCGATGAACTCCTCGCGCGGCGGGGCCGCCAGTCCGGCCAGCATGTCGCGCCACGCCGCCAGGGGAGCGAGCGCCCGGCGATCGATGCTGCGCACGATCGAATCGATCCGGCTCCGGGTGGCGGTGTCCAGTTCGGCGGCTTCGTCATCGAGAAGCCCGGACAGGCATTTGGCAAGTGTCTTCAGGGGCGCCATCATCCGGTCCAGGGCTTCGGCCAGCGCGACCGCCGCCTCGCCCAACCCGTCGACCGGCTCCGCCGGCTCGCATTCCAGACTGTAAGGACTGCCTTCGGAGGGACTGCGCGCATAGACCTGCTGACGGACCAGCGACAGAAAGGTCTCGGTATCGCCCTGCGCCAGTCCGTCACTCAACCGCTGGTGCCAACCCGGCGACGGCAACTGCCGGGCGGCGCGCAGCGCGTCGTCCAGCGCCGCCTGTCCATCCACATGATCGCCCAGCAGATCCTCGCAGCGCCTGCGCAGGCCACGGGCCCGCGTCCGGGGGCCATCAGCCTCGGCGCCCAGAAGCCACCGCCGCAGTTCCGCGGTTTCGAGCCCGGACAGGGCGGCGGAAAATCCGCTGTCGGCGGCATCGAAAAGATGATGCCCCTCGTCGAAAACATACCGGGTCGGCAGGGCGCCGTCTTCCAGTCCGCCAAACGCCGCCTGCATCATCACCAGGGCGTGATTGGCGACCACGATGTCGGCGCGCCGGGCCCGGCGCACCGTGCGCTCGATGAAACAGCGCCGGAAGTGCGGGCAGGCCGAGAAAATGCATTCGCCGCGCCGGTCCGCCAGCGCCAGAACCCTGGGGCGCCCCAGGAGGTCGGCCAGCCAGCCGGGCAGATCGCCGCCGACCATGTCGCCGTCACGGCTGGCAAGAACCCAGCGCGCCAGCAGGGCCAATGCCACCGCCTCCTCTCCGCCGCCGTCCCGCCGGCCGCGAACGCGCTGACAGGCCTCTTCGAAATTCAAGAGACAGAAATAGTTCTCGCGTCCTTTCCGGATCACCACCTTGCGCGCCTTGACCGAGGGATCGGGGTAAAGGCGCGACAGCTCACCATCCAATTGCCGCTGAAGATTGCGCGTGTAGGTGCTGATCCAGACGGGCCCATTGTTCTTTTCCGCCCAGAGACTGGCCGGCGCAATATAGCCCAGTGTCTTGCCGGTTCCGGTTCCCGCCTCGGCCAGCACCACATTGGGCGCCCCCGCCAGTTGCCGCGGAGCGAAAGCCAGCGCGGCGGCCGACGCGAAATCGGCCTGGGTCGGCCGGTGTTCGGCCGCATCGCCCAGGATTTCGGCCAGCCGGCGCCGCGCCTCCGCCGGATCCACAGGCAGGGTCCCGGCCGGGGGTTCGGGCGCATGCTCGCTCCATTCCGCCAGCCGGTCCCAGACCTGAAGCGAAGCGTTGGCCCGTCCCTGGTCATGGGCGGCGCCCAGAGCGGAAATGACGGCCGGCCCCCAGGGCCAGCCCGCCCGCGCCAGGACCCCGGCCAGCCCCTTGACGGCCGACTGGCCGGCGGCGGGCAACCGCAGGGACCGGCGCATCAGCTCGTCCAGCAGACCGGAGGCCGCCTCCACCAGGGACATCGCCTCGTCCTCGTGGGTTTTGGGCGGGTCCAGCCCCAGAGCCTCACAGACGCCCCGGATCGTCGGAACGCAGAAACTGGCCGGACGGGCGAAGGCGAACAATTCCAGCAGATCGAAGGCCGGAAAGCTTTCCCCCCGAAGCCCCAACCGCGCCGCGACCGCCGGCCTGTGCACCAGCATCGCCGGCGCCTTGCGCAACCGGCGCACAGCCTCAGCCTGGTCTATCAGATCGATTTCCCCGTCGGGGGTAAGCCAGACGGCGCCCCGGGGATGGGCGACAAGGGCGCTGGCATCGGGAAGCATCAGGTGAGGAGCGGCGGATGACGTCATGGCGCGGCAGTATAGGGAGGTGACGTCCGTGACGCCAGACGTCGCGGAAATCGGCGGTTCCAATTTTAAGACACGGGAGAGCCGGTCCATTGACGGAACGGCTTCATGTCCGCTCCGCCCGGGCGGCCTCCCGGCGCCGGTCCAAGGTTGAGAACCGCCGCACGGAAACCGCGATGATTGACGGACAGGTTCCGGCAGCCTAGTGTCGCATCGTCGACGGTCCCGGAGCGGCGCTTTCCTCGCCCCCGGCGACATCAGGCTCCGCAGATGGGTCGGAGCCGCTTCAACCCTCCTCCTAACATCATTCGTGAATAGCCGATCATGTCCGACGCCCTCAGAGCTCTCGCCCGTTCCGCCACCGCCTGGCCGTTCCAGGAAGCTGTCGCCCTTCTGGACCAGCGGCTCAAAGGGCAGAAACCGGACAAAGGCTATGTTCTGTTCGAAAGCGGCTACGGCCCTTCGGGGCTGCCGCACATCGGCACCTTCGGCGAAGTGGCGCGCACCACCATGGTCCGGCGCGCGTTCGAACTGCTCGCCCCCGACATCCCGACCCGACTGTTCGCCTTTTCCGACGACCGGGACGGCCTCAGGAAGGTTCCCGACAATATCCCCAACAAGGAGATGGTGGGCCAGCATCTCGGCAAGCCGTTGACCGCGATCCCCGATCCCTTCGGCACCCATCCGTCCTTCGGCCAGCACAACAACGCCATGTTGCAGGGATTCCTCGACTCCTTCGGATTCGAATACGAATTCCAGAGCGCCACCGACTGGTATCTGTCCGGCCGCTTCGACGAGGGATGCCGCAAGGTCCTCGAACATTATGACGCCATCATGGAGGTCATGCTGCCGACGCTGGGCGAGGAACGCCAGCAGACCTACAGCCCCTTCCTGCCCGTCTGCCAGAAGACCGGGCGGGTTCTGCAGGTGCCGGTGGTCGAACGGCGCCCGGAGAGTGGAACCATCGTCTACCGGGACGAGGACGGCAGCCTGGTTGAGACCCCCGTGACCGGGGGCCGGGTCAAGCTGCAGTGGAAGGCCGACTGGGCGATGCGCTGGTATGTCCTCGGCGTCGACTATGAAATGTCGGGCAAGGACCTGATCCCCAGCTACCAGCTCGCCAGCCGTATCTGCCGGCTGATCGGCGGCGTGCCGCCGACGAATCTCAGCTATGAACTGTTCCTGGATGACAAGGGCCAGAAGATCTCGAAGTCGAAGGGCAACGGCCTCGCCGTCGAGGACTGGCTCCGCTATGCGCCGCCGGAAAGCCTTTCGCTGTTCATGTTCCAGAAGCCGAAGGCCGCCAAGCGCCTCTATTTCGACGTGATCCCGCGGACCGTGGACGACTATCTCGCCTTCATCGGCAAATTCCCGTCCGAGGACGAAGGGAAAAGGCTGAACAATCCGGTCTGGCACATCCATTCCGGACATCCACCGGCGCCCGAAACCGGACTTTCCTACAATATTCTGCTCAATCTGGCATCGGTCTGCCACGCCGAGGACCGCTCCGTGCTGTGGCATTTCATCAGCCGGTATGTGCCGGATGCGACCCCGGAAAACGCCCCCTTCCTGGACAAGCTGGTGGATTACGCGGTGGCCTACTACCAGGACTTCGTCAAACCCAACAAGAAGTACCGCAGCCCGACCGCCCCGGAAACCGCGGCGCTCCAGGATCTCGCGGACGAATTGGGGGTATTGCCCGCCGCCGCGGATGCCGAGGCCATCCAGACGGTGGTCTATGAAGTGGGGAAACGCCATCCCGTGTTTGCCGATCTGCGCGCCTGGTTCCTGGCGCTCTACGAAATTTTGCTGGGTCAGGACCAGGGACCGCGCATGGGCTCCTTCATTGCCCTTTACGGTGTCGGCGAGACCATCGCCCTGATCCGGCGCGCGCTGGCGGGCGAGGATCTCTCCTCCACCTCGAAGGCCTGACAGCCCGTTCCGCCGGGGGGGCAATTCAGCCCACCCGGCATTCCTTTCCCCCCATCCGCCTGTCCTCCGGCCGGGCGGGCCCGGCCGGCCGATCCGGCCGTCCGACGCGGGGAAATGCTCCCCGCGCGGGGGACCGCGCGCCCAATCCGATAATGATATATGGTAGAACCGGATGTTTCCCTTATGGAGACACAGCCGACGTTAATACCCGAGATTCCGGGGTTTTCAGGCGTATTGCCTCGAAACAAAGTTCAACTAAAAGACGACATCTTCTCGGGCATGACGTGACGTCGGCCACGCCCCGCGACGAGACCGGCGGGTCGGTCCGGATGCAGCGCAAGCGCCTCCGGCAATCCGGCCAACCCGGCAAAAATTACCCATACGGTAAACAAAGAAATTTTTTATCCGGCTGATTTCCTGGAAGTTTCTCTCATCCTATCAATTTGTTAACATCTTCGTCAGACGATGGCCCGGCAATTGCTTGGTCTGACTCCAACCAACCGTCGCGCCCTGCCGGCACGACCAATGCGAGAGTATAGAGACACTCACGATCCGGATTTTCCGTTTTGACGTTGCCCCCGTCACCAAACGGAACAGACGTGAAAGTTGAGACCTGCTCCAGCAAAACAGCGGAACCCGGGTTCCGCGCCGGCAGACGGTGATACCGATGGTTTTGGGCGAAGCGAGGATGTGACAACAGGCATCCCTCCTGCGACGGGTCCCTGAGGACAGGCGGCGCGGCAGGTCGGGGCCAGGGGGGACGCGGGACGTCCCGCCGTTTTTCGGGGAAGGGGGCGATCGTGTCATCCGTATCTTCTTTGACCGCGACGCAGATTGCCAGGCTGTCCGAGGCGCAAGCCAGGGGACTGTCCCAGACGGACATTGCCCAGTTGTCCACCACGGACGCCACCGCCTTTTCCGTCACGACGGCCGACGCCGTTTCGGCCGAACGCATGGCGGCCCTGGCCGCAACGCGGCCGGCCGCCCCTTCCCAGGCCCAGACATCGCAAACCCAGACATCGCAGGCCGGAAATGCCCAGATGGGGTTTTCCGGCGGCCAGCTCGCCGTCCTGCTGGATGCCCAGGTTCAGTCGGAGGGCGTTGCGGACATCTCGCAGTTGTCGACCCTTCAGATCAAGGGTCTGACGACAACAGAGCTCGCGGGATTGACCCCCGCCCAGTTCGCGGCCCTGGCCCCCACCCAGATTGCCGCCCTGACGACGTCGCAGGTCCAGGGCCTGACCACCAGCCAGATGGCCGCATTGTCGCCAGGCCAGGCCAGGGGGCTGACCTCGACGCAGATCGCCGCCATGCGCCCCGATCAGGTCGCCGGCCTGTCGCCGGCCGCGGCCCGCGCGCTGACCGGGTCCACGCAAACGGAAATGACGGCTGCGGCCCGGACAATGACAGCCATGGCCGCTCCACGCGCGGCGATGGCGATGGCATCGCCTGCCGTTGACCCCCGGGCGCTCAGCATTTCCGATATCCAGCGGATGTCGCCCGACGAAATCCGCGCTCTCGGCCCCGATGGCATCGCGGCCTTTGCGTCCACCCAGATGGGCGCGTTGTCTGCGGGTCAGGTCGGAGCCCTCTCCGGCGCCCAGATCGCCGTCCTGGCCGCCACTCAGATCGGCGCCCTGTCGATCGGATCGCTGCCCGGTCTCACCGCCGGCCAGATCGGTCTTCTCACCACGACGCAGATCAGCGGACTGTCCCAGACCGCCATTTCGGCCTTAAGCGGCGATCAGTTCGGCAATCTGCCGTCCGCCGATCTCGCCGCGCTGACCACCACGCAGATCCGCGGCATCACGCCTTCGCAGATCTCGTCGCTGTCCGCTGCCCAGATCGGCGCCTTCGGCGCGACCCAGTTCGGCGCCATGACGCAGGTCCAGGTCGGATCCCTGTCCGACATGCAGATTGCCGGCCTGACCGCGGCACAGATCGGCGGCCTGACCTCGCCCCTGATCGGCGCCCTGTCGACCTCCGCGATCGGCGGGGTGACCGCGACGCAACTGGCCGCCCTGTCCTCTACCCAGATCAAAGGCCTGTCCTCCCGCCAGATGGCGTCCCTGACACAGGCTCAGATCGGTTCCCTGACCCCGGATGGCGTCTCCGCGCTGTCCAGCCAGCAATTGCAAGGCCTGGCCGACACACAGCTTGCAGCGCTGTCGGACCGGCAGCTCGCCGCCCTGGCCGCGTCGCAGATCGCGGGATTGTCCAACCCGGCGCTGGCCGGCCTCTCGCCCCGCCAGATCGCCGGCCTTTCCACGGACCAGCTCCGGGGACTGACATCGACGCAGATCGGCGCCCTCGGGGCTGACCAGCTCGACGCCCTGTCGCCGTCGGGCCTCGCCGCGCTGTCGGCCACCCAGATTCGCGGCCTGACCCGTGACCAGATCGCCGTTCTGCCGGTCTCGGTGCTGACGCGCATGACCTCGACCCAGGTCGGCGCGCTGGTCGCCACCCAATGCGCGACATTGGCCGACACACAGCTCGCCGCCCTGTCCACCTCCCAGTTCCAGGCCCTGACCTCCACTCAGATCGGGGCGCTCTCCACCGGAGCGATGGGAGGCCTGTCGGCGACAGAGCTGCAAATGCTGCCGACGACCCAGCTCGCCGGATTGACCGCCTCGCAACTGGCCTGCCTGTCGGCCGCGCAGATCGGCGCCCTGACGCCCACCGGCCTGGGATCGCTGACCAGCACCCAGATCCGGGGGCTGTCCGATATCCAGATGGCCGCCTTGACCGACCAGCAGTTGGGCGCCCTGAGCCAGACCGCGATGGGCGGCCTGACCGCGACCGCCCTCAGCGGGCTGACCGAAGCCCAACTGGTCCGGCTGACCATGACCCAGATCGCGGGTCTGACCGCCACCGCCATCGGAGCGCTCGGCAACAACCAGCTTGCCCAGATGACGCCGGAGGAGATCGCGGGACTGTCGGTGACGCAGATCCGCGGACTGACCACCACGCAGCTTTCCTCGTTGTCGGCCACCGTGCTGGGAGAATTGACAACCCGCCAGATCCAGGCGCTGTCGGCCACCCAGATCGGCGCGCTGGGCGATGCGCAGCTTGCCTCCCTGCCCTCGACATTGTTGCAGGCGTTTTCCGCGACCCAGGTCGGCGCATTGTCCGTCACGGCGTTGGGCGGATTGACCGGCGGCCAGATCGCCGGCCTGTCCGTCACCCAGCTCGCCGGCCTGACCACGATGCAGGTCGCCAGTTTGTCGCAAGGCCAGATCGCCGCCCTCACCCCGGCGGAACTGGCGGCGCTGACGCAGGGCGGCATCAAGGGACTGACCGACGCCCAGATGGGCGCGCTGTCGACGACCCAGCTCGCGTCTTTGAGCGGCGCGCAGCTCGGTTCGCTGACACCGGGCGCCCTGGCCGGCCTGACGCCGGCGCAGATCGCGACCCTGACCGTGACCCAGATCCGGGGATTGCCCGCCTCGTCGGTGGCCGCGCTGACCCTGGATCAGCTGGCCGCCCTGTCTCCCGAGGCGATGGGCGCTCTGACCACCACCCAGATCCGGGGACTGACGGCGACACAGATTTCCGGCCTGACCGGGCCGGAACTGGCGGCCCTGTCATCGACCCAGATCGCCGCCCTGTCGCCGGGCCAGATCACGTTCCTGGCCGATACCCAGCTTGCCCTGTTGTCGAACCCGCAACTGGCGGCCCTGTCCTCGACCCAGGTCGCCGCCCTGGCCCCCGGCGCCATCGGCGGTCTCAGCGGCACCCAGCTCGCACATCTGTCCACCTTGCAGATGCGGGGCCTGACCCCGTCCCAGATCGGATCGCTGACCGAAGGGCAGATCGCAACGCTGACCGCCACCAGCCTGCAATCCCTGACGCTGACGCAGGTCCGCGGATTGACCGATGTTCAGCTTTCGGCGCTCAGCGCCGAACAGCTCTCCGCCTTGTCGCCGTCGCAGATCGCGTCCCTGTCCGGCTCGGCAATCGCCAACCTTCCCCCCTCCCGCTTCGCGCAATTCTCGACGACCCAGTTGCGCAATCTGTCGGCGATGCAGATGTCGGCCCTGTCCGCCGACCAGATCGGAGCGCTGTCGCCGGACCATCTCCGGGCCTTCACGACCACCCAGCTCAACAGCCTGTCCCCGGGGCAGGTCGGATCGCTGTCGGCGGATCGCATCGCCGCCCTCAGCGCCCAGCAGATCGCCGGACTGGATGCCCGCCAGATCGCGGCTCTGTCGGCCGGTCAGGCCGAGGCGCTGAATGGCGGCCAGATCAGGCTTCTCAGTTCCACCCAGATCGGAGCATTGCCGGCCGCGGTCATCTCCGCCCTTTCGGCGACCGCCATCGCCCAGTTGACCCCGGCCCAGGCCAAAGGGCTTTCGGCCCGAAGCATGGCGACCCTGTCCGGGTCCCAGGTCGCGGCCTTCAGCAAGGAGGCGCTGGCCGCGCTCAGCGCGACCCAGCTTCGCAGCCTCACCGGGGACGGTGTCACCGCCCTGTCGCCCGATGACCTCGCGGCCCTGTCGGCAACCCAGATCGCCTCCCTGCAGCCGTCTCAGATCGCCTCGCTGACCGATGCGCAGATCGCCTCGCTGTCCACCACGCAACTTCGCAATCTGGCGGCGTCGGCCGTTGGCGCCCTCAGCCCGCAACAGCTCGCCCTGCTGTCCCCGTCCGCGCTGGCGTCACTGTCGGCCACCCAGATTCGCGGCCTCAGCAACACCCAGATCGCCGAACTGTCCCTGACCGAGATCGCCGCCTTCACCGCCACCCAGATCGCGGCCCTCACGCCGGCGCAGATTCATTCCCTGGTCGATACGACATTGGGCGCGCTCACCGGAACGCAGCTTGCCGCCCTCACCAGCACCCAGATCGGCGCCCTGACGGAATCGGCTTTGGGTGGATTGTCGGCAACCGCTCTCGCCTCCCTCAGCACCTCCCAGGTCAGGGGACTGGCACCGACCCACATCAGCGCATTGTCCGCCGGACAGTTCAGCGCCCTGTCCCCGGCGGCGTTGTCCGTCCTCGGCACCCAGCAGATCCGGGCGGCCGGAAACGCCCAGGTGGCGGCGTTGTCCGCCACGCAGCTCGCCCAGCTCTCGGCGACCCAGAGCAGCGCCCTGTCCGCCTCCGGCCTGTCAGGCCTGTCCGGGGCCCAGTTAAGGGCGCTCTCCTCGACCCAGTTGAAAAGCTTCGTCCCGACCCAGATCGAAGCCCTGAGCAGCGAGCAGATCGCCCAGATGGGCGCAACCGCGCTGGCGACCCTGACCCCGACGGAGGTCAAGGGATTCTCCCCCACCCAGATTGCGGGACTGTCGACGACCGATCTCGGCGCCTTCACGCCGGCCCAGATCGCCGCCCTCACCCCGCGCCAGATCGGCGCCCTCCCCGCCACACAGACAGGGGCGATGAGCGCTGCGCAGATCGCCGCCCTCACCAGTTCGCAACTCGGAGCAATGACCTCAAGCGCCGTCGCCGGACTGGGCACGACCGCGTTCTCGGCCCTGACCACCAGTCAGATGGCCGCCCTGTCCGCCACGGGAATCACCGGACTCTCCGCAGCACAATTCGCACAGATGTCGACAAGCCAGATCGCCAGCCTGTCGACCATGGCGCTGCGCGGGCTGACCATCGACCAGTTGCACGGACTGACCGCCGATCAGATCGCGCGCCTGACGCCGACGCAGATCGGCGGCATGACGCCTCAGGCGATCGGCGGCTTCACCGCGGATCAGATCGCCGCCCTGTCGCCCAGACAGATGTCCGCCCTGACCGGCTTGCAGGTCGCATCGATCTCCGGCACACAGGCCGCGGCCCTCAGCCCGACGCAACTTGCCGCCCTGTCCACCACCCAGATCGGCGCCCTCAGCGCCACCGCCGCCGGCGGGCTGACGCAGACCCAGATCAGCGCCCTCAGCGCTGCCCAGTTGACCAGCCTCACTCCCGCCGCGCTGGCGGCGATGGGTGGATTGTCGGCAACCGCTCTTGCCACCCTGTCGCCAACACAGATCGGCCAGCTTCCGCCCACCGTGATCGTGCAACTGACCCCTGACGAGCTGGCAACCCTGTCCACCCGCCAGCTCCAGGCGCTGCCCCGGACCCAGATCGGTGCGCTGTCCGCCCGGCAGACCGCGGCCCTGACCACTGCTCAGCTCCGGGCGCTGTCCTCCACCCAGGTCGGATCTCTGTCGACGACGGGCATCGGCGGACTCTCCGCCGATCAACTCTCGGTTCTGACCGCCTCCCAGATCCAGGCGCTGACCCGGACCGAGGTCGCGGCGCTGTCCACGGGTCAGATCTCGGCCCTTGCGCCGACGCAGATCGCGGCCCTGTCGACTACCGCGCTGGGCAGTCTCGGGGCGACGCAGATCGCGGCGCTGTCCACCACCCAGATCGCCGCGCTGTCGACCACTCAGACTCAAAGCCTCTCGGCCCAGGAGATCGGCGCGCTCACCACCACCCAGATCGCCAGCCTGTCGATCGCGGCCATCACCGCCCTGTCGGCGGCACAGATGCGGGGGCTGACGGACACGCAGGTCGCGGCCCTCACCGACAGCCAGGTCGCGGCCCTGCGGCCCACTCAGATCGGCGCCTTGTCGGCGGGCGCGCTGGGCGGTCTCACGGCGACCGAGATCGCCGGACTGTCCGCCGCCCAGTTGGGCGGCCTGTCAGCGACCGGACTGGGCGCCCTCAACAGCACCCAGATCGCCGCCCTGACAACGACCCAGATCCGCCAGTTGACCGCCACCCAGTTGAGCGGGCTTTCCGCCACGGGCCTCGATTCACTGACCGAGACGCAATTGGCGCAGTTGTCGCCGCTACAGATGGCCGCCTTCAGCACCACCGCAATCCGGGGGCTGACGTTGACGCAGATGGGCGCGTTGACGGCGACCCAGCTTGCGGCATTGTCGACGCAGCAGTTGTCGTCGCTCACCGCGGTCCAACTGGCCTCGCTGACCACCACCCAGATCGGCCAGTTGACGACCACCCAGGTGGCGGCCCTGTCAGCGGCCCAGATCGCGGTGCTGTCCACCACGGCCATCGCCAATCTGACGACCCAGCAGGTCCAGGCGCTGACCACCGCCGAAATCGCGAAACTGGCCGACAGTCAGGTCGCGGCATTGGATGCCCGCCAGCTTGCCGCCCTGTCCCCGACGCAACTGGCGGCCTTGTCGGCCAGCGGGATCGGCGGACTGACGGCAACCCAGATCGGGTCGCTGGCGGTCACCCAGATTCGCGGATTGACGCCGTCGCAGGTCGGGGCGCTGACCCATGACCAGATCGGCGGACTGACCGCCACGCAGGTGGGCGCGCTCACCACCGGCGAGATCGGCGGGCTGACCGACAGCCAGGTCGGGGCTCTTTCCGCGACCCAGCTTGCGGCGCTGTCCGCCACCCAGATCGGCGCGCTCACCCCCGCCGGGGTCTCCGGCCTGACGCCGGCCCAGATCGCCCTGCTGTCGCCCACCCAGATCCAGGGCCTGACGGCGACCGGCATGGGCGCGCTGACGCCCTACCAGCTTGCCTCGGCCTCGACCACCCTGCTGGCGGGGTTGTCGACGACCCAGCTCAACGGCCTGTCGTCCACCGGCCTTGGCAGCCTGACGACCAGTCAGATCGCGTCGCTGACCACCACCCAGATCAGCGCTTTGTCCAGTCAGAGCATCGGCGGCCTGACCAACACCCAGATTTCGGCACTGACATCCAGCCAGTTCTCGGCTCTCCGCCCCACCCAGATCAGCGCGCTGACCGCGCCCGCCATCGGCGGGCTGACCGTGACGGAAATGGCGTCGCTGTCGGCCGCGCCACTCCCCGGCCTGACCGCGACCGGCATCGGCGCGCTGGCCGCCACCCAGATCAATGCCCTGTCCGCTGAACAACTGTCCCGTCTGTCCAGCACGCAGCTTGCCGGATTGACGGAACATGGAGTCGACGCCCTCACGCCGGCCCAACTCGCGGTCATGACGCCGGCACAGATCGCCGGACTTTCGACGGTCGCGATCAGCGGCCTGACCGACAGCCAGCTTGCCGCCCTGTCCACCACCCAGTTCGCGGCGCTCACCACCAGCCAGATCGCAGCCCTGACGGCGGCCCAGGTCTCGTCGCTGTCGGCGGCCCGGATCGGCGGCATGCTGACCACCCAGACGTCGAGCCTGACCGCGACGCAGGTCGCCGCTCTCTCCACCACGGCGGTCAAGGCCCTGTCGACGGCGCAGATTCTCTACATGACCCCGACCGAAGTCGGTGCCCTCACGGGGGCTCAGGTCGGTGCCATGGCGGACAGCCAGCTTGCCTCCCTGATGCAGTCGCAGATCGCCGCGCTGTCCGAGCAGGGATTGCGCGGACTGTCGCCGCGGCAACTGGCGGGGCTTGCCACGACTCAGACGCGCAGCCTGACGGCGACCCAGATCGGATCCCTGTCGGGCGATCAGATCCGGTCGCTCACCACATCGCAGATCGTCTCGCTGACCACCACGGAGGTCGCCGGCCTGCGCGACACCCAGATCGGCGCCCTGACCACCGGCCAGTTCGCGGCGCTGGCGGCGTCGCAGATCGCCGCCATCGGCCCGGAGGGAATCGCCGGCCTGACCCGCGCGCAGATGACGTCGCTCACCCAGACCCAGGTGGCCGCCCTGACCGCCACACAGATCGGATCGTTGAGCGGCGAGCAATTGGGACTTCTGGTCGAGACGCAGTTGTCCGCCCTGTCCACGACCCAGATCGGCGGATTGTCGCCGGCGGGAATGGCCGCGCTGACCACCACGGCCATCGCGGGCCTGACCCAGGCTCAGTTGGGGGCGTTGACCACGACGGAGATCGGCGGCCTTGCCGTCACCCAGGTGGCCGCCCTGTCGCCCAATCAGCTTTCGGCGCTCAAGACCAGCCAGATCGCGGCTCTGACCACCGCGGCGATCGGCGTCCTGACAGCCACCCAGATCGGGGCGCTGTCGCCGCTGCAGATTCGCAGTCTCACCACCACACAGATCGGGGCGCTGCAGCAAACGCAGGTTGCGACCCTGACCACGGCGGAAATCGGCGCTCTCACCACCACCCAGATCGGGGCGCTGACCGATCTTCAGATCAACGCGCTATCCGCCGGCCAGCTTGCCGCGATGACGAGCACCCAGTTCGGCGCCCTGTCGCCACAGGCGATCGGCGGGCTCTCCACCTCCCAGATTTCCGCCCTCACGGCGGCGGAACTCGGCGCCCTGTCGACCACCGGACTGGCCGGACTTTCGGACATGCAGATGGCGGCCTTGTCGTCCGCGCAGATCGCCCTGCTCACCACCACCCAGATCGGCGCCCTGCCGCGCCAGGCGATCCCCGGATTGAGCCACACCCAGATCGCGTCCATGAGCCCGCAACAGATCTCCGCCCTGTCGCAGACGGCACTTTCGGCGCTGTCGGATGTCCAGGCGGCATCGTTGTCGACCAGCCAGATCGCGGCCCTTGGCCAAACCCAGGTTCAGGCCCTGTCAGTGGCGGCCATCGGCGGCCTGACCGCGGCGCAGGTTTCCTCGCTCGCCATCACCCAGATCAACGCTCTGCGCGGCCCGCAACTCGCGGCCTTCAGCGCCACCGGCCTGGCCGGTCTGACCAGCTCCCAGATTCAGGCTCTGTCGACCTTCCAACTGGCGGCCGTCACGCCGACGGAACTGGCGGCGCTCTCCAATTCGCAAATCGCCGCCCTGTCGGCAACGCAGCTCGCCGCCCTGCCCAGCGGAACCGTGGCCGGCCTGACCTCGACCCAGGCCGCGGCGATGGCCGCGTCGCAGTTGCGGGCGCTGACTCCGACCCAGATCGGATCCCTCAGCAATACCGCCATCGGCGCCCTGTCCGGGACGGAACTGGCGGCCCTCACCACCAGCCAGCTCAAGGGACTGACGCCCACCCAGATCGGCGCCCTGTCGCTGCCCCAGCTCCAGAGTCTGTCCACCTTCTCCCTCGCGGTTCTGGCGCCGGCACAGATCGCGGGCCTCGACAGCACCCAGGTCGCCGCCCTGACCCCGTCGCAGTTCGCCAGTCTGACCGCGTCGCAGATCTCCGGCCTGTCGAACACCGGAATCTCCGGCCTGACCGGGACCGAGATCGCCTCTCTGACCACGACCCAGTTGGGCGGCCTCACCGCCACGCAGATCGGAGCCCTGACGGCCTCGCAGATCGGCGCGCTGACCAGCACCGAAATCGGCGCCCTCACCACGACCCAGCTCGGCGGCCTCAGCGCCACCGGCATCGCGGCGCTGACCCCGGGGGAACTGAGCGGCCTGTCCGTCACCGACATCGCCGCCCTGTCCACCACCGGAATTTCGGGCCTGACCCCGGCGCAGATGGCCGGTCTGTCCAGGACCCAGTTCGCCGCATTGTCGTCATCCCAGATCGGCGCCCTGTCGCGTGAGGCGCTGGCCGGCCTGACCGCCGAGGAGATCGGGGTGATGACCAGTACCCAGATCGGCGGCCTTGCCCCGGCGCAGATCAGCGCATTGACGGTGACCGGGGTCGCGTTGCTGTCGCCGCGGCAGATCGCATCCTTCAGTGTCACGCAGATGGGCGAGATGGCCCGCATGCAGTTGCGCGCCCTGTCCTCCAGCCAGATCCAGGCCCTGACCCAGGCCCAGGTCCGCGCCCTGACCCCCGGCCAGATCGCGAACTTCACCACCACGGGCCTTGCCGCGCTCACGCCCACCCAGTTCGCCAGCCTTAGCGCCTCGCAGATCGGGGCGATGACGGTGACGCAGCTCAACGGACTGAGTTCGACGGAAATGACGTCCCTCTCGCCTGTCCAGATCAGCGGCTTGACCACCACCGGAATCGCCGGACTCAACGGGACGTCGATCGCCCGGTTGACGCCGTCGGCGATCGAGGCGATGACGGCGACCCAGATCGCGGCGTTCACCCCGACCCAGATCGCGGCGATGAGTCCCGCCCAACGGGCGGCCATGGCCATCGCCGTATCGTGACGGACGACAATCGGGAAAGGAAAAGAGGGAGAGGGAGACGGAGGGGACGGGCCGGGCCCGTCCTTTCCTTTCCGATCTCCCGGATAAGGGCGGCCCGGTGGCCGCACGCCAGCCTTGAGGAAGGACCCCATGCCCAGTGAACTGCTATCGGCCGCCCTCGAAAAATCGGTAAACGGCGCCTTGAGCGTTATCGAGCTTGCCCGCGTGACCGAAATGCTGCGCCTGACCGAGGGACGGGACAGCGTTGTCGCCCTGTTCCAGACCTGGATCGACCACAATGACGGGGATCCTCTGCTGTTCGCGGCGCTTTATAATTTCGCGGTCGCCCAGACCGACTATCAGGATCTCTCCGGCGCTGAGGCCAGCTACGAACGCGCGATCGCGCTCAATCCCGACTTCATGCCGGCGCGGATCAATCTGGGACGGATCCAGGAACGCCTTGGATCCTCCGGTCAGGCCGTTCTGCAATGGAAGGAGATTGTCGACCGCCTCGCCACCGTCACCGGCGGCGCCATCACCCACAAAACCATTGCGCTGAACCAGATTGCCCGTGTTCTCGAATTCAACAATCAGGATGAAAGCGCGGAGACGGCCTTACGCCAGAGCCTGGAGCTGGATCCCCACCAGCGGGAACCAGCCCAGCATCTGATCGCGCTGCGCCAGCGCCAGTGCAAATGGCCGGTCATCGAACCATTCGAGCGTGTCGATCACGACCTGTTGATGGGCGGCATCTCGCCACTCTCCATGGCGGTTCTGGCCGACGATCCGATGATGCAACTGGCTGCCAACGCCCATTACAACCGCCGTGACGTCGGCCACCCCGGATCCGGCCTGGTCACGTCGCACTGGGCGGCGCGGGAAGGCGGATTATCGGGCCGGCTCAGGATCGGTTATCTGTCGTCCGATCTCAGAATGCATGCGGTCGGCTTTCTGATGGCCGAGGTCTTCGAGTTGCACGACCGCGATCGGGTCGAAATTTTCGCCTATTACACCGGCCCGGACGGAGAGGACAGCCAGCAGGCCAGGATCAGGGGATCGGTGGATCACTGGCTGTCGCTGAACGGACTGGACGACGCGACGGCGGCCCGGCGGATCGCCGACGACGGCATTCATATTCTGGTCGACGTCAACGGCTATACCCGGGATGGACGGACGCGACTGGTCGCCATGCGGCCGGCGCCGGTGATCGTCAACTGGCTGGGGTTCCCGGGCAGCATGGCCAGTCCCTATCACCACTACATCATTGCGGACGACTGGATCGTGCCGCCCGGCGCCGAGATCTATTTTTCCGAAACCGTCCTGCGCCTGCCCTGCTACCAGCCCAACGACCGCAAAAGGGTCGTCTCTCCGACAGCACCCACACGGGCCGATGCCGGGCTTCCCGAAGACGCCATGGTCTATTGCTGCTTCAATGGCACCCATAAGATCAATCGCTTCACCTTCGAACGCTGGCTCACCATCCTGGCCCGCGTTCCGGGAAGCGTTCTCTGGCTGCTGGACAGCACCGACACGGCACAGGCCCGCCTGCGCGACAGTGCAATGCGTCATGGCATCGCCGAGGACAGGCTGATTTTCGCACCGAAAGCGGCCAATCCCGACCATCTGGCCCGCTATCCCCTGGCCGACCTGTTCCTCGATACGCTGCCCTATGGCGCCCACACCACCGCGTCCGACGCCCTGTGGATGGGGGTTCCGATGCTGACGCTGTCCGGGCGGTCGTTTGCGTCACGGGTGTCGGGAAGCCTGCTGCGGGCCGCCGGCCTGCCCGAAATGGTCTGCCTCACCCCGGACGAGTATGTCGACCGCGCCGTGGCCCTGGGACGGAACCGGCCGGCCCTCGCCCCCTACCGCGAACGGCTTCGGGCCGGCCGCGACTCCTGCCTGCTGTTCGATACCGCCACTCTGGTCCACCGGCTCGAGGATCTTTACCGTGGCATGTGGGCGGACTTCGAAGCCGGCCAGCTTCCGCGTCCCGATCTTTCCAATCTGGACGTCTATTTCGAGATCGGCGGCACCCAGGACTATGACAATATCGAACTTCAGTCCGTGAGCGACTATGAAGGCTGGTGGAGGGAAAAGCTGGCGGCCCGCGACGCGGTCCGTCCCATTCCCGCCGATCATCGTCTGTGGCCGGACGCGGGCCGATGACACGCGCAAGGCCCCTCGGGCGACGATGAGAGACACCGGTGGACGGGGGGATCGGGAACAGGCCCGGTCCCAAGGATGACCGCATCCCCAGGCCAATCGGGGGACCGCGCGACGGTTGATCCGTTTGCCTGAGCATTCACCGCGTTGGCGCGTTCTGCGCCCCGCAGCGAAACGGAGGAAAGCCAGGCGGGGCGGAGACCGGCGCCCGGCGGCTGAGGGACATGAATGAAATGACAGGACACTCGGGGTCACCGGATTGCCCTGCCCGCCCCCCAAGATTCCGTTGACAGTCCCGGATGGTCCTCCTAGTGGTGTTATCCGCCCGGACGGACCTCTGTCCCGGCTGTTCCAATCCCTGATCCCCGGGGCACCCCCCTTTTGCGGGACCATGGGTCCACCCGTCACCTCCTTTGTTCCGAAAGGGGCGCATTGCCGATGACCGTCAATGATCCGGGCACGCATCTCCCCGGTCCGCGGCTCCATCTGGGACCCGAGGCGCCGCTGCGCCTGGACTGCGGGGTCGACCTGTCCCCGGTCACCATCGCCTATCAGACCTACGGCCGGCTGAATGCCGACAAATCGAACGCGATCCTGATCTGCCACGCCCTGACCGGCGACCAGTATATCGCCGATCCCAATCCCCTGACCGGCAAGCCCGGCTGGTGGCTGCAACTGGTGGGGCCGGGTCGCGTTTTCGATACCGACCGTTATTTTCTGATCTGCAGCAATGTGCTGGGTGGCTGTATGGGCACCACGGGACCGTCCTCGACCAACCCGGCAACCGGCGCGCCCTGGGGCCTGACCTTTCCGGTCATCACCGTCGGCGACATGGTCCGCGCCCAGGTCCGCCTGATCGACCATCTGGGGATCGACCAGCTTTTCTGCGTCATCGGCGGGTCGATGGGAGGCATGCAGGTCCTGGAATGGGCGGCCCATTATCCCCACCGTGTCTTTTCCGCCATTCCGATCGCCACGGCGGCCCGGCATTCGGCCCAGAACATCGCGTTCGGCGAGGTCGGCCGGCAGGCCATCATCAGCGACCCGGACTGGTGCCAGGGCGACTATCTGGTCCAGGGGCGCCAGCCCAATGCCGGTCTGGCCGTGGCACGGATGGCCGCGCACATCACCTACCTGTCCGAGGCCGCGCTGCATCGCAAATTCGGACGCAATCTCCAGGGCCGGTCGCTGACCTACGGATTTGACGCCGACTTCCAGGTCGAAAGCTATCTGCGCCACCAGGGAAGCAGCTTCGTCGAACGGTTCGACGCCAACAGCTATCTCTACATCACCCGGGCGATGGACTATTTCGATCTGGCCGCCGACCATGGGGGCGCACTCGCCAACGCCTTCCGGGGAACCCGTGTGCGTTTCTGCATCGTCTCCTTCAGCAGCGACTGGCTGTTCCCGACATGCGAAAGCCGCGCCGTGGTCCAGGCCCTGAACGCCGTGGCCGCCAATGTCAGCTTCGTCGAGGTCGAATCGGACAAGGGCCATGACGCCTTTTTGCTGGACGAGCCGGAGTTTCACGCCACGCTGCGCGGGTTCCTGACCGGAGCCGCCGAACATCGCGGCCTGCCAAGGGGAACCGGACGATGAGCCGACGGGACAACCGGGCGGGCGCGGGGATCCGCGTCGACCTGCAACTGATCGCCGACATGATCTCGCCCGGCGCGCGCGTCCTCGACATCGGCTGCGGAGAGGGCACGCTTCTCGATCATCTGAACCGGTCGAAACAGGTGGACGGGCGGGGCATCGAACTGTCCATGGCCGGCGTGCGGGCGGCCGTCGCACAGGGGTTGTCGGTGATCCAGGGCGACGCCGACACCGATCTCAAGGACTATCCCCCGGGCGCCTTCGATTATGTAGTCCTCAGCCAGACCCTTCAGGCCACGCGCGAGCCGCGTCATGTGTTGGAACAGATGCTGCGGATCGGCCGGCACGCGATCGTGTCCTTCCCCAACTTCGGTCATTGGCGGGTGCGCCTGTCGCTTTTGCGCCACGGTCGCATGCCAGTGACAGAAACGCTGACCTATCAGTGGCATGACACCCCCAACATCCACCTGTGCACGATCAGCGATTTCCATGTGCTGTGCGCAGAACTGGGGATCGTCATCGAACGGGCGATCTCGCTCAACGCCAACGGACGGCCCCGCTATGACGCCAGCGGCCGTTTTGCCAATCTGCTGGGGGAACAGGCGGTTTTCCTGCTGCGCCGCGCCGGCCCGAAGGCGGACTGACCGCGCGCCGCGACGTTATTCACCTGCGCGGATCGCCGCCGATCGGCGCAGCCTTCTTGCCGCCGTGAGCCATCGCCCGCAATCCGTGGGGACGGAATCCCTGGGGAACGGCAAGATAGGTCCGTCGCTGGACGGGGGCCTGACGGATCGCGCTGCCCCCGTAGATCTGTTTGGCGGCCTCGACCAGAAGCACGCCGGCAAAGGACGGGAACCAGCGTTCGCCAAGCTGCTCCCAGGCCGGCGCCGACCGCAGGACGAAGCGGGAGCGGAACGGGGGCATGTAAAGCGCGGTGGCGGTCTGCAACGGCGTATACATATTGTCGCGCAACAGGCGGGTCAGTTGCGACGGCGTGTAAGGGCGCCCCTGCCCGAAGGGCGTCCGTTCGAGGCGGGCCCAAATGCCCCGCCGGTTCGGCGCGACCACCAGAAGCCGCCCCCCGTCCGCCAGGATCCGCCAGATTTCGCGCAAGGAGGCGCGGACCTGCTCGGTCGATTCCAACGCATGGACCAGCAGAACGCGGTCAATGGAGCGATCGGGCAGCGGCAGCTCCGTTTCGTCGGCAAGGCCCGTGAGGCAGGGACCGTCAGGCGGCCACGGCAAAACGCCCTGGGTTGAGGGCATCAGGGCGATCACGCGCTCCGTCTCGTCCCGGAAGGACCGCAGATAGGGCGTTGCAAATCCCAGTCCCAGCACGCGCATGTCGCTGGTATCCGGCCAGATGGTCCGGATCTGGCGACGGATCATCCGCCTGGCCGTCTGACCAAGGCCGGTTTCATAGAAATCACGGAGATCGATGACGTCGCTCGACATGCCCCATCAATGCGGCTCAACCGCCCCTCGGGCAAGAGAAATCAACGTGACCGCCGCCCCGCACCGGCGTTATGGTTGGGCCCGTCAGCCCCCCCGCCTTCGCGATGGCGGAAATGGAGGTTCCCATGGCGCCGATGCAGATCGAGCAGATTCCCGTCCTTTCCGACAACTATGTCTATCTGGTTCACGATCCGGACAGCGGCGCCACCGCCGTCGTCGATCCGGCCGTGGCCGAACCCGTGCAGGACGCGCTGGCGCGTCACGGATGGACTTTGACGCATATTCTCAACACTCATCACCACAACGATCATACCGGCGGCAATCTCGCGCTTCAGAAAGCCACCGGCGCCGTCGTCGTCGGGTCGCGCCAGGACGCTCAGCGCATCCCCGGCATCACGGTGAAGGTCGGCGATGGCGACTCCTTCCTGCTCGGCAGCAAGGCGGCCATGGTGATGGATGTTCCCGGTCATACCGTCGGCCACATCGCCTACTGGTTTCCGGAATCCCACGCGCTGTTCTGCGGAGACACCCTGTTCGCCATGGGATGCGGCCGTCTTTTCGAGGGCTCTGCCGCGCAGATGTGGGCGTCGCTGTCCAAGATCCGCAGCCTTCCGGACGACACCGCGGTCTATTGCGCCCACGAATACACCCAGTCCAACGCCCGCTTTGCCCGCACGGTGGAACGGGACAATCCCGATCTGACGGCCCGGATCGCCGACATCGATGCCCGCCGGGGCAGGGGATTGCCCACCGTCCCCTCCAGTCTCGGGCTGGAGAAAAAAACGAACCCGTTCCTCAGGGCGGACGTCGACAGCGTCAAACGCGGCGTCGGCCTCCCGGACGAAGATCCGCCGCTGGTCTTCGCCGAGATCCGGCGGCGCAAGGACGCGTTCTGACCTTTGGCCGGCAGCCGGGCCGGCCCTTTCGGAGACCGCCATCATGAAGCTGCGTTACAGCCGGACATCGCCTTACGTCCGCAAGGTTGTGATCACCGCCATCGAGACCGGTCTGGCCGGCCGGATCGAACATGTGCTGACCGATCCCTGGTCACCCGAAACGGATCTTCCCACCCATAATCCGCTCGGCCGGGTTCCGGCCCTGGTCACGGATGATGGGGTAATTCTCTATGATTCGCCGGTCATCTGCGACTATCTCGACAGTCTCCATGATGGCCCGCGTCTGATTCCGGCCGAGGGTGCCGCCCGGTGGACCACCCTGCGGCATCAGGCGCTGGCGGACGGCCTGCTGGATGCCTCCGTCGCGGTACGGGTGGAAACCGTGATGCGTCCCGCCGACCGGCGGTGGGATACCTGGATCGACCGGCAGCGCGGCGCGATCCAACGAGGACTGGACGCCCTGGAGGCAGAGATGCCGGCCACCGGATTCACCCTGGGGGAAATCACGATCGTCTGTGCGCTGGACTATCTTGATTTCCGCAAGCCGGTCGAAAACTGGCGGGAAGGACGCCCCCGTCTCGCTGCCTGGCATGGCGCGCTCTCGAAACGCCCGTCCGTCGCGTCCACCCGGCCGTCTGACTGAAACGGAGAAAAATTCCCGGGGACGATCGGGGTCTCCCGACTGTCCCCGGGGCCGTGTTCCCTTCATCGATTGACGCCCCCTCCCCATCGCCCGCACAATTTGGTGGATAACCGGATGGGGGTGATGGATGGGCGGCATCAATCTGATCATCCTTGTCTGTGCCGGGCTGGTGATCACCAGTGTGTTCACCAGCGTCCTGGCCTTCCGCGCGGGCGCGCCCCTGCTGCTGCTGTTCCTGGCGATCGGCCTGCTGGCGGGACGTGACGGCCCGGGCGGCATCACGCTGGCGGACGCGCCCACGGCCTTCCTGATCGGCAATGCCGCCCTGGCGATCATCCTGTTCGACAGCGGCTTTCACACCAGCCTGAAAAGCGTCCGCCTGTCCGCCGCCCCGGCGGCGGTGCTCGCCACGGCGGGCGTTGTCGTAACGGCGGCCCTGATCACCCTGCCCGCCCATGGACTGCTGGGACTGGACTGGCCGACATCACTGCTGCTGGGCGCGATCCTGAGTTCGACCGACGCGGCCGCCCTGTTCTTCCTGCTGCGCGTTGGCGGAATCACCCTGCGCGATCGCGTCCGGTCGACCCTGGAAATCGAATCGGGCACCAACGACCCGGTCGCGGCCTCGTTGTCGGTGACCCTGGTGGCCGTGCTCGGGGGAAATGCCGCCGTCCATGCGCCCTCGATCGTCATCGGACTGGCGCTCCAGATGGGGGGAGGGCTGGTGGCTGGCGTGATCGTGGGGATCATCATCGTGATCGTCGTCAATCGCGTCCATCTGGAACAGGGGCTGTATCCGGTGGCGGTGCTGGGCCTGGTGGTGGTCGGCTACGCCCTGACCAATCTGCTGGACGGCAGCGGCTTTCTGGCCGCCTACCTGGCCGGACTGCTGGTCGGCAATGCCCGCCTGCAGGCGGCCGGCACGATCCGGCGTTTTCAGGAGGGCATTTCCTGGCTGTCCCAGATCGGCATGTTCGTGGCGCTGGGCCTGCTGGCCCGCCCCAGTCATTTCCCCGCAGTTGCCCTTACCAGTGCCGCTCTTGCAGCCATTCTCACGCTGGTGGCGCGCCCTGTCGCGGTGCTGATCTGCCTGCTGCCCTTCCGTTTCAGCGGCCGTGAGCGGGTTTTCGTGTCCTGGGTCGGATTGCGCGGCGCCGTCTCGATCCTGTTGTCGATGGTGCCGCTGATGGGTGGACTGCCCATGGGCGAGGACATCTTCGAGATCACATTCATGGTTGTCGTCGTGTCGCTGGCGGTCCAGGGCTGGACGGTCCGCCCGCTGGCCCGCTGGCTGGGCCTGATCGTTCCGGAAAAGGCCGGTCCGGTCGAACGGGCCGAGGTCGATCTCCCCGGACTGGCCGGCCACGAACTGGTGACATACCGCCTGCATCCGGAAAGTCCCCTTGCCCGGGGACGGCCTCTGCCCCGCTGGGTCCGTCCGCTCTGGACTCAGCGGAGCGGGCAGATCCGTCCGGCGTCGCGCCGGTTCCTGCCCGGCGACAGCGTCGCGCTGCTGGCGACCCCGCCGCAGATTCCCGACCTCGACCGGCTGTTCGGGCGCGCGCGCGACGACACGGAAAGCGGGGACTGGCTGTCCGGCGATTTCGCCATCGGGGCGGATGTGGCACTGGAAGCTCTGGCCGACGCTTATGGACTTTCCCTGCCCGACGAGGACAGGCATCTCACGGTCGCGGACCTTTTCCGCCGTGAATTCCGGTCCGATCTCGAGGTGGGCGACCATCTGAGACTGGGAGATGTCGAACTGATCGTCCGCGATATGACGGACAACCGGCTGTCGTCCGTTGGAATCGCCCTTGATCCTTCCGGAACGCCGCCTACCGGCTGGGAACGGTTCCGCGACGCGGCGCTCAGGATTCTGGGGCAGACCGGCGCCATACGCTGACGCCGGTCTGCCCCGGGGAGCATCCCTGGGAACAGGGTGGTCAGTACATATGCTGGCCGCCGTTGATCGACAGGGTCGCGCCGGTCACGAAATCCGCGTCGTCGGCCACCAGGAACAATACGCCGCGGGCGATATCGTCGGCGCGCCCCAGCCGGCCGGCCGGAATCCTGGCGATGATCTTCTCGAGAACCGCATGGGGCACAGACCGGACCATATCGGTGTCGACATAGCCGGGGGCGATGGCGTTCACGGTAATTCCCTTGGCGGCGCTTTCCTGGGCCAGCGCCTTCGTGAAGCCGTGAATCCCCGACTTGGCGGCGGCATAGTTGACCTGGCCGTACTGGCCGGCCTGTCCGTTGATCGACCCGATATTGACGATACGGCCGAAACCGCGATCGCGCATGGACTCGATCACCAGCCGGGCCAGATTGAAGCAGGACGTCAGATTGGTGTGAATCACGTCCTCCCACTGGTCATAGGTCATCCTGTGCAGGGTGGCGTCACGGGTAATCCCCGCATTGTTGACCAGAATCTCAATCGGCCCGACCTCTTCGACGATCTTGCGGATCGCCGTCTCGCTGTCGGGAAAACTGGAGACGTCGAACTTGTAGGCCGGAATTCCGGTCTCTTCGCTGAACTGACGGGCAGCCTCCTCATTGCCGAAGTAGTTGGCCACCACACGATACCCGGCGTTCTTCAACGCCTCGCTGACCGCGCGGCCGATTCCGCGGGTTCCGCCTGTCACGAGTGCAATCCGCCCCATTTTTTGCTCCCTTCTTTCCTGATCACTTGGCCGTTGCGGCTGGTTATTGGAAAACCTCTAACATCATAAATCTTTACGGGAAAAAGAAATAGCAGCACAAACCGGAGGGTATACCCTTCCGACTGCGCCCCCGCTCCCCCTTCAGTAACAGGGCAAGATACCTGTACTGAAAATATGGATATGAGACTGTTCTTATGTCTTATTTATGAACAGTTTTCGGCTGAGTGAAGTGATACAGACAACCGGACTGGGAGAAAATCCACCAAATAGGGATATAAATTCCCTATCCAAGAGGTCATATTGAAATGTCACCATACCGAATACAGTGATTTAGGAAGGTTACAAACGTAACGATCCATCAGGTGCAGAAATTTTCATGAAAAGAACGATACCGGCCGATGAAACGGGAAAAAGCACTTAAAAGTTGCTAAATCCCAGAATCCATTTCGCCAATATCGTGTAGGCATCGGACTTTGCCCGACGCCCCGTCACCATTCCGATATGCCCCGTCGAGATCATGCGGCTGCGCGCCTGCGGCATGGCGTCCGGCAGCGCCAGGGCCGATTGGGGCGGAACGATCCGGTCCCTTTCCGGGATCAGTGCCAGGCAGGGTCGACGGAAATCCGACGCCTGGAGTGTCCGCCCCGCCAGCCGCCACTCGCCCCGTGCGGGGCGGTTTTCGATATACCACCCCGTGAGGCAGTCGTGGGCGACGCCCGCGGCCAGCGGCACCCCGTCGTTCAACCAGTCCTCTACCGCGACAAAATCGCTGGCGCGGACACTTTTGCGTTTCAAGCGTCCGAACTGGCGAAATTTCCGGCCGATTCCCCCGGGGTCGATGGCGGCGAACAGGCCTTGCAGGACATCGACGGGCAGACCGTTATAGAGCGTAATGACGTCCTGCCAGAAGGGACGCAGCGATCGCAGGATCCCCGCCTGATCGCCATCGGGCTGATGGAAGTCCCAGGGGGTCGCCAGCAGCGCCAATCCGCGCACATCGTCCTGGCGAAGCACTCCCGCACCAAGCGCCAGCAACCCGCCCATGCAATAACCGGCCAGGAGCGGCCGCCCGGCCCGGACGAGCACAGCGTCGAGGGCGCGGCTGAGACGGCCGGCCACATAATCCTCCAGGGCAAACCCCCGTTCCGCCGGACCGGGACAGTCCCAATCCAGGAGGAAAGGCCTGATTCCGCGCCCGGCGAGATAGCGGACCAGGCTGCGCCGGGGCGTCAGGTCGAGGATGTAGCCGCGGTTGATCAGCGAAGGAACAAGCAGCACCGCCGGGCCGGTCGCTCCGGGTCCGCCATAATCGAGCAGCCGGGTCGTCCCGTCCTGCCAGACGACCGGAACCGCCGGCAGACGGCGTTGGTAGGGATGATCGCGATAGGCCTCGACGCCGCCCAGGAAATCGCCCAGCCGACGCCGGCCCTCTTCCGCCAGGGCGGCGCCGAAGAGATCAGGATCGACGTTTGCGAGCTGGCTTTGCAGGCTTTCCGCCGTCGAGGCCAAGTGCGGCCTCCAGACGAAGGATCCGTTCCTCAAGGCGGGCAACGCGATCTGCGAGCCCGCCGTCAGCAGGGCCTGTTCCAGCAGATGCATCAGCAGGGGGCGCGGACCCGGCCGCGGCGGGGGAGGATCGGTCGGAAGCGGCATCGGCATGATCGGTTGTCTCGGTCGCCCCCTCAGTTGCCGGTCCGGTTCTGGCCGCGGTCTCGCCGAAAGCGGCCAGCCCCCGGCCGAACAGGGCATAGGCCCGGCCCATGGCCTCGGCGGTTGCCGGGTCGGTGATGATCGCCGCCGTCTGTTCCTGCCAGAGATCGAGATAGCGGCGTGCGAGTTGTTCGAGATCCGGCGTGTCCGTCATGGAAAAAGTATAGCGGCGGCCCCGCCGGTTGACCAGCGACAGCCGGGGGCGTCATCCGCCAATCGGGGCCAACGCGCGACACAGCGGCGGGCCGGAGGAACCGATATCGCGCCGGCACGTCGCGCGCCCAACGATATGGGAGAGGGAGAAGGGAGAAGGGGGGAGAAGGTCGGTGGACCGGTTTTCCGGGACGGACAACCCGCGCGGGTTGCCCGGATGGAGCGGAAACGAGACCGCGGGGACAAATTTTCGGATGAAATTTCCCATGGAACGTCACTTGGAACCGGGACGGGAACGGTTATTATGCTGCAAGGCATTATAAACCTGGAAATTTCTGTTACAGTGCCCGGGGGCCGCAGCGAGGGAATAGAAAGCCAATGAACAATAACACCGCGCCAATCACGATTAAGAAGTACGCCAACCGCCGGCTGTACAACACCGCGACGAGCAGCTATGTGACGCTCGACCATCTTTGTCAGATGGTGAAAGACAATACGGATTTCGTGGTTTTCGACGCCAAGACGGGAGAGGACATCACGCGGTCCGTCCTGACCCAGATCATCGTCGAGGAAGAAAGCAAGGACGGCCAGAATCTGCTGCCGATCCCGTTCCTTCGCCAACTGATCAGCTTTTACGGCGATTCGCTTGGCGGACTGGTGCCCCGGTACCTGGAATACAGCATGCAGGCGTTCCTCAGGAACGAGGCCCAGATGCGCCAATATGTCGAACAGACGCTGGGCGGCCTGTTTCCCTTCAATCCTCTGGAAGAAATGAACAAACAGAACATCGCCTTCTTCGAGAATGCGATGAAGATGTTCACCCCCTTCTATTCCGGACCGGGCGGAGCCGCCGCGCCATCCACCGACCGGCCGCCGGAGACCGGCACCGAGCCTTCCGCCGCTCTGGTCACCGAGCTTCAGGGCAGGCTCAACACCATGCAGAAGCAGATTGACGAACTGACCAAAGCGAAGAAATGACCATCCGGGGACCCGGCCGGCGCGCCCGTCCAAGGGGCGGCCGGCAGGATCCTCCAGTCCGCCCCCGCCCCTCGCTCCACACGGGCGGCCCTCCCGGCCCGCACCATTCCCGCACTTCCGGCGCCCGCCGCGCGCCCCTCGCGGACCCCCCGCACCCGCCGCCCCTCCCGGAAGCCAGTCTCAACGTGTGGTTTCGTTATAGATCGTCCGACATGATACGCCTTACGGTGTAATTTTGTTGCAACTGTCATTGGATTAAGACAAAGTCGCGGGATAGCGTTCCGGCGCCGGACAGGATCCTGTCGCCACTGCGGGTGAGACCGGACGAGCTATATTGCTTAAGACATAGGACCATCGAAGGACGGCCGAAAAGCCGCACCACCGTTGGTTTCCGAGAGTTTATGGCAGTTCCGGATCGCTGACCTCTTTCGTCAAGATTGAACCGGAAGATCCAGCGCGGACACAAGAATTTCTCTTATTTGGCGCGTGCCCCGCAAACGTTCGGGTGGCCCGGAAATAAAGAACGATGTTCATTTACGAACAAATTATCGAAATTTGCGACAAATTTTAGCGCGGAACAATTGGGCAACATCAAATAATTTGTTGATCGGAGCGCGATTTCCGCATAATCAATTTCCTACAAGTCGAAAAAAACCAGCTCCCCCAACCCCTGCGAAGGGGACCAAACAGGAACAAGTATCAGAATCATGCCGACAGCAGACGAAAAGAAACCGACGAGAACGCTCAACAGAGCGAATGACACCGACCGCTACGTCGGGGCCAGGATCAGGGAACGCCGGATTATGCTGGGCTTCTCGCAGCAGCAGATGGCTGACCTGATCGGTGTCACCTATCAACAGGCTCACAAGTACGAGCGCGGCATCAACCGCATCTCGGCAGGCCGGCTTCACGAGATCGCCCAGGTTCTGGGTGTGCCGGTCGGTTACTTCTTCGAAGGCCTCAGCAGTGACCGCGGGAACGACCTGTCCCCCCGTCAGCGCATGTGTCTTGAGTTGGCGCGCAACTTCTCGAGCATCGTCAACGAACGGCATCAGGAAGCGTTGAGCCAGTTGGCCCGTGTCCTGGCCTCCGAAGCGGTCGAGTGATCCGACCGGAGACTGACCATGGCTCCGCCGGCATGGCGGAGACCGGGGCGATGCATAATGTCGCCGGGAACAGAAGGCCTGTGGGGACCGGGTTGCCGTCACGTCCGGGCGGGATGCCGCCCGGAATGCCGGCGCGGTCGGACCGGCGGCGCAGAGTTCGCATGTCACAGCGGACCGTGACGGGCTCGTCCCGTCGCGGTCTGGTCTGATTGCGGATGTCCTCATCGGCGCCGGTCTTGTCGCCAAACCGGCCACGGGATCGCGGCCCGGAATGCGGGACCGCAGACGGCTGCCCTCGAACGGAGTGAGGCGGCACGGTTTACGGAGTGAGGCGGGAACGGCTTCAGACCAATCCGCGGGAGGCCCCAGGATCGTTAGAGGCCGCCCGACGGGAGGGGCGCGTCAGCGCCGGATATCCTTCAACAGAGCGTCGATTGTGCGGGCGAACAGTTCGGATGCCTGCTCCACCCCCTCCGGGAAAGCGCCACCGGCCGCCAGGCCGATGAAACCGTTTGCGGTTGCGAACAGGCGGTCCGCCAGATCCTGGGGACTCTCATGCCCATCATGTTTGGACAGCAATTCGGCCGCTGCGCGGGTCAGGGCGGGGGGGGGGGGGGGCGCCCCCCCCCCCCGCGGCATCCCGGTGAGCCGCCAGTCCGTCGATTCCGACCATCACCGCGAACAGCTCACGGTTGTCGATCGAAAAGTCCCAGAGAGCCCGCAGCATCGCGCGCAACCGTTTGGCCGGACCATGATCTCCAGTGGCGGCGGCCTCAAGGGCGCGGTTCATCTCCTCGCGGCCGGTCGCCGCCAGGGCGGATAAAAGCGCGTCCTTATCCTGGAAATACTGATAAATCGCCGGGGCGCTGCAGCCGATCCGCGCGGCGATAGCGCGCAAGGTGACTGCGGGCCATCCCTCCTCGGCGGCGAGAGCGCGGGCGGCATCGATGATTTCCTTCCGTCGGGCCGGCTGTCCCCGGACCTTCTGCAGCTGCTCGTTCATCGATCATGACACCCTTGCATCAGAGCGTGCAAAAGTAATGGTAGCACGCGTCCCCCGGCAGTCCAAATCCCGGATCCGAAACAGGGGTAATTTCCTCTCAAACACATATTGGGGTGTTCAATTCACCCATTCCGTCCGGACGTCCGGGTCGCTTTCCACGCCAAGACGGATGATCGCGAGGCGGCCGGCGGCATCGGACGGCAGAAGGCGGCGGACCGCCCAGGCGGCCGCGCCCCGGACCAGCGGCGACGGGTCCGCCACCAACCGGATCGCGACGGCGGCCATGCCGGCATCCGGACTGTTGCCGATCGCGATCAGGACATTGCGGACGAACCGGTCACGCCCGATGCGTTTGATCGGCGAGCCGGAAAACAACTCTCGGAATCCGCTGGCGTCCAGTTGGGCGAGGTCGGCAAGACGGGGAGCCATCAGTTCAGCGCGCGGCAGATAGGCGGGTTCACCGGTCGGGCTCGCGAATTTGTTCCAGGGACAGACGGCGAGGCAGTCGTCGCAGCCATAGATCCGGTTGCCGATCAGCGGGCGGAGTCCGGCCGGAATATGCCCCTTGCTCTCGATGGTGAGATAGGAAATACAGCGCCTGGGATCGATGCGCCCGTCCGCCAGCGCTCCGGTGGGACAGGCGGTCTCACAGGACCGGCACTGTCCGCAGTGATTGACCATCGGCGGATCGGGCTCGATCTCCAGAGTGGTGAAGATCTCGCCCAGGAACAGCCAGGATCCGAACTGGCGTGAGACCAGGTTGGTATGGCGCCCCTGCCAGCCGAGGCCCGACCGGCCGGCCAGCGGCTTTTCCATCACCGGCGCGGTATCGGTGAATACCTTGACCTCGCCGCCGCACCGCTCGACCATCCAGCGGGCAAGCGTCTTGAGGCGCTTTTTTAGAACATCGTGATAGTCGCGACCCCGGGCGTAGACGCTGATATGGCCGCGATCGGCCGCCCCCAGCGAGGCGAGAGGGTCGCGCCCGGGCCCGTAGTTTTCCCCGAGGACGACGATGCTGCGCGCCCCGGCCCACAAAACCTGCGGCGAGCCGCGGCGGTCGGCATGCTCCGCCATCCAGCCCATGTCGCCATGGCAACCGGCCTCCAGATAGCCGGCCAGATCCCGCGCCGCGCCCGCGACCGGAGCCGCGCGCGTGAAACGGGCGGTGGCGAACCCGACCTCCAACGCCTTGGCCCGGATTTCCTCCTTCAGCTCAGGCGCCATCCCCTCCGGTCCGGCAGGGACGGGGCCGGCAGGGACGGGGCCGGCAAGGACGGGGGCGGCCCCCATGGGCGCTAACCGCGCCCACGGTAGGGGGCGACCCCCTGGTCGGGCAGCCACAGACCATCCGGCGGGGCGCCGGTCTGCCAGAACACGTCGATCGGAATGCCGCCGCGCGGAAACCAGTAGCCCCCGATTCGCAGCCACAGGGGGGACAGGGCGTCCACCAGCCTTTTGCCGATCGAGACCGTGCAGTCCTCGTGGAAGGCGCCATGATTGCGGAAGCTCGCCAGGAACAGTTTCAGCGACTTGCTTTCCACGAGCAGCTCGTCCGGCACATAGTCGATGACCAGATGGGCAAAATCGGGCTGGCCGGTAATGGGGCAGAGCGATGTGAACTCCGGCGCCGTGAACCGCACCAGATAGGCCGTTCCCGGCTGCGGATTGCGCACGGTTTCAAGAACCGCCTGATCGGGCGAGTCCGGAATGGCGGCGCGCCCGCCAAGCTGGGTCAGGGAATCATAAATCGTCTCGGACATGGCAGGTCCCCGTCAAAGCGGATCGATGTCACCCGCCTCCTGGAGGGCGGCGAATTCGGCGGCGAACTGGTCCAGGCGCCGGTCGGCGATGGCCTGACGCAGGCCCCGCATCAGATCCTGATAGTAATACAGGTTGTGCCAGGTCATCAGCATCAGGCCCAGCACCTCCTCGGCCTTGGCAAGGTGATGCAGATAAGCCCGGCTGTACTGACGGCAGGCGGGACAACCGCAGACCTCATCCAGCGGCCGCGGATCGTCCTGGTGGCGGGCATTGCGGATATTGACGGTGCCCCGACGGGTGAAGGCCTGACCGGTGCGTCCCGACCGGGTCGGCATCACGCAGTCGAACATGTCGACGCCGCGCATCACGCCGCCCACCAGATCGGCCGGCTTGCCGACACCCATCAGATAGCGCGGGCGGTCTTCCGGCAGCAGCGGCGTGGTCACATCCAGAATACGGAACATCTCGGACTGTCCCTCGCCGACGGCCAGTCCGCCCACGGCATAGCCGTCGAAACCGATCTCCCGCAGGGCGGCGGCGGATTCGGCCCGCAGATCGGGATAGACGCTGCCCTGGACGATCCCGAACAATCCGTAGCCGGGTCGTTCGACAAAGGCGTCGCGGGACCGGCGCGCCCAGCGCATGGACAGGCGCATGGACGCCGCCGCCTCATCCGGGGTCGCCGGAAAGGCGGTGCATTCGTCGAGGCACATGGTGATGTTGGAATCGAGCAACCGCTGGATCTCCATCGACCGCTCGGGACTCAGCATGTGCCGGCTGCCGTCCAGATGGGACTGGAAGGTCACACCCTCCTCGGTCATGGTCCGGAGCTTGGCGAGGCTCATCACCTGGAAGCCTCCGGAATCGGTCAGGATCGGTCCCGGCCAGTTCATGAAGCGATGCAGCCCGCCCATTCTGGCCACCCGCTCGGCGCCGGGACGCAACATGAGATGATAGGTATTGCCGAGGATGATCCGGGCCCCGGTCGCGGCCACCGATTCCGGCATCATCGCCTTGACGGTGCCGACCGTACCGACCGGCATGAAGGCGGGGGTTTCGATCACGCCATGGGCGGTGGTGACCTCGCCCAGGCGGGCGCGGCCATCGCGGGCGATCAGGCGGTATCCGAATGCGGCCATGGTCATGCCTCCTCGATGCGGTCCAAGAGCGACGTGTCGCCATAGGAATAAAAGCGATAGCCCCCGGCGATCGCGTGGGCGTAGGCGGCCTTCATGCGATCCAGCCCGGCCAGTGCCGATACCAGCATGAACAGGGTGGACCGGGGCAGATGGAAATTGGTCATCAGGCGGTCGACGACCCGGAACCGGTATCCGGGCGTGATGAAAATATCGGTCTTGCCGCTGAAGGCCCGCATCCGCCCGCTTTCGTCCGCCGCGCTTTCCAGCAGCCGGAGCGAGGTGGTGCCCACCGCCACGATCTTTCCGCCGGCGGCGCGGACGGCATTGATCCGTTCCGCCGTGGCGGCGTCCACATGGCCGCGCTCGGAATGCATATGGTGGTCGCGCGTATCCTCCACCTTGACCGGAAGGAAAGTGCCGGCCCCGACATGGAGGGTCAGCGTCACCCGGCCGACGCCACGGTGGTCAAGCGCCGCCAGAAGCTCCGGCGTGAAATGCAGACCGGCGGTCGGCGCCGCCACCGCGCCCGGCTCGCGGGCATAGACGGTCTGGTAATCCTCGCGGTCGCGATCATCGGCGCCATCCGGCCGTTTGATGTAAGGCGGCAGGGGCATGATGCCGTGGGTCTCGAGCGCGGCCATCAACAGGGCGCCCCCCCGGTCGAAGGTCAGCAGCACCTCGCCGGCGTCCCCCTTCTCCGTCACCTCGGCCGAAAAATCCGCAGTGAACTCCAGCCGGTCTCCCACCGCCAGCTTCTTGGCGGGCCGGGCGAAGGCGCGCCAGCGGTCGTCGCCTTCCGGCATATGCAGCGTCACCTCGATGCCGGCGGTGCCGCGCCGCCCTTTGAGGCGGGCCGGAATGACCCGGGTATCGTTAAAGACCATGAGATCGCCGGGAGACAGCAGCTCCGGCAGATCGCGCACACAGCAATCGGCCAGTCCGTTCTCGCGGACCCGGAGCAGGCGGGCGGAATCCCGGGGGGAGGCGGGCCGGTCGGCGATCGCTTCGCGCGGGAGTTCGAAATCGAAGGCATCCACTTTCATGGAGCCGGGGTTTGACAGCTTTTCCCCGCCCCCGTCAACCGGGAAAGCCGGGTTCCGCGACAACGAACCCGAGGGACGCCAGCCGGGCGGGAAAATCATCGGTGGCCAGCAGCGCCCATTCCGCCTCGCGGGGCGTGGTCAGGCTGTCGCAGGCGACAAGGCCGGCATCGACATGCCCGGGATGAATCATCAAAAGATGGCCGTCGCCGGCCCCCTTCACCATCCGTCCCAGACTGTGGATGAACGGTGTCCGGGCGGGATCGTAGAACCCGGAAAAACCCCGGTTGACGGGAATGGCGGCGCGTTTCGCGGCCAGCGACCACGGCAGTCCCAGCGCCGCGACGAATCCGGCCTTGGCCGCCTGACCGCGCGCCGCGATCCTCATCCAGCCGTCGGTGCAGTCACGCAACCAGCAGCGCGACGGATCGAGGCGACGCCCGAACAGTCCCAGCACAGCGCGGCGAATGCCGGGCAGCAGATGAACATGCTGATGGCCGTCGACGAAGTCGGGCGAACGGCCGAAACAGGATTCGAAGGAATCGAGCTGGCGTTCCAGTTCGATCGCCACCAGATCGGGATCGATCCGGCCCGAGAACGCCGCCTTGAACAGGTCGGGCAACCGGGGCAACCGTCCCGTGGGCGCCAACCCGGGGATGGGCCCCAGGGCCGTCTGGTCGGTCAGGGTCAGATGCAGTCCGACGCTGACCTGCCCCTGAAGCTCCCGCAGGGCCGGCGCCTCGGCCGGCCAGGAGGGCATGGAGGTCATGGCCCCGGTGGCGGACAGCCGGCCGTTGACCACGAGTTCGCGGATACCCGCGCTGACGGCGGGCGAAATGCCATAGTCGTCGGCGCAGACAACGAGCCGCCGGAGCGGCGAGGATGCGGATGAGGACATCATGACAGCACTTATGGCACGCCCCATCCCGCCGCGCCAGGACCGGCAGACGGGGACCGGCAAAAACCGGCGCCCCTCAATGCCGCAACCGCGCCAGCCGGCCGCCGGCCAGGGAGACCGCACGGCAGAGCAGGAAATAAAGCGCCGCCGTGAACAGAAAGATCTCCATGGGATAGAGCTGGGTTCGGTTGTTGACCTGCCCGGCCAGCGTCGACAGCTCCGTCACATTGACGATGAAGGCCAGGGACGTGTCCTTCACCAGCGAGACCAGCAGGGCGACATAGGACGGCATGACATTGCGAAGGGTCTGCGGCAGCAGCACCCAGCGCAGAGCCTGCCCCTCCGACAGCCCGGAGGCCAGCGCCGCCTCTCGCTGGCCTTTGGGAAGCGCCTCCAGGCCCGCCAGGGTGCTGTACATCACCGCCGCCGAGGAGAACCAGGCCAGGGCCAGAATGACCGGGGCGGCGCCCGGAACATCGCCCCCGAGAAGCGCCGGCAGCAGGAAATAGAGCCAGAAAATGATGAAGATCAGCGGAATGCCGCGGATCAGGTCCGCCGACAGGAACAACAGCCGGCGGATCGTGCCGGGACAGCGCCACGCCGCCAGCGCGAACCCCACCCCTGCGACCAGGGCCAGCGCCCCGGCGGAGACCGCCATCAGAATGGTCAGCAGCAATCCGCCCGGATCCCCCTCGGCCAGGCGCCCCCAAAGCAGATAGGACAGATTGCGGGTGATGACGCCGGGATCAAAGTCCATGACGCCCCTCCCCGGCCGGCCGCGCATCGGCTTGCCGCTCCTCCGACGTCCGCCCCCCGGCACCGGACGGCCCGATGGCGAGCAGCAGGCGGCCGAGGACGACCCCCAGCAGCAGATAGAGCAGCGTCCCGGCGGCGAAGGCCTCCACCGCATGGGCGTTGAAGCTTTCGATCTGGCGCACCTGATAGGTGATCTCCGCCAGCCCGATCGCGGTGGCGAGGGAGGACAGCTTCATCAGATTGAGATACTGCCCCACCGTGGGCTGGTAGGCATTGGCGAGGGCCTGCGGCAACAAAACATGATAGAGCGCCGACCAATGCCCGAATCCCTGGCTGAGAGCGGCCTCGCGCTGCCCGGGGGACAGCGCCTGAAGCCCGGCCCTGATCTCCTCGGCGATAAAGACGGCGGAAAACACGCCGAGGCCCCAGGTGGCGGCCAGGAATTCCGGACTGATCAACGGCACATTCGCGGGCAGCACCGCCCAGGGATGGTCGGCGTTGATCCAGTCGCGGACGCCTCCGGGCAACAGACCGAAGGCCGCGAAATACCAGAACAGGATCTGGACAAGCAACGGGGTATCGCGAAACAGCGCGACGATCGTCCGCGCGGCCCCGCGGGCCAGCCGGTTGTCCGCGACCCTGAGTCCGAGCAGCCCCACCGCCAGCACCGTTGCCAGCAGACTGGCCGCCAGCGTGACGGCCAGGGTCGTCACCAGCCCGGTGACCAGCCAGTGGAGAGGGGCACCGGCGAGGACGCCGGACCAGTCCAGATGAAATCCCATCACCCGCCGACCTGGTGGAGCGGCGACAGGAGCTGACTGAGGAAGCGCTTCGCGCGGGGATGTCCGGTGGCGCCGAAGAACCTCTCCGGCGGAGCATCGTCCAGCACGACGCCCTCATCGAGAAAAACGACCCGGTCGGCCAGTTCGCGGGCGAAGCCCATCTCGTGGGTGACGACCACCATCGTGATCTTGCTTTCCGCGAGCGACCGCATGACCGCCAGCACCTCGCCGATCATTTCGGGGTCGAGCGCCGAGGTCGGCTCATCGAACAGGAGGATTTCCGGACGCATGGCCAGAGCCCGGGCGATGGCGACGCGCTGCTGCTGCCCCCCCGACAACTGGGAGGGATACCGATCGCCCTTGTCGCCCAGCCCGACGCGTTCCAGAAGCGTTGCAGCCGCCCTGAAGGCCTCGGCGTCCGTCAGACCCAGGACCTTGCGCGGGGCGAGCGCGATATTGGCGGCGGCGGTCAGATGGCCGTAGAGATTGAACTGCTGGAACACGAAACCGATCCGGGTTCTGAGACGCCGGAGGGCGGCGCCGTCCAGCCCCGCCGTGCTTTGCCCGTCGATCAGGATGTCGCCCGCCGACAGACGCTCCAGCCCGTTGACGAGCCGGATCAGCGTCGACTTTCCCGACCCGGAGGGACCGCAGATCACCACCACCTCGCCCCGCCGGATGGTGAGGTCGATCCCCCGGATGACCGGGACCGTGCCGTAATGTTTGTGAACGGACCGGAACTCGATCAGGGGAGGAGAGAGCGTATCCTGGGTCATGGAGCGGTCCGCCGCGGAACCGGGGGGGGGGGGGGGGGGGGGGGGGGGGCGGCGCGGGGCGGG